>NZ_CAXUPL020000002.1:0-1033734 GCF_964252855.1 Phenylobacterium sp. LjRoot225 | reverse complement strand
GGTGCGACGCCTTCGAGGCTATCGAGAATGCGCTGTCGTCCACGTTCCGCCAACCTCGGCATGCCGACCAGATCGGGTCCGAACGGTTCGGCAGATTGACATACAGAACTGCTGGATGGCGGTGCCGTCCCTCGCTCCTATAGCCGCTGTGCTTGGAGTGGAGGCTGCGGCCGCGCTCGCCGCCCGCTTCGCTCCCAAGGTCATTTCGCGTGGGCCGCTGGTTCTAAGCCGGCGGCCCACGTCTCCGAGTTGGCGACAACTGGGCGACAAAGGCTGGTCGTTGAGCGCACAAGTTTTACGAGGACATGGCGCGCGCCAAACCTGGCTGGGAGTATGAGCCGAAGGCGCCCGGACCCAATGGGAAGACCCTAAAGCCAGATCTTGGCGCTCCGCCGCGAACTCCAGATCCCAATGTGCGGAAGTACGTTGAAGTCAAGCCCAACACGCCCTTGGGGAGGGAGGCTGCAGCAAGACAAGTGAGGAAATACGAAGAGGCTACAGGCCAGAAGGTAAGGGCGCTATTTTATGATCCGAAGAGGTTCATGTGATGGGGCGTTCGTACGCAAAGGCGCTGGACGACGTCCTGCGTCTGCACGGCTTCAAACGAAGCGGCGACGACTGGGTGCGTGTCCGTGACGATATCTGGGAATGTGTGAATCGGCAGTCCGGCGGGCTCGGCGTGACGGTCAACTTTTTCACGAAGGATCTCGAGACTGAGAAGCTCTTCCTGGAAATCTTTGGACCAGAAGACGCCATCCAGATGCCGCCGAGGAGCGAGCGCATCGGGGCGCTCATCGATGGATTTGATCGCTGGTGGAAGCGCGACGAGCGTGATGGCGCAAAGGCGTTGGCTGACGCGGTGCTTGAGTATGGTGTTCCCTGGTTCGACAGGGTGCGCACGCTCGAGCAGCAAGCCGAGCGTTGGTACGGCAGAAGGACGGTCCTGAGCGAGCGGGGCTATCACGGACGGTCTCTGATCGGTCTCGCGCTAACGCTATACCGCATGGGAGAGATCCCCGAGGCCTGTGCGGTCCTGCGGAAACCTGTTCCCAAGACCGCCATCCAGGCGAGTGTGCGCGAGGTGAAGCGAGTGCTGGAGTGGCTCGGTTGTGAGGCCTGTGGGGCGCCACTGAGTGCGGGGCTGCCCACCCAAAATTAACAACGGCCCCGTCGAGCTCAAGCTCCGGGGCCGTTTCGATTCCCCGATCGACCCGCGCGCGATCAGACCGCCCGGCTCGGGGCGGCCTCGCAGCGGATCTTGCGGCGAAGGCCGCCGATCGATCCTGGCCCCTTACTTCACGACGACGCGCACCCGGCCCAGATTCTGGATCCGGGCGTAAGGCGTGTTTGCGTCGCCCTGCCGCTGCGAAGTTCCGAGGAGCGCGGGGAAGTAGGTTCCCGGCGTCTCGAAGCGATGGGTCACGGTGACGCGCACGGTCTGCGCCCCCTTCGCCACCGGCGAGCTGTCGGCGAAGGCGCCGCTTCCCTCGAAATCCCACCGCGCCCCGACCACCGATCCGGCGCCGGGCGGGACTGTGATCGTTCCGACGAAGGTCACCGCCTGGCCGCGGGTGATTTCGGCCCGCGCGCCGCCGTTGGCGGTCAGGGCCACAACCGGCTGGACGCCCTTGCGCGCCGCGGCGGCGGCCGGGATCACCACCTGGCCGTCGTCGATGCGATAGCTGGTGCTGGCCGGCGGCGGGGTTCCCTTTTCCACCCATTGCGCCACGTCGCGCAGCGCCTGGTGCAGGACGCCCAGATAGCTGACGGTGCGGGTCGGGTCCTCCTGCTGGGTGTTGTCCCCGTGGAGCGCGTGGTCGGTGTACCAAAGGCGGAAATGGTCGTCGGTCGCCGCGCCGAAATGCTTCTGCACCCGGGCGCGGTACCAGTCGGCCGACCAGGGGAAGGCCTCGCGGTCCCAGAGCGACTCCACCAGGATCATCTTGCCGTCGAAATTCCCCTCCGGAACCGAGCCGGCCGTGGCCTTGGTGAACAAGGGCCCGAGCAGCATCGGCCGCTGGGGATAGAGCGGTTTGCCGTCGGGGCCGCGGAACTGGTCCCAGGCGGTGAACTCGGGGCCCGGGACCTGGTGGCGGTGATAGGTCTGGGCGGCCAGGAAGTTGGAATTGTCGAGCTGCACCTCGTCGCCGGCCGCGAGCCTGGCGGCGACGGCGGGGTCGACGATGCCCAGGATCACCTTGTCGCCGTCGATCCGGCTGACGGTCAGCCGCGCGCCCTTGGCGGCGCCGGAGAGGACGATCAGGTCACCGCCCAGGAAGTCGACCGGCGGCGGCGCGGCGGCGAGGCGGAAGGCGACGACATGCTTCGCCGCATCGCCTTGCAGGGCGGCGTAGGAGTCGTCGACGTTGCCGGTGACGGTGCCGTTCACCAACCGGGTGTTGAGCCCCATCCGGGCGGCGTCCGCGGCCGTGAACGCCTCCGCCACCGTGGTTCTATGCTGCAGGCGGGCGCCGGCGAAGCTCTCGGGATGATCGAACCCGTAGTAGCCGGGCTTGGTCCAGAAATCGGTGAAGTAACCGGGATCGGCCATGACGACGCCGCCGTAGAGGGCGGCGAAGCCGTGAATGCCCATGGTCTTCCAACCGAACCAGGATTGCGGCGGGAAGCCCATCCGGGTCACCTCCCGCAGCGCGCCCGCCTGTTCGGCGGTCAGTCCAGCATAGGGATCGCCGCTGCCGCCGGGTTCGACGGCGTCGAGGATCTGCGGGAACCTGTCCTTGAGCAGCCGCATGGCGTGCATCCGCACGCTGAAGGCATTGGGGATCGCCATGCTCGAGCCGAGGACGTAGGGCACGGCCCCGTCCCAGACGCCGCGCGTGTTCTCGAACGAGCCGATGGTCCGGTAGGCGCCGCCGCTGCCGCCGTAGACATAGCCGTAGGGCCGCTTGCCGCCATACATCTCCAGCGCGATCACGCGCGAGTAGCGGGCTGCGGCGGCGTTGGCGCGGTAGGCGCCGATCGTCGGGTCCTTGGAGCCGAAGCCTGCGACGGCCGGCCCGCCGCCGTTGGTCTCGACGAAATAGCCGCCGCTGGAGAGCGCGAAGGCGAGCTTGTTCTCCTCGCCGGCCGCCGGGCGTTGCGCCAGGTTCTCGTTGTCCGGGGCCGGCGTGAGGTGCTGGAAGAAGCGGCCCTGATATTGCGCCTTGGGCGGGAGGTAGACGGAGAACCGCGTGTCCGTGCCTTTGAAGCCGCCGTGGACATAGCGGTGGCGGACCGGAGCGTCGCGCCACTCGTCGATGTCGATGTAGGGCTGGCTGAACAGCGGATCGGGGACCGACGCGCTGGGAGCCGACGCCGAAGCTTGCGCGTCCGCGGCGTAGGCCGCGACGGGCCCCACGGCCAACATCGCCGACGCAACCAGCGGGCCGGCGACCAATAGCCGCTCGATGCGCCGCCTGAAGGGGCGCGAATAGATTTCTCGGTTTCTAATCAAGGGATCGCCCGTTCCAGTCAGAGGAAGGTTGGAGCCGATATGCAGGTCAGAACTTCTTGTTGATCCCGAACTGGACGACGCGACCGATGCTCGTGACAGCATATCCGTCGAGCGAGTTGATCACGCCATTGTAGCCTGGGGGATCCTTGTCGAAGACGTTGTCGACGTTGAAGGTCAGGGAGAGGCCCTTGAGCATGCCCTGACCGCTGACGTCGTATTGGACGAAGGCGTTCACGACGTTGAACGACTTGATGCGGCCCTGGTTGAGGTTGGAAACCAGCGGCGCAACATCCCATCCGCCGAGATGATTGAGCGTGGCCTGGGCGCGCAGGGCGCCCACGACCATGCCGAGCGTGCTGGACAGCTGAAAGCGCGACTGATTGCGGACGGTATTGACCGTGGGAGCGGTCGCAACCGACTGCTCCTTGCGGTTCAGCACATAGTTGCCGCCGACGTTGGCGTAGATCGACCCGAAACCTGTGTCCCTCTGATAGGTCACCGACAGATCGAGACCGTCGGTGTCCACCGCGGCCAGGTTGGTGCGCCGCCCGTCGGCGATCGAATAGACCTGACCGGGGACGACCGTGAAGGGCGACACCATGGCGAGGCCGCCGGGAGCCTGCGCCGCCAGCGCCTGCACCTGGGCGATTGTCGGGTTCATGATGTAGTTGCCGGTGAACAACGAGTAGAAGACGGCCGGATTGAACACCGGCGGGATGTCGATGAGGTTCTTGAACTTGATGTTGTAATAATTGACGCTGATCTTAAGTCCGTCGACCACCGGCGGCTTCACTTCAAACCCCGCGGACCAGGTGGTGGACTTCTGCGGCTTCAGATCGGTCCCGCCGCCGCCAAGGAAGATTTGCGCCTGTCCAGGCGTCGAACCCACTGCGGGGTTCGCGAAGAGGATGAACGGGAAGGCGAAGATCGTCGGCGGCGCGGCCCCGGCGCCGTCGGCGAGGCTGGGCGCCTGGAATGACTTGCCCCAGGTTCCGCGCAGCTTGACCCATTCCACGGGCTCGTAGGTCAGCCCGAACTTCGGATTGAAGGTGCCGCCGAAGTCGCTGTAGTGGTCGTAGCGCGCCGAGGCCGAAAGGCTCAGCGAATAGAGGCCGCCGGAGCGGTTGCCGTCGCCGACAACCGGAACCTGGACCTCGCCGAATACGGCCGACACGTTGCGGTTGGCCGAGGCCACCGGCAGCGCCCCGACGGCGCTGGCCGCCACCGTGCCATTGATCTGCGACTCATATTTTTCGTGGATGTATTCCACGCCTGCCGCGACCTTCAGATCACCGCCCGGGAGGGTCAACAGCGAGCCGTCCAGGACCAGGCGGCTGTTGATCAGTTCGTTGTGGCTGAGCCCATAGTCCAGGAAGTTGGTGACAAGGGGCAGAACGGCGGCGTTGGCGGGGTTGCTCAGATTGTAGGGGTCGAGATTCCCGGTGAGCACGAGATTGGAAATCGCGCCGTCGTCGAGCCGCTCGTTCGCGACCTTCGTCCGGCCACGGCCATAGTTGCCGAGCCAGCGGAGCTGCCAGCCGCCGCCGAGGTCCGCCGTGATCGACGGTGTCACGCCCCAGGTGTCGAGCTGGGTGCGCTGCTTGCTGTGGGCGCCCAGGATCGACGAGAAATCCATTGAGACGGATTGGGCCTGGAAGGCGTTGGCGTCGCCGGTGCTGCGATAGAAGGGGTTGGGCGTGAAGCCCGGCACGAAGGGATTGATCGGGGCGATCGTCGCGGTGGCCGTGAGCGGTCCGCCGTCGCCGTCGTTCACCCGGTGCGTATAGAAGCCGCGTAGGTCGAAGGTGATCGGCCCGGCCGGAGCGAAGGTGAAGCCGCCGAACACCGAATGGCGCTTCTCGCTGGGGTAGAAGGTCCGGTTGTCGCTGAGGTCGCAGCGGTTCGCGCTGCCGAGCGTCAGCCCGGGCAGAGCATAGACCGACGCCCCGATCGACACATTGCCGGGGGCGCAGGTCAGGTCGAGCGGCAGCCCCGTCCGGTAATCCAGCCGGCGGACATAGTCGCGGTCACGCCCGTACAGAGAGTCGTGCCAAGCGTAGTCGTAGCTGACGAAGGCTGACGCAGACTCCCAGGTCTTGCCCACGGTGAGGCTGGTGTTGGCGCTCTGATAGTCGTCGCCGAAGCCATAGCTTCCCTTGGCTTCGACGCCGTCGAAGCGCTTGCGGGTGATGAAGTTGATCACCCCGCCGACCGCGTCCGCGCCATAGAGGGAGGAGCCGCCGTCGAGCACGATCTCGACCCGGTCGATCGCGCCGGGGGCGATCGCGTCAGGGTCTGGGACCGTCTGGCGAATGCCCATGCCTGGCAGCCGGTGTCCGTCCACCAGGACCAGCGTCGAGGATCCACCCCCGGACGCTCCGGGCAGATTGCGTAGGTTCGGCCGATTGACGGTGAGCTGGGTCGATCCGGTTGCCGATACGATCGGGCGCGTATTGAAGGACGCGGCCTGGGGCACAGTGGCGAGCAGTTGCGCCGTCGAAGTGGCGCCGGTTGCGAGGATCTCCTGCCGTCCGACCGCAACGACTTCCGAACCTGACGGCGCGACGCCCCGCAGCAGCGTGCCGGTGACGACGACTTCGGAGAGCTCAGGCGTCGCCGCCGGAGCGGCCTGGGCCGCCGCAGCTGAGGCGATCGCCAGAGCGCTCACGCCCGTAATTAACCCTGACAGCTGGGTCTTCATTTCGCTCCCTTCCCGTGAACTTCTTTTTTTGTATGATTATACCGGTAAAATCAGCGGGAGTGGTTGTCAATTCGGCTAGGTGGGAGGGTGATCCCGTTGAGCTTGGCTGGACGCCGCAGGTCGGCGATAGGTGCGGTTCGACCGATCAGCCGCAGAGGTGAAAATGGCGCGGGCGTTCAGGCAGGGAAAATCGGCCGTCACGATTCGCACAGTCGCGGCCCATGCCGGCGTCTCTGCGATGACCGTGTCGAACGTCCTCAACGGCCGAAACGTCACGGCGGCGACGCGAGAGGCGGTGCTCCGTGCGGTCGAGGAGCTCAACTACACGCCGAACCCGGCTGCGCGGCAGCTCGCCAGGGCGTCTGCGATCACCCTGGGCCTGCTCCATGGCGAGATGGAGCAGAGCTTCTTCAGCGAGATCCTGGTGGGCGTGCTCAACGCCGCCTCGCAGCAGGACGCTCAAATCGTTCTTGAGCGGGTGGACGTGTACGACGCGCGCTCGATCGTCGATGGGATCGTTCGCCTGCGTGACGCGGGCGCGCACGGCGTGCTGATCCCCGGGGGCGTCGCAGAACAGATCGTACGGCGCCCGGAGCTCGACGATCTGGATATCCCGTTGATCGCGATTTCGCCCACGGCGGAGCTGGCGGGCATCTCGAGCCTGCGGATTGACGAGGTGGCGGCGGCCCGCGACATCACCGACCTGCTGATCGCCAAGGGCCGTCGAAGGATTGGCTTCGTGGATGCGCCGCAGGGCCTCAACATGTCGGACGGCCGGCGGCGGGGGTATCTGGCCAGCCTGGAGGCGCACGGACGCGCGGCGGCCCCCGAGTTGATCGTCGCGGGCGGCGTCAGCATCACCGCCAATGTCGACGCCGCGGGCAGGCTTCTGGACCTGGATCCGCGTCCCGACGCCGTCTTCGCCTGGAATGACGAAATCGCCGCCTGCGTCCTCACGGCCGCGCACCTGCGGGGACTGGAGATCCCCCGTGAGCTGATCGTGGCGGGGTTCGACGATAGTTCCGTGGCGGCCAGGGTCTGGCCGGCGCTGACGACAGTCCGTCAACCGGTCGCCAGCATGGCCGCATTGGCGCTGGGACAGATTGCCGGGCAAATCCGTGGAACGGCCGAGACGACGGTCACCACGACCTACGTCGGCTACGAGATCGTCCGACGCGCCTCCACCGGCGACGTCTAGAAGGCTCCTTGCTCGCCCTCAGCAGTCGAGGGTGCAGTCGCGCTCCCACTGGGTGAGGTGGCGGGTGAAGTCATTCCACTCCGCCTGCTTGAGCTTGAGATAGGCCGGCGCCAGCTCGCCGAGCGCGCTTCCCAGCACCGACGAGGCTTCCAGCGCGCGCAGCGCGTCGAGCAGGTTGAGCGGCAGCGTCTTCACGTCGCCGGCCTTGTCGCCGTCGGTGTACATGTTGATGTCCAGCCTGGGGCCCGGGTCGCGCTTCTCGGCCAGGCCGTCGAGGCCGGCGGCGAGCACCGAGGCCGGCAGCAGGTAGGGGTTGGTCGAACCGTCGGCCAGGCGCAGCTCGAAGCGGTCGCCCTCGGGCACCCGGATCATGTGCGTGCGGTTGTTGCCGGTCCAGGTCACCGAGTTCGGCGCCCAGGTGGCGCCCGACGTCGTGCGCGGCGCATTGATCCGCTTGTAGCTGTTGACCGTCGGATTGAGGAAGGCGGCCAGCGCGTCGGCCGAGTGGATGATCCCGCCGATGAAGTTCAGCCCCACGGGCGAGAGGGTCGCCGCGTCGGCCCCGCCCTCGAAGACGTTCGTCTCGCCCTTCCACAGCGAGACGTGCATGTGGCAGCCGTTGCCGGTGAGGTGGACGAAGGGCTTGGGCATGAAGGTCGCCCGCAGGCCGTGCTTCTCGGCGATCGACTTGGCCATGTATTTGAAGAAGGCGTGGCGGTCGGCGGTCACCAGGGCGTCGTCGTAGAGCCAGTTCATCTCGAACTGCCCGTTCGCGTCCTCGTGGTCGTTCTGATAGGGCGACCAGCCCAGCGCCAGCATGGCGTCGCAGATCTCGGTGATGACGTCGTAGCGGCGCATCAGGGCCTGCTGGTCGTAGCAGGGCTTGATCTGGGTGTCGGCCGCGTCGGAGACCGCCCCGCCGTCCGGGGTGATCAGGAAGAACTCGCACTCGACCCCGGTCTTCATCTGCAGGCCAAGCTCGGCCGCCTTGGCGATCTGGGCCTTCAGGACATTGCGCGGCGCGTGCGCGACGGGCTTGCCGTCCATCCAGAGGTCGGCGGCCAGCCAGCCCACCTCCGGCTTCCACGGCAGCTGGATGAAGCTCGCCGGATCGGGCCTGGCGAACAGGTCCGGGTCGGCGGGCGTCATGTCCAGCCAGGTCGCGAAGCCGGCGAAGCCGGCCCCGGCCTTCTGCATGCCGTCGATGGCCGAGGCCGGGACCAGCTTGGCGCGCTGGGCGCCGAACAGGTCCGTGTAGGAGATCAGGAAGTATTTGATCCCCCGATCCTTGGCGATCTCAGCGAGGCTGACCGACATCTCATTCCCCGACCTTGCGGGCGGCGCCTGATCCAGGTTCGGCCGCCTCAGTTGACTGCGAACTCAGCGGATCAGAAGCCCCCGCCGCCCGGGATCCAGTTGGTGCCGGCGAGCGGCACGCGGGCCATGGCTGCGGCCTCGAGGGTCAGCGCCACCAGGTCCTCTGGCTCCAGGTTGTGCAGATGGCTCTTGCCGCAGGCCCGGGCGATCGTCTGGGCCTCCAGCGTCATCACCGCCAGATAGTTGGCCAGCCTTCGCCCCGCGGCGACCGGATCGAGCCTCGCGGCCAGCTCCGGATCCTGGGTGGTGATCCCCGCGGGATCGCGACCCTCGTGCCAGTCGTCATAGGCGCCGGCTGTGGTCCCCAGCTTGCGGTAGTCGTCCTCGTAGGCCGGATCGTTGTCGCCCAGCGCCACCAGGGCGGCCGTGCCGATGGCGACGGCGTCGGCGCCGAGCGCCAGGGCCTTGGCCACGTCGGCGCCGTTGCGGATCCCCCCGGAGACGACCAGCTGCACCTTGCGATGCAGCCCCAGATCCTGCAGCGCCTGCACCGCCGGACGGATGGCCGCCAGGATCGGGATGCCGACGTGTTCGATGAAGACGTCCTGGGTCGCCGCCGTGCCGCCCTGCATGCCGTCGAGCACGACGACGTCGGCCCCCGACTTCACCGCCAGCGCCACGTCGTAATAGGGCCGGGTCGCGCCGACCTTCACATAGATCGGCTTCTCCCAGTCGGTGATCTCGCGCAGCTCCTCGATCTTGATCTCGAGGTCGTCAGGGCCGGTCCAGTCGGGATGGCGGCAGGCCGAGCGCTGGTCGACGCCCTTGGGCAGGTTGCGCATCTGCGCCACCCGATCGGAGATCTTCTGGCCGAGCAGCATGCCGCCGCCGCCGGGCTTGGCGCCCTGGCCGATCACCACCTCGATGGCGTCAGCCTTGCGCAGGTCGTCCGGGTTCATCCCGTAGCGCGACGGCAGGTACTGGTAGACCAGGGTCTGCGACTGGCCGCGCTCCTCCGGCGTCATGCCGCCGTCGCCGGTGGTGGTCGAGGTTCCGGCGATCGTCGCGCCCCGGCCGAGCGCCTCCTTGGCTTGGCCCGACAGCGCCCCGAAGCTCATCCCGGCGATGGTGATCGGGATCTTCAGGTGGATGGGTTTCTTGGCGTAGCGCGTGCCCAGCCAGACGTCGGTGGCGCAGGTCTCGCGATAGCCCTCCAGCGGATAGCGCGAGATCGAGGCGCCGAGGAACAGGAGGTCGTCGAAGTGGGGCAGGGCGCGTTTCGCCCCGCCGCCGCGGATGTCGTAGATGCCGGTCGCTGCTGCCCGGCGGATCTCCGACAGAGTGTCAGGATCGAAGGTCGCCGATTGCCGCGGCAGCGTCCGGGGGATCTTGCGGGTGTCCATCGGATGCGCCCTCAGTACGCCGCGGCGTTGTCGACGTGGAAGTTGTAGAGGGTGCGGGCGGAGCCATAGCGTTTGAACGCCGAGGGCTCGACGCCGCTGACCCCCGCCGCATCGAGCAGCCGCGCCACAAGCTCGAGATGCTCCGGGCGCATCGCCTTCTCGACGCAGTCGGCGCCCAGCGACTTCACCGAACCGCGGACGAAGAGGCGGGCCTCGTAAATGGAGTCCCCCAGGGCGTCGCCGGCGTCGCCCAGCACAACCAGGGCGCCCGACTGGGCCATGAAGGCGCTCATCGGGCCGATGGAGCCCTTCACCACGATGTCGACGCCCTTCATCGAGATGCCGCAGCGGGCCGAGGCGTCGCCGTCGATCACCAGCAGGCCGCCGTGCGCCGTGGCGCCGGCCGACTGGCTCGCGTCGCCCTTCACGTGGACCTTGCCCGAGATCATGTTCTCGGCGACGCCGACGCCGGCGTTGCCGTGGATCACGACCGTCGCCAGCTTGTTCATGCCCGCGCAGTAGTAGCCGACGTGGCCGGCGATCTCGACGGCGACGGCGGCGTCGAGGCCGACCGCCAGGGCGTGCTGGCCCATCGGGTTCTCGACGCGCCAGAAGGTGTCGTTAGTGTCGGGCGCCAGCGCATGCAGCGCGGCGTTGAGGTCGCGCCGCTTGGTGACGGCGAGGTCGACGACCGGCATCAGTTGCGCTCCCAGGCGTAGACTCGGGCGGGCTCGGGCTCGAAGACCCGCGCGGCCTCGATGCCGGGCAGGCCGACCAGGGCGCGGTATTCCGAGCCGAAGGCGACGTAACTGTCGGTCTCGGCCATCACCGCCGGCTTGCAGGCGATCGGGTCGCGCAGGACGGCGAAGCCGTTCTCGGTCCCCACCACGAAGGTGAAGAAGCCGTCGAGATCGGTCAGGCTGCTCTCCAGCGCCTGGCTCAGGGACGCGCCCTCCCGCAGCCTCCAGGTCAGGTAGCCGGCCGCCACCTCGCTGTCGTTGTCGGTGGAGAAGTCGATCCCCTGCGGCTCGAGCCTGCGCCGCAGGCTGCGGTGATTGGACAGCGAGCCGTTGTGCACCAGGCACTGGTCGGCGCCGGTGGAGAAGGGGTGGGCGCCGGCGGTCGTGACCGCGCTTTCGGTGGCCATGCGGGTGTGGCCGATCGCATGGGTGCCGGACATCCCGGCCAGGCCGAAACGCTCGGCGACCGCGCCGGGCAGCCCGACCTCCTTGTAGAGCTCGATGCGCTGGCCGCTGCCGGTGACCGCCAGGTCGGGACGTTCCGTCGCCAGCCAGGCGCGGACGCTCGCCTCCTCGACCAGGGGCAGGGTGAGGACGAGGTGGGTGTCGCGCACGACGCCGGTAATCTTGGGCCCGAGCGCTTCGGCGACGCTCTCCAGGTCCGCGCCACGGATGGTGAGCTTGAGCTGGTCGGGACGTCCGTCGCCGTAGATGGCGAAGCCCGCGCTATCGGGCCCGCGGTCGGTCATCACCGCCAGCATGTCCGCCACCAGCGCGCCGAGCCGGGGCTCGAGCCCGGGGTCTTTCAGGAAGAGGCCGACAATCCCGCACATCGATCTGGCTCACGCCTGTTGCTCCGATCCTTGTAGGGAGCGGCGCCGTGAGCGTCAATCTTCAGGAACTAATTCTTCCTGATAAGAAATCACCTCAGGGCTGGGCGCGGGGGTAGACGATGATCGACAGATACTCCGTCTCGCCGTCGGACAGGGTCTCCGGACCATGCAGGGCGCTGGAGTCGAAGAGCAGGGCGTCGCCCACCTTGAGTGGATAGGTCTCCGAGCCGTGCCGGTAGGTCACCTCGCCCTTCAGCATGTAGAGGAACTCGACGCCGCTGTGCCGGAAACTGGTGTGCGGGGCGGCGTGCTCGCGCAGTTTGATCAAATAGGGCTCAACGACGACGTCGCCGCGCAGTACGTGGCCGAGCAACTCATAGACATGGCCGACCTTGGTGCCGCGCCGCTCGATGGTCAGGCCCTTGCCGGCCGGCACATAGGAACAGTCCTGCCGCTCCTCGAACGAGGCGAAGAGCGAGGAGAGCGAAACCTGCAGGACGGCGGCGATCGACTGCAGGGTCGCGAGCGAGGCCGAGATGCCGCCGTTCTCGATCTTCGACAGCATGCCGTTGGAGATGCCGGCCGCGCTGGCCAGATCCGCGACCGACAGGTCCTGCTGGCGGCGGATGGCGCGGATCTGGCTGCCGAGAGCGCGTTCGAGGTCGCGCTCGGCCGGCGCCGGCGCGGTGGAGCCTGTCTGCGTTCCGTCGTCGGCTTCGGGCGGCGTGCGTGGCGTCTTGATCGGAGCCCCCATGGTCTGAGGACCGTAGAGGTAGAGCGCCGCGTTCGCGATGTCATCCATGGCCCGACCTCCCCCTTATCGCCGGGGGAGGTCGGGGCCTCAGGTCATGACGCCGGCGAGGCCGCGACCTGGCTGGTCTTGATCGGGGCGGCGAAGCGGGTGGCGAACATCAGTCCCGCGGCGACGATCTGGACGACGACGAAGACGTTGAACATCACATCGTATCCGCCCGTGCGGTCGAAGACCTCGCCGCCGAACCGGACGGCGATCATGCCCATGGCGGCGATCAGCGGCATCGTCAGCCCTCGGACGGTGCCAAAGGACGAGGCCCCGAAGCGGTCCGCAAGCAGGGCCATGAACACCGGTGGCAGGGAGCCGGTGGTGATGCCCAGCAGGGCGGCGGCGACGACCAGGGGCAGGTAGTCGTGGGCGTAGGGCAGGATGGCGTTGAGCGCCCCGCCCAGCAGCAGCAGCACGGTCAGCAGCACGATCCTGTCGATCTTGTCTGCGAAGACGGAGAGCAGCAGGGCGCCGACGATGGCGCCGCCGCCCATGACGGAAATCAGGCTGGTGGCCTGGATCATCGTCAGTCCGCTCTCGCGCCCCAGGGGGATGAGGGTGATCCCGATGATCTGGACGACCCCCAGCGCCGCGGCGCCGCTCAGGCCGATCGACCAGAACTGCGCCGACCGCAGGATGGAGCCCAGGCTGGCCGGGCCGCCTTGGGCGAGCGGGGGCGCGGCCGGCATGGCCGCAGGCGTCGCGGGCCCGGGCTGCTCGATGTCGTTCGGGCCTGGACGTTCGCGAAGCAGCACGGCCAGCAGAACCAGGACGGCGCCCAAGGCCGCGCCCATGATCAGCAGGGCGGTTCGCCACCCCTGACCTTCGATCAGCAGGCCGACGATGGGCGTCACGGTGACGCCGCCGAGCGCCATGCCGATGCCGCTGAGCGCCATGGCGCGGCCCCGCTGGGCGGTGAACCAGCGGGCGACGAGCACCGACATGGTGAGGCTGCTGGCGCCCAGGTAGCCGATGGGCAGCATGACGGCGAGCACGAAGCTGCTCAGCCAGACCGACTGGGACAGGCCCAGAAGCGCGAGGCTCGCCCCGAGGACGATTGCGCACGTCAGGAAGACCCACTTGACCGGGAACCTGTCGAGAAGCCGTCCGAGGATCGGGGCGACGGCGGCGTTGCCGAGGTTCATCAGGATCAGCGCCGTGTTCATTTCCGCGCGCGACAGCCCAAGCTCCGCCGAGACGGGATGAACGAACAGGCCGAAGGCGCTGAAGGTCGCGCCGATCACCAGCATGTAGATCAGCATCGCCAACGCGACGACGCGCCAGCCGTAGTAGATGCGACTCATCCGTTTCTCCCTGGTCGTTCTGTTTTTCTTTGGCCGGCAACCTAGGCGACCGACCCCGGCGAGTCGCGCCCACGTTCTCGTGAACGTACGCGCGTGGAGGTCTGGTCGAGCCTTCAGCAGCCCGCGTTCGTGACCCAGAGCGGGCCTTTCTCTGCGAGCCGCCCTGTGTACCGTGAGATCATGCAGGCGCCGGCTTTGATCGTTTTCGACCTCGACGGCACCCTGGTCGACGGCGACGCCACGAGCGCCTGGATGGTCAGCCGGAACTACTCCCGCTGTGGTTGCCGTCGATGGAACGCTCTCCCAAAACATGTGTTAGGGGTTTTTGCGCGCAGCCTCTCCGCGGCGCGGATTTGAAGAACAAGCATTGCCGCTCGCTCGGGGCCATAGGTGCAAAAGCTCGTCACGAAATCGCTCGAGCAGAAGCCGTTCAAGGCTTCGACCGAAGCATTTCGGAGGGTCCTTGGCCCCTTCGCAGCCGCCGCTCGCATGATCCGAATGGCAGGGGTCTTCACCGACTCTAAAGTTCACAGCGACCCGTTTGTTGTCGCCAACGGGAGCGTTTTGAACCTCACCGGCTCCGAGCAGGCCGGCGCGATCGGCCCGAGCTTCAACTTCCTGCTGCAGAGCGCAAAACCTGGAGCGCTGGCGCGATTGCGGCGTGTCCTGCTGGAGCGGCGGCCGACCCTGGCCGGCGCCGCAGCCTGGGGTGTCGGCTTCGCAACACTGGCGACCGCCGTCCGGCTGGCGCTCGACCCCGTGTTCGGCAGCGAATACCCGTACATCACCTATTTTTTGGGGGTGGCCCTAGCTGGCGGACTCGGCGGCTTGGGGGCGGGGCTGATCGCCACGGCGCTGTCGGCGTCGGCCGCCTGGTTCCTCTTCCTACCCCAGAACAATCTTGCGCAGCTGGAGTGGAGCGCCACCCTTGGCTTCCTCGTGTTCGTGAGCAATGTGTCGATCGGGGCGCTCTGCGCGGCGATGCTCCGCAATGCGCTCTGGAAACTATCCGAGGGCGAACACCGACAGTCGCTGTTGGTTCAGGAGCTGAACCACAGGGTGCTGAACAATCTCGCGACCGTGCAATCCATCGCTCGCCAGACCGCGCGCAGCTCGACAAGCCTCCAGGACTTCTTGGCCGCCTTTCAAGGCCGGGTCATCGCTCTTGGGCGCACGCACGAGCTGCTTTCGCGCAACAGTTGGGCCAGCGTCGACGTGCGCTCAATCGTCTCCGCCGAGATCGTTCCCTACGACGAGCAGAGGTTCGCGACCCATGGCCCCCCACTCACCCTTGGCGCGGCGCAGGCCGTAAGCCTCGGCATGATCATCCATGAGCTCGCGACCAATTCCGCCAAGTATGGCGCGCTCTCCGGCGGCGGCGCGATCGGTGTCGAGTGGCGGAGCGACGGGGGCCGGGGGGAGTTGATCTGGCGCGAGCACGGGGGCCCGCCAGTGTCGCCGCCACCCCGGTTGGGGTTCGGCAGCAAACTTATCGATCGGCTCGCCCGCGGCGACCTGGAAGGCGGGGCGCTTTTGGACTTCAAACCAGAAGGCCTGGTCGCAACTGTTCGTTTCCGGGCCCGTCCGACCGCCGAACATATGGAAGCGGTCGGTCGCGCTGTCCGATAGCTCAGTCGCGGAAGACCACCGTCTTGCGGCCGTTGACCATCGCCCGGCCGTCGAGGTGGAAGGCGACCGCGCGGGCCAGCACCCGGCGCTCGATGTCGCGGCCCTTGCGGACGAGGTCGTCGGGGGTGTCGTGGTGGCTGATCCGCTCGACGTCCTGTTCGATGATCGGGCCCTCGTCGAGGTCGGCGGTGACATAGTGGGCGGTGGCGCCGATCAGCTTCACCCCGCGCGCGTGGGCCTGGTGGTAGGGCCGCGCGCCTTTGAAGCCGGGCAGGAAGCTGTGGTGGATGTTGATGCAGCGGCCGGCGAGCCAGGCCGCCAGGTCGTCGGACAGGATCTGCATGTAGCGCGCCAGCACCACCAGCTCGGCGCCGGTCGCCTCGACGATGGCCTTGATCTGCGCCTCCTGCTGGGCCTTGGTCTCCTTGGTCACCGGCAGGTGGTGGAAGGCGATCGCGCCGAGATCGCCGCCGCCGTAGGTTTCGCGCGGGTGGTTGGAGATCACGCCCACCACCTCCATCTTCAGCTCGCCGATCCGATGGCGGTAGAGCAGGTCGACCAGGCAGTGGTCGAACTTCGACGCCAGGATCAGGACCTTGCGGTTCTCCGCCTGCGGACGGATCGACCAGCTCATCCGGTAGTGGTCGGCGATTGGCCGGAAGCTTTCGACCAGGCGCAGGCCGTCCTTGGACTCGGGCAGGGTGAAGACGATGCGGGTGAAGAACCGCCCGGTCTCCTTGTCGTCGAACTGGTGCGCCTCCTCGATGTCGCCGCGATACTGGAAGATCTCGGCGGTTACCCGGGCGACGATGCCGGGCTGGTTCGGACAGCTCAGGGTGAGCAGGAAGACCGCGTCGGTCATGGTAATTTCTTCCGGATAGAAATTAGAGGGCGCCGACGGCGGCCTCGAGCCAATGGCCGAAGCTGGCGGCGTAGCTGCGGAAGAGGGCGACCTCGTAGGTCGGGGTCTCGTCCAGCTGCCAGAGGATGACGCCGATGTGGGCGATGACCGTTGTGGCGACCGCGCCGGGCGCGAAGGCGGACGGGTGCAGGTCGATCGCCGCGCCGCGCTGCAGGAGCGTGCGCGCCGCCGGACCGGAGAGCCGCAGGATCTGATAGCCGCCGGATTGGTCGGACACGGACGCCAGCGGGCCCAAGGCCTCGCGCAGGCGGGCCGCATGATCTTCAGGCCTGTCCTCGCGCAGGCAGAGCCAGGCGCCGGGGCCGGTCCCCAGCAGGGTGAGCCCGCCGGCGCGGCTCAAGGTCGGCCCGTCGACGGCCGGCACGCCCAGGGCCTCGGCGATCATCGCCGCGCTGACGCCCTTGCGCGCCATCACCGTGGCCAGGCCGAAGCCTTTGCGCTCCTGGATCGTCAGCCGCTCAGCCACGGAGCCGTGCTCCTTCCGGATCGACGAAGACGGGATGGCGGACCTCGGCCTCGACATCGGCGCCGCGGACGGGATCGTGCACCGTGATCCGCTCGCCGTGACGCTCGGCGCCGCGCGCCAGCAGGGCCAGCGCCACCGGATGGCCCAGCGTCGGCGAGAAGGCCGCCGAGGTGACATAGCCCTCGTCGTTCGCCGCGACCGGCGCTGCGCCCCTGGCCAGCAGATGCGCGCCGGCGCGGATCCGCATGCCTGGGTCGACCGGCGCAAGACCGACGAGGCAGGGCCGGGCAGGATCGGTCAGCGCCGGGCGCTGGGCCATCACCCGGCCGATGTAATCCTTTTTCTTCGACATCATGCGGCCCAGGCCGAGGTCGCCGGCGGTGGTCTGGCCGTTCAGCTCATTGCCCGCCGCATGGCCCTTCTCGATGCGCATGACGCCAAGCGTCTCGGTCCCGTAGGGAACCACGCCCAGCTCGCGGCCGGCGTCGAACAGGGCGCGGACCAGAGCGTCGCCGGCGCTGGCCGGGGCGCTGATCTCGTAGGCTAGCTCGCCGGAGAAGGAGAGGCGGTAGAGCCGCGCCGGCGCGCCGCGCCAGCGGATCTCGGCCGCCGCCATGTAGGGGAAGGCCGCGTTGGTCAGATCCACGTCCGGCAGCAGTCCCTGCAGCAGCTCGCGCGAGCGCGGCCCGGCCACGGCGTAGGTCGCCCACTGCTCGGTGACCGAGGTCGCCTGGACGTCGAGGTCGGGCCACAGCACCTGTCGGCAGAAGTCGATGTGCTGCATCACCCGCGCGGCGTTGACCGTGGTGGTGGTGAGGAAGAAGCGGTCCTCGGCGAACCGCGAGGTCGTGCCGTCGTCCAGGACGAAGCCGTCCTCGCGCAGCATCACCCCGTAGCGGGCGCGGCCGACCGCGAGCGTCGAGAAGGTGTTGATGTAGAGCCGGTCGAGCAGGACGCCGGCGTCCGGCCCCTGCACCTCGATCTTGCCCAGGGTGGAGACGTCGCAGACGCCGACGCCGCTGCGGACAGCGCCCACCTCGGCGTTGACGATCGTCTGCCAGTCGCCGGATCCGAACCACTGGGCGCGTTTCCACTGGCCGGCGTCGACGAAGCTCGCGCCCTGTTCTTCGGCCCAGCCATGGCCGGCGGTGCGCCGCTCGGGCCGGAAGTGCTGGTCTCGATGACAGCCGGCGAAGACGCCGATGGCGACCGGGACATAGGGCGGGCGCGAGAGGATGGCGCCGGCCTCGGCGATCGACTTGCCGGTCGCCGCGGCCAGCAGGGCGTGGCCGTTGAGCTGGCTGGTCTTGCCCTGGTCGGTGGCCATGCCGAGCGTGGTGTAGCGCTTCAGGTGCTCGACCGAGACGAAGCCTTCCTGGGCGGCCAGGCTGACGTCGTCGGCCGTCACGTCGTGCTGGAAATCGACGAACGCCTTGGTGCGGCTTTCCTTCACGTGCCAGAGCGGCCTGGCCGCGACCGGCTGGTCGGCGGTCTTCGGGAGCGGCGGCGCGAGCGCGGCGCGGCCGAGGTCGGCCATCGCCAGCGCCGCCTGCCGCGCACCGTCGGCCAGGATGGCGCCGAGCGCAAACGCTCCGGCGGCCGCGCCGGCGGCGCTGAGGCCCGGCGGCGGGGCGTCGAGCAGGAAGGTCTGCAGATCCTCCGACCAGGCGGGGCGCGCACCGAGGTTGGCGCCCAGGCCGATCGCCGGATTCCACCCGCCGGACATGGCGAGCAGGTCTGCCGCCAGCCGGATGCGGCTGCCCGCCTGGGTGCGGATCTCCAGGCTCTTCATCGGCGCGCCTTGGACGTCGGCGACGACCGCGCCGAAGTGGATGGCGACGCCGCGCGCGGCGATCCGGTCGGCGACGGCAGGCTTTTCGCTGCGCGAGTCCACGACAGCCGCGACCTCGATCCCGGCGGCCAGCAGGTCCTCGGCGGTCGACCAGCCGCTGTCGGTGCAGGTGAAGACCACGGCGCGCCGGCCGGGCGCTGCGGCGAAGCGGTTGAGATAGGCGGAGACCGCCCCGGCCATCATCACGCCGGGCCGGTCGTTGCCGCCGAACACCAGCGGCCGTTCGATGGCGCCGGCGGCGAGCACTGAGCGCCTGGCGACGATCTTCCAGAGCCGCTGGCGCGGCTGGCCGGGCGCGGGCGTCGGCAGGTGGTCGGCGAGCCGCTCCACCGCGCCGTACTCGCCGTCGTAGACCCCGAAGACCGAGGTCCGGGTCAGCAGGCGTACATTGGGCAGTGCGGTAAGCTCCGCCGCCGCGGCGCGGGCCCAGTCCACCGCGGGCGCGTCGTCGATGACCTGACGCTCGGCCAGCAGCCGGCCGCCCAGCACATAGTCTTCGTCGGCGAGGATCACCCGCAGGCCCGCCCGCCCGGCGGTCAGGGCCGCCGTCAACCCGGCCGGCCCGCCGCCGATCACCAGCAGGTCGCAGAAGCCGTGCTCGCGGTCGTAGCTGTCGGGATCGGGCAGGCCGGAGAGCGCGCCGAGACCCGCCGCGCGGCGGATCAGCGGCTCGTAGACCTTCTCCCAGAAGGCGGCCGGCCACATGAAGGTCTTGTAGTAGAAGCCGGCCCCCAGCAGCGGTGCGGCCAGCTGGTTCACCGCCATCAGGTCGAAGGCGAGGGTCGGCCAGCGGTTCTGGCTCCTGGCCTCCAGCCCGTCGAACAGCGGGGTGGTGGTGGCGCGGGTGTTGGGCTCGGCGCGGGCCCCGCTGCGCAGGGTGACCAGCGCGTTCGGCTCTTCCGACCCGGCGGTCAGGATCCCGCGCGGCCGGTGGTATTTGAAGCTGCGGCCGACCCGGCGCACGTCGTTGGCCACCAGGGCCGAGGCCAGGGTGTCGCCCGCATAGCCGCTGAGCCTGCGGCCGTCGAAGGTGAATTCCAGCGGCGCGGCGCGGTCGATCAGGCCGCCCTGGGCGAGGCGGCTCATGGGACGGCGGCCTTGGCGAACTCGGCGCCGAAGATCTCGTGGGTCCGGGTGTCGCGGGTCACCACCAGCCAGTTGCGGCAGCCCTGGGCGTGATACCAGTGCTCGCGCAGCGGGCCGGCCGGGTTCTCGCGCAGGTAGACGTAGTCGTAGACCCCGGCCGCCTCGGTCGGCCGGACCGGGCTGGCGTCTCCCCGATAGACGAACTCCTGGGCGTCACGGTCTCCGCAAAAGGGGCAGGGGATGCGCATGGGCCTCAGTGCAGGTTGGGTTGGGCGCCCTGGCCCTTCTCGTCGATGAGATGGCCGGTGCGGAACCGGTCGAGGCGGTAGGCGGTCGCCGTCGCGTGCGGCAGGTCGGTCGCCAAGAGGTGGGCGAAGCACCAGCCCGAGGCGGGCGTCGCCTTGAAGCCGCCGTAGCACCAGCCGGCGTTGAGATAGAGGCCGGGGACGGGCGTGCGGTCGATGATCGGCGAGCCGTCCATCGACATGTCCATGACGCCGCCCCAGCTGCGCAGCAGGCGCGCGCGGCCGATCATCGGCATCACCGCCATGCCGCCCTCGCAGACGTCCTCGACGACCGGCAGGTTTCCGCGCTGGGCGTAGCTGTTGTAGCCGTCGATATCGCCGCCGAAGACCAGGCCGCCCTTGTCCGACTGGCTGATGTAGAAATGGCCGGCCCCGAAGGTGATGACGCCCGGGATCACAGGCTTCAGCGCCTCGCTGACGAAGGCCTGCAGGACGTGGCTCTCGATCGGCAGCTTCACGCCCGCCAGCGCCGCGACCCGAGAGGTGTTCCCGGCCACCGCCATGCCGATCTTGCCGGCGCGGATGGCGCCCCGGGTGGTCTCGACCCCGGCGACCGCGCCGGACCCGTCCCGCAGGAAGCCCACGACCTCGCAGTTCTGGATGATGTCGACGCCAAGGTCGGAAGCCCCGCGCGCATAGCCCCAGGCCACCGCGTCGTGCCGCGCCGTGCCGCCGCGCGCCTGGAGCAGCCCCCCCTGAATGGGAAACCGCGCCTGGTCGTAGTTGAGGAAAGGGGCCATCCGGCGCACCGCCTCCCTGTCCAGCAGTTCGGAGTCGACGCCGTGCAGGCGCATGGCGTTGCCGCGGCGGGCGAAGCCGTCGCGCTGGGCGTCGGAGTGATAGAGGTTCAGCACGCCGCGCTGGCTGACCATGGCGTTGTAGTTCAGCGCCTGCTCCAGCCCTTCCCAGAGCTTCATCGACCATTCGTAGAAGGGCTCGTTGCCCGGCAGGCCGTAGTTGGAGCGGATGATGGTGGTGTTGCGGCCGACGTTGCCGCCGCCGATCCAGCCCTTCTCCAGCACCGCCACGCGGGTCAGGCCGTGGTTCTTCGCCAGGTAGAAGGCGGTGGCCAGGCCGTGGCCGCCGCCGCCGATGATGACGACGTCGTAGCCGTCGCGCGGCTCGGCCGCGCGCCAGGCCGGCCGCCAGCCGCGGTTCCCAGACAGGGCGTTGCGGGCGAGACTGAGGATCGAGTAGCGCAAGGCCGACGTCGCCAATCACGAAAACGATTTGCCTGTCGAGAAACCTAAGCTTGACCCGATCGCCGCGCGCGCCTGAAAACGACATGGATGAGCCGCTTTGCGACATCTGCCCCCCGCACGCTCGGCCTGCTGCTGGTCGATGGGTTTGCGCTGCTTTCCTATGCGGCGGTGGTGGAGCCCTTCCGCGCGGCCAACAACCTGGCCGGCGCCGAACTCTACAGCTGGACCCACGTCTGCGTCGGCGGCGAGGCGGCGCGGGCGTCCAATGGCGCGGCCATCCTGGCGGACGCCAAGGTGGGCGAGGCGCTGGATTGCGACCTGCTCTTCGTCTTCGCGGGCGGCGATCCGACGACCTTCGACGACCCGGCGACCTTCGCCTGGCTGCGGCAGATGGCCGGCCGCGGCGTCGGCCTGGCCGGCGTCTCCGGCGGCCCCTATCTGCTGGCCCGCGCCGGCCTGCTCGAAGGCCGCCGCGCCACCATCCACTGGGAGCACGCGGCCGCCTTCCGCGAGGACTTCCCGGGGCTGGCGCTGGAGGACGGCCTCTATGTGATCGACGGCCGGCGGATGACTTGCGCCGGCGGCACGGCCGGGCTCGACCTGGCCATCGAGCTGATCGAACGCGACCAGGGCCACGCCCTGGCGGGCCGGGTCGGCGAATGGTTCATCCGCACGGAATCGCGCCGGGCTGAACGATCGCAGCGGCTGAGCCTGCGGGATCGCTACGGAGTGCGCCACGACGGAACGCTCCGGGCGCTGGCGGCGATGGAGGCGGCGGTCGAGGACCCGCACAGCCGCGACGAGCTCGCCGCTCGGGCCGGCGTTTCGGTGCGCCAGCTCGAACGTCTGTTCCGGACCCACCTCAAGAGCACGGTCGCCGGGATCTACCTCCGCATCCGGCTCGAGCAGGCGAGCCAGCTGCTGCGCACGACCGGCCTGTCGGTGACCGACGTCGCCATCGCCTGCGGTTTTTCGAACGGCAGCCACTTCGCCCGCGTCTTTCGCCGCGCTTTCGGCCATGCGCCCGGCGCAGGCCGCGAATCCCCGAGAGACAGATCAACAGGCTCGCCATGACCCTGGGCGACAGCCGGCGCGCTCACGCAGCCGATTTCGCGAGCAGGTCGGCGACGGCGCGCCCGAGCGTGGAGACCGCGATAGGCTTGCGCAGGACGATGGCGTCCTGCACGTCCTCCAGCGCCAAGGTGTCCGCATAGCCGCTGCAGAAGGCCACGGGCAATCCGGGCCGAAGGGCGCGGACCCGTTTGGCCAGCTCTGCGCCGTTCATTCCCGGCATGGCGAAATCGAGGACGACGGCATCGAGCGATTGGCGCTCCATCAGAGCGAGGCCGCTCGGGCCGTCCGCCGCCTCAAAGACCTGAAAACCGTCCAGGCGCAGTCCGTCGGCGAGAACCATGCGGACCGCATCGTCGTCGTCCACGACCAAAATCCGCTGAGAGCTTCCTTGATCTCCGTAGGCCGGGTTTTCAGGCTGGCTCTTGGCCGCGCGTTCGGCCGACCTGGGCCGGGGCTGCGTCGACGGCAGTTGGATCTCCACGGTGGCGCCGGCGCCGGGCATGCTGTCGATCGCGACGTCGCCGCCGCACTGGCGGGCGAAGCCATAGACCTGCGCCAGGCCCAGGCCGGTTCCCTTGCCCTTTTCCTTGGTGGTGTAGAACGGCTCCACGGCGCGCACGGCCACGTCTTGCGGCATGCCATGCCCGGTGTCGCTCATCCACACGCGCCAGACCGGAGCTGCGCCGGGCGTTTCATTCACGGCCAAGCCAAGCACGACGGCGCCGCCCTCGGGCATGGCGTCGCGGGCGTTTAACGCCAGGTTGACGAGCGCCAGCTCCAGCTGATCGGCGTCGGTGGTGGCCCACGCCTCGCCTTCCGGCAGGACCAGGTTGAACGAGATTGTCGGACCCAGGGCGTGGGCGATCATCGGCGCCCCGCCGCGAAGCACCGAGCTCAGGTCCGTGGGTTGCAGATCCAGTTTCTGGGTTCTTGAGAAGGCCAGCAGCTGGCCGGTCACCTTGACCCCCCGCTGCGTCGCCTGGAGGCCGGCGTCGATATACCGTCGGCACGGGTGGCCGGGCTCCAGGCGCCGGTCAAGAAGTCGGAACGCCCCGTCAACCGCCATCAGCAGGTTGTTGAAGTCGTGCGCGACGCCGCCGGTGATCCGCCCGATCGTCTCCAGCTTTTGCGCCTGCACCAGGGCGTGTTCCGCCTTGATCCGCTCGGCGGTCTGTTCCTCGACGCGCCGCAGCGCCGCCTCGAGCGCCTGCGTGCGCTCGTGAACGCGCCGCTCGAGCTCGGCCTTTTCGAGCCTCAGCCGCCGCACCGCCATCGCCCGTGAGAGGACCGGCAGGATGGTGCTGAGCTTGAGCGGCTTGAGGACGTAGTCCAGAGCGCCGGTCTTCATCGCCTCCACCGCCGTCGAGACGGAGGCTTCGCCCGTCATGATCACGCCCACCAGGTCGGGATCGCGCTCCTGGGCGAGCCGCAACAGCTCGACCCCGCCCATGCCCGGCATGGCCAGGTCCGTCAGCAGGACTTCGAAGCCGCCATCCTGCAGTGCGCTCAGCGCCGAGCCGCCGTCCGTGAAGCCGATGGGGTCGTATCCCCGCTCAGCCAGGGTCTGGCAAAGCGCCGCCACGTTCGCCGCCTGGTCGTCGACGATCGCAATGCGAGGCCGAGCGGGTTCAGCCATGGCTGGGCTCCATGCACTGCTGGGCCAGGGCCGCCCGAATTTCCCGGATCTTCGGCGGTTTGCTGAGCACCTGGTCCACATGCGGCGGCATGTCCGCCTCAGCAATGAACCCCTGGCCCCAGCCGGTCAGCAGTAGCACGGGCGTCGTCGGCGACATCGCCTTGATCTCGGCCGCGACCTTTCTTCCGTCGACGTAGGGCATTCCAAGGTCGGTGATCACAGCGGCGAAATAGCTGTCCCGCCCGCCGCCAACGTCAAATGCCTCGATGGCCGCGCGCCCGCCGTTGGCGGCCGTCACCACGTGACCGTCCTGTTCCAGGATCTCGCGAAGAGCCTTCAGCAGGACCGGGTCATCGTCGACGATGAGCAGGCGCAGCCGGGCGGTCGTGGCCGCGGCGGTCGCGCCCCCGGGCGACGCGGCGGGCGGCGATTCCGGGACCGGAAAGGCCAGGCTGACGACCGTCCCCACGCCGGGGGTCGACCGCACGTCCATCTCTGCGCCGTGCCGTTGCGCCACGCCGTAGACCATGCCGAGCCCGAGGCCGGTGCCGCGTTCGCCCTTGGTGGTGAAGAAGGGCTCCAGGCAGCGCCGGTGCGTTTCGGCGTCCATGCCGACCCCGTCGTCCGCGACCTCGATCCCCAAGGTCTTGAGCCCGCGGCCGTTCGCGTCGCCGCCCGCCAGCCGGGTCCTCAAGGCCAAGGTTCCGCCCTCGGGCATGGCGTCGACCGCGTTGAGCACCAGGTTGATCAAGGCCTCGCGGATTTCGCTCTCCACCCCCAGAATCGCCGGGGCGTTCGGGCGCAGCTCGGTTTGAACCTTGATGACGGCGCCCCGCTGCACCGCCATGTCGCTCCAACGGGCGCGTGTGAGGTCGAGGACCTGATGGACCAGCTCCTCCAGGCGGACGGGCGCCAGCTCGAGCTGGGTCTCGCGCTGCCGATAGAACTCCTTCATGCGCGCGATGGTGTGGGTGACGTCCTCGACGGCGCGCTGGATCACCTCGAGCTGGCTTCGCCCCGTGGGGCTGAGGCCGGTTTCGGTTTCCATCATGGCCTCGGTGTAGAGGGCGACCGGGGAGAGGGCGTTGTTGATGTCGTGGGCGATCCCGCTGGCCATCTGGCCGAGCGCACGCAGACGCTCCTGCTGCAGTATGGCCTGCTGCGACTGGCGAAGGTCGTCGTAGGCGTCCTGCAGGGCGCCGTGCAGCTGACCCTGGTGCGCCGCCAGGGCGGCGTGTTCGCTCAGTTGGCGCAGAAACTCGCACTCGCCGCTGACGAAGCCGTTCGCTCGGAAGCGGGCGACGACGAGGACGCCAAACACCTTGCTCTCGATCTGCAGGGGCGCGGCCACCATCGATCCCAGGCCGCCGCGGGCGAGGCGCTGGGGAAAGGGAAAGTCGATCGCGGCGATGTCGGCCTCGTAGACCAGCTGGCCGCGGACGCACCGGGAGAGCCCGTTCTGGTCGATGTCCACCCGGGCGCGCTCCGGCAGGGCGAGGCCCATCGCCAGGGTCTGGCTCTCCACGCCGACAGCCGCCACCGTCAAGATGCGATCCAGGTCGTCATACAGGCACAGGCAGGCGAAGTCGGCGGGAAGCTGGGCCTCGACGCTGCGCACGACGATCTGGAAGATGCTGTTGAGGTCTTGCCGCTCGCCGATCGCGCGGGTGATCTGGTGCAGCAGGAACAGCCGTTCGACCTGGGCCGTGGCCTTGTCTTCGGCCTCCTGGCGAACCACCATCTCGCGCCCGAGGGACTCATTGGCCGCGGTCAATTCGGTGGTTCGCTCCAGGACGCGGCGATCGAGGTCGGCGTTCGCCTGGGCCAGCGCGGCCTCGGCGCGGATCCGCTGCAGCATGTCCCGCGAGGCGATCTGCGTCACCGACAGGAACAGGACGAGGAAGCCGCTGATCCGCCCCACGTGCGAGGCCATGGCGAGGCCGTCGGGCGGCGCCCGCGAATAGAGGATCACCAAATCGGCGATACACAGCACGGCGGCGGTCCAGGCGATCGGACGAAGCAGCCGGTCGCGGTCGCGCATCAGCCACGCTGGAATGGCGACGAGCCCCGAGAGCAGGGGCGCGGCGGCCAGCGCCGGCCGCGTGACGCCGACAAGCGTCGGCGCGGTGTAGGTCGGCGTAAGCTGGAAGAGAGCGAGCAGGCCGACGCCCAGCACAGCCATCAACAAGCTGAAGCTGAGCACGCCGGCGTCGCCGCGCAGCAGCCGCCAGAGGGACAGACCGAAGCCGAGGGACAGGACGTGGATGGACGGCGGCCAGGTCGCGGGGCGCAGAACGCCGCGCGTCTGGGCGATGCCCGAAAGCTGTCCCGACCATTCGACCGTCACCAGGACGTGGACCAGCGTCAGGACGAAGGTCACCGCGAAACACGTCGCCAGCCATTTGGGAAACGGATGCCCGATGTGCTGGCCCATATCCCAGAGCGCCAGGGCGAGCATGCCGGCCAGCAGCGCCACGCTGGTGTCCAGAATGGTGTGCAGATCGGGGAAATTCTTGTCGCCCATCGCCAGCAGCGGCCAGGAGATCAAGACGCCGAGAACCAGCACGCCCCAGGCCGCGCGAGGCAGGTTGGTTGTTTCGATCCCTAGGTTCGGATTGGCCGATTCCGCGGATACCACGGCACACGCCTTAGCTGTTGTGCTGGAAACACTACAACCTTCGCTAGCGGTGAGGAAGCCTTCGCCGACGCCGCCTCGCCGCGCTGGCTGCGGTCGCCCTCACTATCCCGCCGCATCCCTCCGCCGGCTTCTGCCACGCCCGCGCTCGACTAAGACGCGCCCGCCGCTTCGATGGCGGTCCGGAGCTGACGATCCGACACGGGCTTGAACAACACGCCGGCCGGGTGATCCAGCCCAATCCGGTTCAGGGTCGCAGGCTCCCGCGAACCGGTGAGGAAGATCACCTTCGAGCCGACCTGGTCGTGAATCGCCAGCGCGGCGTCGACGCCGTCCTCCAGGCCCTGCAGGCGGACGTCCATCAGCACGAACATCGGCCGATGCGCGAGCGCCGCGGCGACCGCGTCGTCGGCCGTCGCCGCCGTTCCGCAGACGGCGAGGCCGATGTCCTCCACCTGCAGGCAGAGGCCCTGGGCGATCAGGAACTCGTCTTCGACGACGAGGACGCAGGTTTGCAGGTCGTTCATGCAGTCACCGGGGCCGGGAGGTGAATCTCGCTGCGAGTGCCGTTCTCATGTCGCACGACCATGGTGCCCTTCAGCTGGGCCACCAGGCCGCGAATGATGCTGGTCCCCAGCGCCGGGCGGCCGTCGTTGGCGGGCGCCGCGGTCTTGCCGCCGCCGCCATTGTCGGCGACGACGAGCGCGACGGTGGCGTCGTCGTTGCGCTGCAGGAGGACGTCGATGGCGCCCTTCCCATCGGGGAAGGCGTGCTTGAGCGAGTTCGTCACCAGCTCGGTGACCAGCAGGCCCAACGGAATCGCGAAATCGAGGCCGACGTTCAGCGGTACGGCGTCCACGGAAAGGGTCACGTCGCTTCCCGCGCCGCCCTCGACGATATTCTCGGAGAGCTCCCGCAGGAAGGGCGCGAAATCGAAGGTCTTGAGGTCGTCTGACCCCATCAGCTGTTGATGGACGAGGCCCAGCGCGAAGATCCGGCTGCGCAGGTTCAGGAGCCCCTTCTTCGCCTCGGGATCCACAACTTGCCGCGCCTGCATGACGATTAGCCCGTCGACGGTCTGAAGATTGTTCTTCACGCGATGGTAGACCTCGCGGAGAAGAAGATCGCGCTGCGCGAGTGCATCGGTCAACTGTAGATTCGCCTCCAGCAACTCGGCGGTCCTCTCCGCAACCCGGCTTTCGAGCTCCAGGTTGGACTGACGGACCCTGGTCTCGCTTTCACGCAACAGGGCGGTGGTGCGCGCCTGCTCCTCGATCGTCGTCGTGAGCTGGGAATTGAGGCTCGCCAGCTGGGCGGCGGAGGGCAGGGCCACGGCCTTGGGGATCAACGGCCACAGGAGCGCGGCGGTGACGATCGACAGGACGGCGGTCAGCACCTTGATCAAGCCCTCGACGCCATAGGCCGGAACCCACAGGGTGAGGATCGCGAGCAGGTGGGTCGTGCCGCAGGCCATGATGAAGGCGACGAAGAGATAGGCTACCCAGCCGTATTGGATGTCCCGTCGTTGGCCGATGAACGAGGCCAGGGCCAGGGGGATCGAGAAATAGGCCAGGCCGATCACCGCGTCTGACGCGGCATGCAGCCCGACCAGGCCTGGCGCCCAACTCAAACAGAAGCCATGCGGCGTCAGGCCCGTTGGGTTCAACAACCAGTCGGTGATCGACATTCCGGGACCTCAAGGCTGAAGCCGAGAGTCAACACTACCTTGGGATGCTGTCGAGGAACATCGCGCTCGGCGCGAAGGACCCGTCGGGACGTTGCAGGACCTGAAACGAGGTCGGCCCATGTTGAAGGGTTACTTCTCGCCGTCGCGTTCCCGCTGGCGGAGCTCGTCCCACACGAGCGCGCCCATCAGGCCAAAGGCGCAGGACGTCGCCAGCGCCGGCTGGATCACGCCAAGCTGCTGCAGCAGGAACAGGTTCATGACGCCGCTGACGAACAGGGGAAGGCGAAGATGAATTCCCATGCCGGCTCCTCCCATTGGATGGCGTATCCGCCTTGATCGGCGGCGCGGTCAGTCGCCTCCGCGCAAGGTCGCCGCCAGCTCGCGCGCCGAGATCCGGTCGAGGTCGAGCACCGCCGCGCAGACCCGCTCGGCCTTGGCGGCGGGCAGGGTGAGGGTCGCCGATCCCATGAACTTCGCCACCACGGCCTCGGTCGTCAGCGACCGCTCGCCGGCGCCGCTGTTGACCCTGACGTGGCGCTTCACAACCCGTCCGTCGCGCAAGGTGACTTCGACGCCGCCGGAGAAGTAGGTTGGGAAGGCCGTCTCCGGATCCGCCGAACACTTCACCGTCGCCGTCAGCGCCCGGATCGCCGGATCGGCGAGGGCCTCCGGCAGGAGGTCGGCCATGCCGAACGCCCCCTTGAGCAGGCAGGTCGCGATCACGAACTGGGCGCTGAACTTGCCCTCGTAGTCAGTGGTCGGACGTTCCTTCTGCTCGGCGGGCTCGGCGACGATGTGCAGGGTCGGTTGCGGCAGGAAGGCGCGCACCGAGGCGATCTCAGCGCCGGCGATCTCGGCGTGCAGCTCGATCGCCGCATCGGCGCAGCCGTGGATGAAGTGGCAGACGGGATAGGGTTTGAGCGCGGTTTCGCCGAAGCGCCACAGTTCGCCGAGCTTCGCCGTCAGGGCCTCGGTCTTGGCGTGAGCCGCCTCCTGCTGAAGATGGGTCTCGAAGAGGCCGAAGCGGCCTTCATAGGGACGCGAAGGCCCCTTGAAGCCATGCTGCGCCAGGCGCGCGGCGGTGACGCCGGCCACGGCGCCCCAGCCCGGATGGAAGCGCTTGGTCCAGGCGCCTTCCTCGAGGAAGACCTGGATGCCCGAGGCGGTGCTTCCGGCGATGCCCTGGGCGGCGACGATCTCGTCCTCGCCGAGCCCCAGCAGTCGGCCCGCCGTGACCGCCGAGGCGAAGTGGGCCACGATGCCGGTTGCGTGAAATCCGACGTGATGCAGGCCGCCGTCGACGGCCGCGCCGATGCGGATACCGGTCTCGGCGCCGAGCAGGAAGGCGGCCAGCAGGTCCTCGCCGCTCACGTCAAGGAACTCGCCGAGGGACAGGGCGGTCGGCAGGCTGGTGGCGGTCGGATGGATGATGCTGGCCAGGTGTGTGTCGTCGAAGTCGAGGCCGTGGACGAGGATCCCGTTGAGCAGCGCCGCATCGCGCACCTCGAAACCCCGCGCCAGGCCCAGGACCGTGCAGGCGCCGCTGGCCCCGATGGCCTCGACCCCGGCGATCGAGCGGCTCGCGTAGTCGTAGGCGTGGGAGGCGAACCCCTGGCCGATCGCATCGAGAATGTGCAGCTTGGCGCGCTCGCGGACCGGATTGGGCACGTCGGCCAGGCGAAGGCCGACGGCGAGCCTGGCCAGGCTGCGGCTGGGGGAAACGGGCTCCGGGGCGACTGCGTTCAAACCGTTTCCTCCCGTCCGAAAGCCTGTGCTCCTGCGTATGCCGAACGCCCCCTCCGTCTCGCTGCGCGAGCCACCTCCCCCGCTGCGCGGTGGAGGATCTGGGCCGAAGATGCTCCACCGCGCAGCGGGGGAGCTGTCGCGAAGCGACTGAGGGGGCGCTCGGCGCATATGCAAGGCCCCTGCTTATGCAGGACGGCGACACCCTGAACGCCGGTTCGCAGATAGTCAACTGTTGACACTTTGGCCGCGGGTGCGAAAGATGCGGCTAGCCTCCAGACGTCCGACGGGAGCCTGTTCCTTGGCCGAAACCTATCAGCTGTTCATCGACGGCGCCTGGCGCGCCAGCTCGACCGGCGAGACCCTTTCGGCCGTCAATCCCTTCAACCAGGAGGTCTGGGCGCAGGTCCCGTCGGCCGGCGGGGCGGACGTCGACGCCGCCGTGGCCGCGGCGCGCCGGGCCTATGAGACCACCTGGCGGCGCACGACGGGCCTGGAGCGCGCGACGCTCCTCAACCGCCTGGCCGATCTGCTGGAGGCCGACGCCGAGCGGATGGGCCTTCTGGAGACCACCGACAACGGCAAGGTGATCCGCGAGACCCGCCCGCAGATGGTCTATGCCGCGCGGGTCTTCCGCTTCTTCGCCGGCTACGCCGACAAGATCTACGGCAGCGTCATCCCGCTCGATCAGCGCGGCATGCTGGATATGGCGCTGCGCGAGCCCTACGGCGTGATCGCCGCCATCACCGCCTGGAATTCGCCGATCGCCCTGATGGCCAACAAGGTTCCGGCCGCGCTCGCCGCCGGCAACTGCGTGGTCATCAAGCCGTCCGAACACGCCTCGGTCACGACGCTCGAGTTCTGCAGGCTGGTGGAGAAGGCGGGCTTCCCGCCTGGCGTCGTTAACGTCGTCACCGGCGACGCGCGGGTCGGCAAGGCTCTGGTGGCCTCACCCGGCGTCGACAAGGTGAGCTTCACCGGCAGCCCGGCGGTCGGGCGCGAGATCGCCGCCATGGCGGGCCGCAACCTTCGTCCGGTGACGCTGGAGCTCGGCGGCAAGTCGGCCAACATCGTCTTCGCCGACGCCGACATCGACAAGGCGGTGGTCGGCGCCCTGGCCGGCATCTTCGGCGCCACGGGCCAGACCTGCGTGGCGGGCTCGCGCCTCATGGTGCAGCGTCCGGTCTACGAGCAGATGGTCGACCGGCTGGCGGCGCGGGCGGAGAAGATCGTGCTGGGCGATCCGCGCGATCCGGCGACCGAGATGGGCACGGCGGCCAACGAGCCGCAGTTCCGGCGCATCCTGGACTTCATCGAAGGCGCCAAGACCGAGGGCGCGCGGCTCGTCGCCGGCGGCGGGGCGGCGCGCGACGGCGACCTCGCCAAGGGCTTCTTCATCAAGCCGACCATCTTCGCCGACGTGCGCAACGACATGCGCGTGGCCCAGGAGGAGATCTTCGGGCCGGTGCTCTCGATCATCCCCTTCGACGAGGAGGCCGAGGCGGTCGAGATGGGCAACGCCTCGCAATATGGCCTGGCCGCCGGCGTCTGGACCCGGGACATCTCCCGCGCCATGCGGATGATCCACGCCATGCGGACGGGCGTGGTCTGGGTGAACACCTACCGCGTGGTGGCCGCCCAGGCGCCGTTTGGCGGCATCAAGGACAGCGGGTTCGGGAGGGAGCGGGGCGAGCAGGGGCTCTTGGAGTTCACCACGGTCAAGAACGTGATGATCGACTTCTCCGACGAGGCCCGCGACCCGTTCGCGATCAAAACGTGAGCTGGGCGATGCACGAAACATCATTACGACTGTCATCCCGGTTTTTCGCGAAGCGAAAAGACCGGGACCCAAGAACACGGCGTTTCAAGACAGATCGCGGCCGCGTCGTACAAGCTCTCGCTCGCCGGTGTGCATGGGTCCCGGTCTTCGCTGCGCGAAACCGGGATGACAGTCGTAGGGGAAGCGCTCACCTGACCCGCCAACGGGCATCGCCTTACTTGCCCGGCCCAGACCTCTCGGAGCTGCGATGACCTACCTGGTCGCCGAAAACCTCGCTGTCGAGCCGGCGGGCCTGCGCCTGCGCGGCCTGCTCGAACGCCCCGGCATCCTGCAGATGCCCGGCGCCTACAACGGCCTGTCGGGGCTGCAGGCCAAGGCCGCGGGCTTCGAGGCGCTCTATCTGTCGGGCGCGGCGATGTCGGCCTCCATGGGCCTGCCGGACCTCGGCGTGGTGACGATCGACGACGTCTGCTTCTTCCTGCGCCAGATCGCCCGGGTGACGCAGCTGCCCATCCTGGTGGACGGCGACACCGGTTTCGGCGAGGCCCTGAACGTCATGCACATGGTCCGCGCCTTCGAGGAGGCGGGCGGCGCGGCGGTGCAGATCGAGGACCAGCTGCTGCCCAAGAAGTGCGGCCATCTCAACGACAAGAAGCTCGCGGCCCCGCAGGACATGGCCGCCAAGATCGCCGCCGCCGCCAAGGCGCGCCGGCATCTGCAGATCGTCGCCCGCACCGACGCGGTCGAGCGCGAGGGGCTGGACGGCGCGATCGCCCGGGCCAAGCTCTACGTCGAGGCCGGCGCCGACGCCATCTTCCCCGAGGCCCTGACCGACGCCGAGGCCTTCGAGAAGTTCCGCGCCGAGGTGAAGGTCCCGCTGCTGGCCAATATGACGGAGTTCGGCCGCACGCCCTTCATGACCGCCTCGGAGTTCGAGGCCCTCGGCTACAAGATGGTGATCTGGCCGGTCAGCGCGCTGCGGATCGCCGCCAAGGCCCAGGAGGGACTCTACGCCCATATCCGCGACGACGGCGGCGCCCATCGGCTGGTTGATCGCATGCAGACCCGCGCGGAGCTCTACGCGACCATCGGCTACCACGACTACGAGGCGCTGGACTCCTCGATCGTCCAGTCGGTCGTGCCGACGGGAAACCCGCAGGCGGCGGCGGAGGGGTAGACGGGCGCCTGGCCGCTACGACGGCTCCACCTCCACGTAGCCCTTGCGCAGCTTTTCCGCGATCAGCTTGTCCATCTCGCGCCGGGCGCGCTCGGCGGTGTCATAGGACTTCACCATCGCCTGGCCCTTGGTTCCGATGCGGCCGTAGGTGACCGTGACGTCCTGGTCCTGCAGCCCGATGCGCCAGAACTTGTTGGAGCCGCCCTGCTGGAAGCGGAACTCGCGCATGCCGGCCGGCAGCGCCGCAAGGGGGAGGGGCTGGGCCGCCATGTCGGGCCCGTCGAGGCGGGGGCCGGCGGCCTCGACCGGGGCGTCCAGGCCGGTGAGCAGGGGATCGTCCTCCTCATCCTCCTCGGCGTCAGCGCCCTTGGCGAGACAGGCCTCGATCCGCTCGACCACGCCCAAGGGGTCGCGCAGCCAGTCGGCGGAAAGCACGTCGACGACCCGCCAGCCGAAGCTGCGCAGCACGGTCGGCCGGAAGACGTAGCGTTCGCGCACCCGCGTCTCCTCGGCGTCGGGCGCGGGGTCGAGCAGGACGCCGAGCGTGTAGCTCTCCCCGTCGGCCCCGGCGATCGCCAGGTCGCAGCGAAACTGCGAGCGGCCGACGTGCTCGCGCACGACATGGCCGCGCGCCCGCAAGGCCTCGGCCAGCGACGCCCGCAGGGGATCGTTCGGCGGCGGCGCGGCGAAGGCCTGCCGCGCGCCCGGATTGAGCGCCCCCAGCACCGCCTGCGACCGCTCGCCCTCGCCCCGGGCGCTGGCTTCTGCGAACTGCAGGAAGGCCTTCAGGGCCGCCGCGCCGTCGTTGTGGGTGTTGGTGATGGCGTCGGCGCGGATCGTCGAGACGACCGCCATGCGATGCTTGGCGCGGCTGAAGATGACGTTCAGCCGCTTCTCGCCGCCGCGCTGGTTGATCGGCCCGAAGTTCATCAGCATCCGGCCGTCCGGTCCGGGCGCGTAGCAGATGCTGAGCAGGATGATGTCCCGCTCGTCGCCCTGGACGTTCTCGAGGTTCTTCACGAACAGGCCGTTGAACTGGTCCTCGTCCTCGCGGACGTATTCCTTTTCCAACCGCGTCGCGAAGGCCGCATCCTTGGCGGCCAGGGCGTCGAGAGCGCTCTCGATCTCGTCCTGCTGGGCTTCGGAGAAGGCGACCACGCCGAGGCTCATGCCGGTGTCGCGCAGCAGGAGCTCGCGCACCATGCCGGCGATGTGGCGCGCTTCCGGCAGGTTGCGGCGGGCGACGTAGACCCCGTCTTCCACCGGGTGGAAAGTGAGCGGCCGCTCCAAAAGCTCGTCCACCGCCTGGTGCGCGGCGTCCTCGGCGTCCGAGCGCAGGGCCGGGATCTCGCCGGCCTGGCCCTCGATCCGCAGGTCCGGGATGGTGATCAACCGGCCCTCGTAGAAGGCGGCGTTGGAGAAGCTGATCAGCGACTCATGCCGGCTGCGATAGTGCCAGGCCAGCAGCGTCGCCGGCAGATTGCGGGCGGCCTGGTTCAGCAGGCTGTCGGCGTCGAGGGTGATGGCGATGCGCTCGCCGTCCTCTTCGGCCATGACCGTGCTGTCCTCCTCGTCGACCGAGCTGGAGAAGAAGCTGGTCGGCGGCAGCTGCATCTCGTCGCCCACGACGACGACCTGTCGCGCGCGGCTGAGCGCGGGCACGGCCTCCTCGGTCGGGATCTGGCTGGCCTCGTCGAAAATCACCACGTCGAACAGGTCGCCCTGCAGCGGCAGGGTGTCGGACACCGACAGCGGGCTCATCAGCCAGATGGGCTTCAGGTCGTTGACCACCGCGCCCGTGTCGCCGCCGGCGATCTCGCGGATCGCCCGGTAGCGCATGGTCTTGCCGAACTCACGTTCCAGGTCGCGCCGGCCGGCGCCGTAGCGCTTGCGGAACTCGCGGCCGGCGTCGTCCAGCTGGGCGACCGACAGGGTGGAGCGGCGGACATTGTCGAGGAATTTGCGGTGCTGGGCGGCGCTGACCATGGCGGCGTTGCGCTCCAGTCCGGTCTTCTCCGCCTGGCCGACGCGGCGGGCGGCCTGGCCCAGGGCCTGACTGTCGAACTTCGCCAGTTCCGGGTCCTTGCGCATCAGCCGCGCGAGCGACTCGGCCGCTGCCAGCGCCTCCAGGCCGGCGGGCGGCAGGGCGATATCCTGCAGCATGCGGGCATAGGCCGGATCCGCCTCATGCGCCGCGCGCAGCAGCGGGATCAGGTCGGGCAGATCGTCCATGGCCTCGCGCATGTCGCGCAGCCATTCCTGCAGCTGGTCCAGCGTGCAGCCGGCCGGCATGTGGAGGTCGCGGCCGACGGTCTCCGCCAGTCGCGCGATCGCATCGGCCGCCGCGCCGTCGGCGCGGGCGGTGTCCGGCGTGCGGCGCACAGCCTCGACCATTCGGCGCAGCAGGGCGCTGGTGCGCAGGTCCGCGGTCAGGCTGTCGACCGTCTCGACGAAGGCGGCGAAGTCGGGGACCGCGTAGCGGGTCCGCAGCGTCTGCTCGGCGACGGCGCGGGCGGTCTCCGCCTCGTACTCGGTGGCCAGATCCGTCAGGAGCGTCGTCAGTCGAGGCTTCACCGCGTGTTTGGCGAAGTCGTAGCGGCGGTGCAGCTCCTTGCCGAGCCGCCACCAGGACGGCTTCAGCAGGCGCATGAACGAGGTTTCGTCCCGCCGCGCGATCTCCAAGGCCGCGGCGGCGTCCTGTGGCGACAGCTTGTCGAGCCAATGGACGGTGGCCTTGGCGGCCTGGGCGTGTCGCTCGCTCAGCTGCGCCAGGTCGGCGCGGGCGGCCTGCAGGTCGCGGGCGGTCTGGGCGCCGGGCTCCAGCAGATCCAGCCGGTCCGCCAGATCGAAAGCTGCGATGCGCGCCGCCGCGCGGGTCAGGGCGACGGCCTCGGCCAGCGTCAGGTCTGGCGACAGCAGCTGGTCCTGGTTCTCGAACGCAGCGTCCAACTCGTCCAGCGCGGCGTCACAGGCGTCGAGCCGGGCCTGCACCTCGGCATAGGCCTGAGGCTGGGTCAGCAACGAGCCGGACAGGGCGGCGAAGGGATGGCTCGCCAGATTGTCGAGGCCGAAGCGATCGCGCAGCGTGCGGATCAGCCGGCCGGTCAGGTCGCGATGCGTCACCCAGACGGCGTAGTCGGGCAGGCGTTCGCGCTGGGCTGGGCCGACGTCGGGATCGGCCGCCGGCAGCTCGATCGTCCGCCGGATCAGCGCCCGCACCGAGCAGGCGAGGCTCTCGGGCGCCGAAACCATCGCCGCCTCGAACCGCTCCAGCCGCGCCAGCTGTTCGTCGGCCAGGGTCACTGCGGCGGTGCGGGCGGCGGCGAGCCTTTCCAGGTTGTCGCCTTGCGCGACCCACTGCTCGTAGCCCTGGCGCAGGTTCTGCACAAAGGCCTTCTTGTCGGTTTGGGAGTCGTGGATCAGGCAGCAGAGGTCCTCCAGCCCGCTCTGCTTGAGGCGGTGGAAGACGACGTCGAGCGCGGCGCGCTTCTCGCAGACGAACAGCACGCGCTTCCCGCGCCCGGCGTAGTCGGCGATCAGGTTGGTGATGGTCTGCGACTCTCCGGTGCCCGGCGGGCCCTGGATGATGAAGCTCCGGCCGCTGCGCGCGACGCCGACGGCGGCGTTCTGGGTGGCGTCGGCGGGGACGACGTTCCACTGCTCGCCCAGCGGGATCGGCGGCGGCGGCGCGACCTCGACCTCGCGGGGCTCGATCGAGAAGATGCGGTCGAACGCCGGATTGGGCGACGGCTCGTCGATGAGCTGGGTGTAGTCACGCACGAGCGACATCTTCTTGTAGTTGAAGTTCGCCAGCGTCACCTGGGTCAGGTCGAGGTCCCAGGCGAACTTGTGCCCCTCGTCTTCGGGCAGGGAGAAGGTGAGGTTCTCCGCCTCGAGGCTCGAGGGCGCCATGTGCACCGGCGTCGCCGGCGCCCGCCCGCCCACGGCGCCCCGTAGGGGCAGGGCGCTGGGCTTCACCTGTTGCTCGAAGATCGCCAGGCCCAGCGGACGGTAGTCGTCCCGGTCGTAGCTGAAGTCCGGCCGCCCCACGGTCGCGCGGCGCAGGTCGCGGCCGCGGCGACGCTGGAACTGCTGGAGCCGCTGGACGGCCTTCTGGTGGATCAGCTTGATCGAGGGCCTGGTGTGCAGCCGCAGATCCACGCCGGGCTCCGAGGCCTGGATCTGGGCGAGCAGGTCGGCATGGATCTGCTGGATCGAAACCTGCCCAAGGTCGATGGTCTCGGGGAGGCGGATGTCGTGCAGCTGCCTCAGGTGGTGGCGCAGCGCCGGGTTGAACTCCGCCTCGTCGTCGGTCGCCTGCAGCACGTACTGGTCGGTGACGCCCTTCTTCTTGACGAGCTCGACCGGCAGCCAGAGCAGCGGCGAGGTGATCCGCTCCTCGGGCGCTTCCTTCAGATTGTTCCAGCGCAGGAAGGCGATGACCAGCCGCAGGTGGCTGAAGCCATATTCGGCCCGGTCGCGTCGGGTCTCCTGGATCAGCCGATCGAGCGAGCCTGGCAGGTAGGTCTGGTCCTCGAAGCGCAGCCAGCGGCGCAGGTTGACCGCCTTGCCGGCCGCGACCTCGGCGGCGAACTCGCCGCCCCAGGTGCAGATGTGGTCGGGCTCGATGCTCTCCAGCCGCAACACCAGGGGCACGCTGGCGACGGTCAGGTTCACGCTCGACTGGGTCGGGCGGAAGTAGAGCAGGCGGTTGCGGCGCGACAGGTCGAACAGTCGGTCTCGCAGGTGCGACAGCACCGCCGTCCGCCGGGGCGCGGCGCCGTCGGTCGTCGCCAGCACGCGCTCGACATTCAGTCCTTGCGGCTGGTCACGCCAGGTCTCCAGTCGCCGCATGAGCACGGCGAGGTCGGTGGCCCGGTCGTGGCGGTTCAGCGCGGTCATCTCGACGATGACGTTGGCCAGAACCGGGTTCAGGCGGGGGACGATGGCGAACAGGTTCTGGTGATGCGTGGCGAAGCGGTCGAGATCGTCGGCGTCGTTGAAATCCAGCCCGCACGCCAGGCAGGCGAGGATCTGGCCCAGGCTGAAGATGTCGGTGATCTCGTCATGGTGGCCGAGCCGCAGCTCCCAGGCGTCGAAGCCCGGCAGATAGACCGGCTTGGTGATCGGCCGGTCGGGATCGCGCTCGGCGCGCAGGGTCTCCACCGCCACGCCGATCTCGGAGTCGCGCGTGAGCCGAACCTCGTCGATGATGTTCAGGGCCGAGCTCGGCGGCGGCTGCACCGCCTTCACCGCGTCCAGCCGGTAGCGTGGCGGCAGGCCGTCGGGACGCCGAAGCCGCAGCACGCCATTGGCGGCCTGAACGATGTCGCCGGCGCCCAGGTCGGCGACGCGGCCGCGCGCGTGCAGGTCGCTCACCGTCCGCAGCAGCGGCAGGACGGCGAACAGCACGTCGTCCATGGAGAGGGCCACGCCATGGACGTCGGCCAGGGCCTCGGCGAGGCCGATCTCGGCGGCATCCTGCGTCATGCGGCCGCCTTCAGCTTGCGCGCCAGGGCGTCGACGTCACGCCTGGGCAGGCCGCTCTCCCGCTTGAGGGCGTCGAGAAAGGCCTCCGACCGGCCGAGCGTTCGGGCGGTTCGCGCCGCCTCCAGCAGCGCATGGTCGCGCAGATCGGGATCGGCCAGCGCGAGGTCGAGCATGACGAAACCCAGGTAGTCGCGCACGCTGTCGTCGGCGGCGTCGGGCGCGATCGCCTCCAGCTCCGCCATCGGTTCGCCGCCGGTCCAGTTGGGGAAGTAGCGCTTGACCAGCGAGACCACCAGGTCGCTGCGCATCGGCTCCTGCTCGACGAAACGGGCGACGAAGCGTCGGGTCAGGGCCTCCAACTGCTCCTGGTCGATCAGGTCCAGCTTGGCCATCGACAGCGGCCCCTGCAGGCGTTTGCGGAGCCAGTCGTCGAGGCGTTCGTCGCCCCGCGCCCATTTGTCGACGGCCTGGGCGCGCAGGTAGGTCTCCGGATGGGAGTAGGCCTGGGAAAGGCGTGCATCCCCGGCCTCCAGCTCCTCGGCCTGTGCGAGGTAGGCGGCGGGGTCGACGTTGATGATGCCGGTCTGGATTTTGACCAGGGTGGAAATGGACGGGCCAGGCGCGCCGGTCACGAAGGCTGCGCCGCGGTCGGCATAGACCTCCGTATAGAGGCCATACAGCCGGGCGGTGTTCATGTGGCTGGCGGCGGCGTTCGGGTCGGCCAGGGTGTGGTCAAGGATCCGCGAGGCGGTGTGGTAGTCGCCGCCGTCCATCGACCACAGGCGATAGTGCGAGAGCTCATGGCCGAGAAGGGCCGCGAACTCCTCCCCATTCAATCGCTCCAGCACGGGGCCGTAGAGCACCACATGCACCTCGCCCGGCAGGTAGACGAGGGCGGCGTTCATCGCTTCGGCGCCCGCCTGGTACAGCGTCACCGGCGCCTCGATCTCCAGCCGGGACATGACGGCCGCGCAGGCTTCGTAGGCCGCTGGGTGCCCGTCGGGCGTCAGGCGATAGGTCTCCCGCAGCAGGCTGGCGCGCGTGTCCTGCAGGTGTTGTTCCTGGACGGCGAAGGAGGAGCCCCAGCCCCAGACGTCCGGCTCGGCGCGCTTCAGATATTCGACCAGTCGAAGATGATAGGGGAGCGGCCGGAGCGCGTCCGCCAGACCCAGACCGATGCTCATCCTCGCCCCGCCGTGCGTGAACCTGTGCGACGCTGCAACCTAGCCTGCTGGCCGACGTCGGCAAGGTCGCCGGCGTGGTGTCGTCGGGGCGGCGAGCGAAGAGCATCACAACTTCTGCGTCGTCTCGCCACAAAGGTGACGCTTTCGGGTCAGATGCGTGGGGGGGGCGGGCCAACTGGCCCCTAGGATGAGATGTTCAGGGGTCACGCCCTCAGTTCCGTGCATACCGGTGAGGCGCCTTCCCCCAGCTCATGAGGACGTAAGATGGCCGCGACCCAACCGCATCGGGCGAAGGCTAAGGAAAGCCCTTGGAGCGTCAAGCGCACCCAGGACGCCGCCGCCCTGGTCGAGCGGTTTGGCCCGGACGCCGTGGAATGGCTCGATCTCTTTCTGGCGGACTATGTCTTCGCCGGCGAACCGCTCGACCAGGTGATGACGGAAGCTCGTCGGTTGGGTGAGCTGCCCGCTCGGCCCGTGCGCAGCTGGTTTAACGACGATTGACGCTGGCCGAGGCGCCGCCTCGAGCGGGCCGCGCACCAGACTATCTGGCTGCGCGATCCGCGATTTGGCGTTCGCTTTCGATGGCGATCAGGCGTTGTTCGACCTCAGTCCAGACCTCTGCGAACGCCCTCGTGGCGGGGTGTCGAGGAGCGAAGGCGGCGAGTGGCGCCCGTTCCGCGGACATGCGCTCCACCACGCTCGCATAGGGGATGACGCGCCAGTCGGGATGCGTCGAGACCATCTCCCGATGCAGCTTGCGCCGCATGTCGACCATCGACAGCAACGGAAGAACCGGCGGCCCGTTGCGGTGCTTGTCACGGATGTGAGCGACCGCCTCCTCGAAAACGCGCATGCCGAGCGCCGACGGGGTCACGGGGATGACGACCAGATCGACCGCGCGGAAGATCTGCTCGCTGATCTCGGTGACCCCGGGCGGGCAGTCCAGGATGATGCGCTCGAATTTCCGTTCCAGGGTGCGGATGAGTTTGCGGACGCGCTTGCGGGCATCCTCTTCGACGAGCTGAACATCCAGCCGCCTCAGAGAGGTGTCGGCGGCGAGCATGCTGAGTTGCAGGTAGGGAGTCGTCCTGGCGAGCTCGACCGGATCGGCGTCCTTCGAGAAGATCTTGTGCGCTTCTTCACGCTGGCGATGCGCGCCCAGCAGATAGCCGGCGGCCCCCTGAGCGTCGATGTCCCATAGGAGCGTTCGCCGTGTGGAGGTCGTCGCGGACAGATAGGCCAGATTTACGGCGCAGGTCGATTTACCGACCCCGCCCTTCGGGCTGTAGACTGCAACCGAGGACATCTTATTCGCCTGCTTGAGCGCGTTGCGCCGTCATGCCTTGGATTCTGGCGACCTTCTGTCGGCGGCCACGAAGTGGCGGGGTTCCTGTTCGATCTGCTTCAGCAGCGCCTTCTGGGACTTCGCGTCCACGTCCAGAAAGGCTTTCAGGCTGCGCTTGTAGTGCTTCTGGCCAGGCTTCCACTTTCGGAGATCCGCAAGCCTCTCGGCCTTCTCCGTCAGCAGGCGCTCATACTCGACGCTCGGGGGTGTGTGACCGATGGCTCGCTCCTCCTCGCTAGAGGGGCATGATACGAGCCCGGAAGCGCGTTAGCGACACCGGCTTGCCAAATAGCTGCAAAGATCGGCGGTCGCCCCTACGGCTTAGCGCCGTCGCGCCGCGGCCGGGGCGTCCAGCGAGCGGACGCGGGGGCTGGCCGGGCCCGGCTTGGAGGCTGCGTTCGGCTTCGGCGACGTCGGGGCCGAGGCGACCGCAGCTTCCGCCGCCAGCTGCTCCTCCACATAGAGCCGCGCATTGCGCAGGTGCTCGCGCATCTTCTGCTCGGCGGCGGCCGGATCGCGCCTGGCGATGGCGGCGACGATCTCGTCGTGTTCCTGCAGGGCCTTCTTGGCCCGTCCGGGCTTGGTGCTGGACTTGTACCGGTAGATCCGCAGCAGGTGGTAGAGATCGCCCATCAGCATCTCGCGAAGCCGCTCGTTGCGGCTGCCGGTGACGATCCGGAAGTGGAAGTCGAAGTCCTTCGATTCCTGGTAGTAGCCCTTGCCCTCCTGCACGCTCTTCTGCTGTCCATGTTTCTCCAGCAGGCCCTGCAGGGCGGCGATCTCGGCGTCGGTCATGTTCTTGGCCGCAAGCGCGCAGGCCATGCCTTCCAGCGCCTCGCGGACCTGGAGGAGCTCGTGCAGGTCCTTCAGCGAGAGGGCCGCCACGCGCACGCCGATATTGGGCGTGCGCTGCAGGAGCTTGCGGCCTTCCAGCCGGCGGATGGCTTCGCGCAAGGGGCCGCGGCTGACGCCCAGGGATGCGGCCAGGGCCTGTTCGCTGAGCCGGCTGCCGGGCTCGAGCGCTCCGCTGATGATGGCCGCCTCGATCCTCTCCGTGACCGCGTCGACGAGGGACTGCGCCTGCACCTTGTTGTCCAAACCGCTCATGGCGCGCAGATCTTCCCCTTCGCCGCGCGGGAGTCGCGGCGCATCCCCGGCTGCTATGTAGAATGACGTCCCGCGCTCTGGCCAGCCAAGCGGCCGAACACCGCACCGTTCATCAGCCCGGTGCCGCCGGGATAGTTCTGGTAGAACAGGCCGCCGACCAGCTCGCCGGCGGCGAACAGGCCCGGGATCGGCTTGTCGACTAGGTCCAGCACATTGCCCTGGTTGTTGATCTTCAACCCGCCGAACGTGAAGGTGATGCCGCAGGTGACGACGAAGCCGGAGTAGGGCGGGGTGTCGATCGGCAGCGCCCAGTTGGACTTGGGGGGCTTGATGCCCTTGGTCGAGACGCCGTCGAGGATCGACGGATTGTACTCGCCCGGCTGGCAGGCGGCGTTGAACTCGGCGATCGTCTTCTTCAGCCCCTCGACGTCGATCTCCAGCGCCTCGGCCAGTTCTTCGAGGGTGTTGGCTTCCGCCTTGGTCACCTGCTTGATGCGGTATTCGTCGCGGACGTTGCCGATGGTCTTGGCGTCGAAGATCTGCACGGCGGCGCGCTGCGGCTGCTTCATCACCTCGCGCCCATACTTGGCGTAGGTGTAGTTGCGCATGTCGGCGCCCTCGTCGAGGAAGCGCTCGCCGTTCAGGTTCACGACGACGCCGATCGGGTAGGAGTGCTTCTGGTAGTTGTCGAGGACGACGCGGTCGCCGAACGGCGGGGCGCTGATGTCCCACTGCACCGCGTGGCAGGTCGACCAGCCGCCGAAGGGCTGGGCGCCGATGGCCAGCGCCGCGTTGATGCCATCGCCAGTGTTGTAGCGGGTGCCGCGCACCCGGCAGAGCTCCCAGCCGGGGCCGAGATAGCGCACGCGCATTTCCGGATTGGCCTGGAAGCCGCCGCAGGCCAGCACCACCGACTTGGCGGCGAGGTCGACGAAGCCGTCCGGGCCCTTGGCGCGCACGCCGACCACATGACCCTTCTGGTTCTGGATCAGGCCGGTGAGCGCGGTCTCGTAGCGGATCTCGATCTTCGCCCGCTCGGCCGCCTGCATCAGCTGGTCGACCAGGCCCCAGCCCCCGCCGATCGCCTCGATGTTCACCCCGCCGTAGAAGTGGTGCTTGCCCTCGATCTTGAAGGATTGCCGGCCGAACATCGGGATGAAGCGGATCTTGTGCTTGCGCATCCAGCGCATGGTGTCGCGCGACTGGCCGGCGAGGATTTCGGCGAGCTCCTCGTCGGCGAGGTTCTCGGTCACGCGCATGATGTCGTCGATATACTTCTGCTTCGAGTGCGGCGGCAGATTGCCGATCTGGTCGACCTCGCCCTGCGTCAGGTCGTCGAGAATGTCGGTCCGAAGGTCGTCGAGGCCGTCGTGCACGAAGCGGAAGCCGCCGGCGGTGAACAGGGAGTTGCCGCCCCGTTCGTCATAGGGGGCCTTCTCGAGCATCAGCACCTTCGCGCCCTGCTCGCTGGCGGAGAGCGCAGCGCAGGTCGCCGCATTGCCCGCGCCCACCACGATCACGTCCCAAGTCTCGGTGTCGGCCCCAGTCTCGGTCATGTCGTGCTCCTTATATTCGCTGTCGCGAGCCGTACAAGCGGCCCCGTAAACTGTCAACAGTTGACGATGTTCCGCATCAGTCGGCGCGGTAGAGGACGGCGCCTTCGAACAGTCGGCGCGCAGTGCGATAGACCGCGCCGTGCAGCGCCCGCAGGTCGTCGCCTTCGCCAGTGACCGCGGCGTCGACCAGGGTCGTGCCGGACGGGTGGCCGATGCGGGTCGGGCCGTCGGCGGCGCGGCGCAGGCGCTGGGGGATCGAGCCCGGGATGCGCGCGGCGATGGCCAGACAGATGGCGCCGGTGATCGGCGTCGCCTTGTGCGGCTGCCGCATGGAGAGCATCCGCACGCAGATGTCGGCGTCGTTCGGCGAAAGTGTGCGCCCGGACAGCGTCGGCGCCGTCTGCGGCGCGCTGACCATCGCCACCATCGGCACGCTCGCCGTCCGTGCGGCGGCCTCCAGGTCGGCGGTGATCCCCATCCGCACGGACGCCGCCCGTCGGATCGCCTCCATTCGCTCCAGAAAGGTCGCGTCGCCCTCCAGCTCGTCCGGCAGCTCGACGCCGGTCTTGCCGAGGTCTTCGGCCGCCACGAAGACGCAAGGGTTGGCCGCGTCGACCAGGGTGGCGGCGATCCGGCCGAGGCCTGGGACGTCGAGCTCGTCGCAGGCCTGGCCGGTGGGCAGCAGCCGGCCGGTCTTGGCGCCGCCCGGATCGAGGAACTCCAGCCGGATCGGCGCGGCCTGGCCGGCGACGCCGTCGATCTCCAGGTCGCCATCCGCCGCCAGGGCGCCCTCCAGGACGGGAAAACGCGCGACGATGATCTTGCCGGTGTTGGTGTTGTGGATGCGCACCACGGCGTCGCCGGTCTCCGGCGCCGGGACAATGCGCTCCTCGACGGCGAACGGCCCGATGGCGGAGGACATGTTCCCGCAGTTGCCGCTGTAGTCGACGTGGGCCTCGCGCACCGAGACCTGGGCGAAGGTGTAGTCGACGTCGGCGTCCGGCCGGCTGGGCGGCCCCACCACACAGACCTTGGACAGGGAGGAGACGCCGCCGCCCATGCCGTCGAGCTGGCGGCCGTTGGGATCCGGCGAGCCCATGAGCTGCAGGAAGATGGCGTCCCAGGCGCTGCGGTCGGCCGGCAGGTCCTCAGCCCGGAACATCACCGCCTTCGAGGTGCCGCCGCGCATGAAGACGGCGGGCAGGCGCAGGTTGCGCATCTCAGGGTTCCTCGCGCCGCTCAGTCCGGCTGGCTCTTGCGCCACTCGATCAGCCGCCGAAGCCCGGCCTCGATTCCGACCTCCGGGCGCCAGCCCAGCATGCGCTCGATCTTCGCGCGGCTGAGGTCGAGCACCGTTCCGCTGGTCGACTTCACCGCCCCGCCGGCGCTCGCATGTTCCGGCTCAAGCTTGCTGCCGGTGATGTCGAGCAGGATCTCGACGATGCGCTTCACGGTGGTCTGCTCGCCGGTGACGACGTTGAACACCTCGCCGGAGACGTCCGAGGCCATGGCCATCACATTGGCGCGGGCGACGTCGGCGACGTGGATGTAGTCGTGCACCTCGCTGCCGTCGCCGGGCAGGGTGGGCCGCTCGCCGCGCACGATGCGGTCATAGTTCTCGATGATGTAGAGGGCGTTGACGCCGCGGTAGTGCTGGCGTTCGCCGTAGACGGTGGAATAGCGCAGGGCGACGGCGTGAACTCCGTGCTTGGCCGCATAGAGCTTGCAGAGCGCCTCGCCGATCAGCTTGGTGCAGGAATAGAGCACCGCGCCCGGCTGGAAGGGCGCGAGGTTCGAAGGCGAATCCTCGTCGATAAGGCCCGGGCCCGGCTCGCCGTAGGCGGCGATCGAGGAGGAGAAGACCACCTTCCCCACGCCCTGGTAGCGGCAGGCCTCGAACACGTTGACCTGGCCCTCGACGTTGACGGCCAGCCCCAGCGGCGGGTTCTGCGTCAGCGGCAGGGTGAGGAAGCCGGCGATGGCGAAAACCCCGTCGGCGCCCTGGAAGGCGTCATAGAGCTCGTTGATCCGCAGGATGTCGCCGCGCACCAGCTTCACCCGCTCGTCGCCCAGCAGGTGGCGCGCGGCCTCGGGCGTTCCCAGCGCGAAATTGTCCAGCAAGACCACCTCGCGCGCGCCCTGGGCGAGCAACTCCTCGGCCACGTGCGAGCCGATCAGGCTCGCGCCGCCCGTGATGACGAACCGTCCGCCGGCGATGTTCATGAGGCGCCTCTTGCAGCTGCCGGACGACTGTGTCGGCGCGGCCGACAACTGTCAACAGTTGACGATGCCTCGCGTGGGCGGCCGCAGGCCCCGCCGCTCAGAGGTACTTCGCCAGGTCCGTCAGGCGTCCAAGCTTCTCGCGCGCTTCGCGGGACAAGGGTCCGACCACGTCCTCGAGGTGATGCTCGATATGGTCGGTGACCAGCAGGGTCTTGGCCTTGTCGAGCGCATTGATCACGGCCAGCAGCTGTTGCGCCGTCTCCAGTCCGTCGCGCTCGTCCTCGATCATCTTGATGATGGTCGCCAGGTGGCCTTTGGCGCGCTTCAGCCGGTTCAGCAGGTCCGGGTTGGTGGCGTGGCTCATGAGCGAAACCTATCAGGCTGGTGAAAGATGCAGCCACCCGCTCACGCCGAGATAGAGGCCGATGAGCAGGATCACGCCGCCGGAGACATAGGGCGCACGTCGCACCAGGTCGCCGAAGCCGCTGAAGCGCTTGGAGACATGTTTGACGCTGAGGGCGGCGAGGACGCCGGAGGCGACCATGGTCAGCGCCAGGCCGACGCTGAACGCCAGCACCAGGGCCGCGCCCAGGGTGAAGGCCTTCAGCTGCAGGCAGAGCAGCAGGACGGTGATAGCGCCGGGGCAGGGGATCAGGCCGCCCGTCAGACCGAAGATCGCGATCTGGGCCGTGGTCACCTGCCGATCGGAGAACCGGCGGCGGATGTCGTTGGCGTGCGCGAGCTCATGGGCGTCCTGGTAGCCGCCGGCGAAGGCGAGGCCCGCGAGCTCCGGCGGCTCGTGGCCAGCTTCCGCAAACACGACGTCGAAGGCGTGGACGTGGTCGCCATGGCCCGTCGACAGCCGCGCGATGAAGTCGTGCGGCTCCGGGATCTCTTCGACCGACTCCAGCCCGCCTTCGATGGCGCGGAAGGTGAAGCCCTGACGGGCGCCGTCGGGGCGCTCCGTTTCAAGCGCTATCGCGTCCGCGGGCCAGCCGTGGCCCCGCTCGGCGCTGACGCGGAACCGCGGCGGCGCGCCGGTCTCGTGGATCTCCAGGCGCAGCACGCCGTGACCGGTGTCGATCCGGCGGACCTCGTCCTCGTGGTCATGATGGTGGTGGTCATGGCCATGGGGGTGGTGATGGCCCGTTGCGGCGAGCTGCTGCTCGCGGCGGGTGCGCCAGAGCATCCAGGCGCCCATCAGGATGATCATCGCCCCGGAGGCCAGCTGCAGGTAGGGCTCGATCGTCTCCGGCGCGAGATCCCGCCACAGGTAGAGGCCCCCCAGGGCGATGACCCAGACGATCAGGGTGTGCGACAGGGTCGCGCAGAGCCCGAGCAGCACCGCCTGTTTCACCGTCCCGCGGACGGCGATGATGAAGGCCGCCATCATCGTCTTCGAGTGACCCGGCTCGAGGCCGTGCAGCGCGCCCAGAAGCACCGCGCTGGGAATGAACAGCCAGGCGTGGGCGACGCCCTGCTGGATGAGGTCGGTGAAGGTCGGCATGACGCGACCTCCTATCCCCCAGGAGGGGATAAGTCCACTGTGACGCCTGAGATCACCGCGCGGTCGTAACGTCCAGCTGGGTCACCTGCTTCATCCGTTCCATCGAGAAACTGGCGCTGACGTCGACCAGGCCGGGGACGCGCGCGATGAGACGTTTGTAGACGTCGTCGTAGTGCTCGATGTCGCGCACGATGCACTTGAGCAGGTAGTCGATGTTGCCGCTCAGCCGGTGACATTCGACGATCTCCGGAAGCTCCAGGATCGCGCGCGAGAACCGTTCGAGCCATCCGGCTTCGTGCTGGTTCGTGCGGACAAAGACGAAGGCGGTTCCATGAAGGCCCAGGGCCGCGGGGTTGAGGATGGCGACGCGGCGATCGATGACGCCCGCCGCCTCCAGGGCCTTGATGCGACGCCAGCATGGCGTGGCCGACAGGCCGACGCTGTCGCCGATCTGCTGGACCGTCAGGGTCGCGTCCTGCTGGAGCAAACCAAGGATCCGTTCATCGATAGGATCTAATTTCACAGTTCTCTTCATGCGTAGGATGAAACTACAGATCCGACGAAAACGGTAGTAGACTTTGGGAGCACATTTCAGCGCGGGGCAGGCACTCTCGGGGGACCGGAATCTTGGAGCCCGCGCCAATGCCGCTGTTGAGACGCGCCTTCCTCGACCATCCCGCCTCGGTGAACGAAACCTACCTCGAACACCTCGCAGCGGCCTCGGTCTTCGGCCTGCGAATGGTGGCCGGCGGGCTGGCCTGCCTGGTCCACGCGCTGCTGCCGTGTTGTTTCGAGCGGACGGGAAGCGATCAGGTCCGCCGGCTTCACGAGCGCATGGTGTCGAACCGCCAGCGCCATCTCCCACGTCAGGCGGAGCAGCCGGCCAGTGGCGGTCGCTAGCGACCTCGTCCGGCCGGGCGCCAGACTTGGCGGCGGCTGGCTCGGCGGCCTGCTGCTGTGCGGCGCCCTGGCGCTCGCCGCGACCCTGGCGGCGCCGCGCCTCCACCTGCCGGCGATGCTGCTGGTGCTTCTCCTCGGCGCCGGGGTGCGTGGCGCAGCCCCTGGGCTGGCCGACCGCTGCGCGCCCGGAATAGGCTTCTGCGCCCGGGTGCTCCTGCGATGGGGCGTGGCCTTGCTCGGTCTGCGGATCGTCGCCGGCGACCTGGCGGCCTTGGGCTGGCGTACGATCGCGCTGGTCTTCGTGTCGCTCCTGGCGACCCTCGTCGGCGGATATGCGATCGCGCGGCGTGCGGGGGCGTTGTCGGACACGGCTGCGGTCTGCGCCACCTCGGTCGCCGTTTGCGGCGCCTCGGCGGCGGTCGCCGCAGCGGCCATGGCGCCGCGGCGCGAGGGGATCGAGCGAGACACGGCGGTGGTGATCCTGGTGGTGTCGCTCCTCAGCACGGCCGTCATGGTGCTCTATCCGCCGCTGTGCCACCTGCTGGGCTACGACGCCCGCAGGACGAGCCTGGTGCTGGGCGCTGCGATCCATGACGTGGCCCAGGTGGTCGGCGCGGGCTTCGCCGTGTCGCCCGATGTCGGCCTCGCGGCGGTGACGATCAAACTGGTGCGGGTGGCCTGCCTCATGCCGGTGTGCCTCGTCTGGGGATCGGCCCTGGCCCACCGCCGCCCGAGCGCGGGCGTCCGAGCGCGCGAGCGCCTCCCCGCGCCGCCAATGTTCCTGATGGGATTCTTCGTGCTGGCCGCGGCGGCGTCGCTCGGCTGGACCCCCGCAGGCTCCGCGCAACTTGGCGCCGACGTGGCCGCCTGGTGCCTCGCCGCAGCCGTCGCAGCGATCGGGCTGAAGACCTCGGCGAGCGAGGTCAGGAATGCGCCGAAGGCGCTGATCTGGACGCTGGTCGCAACGACCCTTCTGCAACTGACCGTCGTGATCGCGCTGACGACTCTGCTTTTCCCATAGGCGCCGCCGTCGGATTAGCCCGGTGCGGGCCCGACTTCGCGCGCGGCGGTTTCAACTCCAGCCTGAACGCACTACCTTCCAGGCGTGCAGGAGCCGTGATTTGTACGCCGCTCGTCCCAACGATCGCCTCGACGTCGCCGAGGCAGAGCCGCCGACCGAGCGTTCGCAGCTTGCCGCGCTGAAGCTGGATGGCAGCGGCCCGGTCTGGCTGCAGATCCGGCGGGCGCTCGCCCAGCCGATCCTCGACGGGCAGTGGGCCCCCGGGACGCGCATTCCCGGCGAAATCGTCCTCAAGGACCACTTCCACACCTCGCGGATGACGGTCAGCAAGGCCATCCAAAGCCTGGCCGCGGACGGACTGGTGCAGCGCCGCCGAAAGGTCGGGACGGTCGTCTCCGAGCGTGCGCAAGACCGGCCGGTTCTGGAGATCTGGAACACCGCCGACGTGATCGAAAGATCAGGGGCGGAATACGCCTATCGATTGCTGAAGTGCGAGTTCGTCAAGGAGGACCCGGACAAGCGGCGCCTGCTGCACGTTCGCCAGTCGACCCAGCTGCTGTCGATCCGCTGCCTTCACCTGTCGAACGGCGCGCCCTTCCAGCTGGAGGAGCGGTTGGTCAACGTCGACGCCGCGCCCGGCATCACCTGTCAGCCGCTCGAGACCGAGCCGCCGGGGCCGTGGCTGTTGGCGCACGTTCCCTGGACGGAAGCCGAGCACACGATCGCCGCCTGCGAGGCTGGGCCCGCCGAAGCCGAAGCGCTCGGCGTGCCCGTTGGCGCCGCCTGTCTGGTGGTGGAGCGCAAGACCTGGAACGGCGACATTCCCGTCACCGTCGCCCGTCTCTGGCACTCCGGGGCGCAGCACCGGCTCGTCGGGCGGTTCGAGCCGGCGCGCTGAGGCTCAGCCGGCGAGCGGCTGATCGTACTGCGTTGAGAGATACCGGCGGATCATGGCCTGATCGGCGATGTAGCGGCGGCCGTTGGCCTCTTCGACCGCAATGGTCGGGTCGGCGATCGTCGTCTCGTCGGCGAGGATGATCACGGGAACCGACTGCAGGCCTTCCCCCAGCGTCTCGACCAGCGGCGTTCGCGGGCGCGGGAACGCCAGATAGTGCACGTCGACCTGGGCGCGCAGATCCGGACAGAAGCTCAGCAGGCCTTCGACGGAAACCGAGTCGCCGCAGTAGAGCGGCCCCAGGCCGGCGTTGAAGAAGCCGGGCTTCAGCAGGAACAGCTGGTCTTTCATGGGTCAGGACACTCTTGGCCGGGGCGTCGGCTTGGCGACGGGGGTGAAGGCGCGAAGCCGGCGAACGCCGACCAACACGCCGGTGATCGAGAAGACGAAGCCCAGGGTCAGCGGGATCAACAGCAGGGTCGTGCGCAGCGCCGGCCGGTCCGACAAGCCTGGGAAATTGTAGGTGTGGAGCATGTAGTAGACCCAGGCGTAGGCCTCGCGGCTGCGGTCCATCACCACCAGCAGTTGGCCGCTGACTGGATCGACGAACAGGCGAAGCGCCTGGGCGCCGGCCAGCTGGACCTGCATGGCGCCGTCGGGGACGCCCTCGGCCTTGGCGTAGGGACTGTCGCCGCGCACCGCCGCGGCCGATACGATGTGTTCGCCCGGCCAGGCCGCGCGGACCGCGCTCAGCACCAGGCCGTCGGGAACCCCCGCGCCGAGCCGCCGCATTTGCGGACAAAGTGTGAGCGCCCGCGGGCCCGACGGGCTGCGCGCGGCTGCAATGCTGCAGCCGTTCAGCTGGCCGAAGTCGATCGCCGTCGCGCCGGCGCCGAGGCTGCGCAGGTCCGCGGCCGTGAGAGCGGGCGGCGTCTGCGTCCCGCCGCCGCCGCGATAGGCCTGGGCGGCCTCGGCGGTCGGTGCGCCGTCGGAGAACAGCCGGCCATGATCCATGGACAGCCATCCGCTGGAGATCCAGCACAGCACGAAGCCGCCGGCCGCCAATCCGATCACGTGATGCCAGCGCAGCAGGCCGCGATAGGGCGAGACGCCGGGACGTTTGCTGCGCATCTTCCGCGAGGTGCGGGTCACGCCGAGCCAGACGCCGGCGACGGCCGTCGCAACTCCGGTCAGCGCCAGCGACCAGACCGTCCAGTCCCAGGCGGCGAAGCTTCGGCGAAGCGGCGTGAAATAGATCCAGTGGACGACGGAGCCGACCCAGTTGGCGGTCCGTTGCAGCCGAGTGGTCTTCTGCCGGACTTCGCCGGTCGCGGCGGAGACGTAGATCTCGGTCGCGGCCGGGTCCGCCAATCGCACGCGGTAGAAGGGCCGCCAGGGGTTGAGCGCCTGGTGCACGACCCATTGGTCATAGTCGATCGGCGCTGAGACGCGCGCGGCGGGCGCCCCGCCAAAGCGGGCGGCGACAGCTTCGGCCTGCCGGGCGGTCAGCGCGGGCAGGGGCCGGCCGTCGGCGGCGGCGATCGCCGCCATGTGCGCGTCCTGCCGCCCGACGTAAGCCGGCGCGCCGGCCCGACCGACGAGCCGCAGATCGGCAGGCCGGCCCAGCCGGGCCGCCGCCTCGCCGGGGGCGAGGGCCACCGCTGTGAGGTCGACCGGCTCGCTGCGGGCGGCCGCCTCCGACGCGGACACGGCGGGGAAGGCCACGAAGACCATCATCGCGCCTGTGGCGAACCAGGTCGCGAACATCAGGCACAGAACGACCCCGACCCAGCGATGGAAGCTGGCGAGGCCTTTCAGGACTGCTGCGTACACGCTGGCGACCTCAGAACTTCGCGGAGACGTCGACTTGCCAGTATCGGGGGCGGCCAAGGATCACTTCCGTCGGATAGAAGATGTCGGCGGCCTGGGCGAAGACCTTGTCGGTGAGGTTCTCGACCCGCAGCGACACGGCGACGTTCGGGCTTACCCGGTAGGTCACATAGGCGTTGAGCGTAGTGTACGCCTCGAGCATCAGGCTGTTGGCGTCGTCGCCCGCCCGCTTGCCGACATGGCGTACGCCGCCGCCGACATCAACCGGCAGGCCGAGCACGTCGGTGTAGCTTGCCCAGACATTGGCCAGCCATTTCGGCGAGTTCGGGATCCGGTTGCCCGAGGCGTCCACCAGGGTCCCCGAGCCGTCGACGAAGCTGAAGTTACGATAGGTGGCGTCGGTATAGGCGAGGTTGGCGTCGATGATCAGGTGGTCGGTCGCCTTGACGTCGCCGGAGAACTCGAAGCCGCGTGACCGTTGGCTGCCGACCGGCACCACCTCCTCCTGGGAGATCGCCTGCAGGACGTCGTTGCGGCGGATGTCGTAGGCGGCGAGCGTCATCGAGGCGCGGTTGCCGGGCGTGTTGGCCTTCACGCCGACTTCGTACTGGCGCGACTTCCCCAGCGCGAAATTCTGCCCCGCATTGACGATGAAGATGTTCGATCCGACAGGGTCCTGGCCCGTCGTGTAGGAGGCGTAGGGCGTGATGTAGGGATTGATGTCGTAGACCAGGCCCAGCCGATAGGTCACCGGCTGGAAGGTGCGCGAGAAGCTCGATCCGGCGTTGAAGCTGCCGTCCGCGTTGAAGTTCTTGCGGTCGAGATCGAGGTGGTCATAGCGGCCGCCGACGACGAGCTTCAGCTTGTCAGTGATGCTGAGGATGTCCTCGAAGAAGAGGGCGAGGTCGTCCCACTTGGTCGGGCTCACGCGCGGAACGACCGGGCCGAACAGGCCGGGGTTCGGATTGAACGGATCGACGCTGTCGCCGTCGGGGAAGCCGCGGCTGCGGACGAAATCGAGGTGGCTATAGTCGAAGCCCACCACCAGCTGGTTCTTCATGCCGAAGACCGGATAGGTCAGGCTGACGCTGCCCTGGTCGCCCCACAGTTTTTGTTTGTGGAAGACGAAGAAGCGGTCGCGGTCGATGAGCTGGGTGGTCGGGTTGAAGGCGTAAGCCTCCGAATTCAACCACTTCCGGTCGGCGTGATAGTAGTAAAGATAGTTCTCGAAGCTGATGTTTTCGTTCGGACGCCACTTCACGAGAAGCTGGGGCCAGTATTGGGTCGCCTTGATGAAGGCGTCGGAGACGTTGTAGTTGACGAACCGCATCCGCTTGTCGATCGTGTAGCCGGCCTTCGACACAACCCCGTTCAGGGGATTGGTGGCGAAATCCGTGGTCACGAGCGGCGTGCCCCAGTAGCTCGATGGGTGGTCCGACAGGACGTCGAGCGAGAACTGTACGTCCAGCCGATCGGTGGGCTTCCAGACCAGCGAGACGGTGGCGTTGGTGGAATCGCCGTCTGTGTCGTGCACATAGCCGTTCGTGCCGGTCCGGCTGACGTCGATGCGGACGGCCAGTTCGTCGCGCAGCTTGGTCGTGCCGCCGACGCCCAGGGCGTAGGTCCCGTAGCTGCCCGTCGCCGCATAAGCGTTCATGGAGGTCGCGCCAAAGCTGGGCGCCTTGTTGACGACATTGATGGCCCCGCCGATCGCGCCCTGGCCGTAGAGCACCGAGGAGGGGCCCTTCAGGATCTCGACGCTCTCGACGTTGAAGCTGTTCTGCGGCCGGATCACCATGTCGGAGGGGCCGACGTAGATCCCGTTGTGCAGGATGGTGATCTGGGTCCCGGAGAAGCCGCGAATGTGGAAGTTTCCGAGATCGCCCGGCGCGCCGCCGGAGGTCACCCCGGGCATGCTGTTGGCGGCTTCCTCGACGTTGAGAAAGCCCCGCGTGGTCATGGTCGCGCTGTTGATCACGTCCAGCGTCGCCGGCGTCTCCCGGGCCGAAAGATTGAGCCGGCTGCCCGTCGGGGTGAACTGCTCCAGCGAGCGCACCTGCTCGCCGGTGACGATCAGTTCGGAGACCGCCGGGTCGTCGGACGCCGACTGCGCCTGAGCGGCGGACGCCAGCGCGACAGACAACGCCAGGATCGATACGCTGGTGACCGTTCGCATTGTCGATGCCCCTTTGTTTGTTCGAATTTATGTCTAGTCAAAACAGGATCGCGATCGCGGGCGGGTCAAGTCGAAATCCGCAGCGTCAGCCGTCGGCCGGTCGACGTCGACGCGGCGCCTCGACGGTGGCCAGGACTGTCAAAAAATCGGGCGTGTCTTACGCGGAGTCGGCCCGGAGGCGACCGATGGCGGCGCGATAGTCGCTGACTATCTGCGTCCACCGCAGATGGCGGCCTTCGGCGACAAGCTGGCGGCCGCCGACCCAGACGCCGTCCACCGCCGCGCGGCCGGCGGCGAAGATCCAGCGGCTGAGGTATTCGTCGGGCGGGGCGTCGGCGAGCGCCGGATGCTCGGCGTCGAGGCTGATGAAGCTGGCCGGCGCGCCTGGCCGGAGCGCAGGCGGATCGCAGCCCAGCGCCTGGCCGCCGCCGGCGAGCGCGGCGCGATACAGCCGGTCTGCGGTGGGCTCATCGGCGCTCTCCGCCAGGACGTTGCGCCGGCGCTGGGTCAGGCGCTGGCCATATTCGAGCAGCCGCAGCTCCTCTGTCGCGTCGATCCGCACATTGGCGTCCGAGCCCACGCCGATCTGGCCGCCGGCGGCCAGGAAGGGCTCCGCCGGGAAGATCCCGTCGCCCAGGTTCGCCTCGGTGATCGGACAGAGGCCCGCGATCGCGCCGCTGGCCGCCAGGGCGAGGGTTTCCGCCGCGTCCATGTGGGTGGCGTGCACCAGGCACCAGCGCCGGTCGATCTGGGCGTGGGCGAGCAGCCAGTCGACAGGCCGCCGGCCGGACCAGGCGAAACAGTCCTCGACCTCCCGGGTCTGTTCGGCGACGTGGATGTGGACCGGGGCGGCGGGCAGCAGGCGCGTCAGCTCGGCCAAATGTTCGGGCGTGACCGCGCGCAGGCTGTGCGGGGCGACGCCCAGGACTGCGCCCTCCAGGCCGGAGATGGCGCGGCCGGAGCCCTCCAGCAGGCGGCCATAGCCGTCCAGGCTGTTGACGAAGCGGGCCTGGCCGTCGGTCGGCGCGGCGGCGCCGAAGCCGGAATGGGCATAGAAAACCGGCAGCAGGGTGAGCGCGATCCCGCTGTCGGCCGCGGCGGCGGCGAGGCTGATCGCCATCTCGCCAGGGTCGGCGTACGGTCGGCCGTCTGGCGCATTGTGCAGATAATGAAACTCGCCGACCCGCACGAATCCGGCCTGCAGCATCTCGGCGTAGGCGAGCGCGGCGATCGCGCGCAGGTCCTCCGGCTGCACCGCCTGGGCCAGTTGGTACATGCGCTCGCGCCAGAGCCAGAAATCGTCGGCCCCGGCCACACGCCGCTCGGCTCGACCGGCCATGGCGCGCTGGAAGGCGTGGCTGTGCAGGTTCGGCAGGCCGGGCAGGCCGATCGCGTGCCGCTGGTCGCCGGCCCGCGGCGGCGCTCCCGGCTCGACCGTCGCCAGCCGCCCGCCCGAGATCGCGACCCGGACCGAAGCGGTCCAGCCCTCTGGCAGCAGCGCCTGCCGGAACCACAGTCCGGTCATGATCACCTCCGACGACCATATTATGACTAGACAAATACATCAGCCGTCCGAAAATGCCCACATGCAGGCTCGTCCGGACCTCCATCATTGCGACCGCCTCTGGCGAAACGCGAGGCTTGCGACGCTCGCCCCCGACAAACCGGGTCTGGGCGAGATCGAGGCGGGCGTCGTGGCGGCGGCGGGCGGGCGCATCGTCTACGCCGGCCCGGAGGCCGAGGCGCCGGCCCTGGAGGCCGAGGTCGTCGAGGACTGCCAGGGCCGTTGGATCCTGCCGGGGCTGATCGATCCGCACACCCATCTGGTCTATGCCGGCGACCGGTCGCGCGAATTCGAAATGCGGCTGGAGGGCGCCAGCTATGAAGAGATCGCCCGCGAAGGCGGCGGCATCGTCTCGACCATGCGAGCGACCCGCGCGGCCAGCGAGGCGGACCTCACGGACGCCGCCTTGCCGCGGCTCGACGCCTTGCTGGCCGAGGGCGTCACCACGGTGGAGATCAAGTCCGGCTATGGCCTGAGCCTGGACGCCGAGCTGAAGCAGCTGCGCGCGGCCCGCGCCCTGGAGGGCCGGCGGGGGGTGTCGGTCGTCACCACCTTCCTCGGCGCCCACGCCTTGCCGCCGGAGTTTCGCGAGGACCGGAAGGCCTATCTCGACCTGGTCTGCGACGAGATGATCCCGGCTGTGTCCGCGGCGGGACTGGCCGAGGCGGTCGACGGCTTCTGCGAGAGCATCGCCTTCACGCCGAGCGAGATGCGACGGGTGTTCGAGGCGGCGCGCGGTTGCGGGCTGAAGGTCAAGCTGCACGCCGAGCAGCTGTCCAACCAGGGCGGGGCGGCGCTGGCGGCGGAGTTCGCCGCCCTGTCGGCCGACCACCTCGAGCATCTGGACGCCGGCGACGCCGCGTGCCTGGCCGCGGCGGGGACGACGGCGGTGCTGTTGCCGGGCGCCTTCTACTTCATGCGCGAGACAAAGCTTCCGCTGATCGAAGCGCTGCGGGCGAACCGCGTGCCGATGGCGATCGCCACCGACTGCAATCCCGGCACCTCGCCGCTCACCTCGCCCCTGCTGGCGATGAACATGGCCGCGACTCTTTTTCGCCTGACCGTCGTCGAGTGCCTGGCGGGGATGACCCGCGAGGCCGCCCGGGCGCTGGGACGGCTGGACGACGTCGGGACCCTGGAAGCCGGCAAGCGCTGCGACCTGACCATCTGGGACATCGAGCGCCCGGCCGAGCTGGTCTACCGGATCGGCTTCAACCCCCTGCACATGCGCGTCTGGAGCGGCCGATGAGCGAAGTCCTGCGGCCCGGCGAGGCGACGCTCGCCCAATGGCGGTCGGTCTATCGTGGCGCGGCCGCGACGCTGCATCCGTCCGCAGCGCCGGCCGTCATCGCCAGCGCCGCCGCCGTCGAGCGGATCCTCGCAGCCCATACGCCAGTCTATGGGGTGAACACCGGCTTCGGCAAGCTCGCCAGCATCCGCATTCCCGACGGCGATCTCGAGACCCTGCAACGGAACATCGTGCTGTCCCACGCCGCCGGCGTCGGCGCGCCCACGCCGACCGTCATCGTGCGGCTGATGATGGCGCTGAAGCTGGCCAGCCTGGGGCAGGGGGCCTCGGGCGTTCGGCCGGCGACGCTGGCCATGCTCGAAGCCCTGCTGGCGAAGGGACTGACCCCCGTCGTCCCGTGCCAGGGCTCCGTCGGCGCGTCCGGCGATCTCGCCCCGCTTGCGCACATGGCCGCGGCGATGATCGGCGTCGGCGAGATCGAAATCGAGGGCAGGACGCGTCCGGCCGCCGAGGCTCTGGCGGAAGCCGAGCTCGCGCCCCTGGTCCTCGGCCCCAAGGAAGGGCTCGCCCTGCTGAACGGCACCCAGTTCAGCGCGGCCTGGGCGCTGGCGGCGCTGTTCGAGGCCGAGCGGCTGTTCCAGACGGCGCTGGTGTCCGGGGCCCTCTCGACCGAGGCGGCCAAGGGGTCCGATACGCCGTTCGATCCCCGCATCCATGCGTTGCGCCGGCACGAGGCGCAGATCGAGGCGGCGGCGGCGCTCAGGGATCTCATGACCGGCTCGGCGATCCGCGCCTCGCACCTGGTCGCCGACGAACGGGTGCAGGATCCCTATTGCTTGCGCTGCCAGCCGCAGGTGATGGGGGCGGCGCTGCAGGTCTTGCGTCAGGCGGCCGACACCCTCGCCGTCGAGGCCAACGGCGTGACGGACAACCCGCTGATCTTCGCCGACACGGGAGAGGCGCTGTCCGGCGGCAACTTCCACGCCGAGCCGATCGCCTTCGCCGCCGACATGATGGCCCTGGCGATCTGCGAGATCGGCTCGCTGGCCGAGCGGCGGATCGCCATGCTGGTCGACCCGACGCTTTCTGGCCTGCCGGCCTTCCTGACGCCGAAGCCGGGGCTCAACTCCGGCTTCATGATCCCGCAGGTGACGGCCGCCGCCCTGGTCTCGGAGAACAAGCAGAAGGCCTACCCGGCCTCGGTCGACTCCATCCCGACCTCGGCCAACCAGGAAGACCACGTCTCCATGGCGCCGCACGCGGCGCGCCGGCTCTTGCCCATGATCGAGAACGCCGACGCGGTGGTGGCGATCGAGCTGCTGGCCGCCGCCCAGGGCTGCGACTTTCATGCCCCGCTCGCCTCCAGCGACCGGCTTGAGGCCGTGCGGCGGCGCGTGCGCGCCGTCGCGCCCAGCCTGACCGACGACAGGCACATGCATCCGGACATCGCCGCGGTGATCGCCCTGGTGCGCTCCGGAGAAATCCTCGCCGCCGGCGGGGCCGAGCAAATGCCGAGGGTCGCCCGCGATGGCTGACTGGCTCGAGGTGACCGAGGGCGAGGCGCCGCTCATCGTCGCCTTCCCGCACACCGGAACCGAGATCGACCCGCAGATCGAGGCGCGCCTCGCCTCGCCCTGGCTCGCCCGCAAGGACGCCGACTGGCGGATCGAGCAGCTCTACGACTTCGCCGGCGACCTCGGCGCGACGACGATCCGTACACGGATCTCCCGCACGGTGATCGACGTGAACCGCGACCCGAGCGGCGCCTCCCTCTATCCGGGGCAGGCCGTGACCGAGCTCTGCCCGACGACGACCTTCGACGGCGAGCCGCTCTACCGGCCCGGCGCGGAGCCGGACGCGACCGAGATCGCCGAGCGCCGCACGCGTTGGTTCGCGCCCTATTACACAGCCCTCGAGGCGCAGATCCGGCGGCTTCGGGCGCGCCACCCAGCCGTCGTGCTCTACGACGCCCACGCCATCCGCTCGCGCATTCCGCGGCTGTTCGAAGGCGAGCTGCCGCACTTCAACATCGGGACCAACAGCGGCGCGAGCTGCGCCGCGGAGCTGGCTGGAGCGGTCTTCGAGGCCTGCGACGCGGAGGGCTTCAGCCGCATCCTGGACGGCCGCTTCAAGGGCGGTTGGACGACGCGCCGCTACGGCCAGCCGGCGGACGGCGTGCACGCCGTCCAGATGGAGCTCGCCTGCCGCGCCTATCTCGACGAGCCCGAAAGCCCGCTCTCCGACGACGCCTGGCCGGCGCCATGGGACGGGGCTCGCGCTGAACCCTGCCGGACGGTGCTTCGGCGCGTCCTCGCCAGCTGTCTCCAGTTCGCGGAAGGCGAAGCATGAACACGCCCACCTCCCCCCGTCACGATCCCTCGCGGGTCATCCGCGCCCCGCGCGGAACCCAGCTTCGCGCCCGCAGCTGGCTCACCGAAGCGCCGCTGCGGATGCTGATGAACAACCTCGATCCGGAGGTGGCGGAGCGGCCGGAGGACCTGGTGGTCTACGGCGGCATCGGCCGGGCGGCGCGCGACTGGGAAAGCTATGACCGGATCGTCGCGGTCCTGGAGCGGCTGGCGGACGACGAGACCTTGCTGGTGCAGTCGGGCAGGCCGGTCGGCGTCTTTCGCACCCACGCCGATGCACCCCGCGTGCTGATCGCCAACTCCAACCTCGTGCCGCACTGGGCGACCTGGGACCATTTCAACGCGCTCGATCGCAAGGGGCTCATGATGTACGGCCAGATGACGGCCGGCTCCTGGATCTACATCGGGACCCAGGGGATCGTTCAGGGCACCTACGAAACCTTCGTCGAGATGGGCCGCCAGCATTATGACGGCGATCTCTCCGGCCGCTGGCTGCTGACGGCGGGGCTCGGCGGCATGGGCGGCGCCCAGCCGCTGGCGGCGGTGATGGCGGGCGCTTCATGCCTGGCCGTCGAGTGCCAGCCCTCCCGTATCGAGATGCGTCTCAGGACCGGCTACCTGGACCGCGCCACGGAGAGCCTGGACGAGGCGCTCGAGATCATCGCGCAGGCCTGCGCCGCCGGACAGCCGGTCTCGGTGGGCCTGCTGGGCAACGCCTGCGAGGTCCTGCCGGAGATCCTGCGCCGCGGCGTACGGCCCGACCTCCTGACCGACCAGACCTCCGCCCACGACCCGGTCAACGGCTACCTGCCGAAGGGCTGGAGCCTGGAGCGCTGGGCGGGCATGCGCGAGCAGGATCCCAAACAGGTCGAAGAGGCCGCGCGCGCCTCCATGGCCGAGCACGTCCAGGCGATGCTGGCGTTCAGGGCGGCCGGGACGCCCACGGTCGACTACGGCAACAACATCCGCCAGGTCGCCAAGGACGCGGGCGTCCTCGACGCCTTCGACATTCCCGGCTTCGTGCCGGCCTACATCCGCCCGCTGTTCTGCCGCGGCGTGGGGCCGTTCCGCTGGGTCGCCCTGTCGGGGGATCCGGAGGACATCCGGCGCACCGACGCCAAGGTGAAGGAGCTGATCCCCGACGACCGCCACCTGCACGCCTGGCTGGACATGGCCCAGCAGAAGATCCGCTTCCAGGGCCTGCCCGCCCGCATCTGCTGGGTGGGGCTGGGCGACCGGCATCGGCTGGGCCTGGCCTTCAACAAGATGGTCGCCAAGGGCGAGCTCAAGGCGCCTGTCGTCATCGGCCGCGACCACCTGGATTCCGGTTCGGTCGCCTCGCCCAACCGCGAGACCGAGGCCATGCGCGACGGCTCCGACGCGGTCTCCGACTGGCCCCTGCTCAACGCCCTGCTCAACTGCGCCTCGGGCGCCACCTGGGTGTCGCTGCACCACGGCGGCGGCGTCGGCATGGGCTTCTCCCAGCACGCCGGGATGGTGGTGGTCTGCGATGGCACCGACGCCGCCGCCAGACGCCTCGAGCGGGTGCTCTGGAACGACCCGGCGACGGGGGTGATGCGCCACGCCGACGCCGGCTACGAGATCGCCCGCGACTGCGCCCGCGAGAGCGGCCTCGACCTGCCCAGCCTGGCGTAGGGGTTAGGCCTGGGCTGCAAACGGCATGGCCAAGGATCCGCCGTCCACCAGGATGTCCGTGCCGGTCACGAAGCTGGCTGCAGGTGTGCAGAGGAAGACGGCGACCGCCGCCACTTCCTCCGACCGGGCGGGGCGGCCCAGGGCCGAACGGTCCACCAAGGTCTGCATGATCGGCTGCAACGCCATCTCGGCGCGCCCCATCGGGGTGTCGATGATGCCCGGCGAGATCGAGGCGATCCGCGCGCCGCGCTGACCGAAGGCGGCGGCCTCCCGCCGAACCAGCAGCATGACGCCGCGCTTGGAGATCGAATAGGCCGCGCCAGACTCCGGCGCATAGGCCGCCAGGGAGGCCACCGCCTCCGGCGTGGTGACCTTGGAGATTTCGGCGTCGAGCGTCGCGCCCTGCATATGCGCCGCCGAAGAGGCGAACAGCACCGCCGCGGCGTCTTGCGCCATCCGCGGCCGCACGACGTCGAGCAGCCGCATGGTGGCGGCGAGGTTGACCTCCAGGATCCGCGCCGGGTCCGCCATCGTCGGCGAAAGGCCGGCGCAATGGATGAGCGCGCCGACCGCCCGGCCGGCGAGGGCGGAGGCCAGCCTGTCCGGGAAGCCGGCGTCGGCGATGTCGCCGGCCAGGGTGTCGGCCTGGCCGCCGGCCCGCAGCCGGTCGGCGGCGTCGTCGAGGCGTTCGGCGTTCAGGTCGCAAAGCAGCAGCGGCCAGCCCGCCTCGCTCATCAGGCGCGCGGCGGCCTCGCCCATTCCCGACGCCGCGCCGGTGACGATCGCCACCCCGGCGGGCCGTTCTGAAAGCGACATGAGTTCCTCCCTTGTGGTCCGCCCCTTGGTCTTGGCGCCGGGGACGGCCTTCGTTCTTTTCAATCCCAGCGCAGCGGCTGGGAGTCGAGCTGCGAGATCAGCCTTTCACATCCCAGACGATAGGGAGGCGCGGCGTCGCGATCAGGCCGGGGACGACGGTCCGGTCGGCGCCCGGCTTCAGGCGGAAGGACGGGATGCGCCGCAGGAACTCGCCCAGCGCGATGCGCAGTTCCCGGCGCGCGAGATGGGAGCCGAGGCAGCGATGCGGGCCGGCGACGAAGGTCAGATGCCGGTTGGGCGCGCGATCGGCGCGGAAGCTGAGCGGATCGTCGAATTCGGCCGGATCGTAATTGCCCGCGGCGGCGAGACAGAGCACGCGGTCACCCCGCTTGATCTGCACGCCATGGAGTTCGTGGTCGACCTTGGCGATGCGCGCCGAGTTCACCGTCGGGTTGGTGCGCAGGAACTCCTCGATCGCCTCGGGGAGAAGCTCAGGCTGCGCGCGCAGCTTCTGCTGCAGCTCGGGGTCGAGGGCGAGCCGGCGGAACGTCAGGGCGCTGGTCGCCGCGACGGTGTCGAGGCCGCCGGTCCACAGGAAGAAGACGATGCCGATGATCTCATCCTCGGTCAGCGGACGCCCGTCGACCTCGCCGTGGACGATGCGGCTGGTGAGGTTGTCGCCGGGGGTTGCGCGCACCTCCTCGATGAAGCTGCGCAGATAGACGAGGGCGCTTCGGGCGCCCCATTGCACCCGCTCCAGGTTGGCCATGTCGTGGAGCATGGCGTAGCCCCAGGACAGGAAATCCTCGAACTTCTCGTCCGGGAAGCCCATCAGCCCCATGAAGACCTTGACCGGGTAGATGCGGCCGAAGTCGTAGGAGACGTCGCACTCGCCCTTGTCGGCGAAGCCGTCGATCAGCGCGTTGACGATCGCGTAGATCTTGGATTCCAGCGCGGCCACGGCCTTCGGCGAGAACCAGGGATTGAGCAGCACGCGGTATTTGTTGTGCTCGGGAGGGTCGAGGGCGATCGGGATCGCCTGGAAGGACTCGCCCACCATGTCGGCGAAGGGAAATATGCCGACGGAGGAGTAGCGCTCGGTGTTCTGGTAGACTTCCCGGATGTCCTCGTAGCGGCTGCAGACCCAGGTCCCCGGTCCGGTGGTCATGCCGTTGGCCGAGCGCGAGTAGAAGACCGGCGGCAGGGTCTCGAACACCTGCCGAGCCGGAGCATAGGGATCCTCCAGCGCGGTCGGGCCCAGGGCGGCTTCGTAGTCGAACACCAATTCCGGCGGAACATGCGGGGGCGGCGGCGCACCCGCCGCGGCTGTCGCACTCGATGCCGGGGGCCGGTTCGCGTCCATGATCTTGTCTCCTTCGCTTCCGTCCCGCGCCATGGCCGCCTGACCTTCTGGAGGGTCAGGTCTGGTTCAGGGCGGCGTCCGCGGCCGAGATCTCGGATCTCAGCCACATGGTCTCGCTGAGGTTCTGGCCGCCGGAGTCGGCCAGCATGCGCTCGAGCGCATCCCGCTTCACCCGCAGGGCGGGGGTGTTCGCCGGATCCGCGCCCAGCGCCACGTCGAGGAGGTGCAAGGCCGCCAAGGGCCGACCGTCCTCCAGCTTCTCCCGCGCCCGCCTGGCGAGCGCCTCGGCGCCGCCGGCGAGCTCGACGAGGTCCGCGTCGACGTCGGAGCGCGGCGCGCCATAGAGCGAGGTCGTGGCGTCGTAGAGGAACCAGCCGGAATACTCGTGCCAGATGGCCCGCACGGCCCACGGCACATTGCCGTGGAGTTCGCCGATCTGCAACTCATCGGGCAGCCGGATCTCGCGCATCAGGGTCCACAGGTCCTTGCCGGCGTTCATCCCCGCCTTGGTCTGCTCATTCACGTAGGAGACGGCCGCGTGCAGCTTGTCGAGGGCGGCGCGGATCTGGTCGGCGCCACGGATCGGATCGCCGTGCCCGGTGATCAACAGCCTCGCGCCCAGGGTCCGCACGCGCTCCAGGGAGGCCAGATAGCGCGTGACCGACCGGGGCTTGTCGCCCCGCACGGTGTTGAGGAAGGGCATCGACATGAACACCGGTCCGAACAGATTGCCGATGAAGGCGATCTTCTCGTCGGGAAGCCAGACGGTGAGCGAATCCAGGGTTTCCCCGCCTGGCGTCGAGAGGATCTCGAACCGGCGGCCGCCAAGCTCGAAGGAGTAGCTCCGGTCCACGACGATGTCCGGCTCGATGCGCTTGGGAAGCACGACGTCCTGATCGGAAGCGACGGTCGTCCCCCAAAGCTTGCCCGTCCGCCGACTGAAGTAGGGCGCGAGCTCCCGATAGAAGGCCAGGGTCTCCGCGAAGCGCCGCTCGGCGATCAGCCGGGTTCCCGCCTCCCAGAAGGCGTTCAGCCCGCCGAAGTGGTCGGAGTGGCTCTGGGTCAGAACGATGTAGCGCAAGGGTCCGGTGCGCACGGGCGCGAACAAGGCCGCGTTGCGATCCGCGCTGGTCGCAAACCCGGTGTTGATCAGCAGGTCGCCTTCGGCGGTCGTCACCAGGTAGGCGTTCGAGACGTCCCTCGCCATGAAGATGAAGTCGGTGATCGGCGCCGCTTCGGTCTGCTGCTCGCCGGCCAGGACCAGCTCGGCCAGCGGCGGGTTTCTCCTCCGGTCCGCGCCGCTCATGGCGTCGCATCCTCGAACTGGATCATCACCTTGGCCGACTGCGGCCGACCGGCGACGGCGAATGCTTCGAGCACGTCGTCGAAGCGGTAGCGATGGCTGATGATCGAGGCCGCCTTGTCCTTCACCCGTGGCAGGGCGGCGACCACATCGGGCATTTCCGTGGGATAGCCGACGGCGGTGGTGATCGACATTTCGTTCAGCAGGAAGGCGTTCATGTCGAGCGCCTGGGGCTTCATGTAGACGGCCGTGACGACCAGGCGGGCGTGCTGCTTGCCCATGCCGATGATGTCGCTGATGAGGTTGGGCGCGCCGGCCGCGTCCATGAAGACGTCCGTGCCGACCACCGGCGCGCCGAGCAGGTTGTGGGTCGCGCCGTGCAGTTCCGCGAGCCGGGCCCGCACGTCCTCCTTGCCGGGGTTGACGACTGCGCGGGCGCCGAGCGCCTTGGCGCATTCCAGCCGCTCCGGCGCGAGGTCGAGGGCCACGACGTCGGTCACTCCGCGGTCGACCAGCCACAGCACCATGCCGAGCCCAATCGGCCCGCAGCCGAAGACGGCCACCTTGTCGCCCGGCCTGGCCTGGGTGCGGTTGACGCCGTGCAGCGCGACGGCCAGCGGCTCGGCGAGGGCCGCGACCTCATAGGGAAGGTCGTCGGGGATCGGCAGCAAGGTGACGCCGGGCTGCACGTCGCCCACCAGCACCGCCTCGGTGAAGGCGCCTTCGGGGCCGCCGCTGCCGATGAAGGTCGAGGTCTGCATCGGGTTGATGACGACCCGCTGGCCGACCTGGACGCCCTGGACCGAGCGGCCGACCGCGGCGACCTCGCCGGCGGCCTCGTGCCCGATCGGCGTCACCCCGCCCTCGGCGCGATTGATGCCGCCATGCTTGATGTAGGTGAGATCGCTGCCGCAGATTCCGCAGGCCTTGACGTTCACCACCACGTCGTTGTCGCCGACCTGCGGCGGGGGCTTGGGGTCCAGCCGCACGTCGCCGGCCCCGTGAATGTTCAGACTGCGCATGGCGTGGCTCCGGAACGGGTGAGCGGGGTCAGAAGGCGTAGGGCGGATAGACGAGGCTGGCGCCGTCGATGACGATGGTGTCGCCGCTGTGGAATCTGGAGGCGTCGCTGGCTAGGTAGGCGGCGATCCCTTCCAGGTCCGAGGGCTCCCCGGGGCGCGGGATCGGCGTCTTCGCGGCGAAGAACTGGTCCACCTGAGTGGAGTCCTGGCCGCCGCCGAGGTCCGTCTTGATGTAGCCGGGGGCCACGGTGTTGGCCCGGATGCCGTACCTGCCCAGCTCCGAGGCCATGGTGCGGACCAGCGCCCCCATGCCGCCCTTCGACGCCGCATAGTTTCCGACGCCAGGAACCCCGTGGAACATCGACAGGCTGCCGCAGAAGATCAGCGAGCCGCCGGGCCGGCCCGCCTCGGCCTGTCTGACCATCCGCCGCGCGCCCTCGCGCAGGGTGTAGAAGGCGCCGTGCAGGTTGACGCCCAGCAGCTCGTGCCAGGCCTCGCTGGACAGGTCGACGACGCTGGCCATGGCGGGCGGCGCGCCGGAGTTGGCGATCACGCAGTCCAGTCGGCCGAAGTCCTGCATCGTCGCGTCGAAGGCCTCGGTCACGGCCTGTTCGGAGGAGACGTCGACCTGGCGTGCGATCACGCGCGCGCCGTAGCCTTCCAGCTCCGCCTTGGCCTTGGCGTTCTTCTCCGCCGATCGGGCCCAGATCTCCAGGTCGCCGCCCTGCTTGGCGATCCCGCGGGCGAAGCCCAGACCGATGCCGCTATTGCCGCCGGTGACGACGGCGACCTTGCCGGTCAGATCGAACAGGTCCGCGGCCATCGCCTTCTCCCCATGTCTCGCCGGTCTGAGGCGCCGGCCGTGGGAGACTTGATCGCCCGCCCGGGCCGACACGCAACGGCGCGTGCCGCCATCGGTCGGCCAGGCTGACACCGGCGGGCCGCAAAACGCCCGGAGCGGGCGGCTGCGTGACACGAGCTGGGCCGACCGGTCCGCAGGCAAGGCCGTTCGACGTCGCCGGCGAGCCCTAATGACATCCGCCGGCCGCAAAGCGCCTGGGTCGCCGGCGGCGCCATCCGGGTTCGCGTTGCGCGCCCGGCAAGCACGCGACATCATGAGAAAAAAGATCCAGGGCGGAAAATTCGGAGCAGCCACATGCAGGCTTCAGGCGTGGCGGAGATGATCGTCGTCGAAGCCGAGGTGCGCGTCCCGATCGCGACGGCTCAGCTCATTCGTTACAACGTCCCCACCCTGGATTTCAGCTTCCTCGACGAGAGGTCCGACCACATCGATCTCTGCCTGACCCCGCGCCCCAGGAATACGTGCGCGCGCTTTCAGGATCGATGGAGCCCGCAGAGGTTCGAGAAGCTCGGCTCCGTCTTCCTCATGCCGCGCGGCGAGGCCGTACAGTTCAGGACCGACGGCGGATCCCAGGCCTCGATCGTCTGTCAGTTGCACGCCGAGGCCATCGGCGAATGGCTCCAGCAGAGCGTGGATTGGACAGACGGGCGGATCGGCGGCTTCCTGCTCGATATCCCGAACAGCGCGGTCCGCACCTTGCTGCGGCGCCTGGCCGATGAACTCCGCGCGCCGGGCTTCGCCAGTCAGATCCTGGTCGAATTGATCACGGGCCAGCTGGTGATCGAGCTCTCCCGGTTCTGCCGGGAGATCGAAAGCGCCCCCGAGACGGGCGGTCTCTCCGGCTGGCGGCTGCGCCGGATCGACGAACGGCTGGCGGAGGTTCGTGAGCCGCCGACGCTCACGGAGCTTGCGGCGGCCTGCGGCATGTCCGTCCGCCAGCTCACACGCTCGTTTCGGGCGAGCCGCGGCTGCTCCATCGGCGACTACGTCGATCGGTTCCGCATCGAGACGGCGATGCGGCTGCTCGCCGGCGACGAGAGCATCAAGTCGATCGCAAGCCGCATGGGGTTCTCCTCGCCCTCGCACTTCAGCCTGGCCTTTCGCCGCGCCACGGGCATGACCCCGCGCGGGTTCCGGCACGGGCGCGGGCCTAAGGGTCACCCGGGCTTCGCGGCCCGGAGCTGACAGTCTGACCCGTCCCTGGCCTTGATTGGCGTTGTCAGCCGCCGGCGGCGCGACGACAGAATGCGCCAAGGTCGTCCGCCCAGAGGCGACGCGGGTTCGGGAGGAGACGGTCGAATGGCCGCGCCATTGGTTGCAGACGAGCTGGTCGAGCGCGCTCAGCGTCTGACGGGGCTGGAACGTTTCGACTCCGACTCCTTCCGGGAAGGTCTCGAGATTTTCCTCTCGGATTTCAACAAGCTGGACGCCCCGCTGCCGTGGACCGAGGGGGCTGTGGTCGAGGCCCTGGCGGTCCGGCTCAAGGTCGCCGGCTATCTCGACAGTCGTCCGGAGCTGAGCCAGCGCCCGATCGAGCGGCCGGTCTTCGTCTTCGGCATCCCGCGGACCGGCACCACCCTGCTGAGCAATCTGCTGGCCGCGGATCCGGCGCGTCGTTCGCCGCTCACCTGGGAGATCGACGATCCGGTCCCGCCGCCCACGGCAAGGACACTCTACGACGATCCGCGCGCGCTCGCCCGGCTGGAGCAGGAGCGACAGCTGCTCGCCGCCTATCCGGAGGCGGGGAAGCTCTATCGCGGCTCGGCCATCTATCCCTACGAATGCCTCGGGTTCACACACAGCGACTTCAAGTCGATCGACTGGGAGTCGGGCGGCCGGTATCCCAACTATCGCGACTGGGTGTTCTCAGCGGACGTGAGCTCCAGTTACGCCTACCACAGGCGCTTTCTGCAGGTGCTGCAGGCCGACGCGCCGGGCGTCTGGAACCTGAAGATGCCCTCTCACGCGCTCTGGCTCGAGACCCTGCTCAAGACCTATCCCGACGCGCGCCTGCTCTGGACGCACCGCGATCCGCTGACCGCCACCAGCTCGTTCTGCAGCATCATCAAGGCGGGGCACATGCGCTCGATGGGCCGGCCGGACCTCGAGTGGATCGGCGAGAACGTGCCCTGGCAGGCGGTCCAGCACGCCGAGCGGATCATGGATGCGCGTGACCGCCTGGGCGAAGGCCGCGTCATCGATGTCCATTATGCAGATCTGGTCGGCGAGCCGCTTGCGGCGATGCGCCAGCTCTACCGGGCGCTGGGCGATGAATTCACGCCGGAGGCCGAAGCCGGCATGCGCGCGTGGCTCGACGACAACCCGCAAGGCAAGTTCGGTCGCCACGAATACCGGCTCGCCGAGTACGGCCTGACGGCGGACGGGGTGCGCAAGACGTTCGACAGGTACCTGTCGCGCTACGACATCGAGCCGGAAGGTTAGGAGAGGCGTCGATGCTGGACGGCTGCCGGCGGCCGCTGAGCCGCCGGCATGAAGGTTCCGCGAGGCACGACCTGCCTTGTCGATTGCGCAAGCTGTCGAGATTCCGGCGGGGACCACATGATAATCTTCGACCAATCAGCTGAATAAGCCGGATCTGGAAGCCGGTCACGGCTTCTGCAGGACGCTCTTCAGTGTGAGGAACGGACGGAGAGATTGCAGTTGAGTCGGCCATCGAAGACCCACGGAGACTCGGGCGAAGCGATCTTACGGACGACTATTCGCCAATCGAATTCCCGGACGCCTGACATCGTCACCGATCTTGATTTCGCTCGGAGCCCGTCGGGCCCGACCTGAAAGTTCCATCGAGTTCCGGCGCTGGCGATTTGGGGGCCAGAACCGCCGGGTCGCTACGGCTGCGCGTGTTCGGCGCGGCAAATCAAAAACAAAAGGCCGTGCCTGTCGCGGCCAACAATAAAAGTCATAAGGAGGGAACACGTGACCTATCGAGCCGCCGCCGCTCTGGCGGGCGCCAGCCTTTTCGCGCTCGGATCTGCCGCCCAGGCCCAGACAGCCTCCGTTGCGACGGCCGAATCCGACCCAGTCGCCGCGCGCGCCAATCCGGCCAGCGCCGTCCTCGGCGAAATCATCGTGACGGCTCAGAAGCGTGAGCAGCGCCTGCAGGACGTGCCGGTGTCGATCACCGCGCTCACCGCGACAGCGCTGGCGGCGAACCGCATCCAGAATGTCGGTGATCTCAATGCGATCGCGCCCAACCTCACGGTCCGTGAGACGTCGGGGGGCGCGGGCATTCCCGGCATCACCATGCGCGGCGCGCTCAGCTACGGCGTCGGACCCGGGGCCGACCGCGAGGTCGGCTTCTATGTCGACGGCGTCTACATCGGCCATGCACAGGGCTCGATCTTCGACCTGGCCGACATCGAGCGCATCGAGGTGCTGCGGGGCCCGCAGGGCACGCTGTTCGGTCGCAATGCGACGGCGGGCGCGATCAGCATCGTCACCAAGAATCCGAAGGGCGAGTTCGCTCTCAACCAGGAAGTGACCGTCGGCAATTACGACCAGTTTCGCAGCAAGACGCGCATCGACTTCCCGGCCCTCGGTCCGCTCAGCGCGGCCCTCACCTACTCGCACTCCGAGCGGCGCGGCGATGTCCGCAATCTCGGTGCGGGGACGGTCTGGGACTATTCCGCCGCCGGCAAGGGCCTGCGGACCTCGCCGAAATGGCTTGGCAGCCAGAACACGGAGTCCGTCGCCGCAGCCGTGAAGTACGAGCCGACCGACACCCTGAAATTCACCTACAAGTTCGACTGGACGGACGCCCATAACACGCCGCTCGCCATCGGCTTTCCGGGCTTCGGCCCGCCTGTCGACGGGGGACTCGTCGCCACGATCCATGCTCTGCAGCCCGATCCCTCGATCCTGACCCCGATCACGACGAAGCGGCCGAAGGCGGTGAACAATGGCTTCACCACGGCGGCGGATCTGCGTGTCTACGGGCACAATCTGACGGCGGATTGGCAGATCGCCGACGGCGTCGGCGTCAAGAACGTGGTCGCCTACCGCAAGGTCAGGGATTTCGCGACCCAGGAGCTCGGCGCCCTCGGCGGCGAGGTGGTTCCTGCCGCCCTCGCCGGCGTCTTCCAGGTCCCGGCCGGAACGCCGTTCACCGTCTATGGCAATGCGTCCGAGTTCCGCCACGAGCAGATCAGCGACGAGCTGCAGCTGAACGTCGACCACAAATGGGCCACCGTCACGGCCGGCCTGCTTTACTATCATCAGAAGCAGGCCAGCGGCGGTCCGCTCGGCTTGTCGAACCAGTTCCTCTTCACGCCGACGCCCGGACACGTGCTGAGCTGCGCCGACCCGGCCACCTGCCAGGGCCCGAACCCCACCAAGGGAACCTCCAAGGCGGCCTATATCCAGGTGGAGGGCCACCTCACATCCCAGCTTGACCTCATCGGCGGTTACCGGGTCACCCGCGACAGCAAGTCGGGCCGTTCGCCGTTCGGAAGCTTCGACGTCAAGGAGACCAATTCGAGCTATCTCCTCGGCGCCAACTACCGGCCGACCGACGAGATCCTGCTGTACGGAAAGTATTCCACCGCCTTCATGAGCGGCGGCGGCAATACCGGGCGCTTCTTCCCCAATCTCCTGACCTATGCGCCGGAGAAGGCCGGATCCTGGGAAGGAGGCGTCAAGTCCGACTGGTTCGATCGCCGGCTGCGGCTGAACCTCTCGCTGTTCACGGTCAAGTATACCGACCTCCAGTTCATCATCGGCGGCATCTTCTGCGGCGACGGCGTGTCGGGGGTCTGCGTGTTCACGGCCGGCGACGCCCGGGCGAAGGGGGCCGAGCTCGAGGTGACCGCCGTGCCGGTCGACCGGCTGACCTTGTCGGCAGGGGTCGGCTACACCGACTTCAAATATCTGAACCTGAGCCCCATCGCGACGGCGGCGACAGGTTTCTTCAGCAAGACCTATCGGCCGAAGTGGACCACCAACCTGTCGGCGCAGTACGACACCGAGCCGCTGTTCGACGACGCGCACCTGAGCTTCCGCGTCGATGCGAACTTCCGCTCCAGCTCGCTGCTGGCGGCAGATGCGCCGCCCCAGTTCCAGCCGATCGTCACAATACCCTCGATCTGGATCGTCAACGGCCGCGTCGCCCTGGCCGATCTCAACATCGCCGGCCACACGGGCGAGATCGCGCTCTGGGGCAAGAACCTGACCAACGACAAGCATATGGCGATGTCGAGCAGCTTCACCTTCATGTACCCGACGACCTATGAGCGGGCGCGCACCTTCGGCGTCGACCTCAAGTTCGACTGGTGAAGACTCAGCTGTGACGGCACGTCGCCGCTGACCTGAGGCGGATCAAACCTTCCCCAAACTCGCCGGGCGGCGCGATCCGCCCGGCGCTTTTTTATGCGCGACGGCCTTCGACGCGGGCCTTCGCCACCGGGCCTGCGCGCACGCCCAGTGAGATCTTTGAGTAGGCAAGGGCCGAAGAGCGAGCAATAGTCTCGGGGTGGGAGGAGCGGCTTGTGAATTCGACCCTTGAGTCGGACCAGGAACGCCAAATGCGCGGGGACGAAGTCTTCTTCAACCTGACGGGGCCGATCGAACTGTCGCCCGGCCCGGGGCGGACGCGCGCGGCGAGTCTTCAGATGTTCGGCGAGCTCGTGAAGGAGCTCGGCGGCGAGCCGCGGTCGATCCTGGAACGCCATGATATCGATCCGGCGAGGATCGCCGACCCGGAGCATCACATCGAATGCCGATCGATGGTGGACGCCTTCCAGTACTGTGCGTCCTATCTGGATTCCCCGCTCTTCGGATTTCATCTGGCCGGGCTGCAAGGGCCGGACGTGTTCGGCTGCGTGACGACCCTGTGTCGCGCGGCGCCGGACCTGCGCACGGCGACCCAATGCTTCATCGACTATCTGCCGGTGGTGCATTCGCCCGCCTATGAGATGAGCGTCGTGGAGTGCGACAGGTCCGTGGAGCTGCGCTGGTTCAGGCACTCGGAAGATTACGAGGGCTATGATCAGGTCAATCACCACGCCCTGCTGCGGGTGGTGAACCTGTTCAGGTCGCTGATGCCGCAAAACCTCCGGCTCAACTACGCAAACATCTCCACTTCCATTCCCCAGGGCGCGCGGGACGAGATGGAAGCCAAGGTCGGCTGCCCGGTGCACGACCGGCAGGGGATCGATTCCATCGGCTTCTCGCCGTTCGCCTTCTCCAGCCCGCTGATGACGTCGAACAAGCTCGTCTATCAGCTGCTCGGCGCCTATCTCCAGAAGGTCAAGGCGGCGGAACAGATGTCGCTCTGCGACCGGGTCGAAGCCTATGTCCGCGGCGCGATCCCGAGCGGCAACTGCACGCTGCCGCGTTGCGCCGACAAGCTCGGGATTTCGGCGCGGACCCTGCAGCACCAGCTGAGAAGCGCCGATGTGAGCTTCTCCGAGATTGTGACCAAGCAGCGGATGGAGCTGGCGCGGACCTACCTCGCCGAAGGCGCGCTCTCGGTCACCGAGATCGCCCTCATGCTGGGCTATGCGGAGCAGACCAGCTTCGGCCGCGCCTTCAAGAAATGGACCGGCGCGAGCCCCAGTCACTTCCGGCGCTGAGGCCGCCTCCTGTACTCACACCTCATGAGCTCAGCCATCTTCCAAGGCCTCTCGGCCTTCCCCTTGACCCCGGCAAGCCCCGAAGGCCGGGTGGACGCCGACGCGCTTGGCCGACTGCTGGAACGGCTCGTCGCAGCTGGGGTGGATTCCATAGGTCTGCTGGGCAGCACAGGCATCTATGCCTACCTGGAACATTCGGAGCGGCGCCGCGCCCTGGCCGCCGCGGCGGAGGCTGTGGCCGGCCGCACGCCCCTGATCGTCGGGATCGGCGCTCTTCGGACGGACTGGACGCAGGAGCTTGCCCGCGACGCCGAGATGCGCGGGGCCGACGCCCTGCTGCTGGCGCCTGTCTCCTATACGCCTCCCACGGAAGAGGAGGTGGTCGCCCACTATGAGGCCGTCGCCGAAGCTACGGGTCTGCCGATCTGCGTCTACAACAACCCCGGGACCACGCATGTCGTCTTTTCAGAAGACCTGCTTGGACGGCTCTCGCGCGTCGCCCGCATCGCCGCGGTGAAGATGCCGCTTCCTCGGGACGGCGACCTCAAAGGGGAGCTGGCCCGGCTGCGCGCCTTGGCGCCGGGAGATTTCCAGATCGGCTACAGCGGTGACTGGGGCGTGGCGCCCGCCCTGCTTGCGGGGGCTGACGCTTTCTACAGCGCGATCGCCGGCATATTGCCGGAGCCAATGCTCGCCCTGGCCCGCGCTGCGCAGGGTGGCCGCGCGGACGAGGCCGCCGCTCTCGATCTGGCCTTTCAGCCGCTTTGGGCCCTGTGCCGGGCGCACGGCGGTTTGCGCGTCAGTTACGCCATCAGCCGGCTGCTGGAACTTGAGGCCGGCGAGCCACCGCGCCCCTTGCGGCCGCTTTCGGCCAGTGTGACGGACGAGGTGGCTCGGGCCATTGGGCAGCTGACGGGCGGCCGAGCCTAGCCAGGCGTCGTGGGGCCGCCAGGTCCCCAGGCACGACCTGCCTTGTCGATTGCGCGGTCTGTCGAGATTTCGGCCGACGCCGCATGCGACCTTTCCCGACAGAATATGGGATCGCGGGCCAAGCGCTGTCCGCGCCTCCGGAACAGCGCCTACGGCGGAGGTGGAGCGGTCGCGGCGACGAACCCTCGTCGAGCGCAATCCGACCTCACCGTCCGTCGTCGGCCCCCAATCGATCGCGCTTCTGTCAGGAGAGTTTGTGATGTCGGAGATCCGTGTGACGCCGCTGGACCGAGATCTTTCGTTCGGCTCGCGGATCGCCGGGGTGACGCGGGCGACGCTCGAGGACGAGGCCGTCCGCAAGCAGATCAACGAGGTCTTCGAGGCGCGCGGCCTGATCGTCTTCGAGGACGTCGAGCCGACCGGCGAGATGCAGCTGGCGATCAGCAATGTCTTCGGGCCGCTCAAGGACCATCCGGTCGGCGCGGTGGCGCGCGTCGACCAGAACCGGATGCCGGGCGTGATCGAGCTCAAGCACGATCCGGCCCAGGCGGCGATCGTGGAGATCGAGGGCCGGCGGCTGTCCGAATGGCTGCCATGGCACTTCGACCATTGCTACAACAACGAGCTGAACCGCGCCGGGGTGTTGCGCGCGATCGAAGTCCCGGTGGAAGGCGGCCTGACCGGGTTCGCCGACGGCATGGAGCTCTACGAGGCGCTGTCGCCCGAACTCCGCGAGCGGATCGACGCACTCAATGTCATCTACACTCTGGACATGCGCTTCACGCACATGAGGTTCGGCAAGCCCGAGACCCTGCGCGAGATCACGCCGAAGAAGGTCCTCTACGATTCACTGGAACTGGTGAAGACGCTTCCGCGTGCGATCCATCCGGCGGTGTGGACGCGCAAGACCGGCGAGAAGGTCCTTCACGTCTCGCCCTGGATGGCCGTCGGCCTAGAGGATCACGAGGACCCGGAGGGCGACGCCCTGCTCTCGGCGGTGTGCGACGAGATCATCGCCAAGATGAGGCCCTACTATCACCAGTGGAAGCCCACCGACATGCTGGTCTGGGACAACTGGCGGCTGCTGCACTGCGCGACCGGCTGCGACCCGAAATATACGCGCTGCATGCACCGCACGACGGTGAAGGGCGACTACGGCCTCGGCTATTTCGAGAACGGCGGGGCCGGCCACGCGATCCTCGAGACCACCGTCTGACGCATCTCGCACCGACCGGAGATAAGGATGGGCCAATACACCTGGATCGTCTTCACCAACTGCAACGACCCGGAGCATGAGGCCGAGTTCATCCAGTGGTACGACGACGTCCACCTGGCCGATCTGCTGAATGTGCCGGGCATCGTCGGCGCCCGCCGCCTGAAGCTCTCGGATGTCCAGGTCACCCGGGAGAACGAGCAGATCATGATCTGCGACATCGAACGGAGCGGCGCCAAATACCAGAACGTCGCCTTCTACGAGATCGAGGCGGAGGCCGTGCGGCCCGTCCTCGACGAGATCGTGCGCCGCGCCGGCGGCCCCCAGATGGCGCTTTCGCCCTACCTCGGCGAGGTGAACATGATCATGTACGAGCGGCGATAGCGAAGAGCGTCAGGCAAGGTCGTTGAGGATGGCCGTCGCCCTCATGTGCTGACGGAACCTTGTTCTTCACGGGGTGATTAGTCGCAGCGTCACCGAAGACATGGGAGACCCGGAAATGAAGACTTTCGTCTCTGCGCTCGCTCTTTCATGGCTGCTGAACGGCGCCGCAATGGCCGTCGCCGCCCAGCCAGCGCAGACCGGCCCGGTCGGACTGAAGCTCACGCCGATCGTGGAGACCGCCACCACGATCACCGGCCAGCCGATCCGCTTTCCGCAAGGCGACAACCAGTTCACCGCCGCGCTGGTGGACGTCGCGCCGGGTGGTCAGGTCGGCCGCCACATGCATCCGGTCCCGCTATTCGTCTACATGCTCGAAGGAACGCTCTCCATCGAGATGGAGGGGCACCCCACCCACACCTTCAGCGCCGGCCAGGGCTTCGCCGAGGTGACCAACATCTGGCACAACGGTCGCAATCTCACCGATAAGCCGGTGCGCTTCCTGGTCGTGTTCTCCGGGCAGAAGGGCGTGCCGAACCTCATCCGTCCGTGAGCCGCGTCACGCGCCCGCCCGAAGGCCGCCGGGGCGCTAAGCATAGGCGATGAGCCGTCCGAGCGCGGCGGCTGAAAGCCACAGCGCCAGCGAGACGGCCGCCAGGACCCGCGCGGCCGCGGGGATGCGTTCGTTCCACGCCTCGAGCCCACGCCGCCACCGCAAATGGATGGCGACGACGTTCACGAGAGCGGCGGCGATCACGGCCAGCTTCCAGCGGAACACCGTGGACCGCATCAGCGGAGCCGCGTCCGCGGAGAACATGATGAAGCCGCTGATCACCTGGAGCGTCAGCCCGGCCGCAGCCAAGGCGATCAGATTCGGCGCGAGAGCCGACAGTGGCGATCGCCGGAACAGGCCGAGCAACCGAAGGTCCAGCAGGCCGATCGAGCCGACGAGCATCACCAGGCCCAGCAGATGCGCCAGGTTCGCGAGCGGATAGCCGAACTCGGAGCCGCGCGCCCAAACGCCCAGGGCGGAGGTTTCGAGCCGGAGAGCAAGCGCCTCTGGCTCCATGAATCAGCGGAGCTCGACCGTCTTGCCCTTCACCGTAATGCGCTCGATGCGCATCTCCGTCGTTCCGTCGCGGCGGGGATAGCCTTCGAGCGTCACCGTCTCGCCCGGTTTCAGCATCGCCTCGGTCAGGCCCCGCGCCTCCATCCGTGCGACCGGCGCCAGGATCACGGTCCAATTCTGCTTCTGATAGGCCACCTGCGCCGCGCCATGCGGATTGCGCCATGACACGGCGGTGAGCGGGGCGGTGAACTTGATCACCTTCTCGGCGTCATAGGAGCTCCAGCCGTGATGGGCGAAGCCGGCCGTGGGCGCCAGCAAGCCGAAGACGGTGGCGGCGATGGCCAAGGACCTCATGGGGCGGCCTCCGGGCTGCGGAGCCAGGAGGATAGCACGCGCCCGCAACCCTCGCCACGCAGGCGGACGGCCCAGCCCTAGGCCGCCCGCAGGCTCTGTGCGGCGGCGTAAAAGCGGCCGGCGTTGCGATCGAAGTCGGCGAAGCTTGCGGAGCTGCTGATGAAGGAGCAGGCCGCCTGGACGCAGCCGGCCTCGGCGAACCGGTGCAGCCGGTCGATCACGCGCGCGGGCTCGCCGTCGCATTTGATGCGCAGGGTGCGCGGGATCCGGCGGCCCGCCATCTCGTCCAGCCGCTCGCCGGCTTCGCGGAATTCCTCCGGCGTCAGGTGGCCGCCGGAGGTGTCGAGTTCGCTGGGATGCCAGTAGTCGGCGTACTTCGCCGCCCGGCGGATCGGCGCTCCCGTCGCCTTCAGGCTGCCGATCCACAGCGGCACCCGCGCGCCCTGGAACGGCGGCGGGTCGAAGACGACGCCGCCGAAGTCGAACCATCTGCCGTGGAACTCGACCTCGCCGCCCTTCCAGCAGGCCAGGATGGCGTCCAGCGTCTCGTCGGTGAACGCGCCGCGCTGGTCGAAGACGTCGCCGCGTCCCAGGGCCTGGTATTCGCCCCTCAGCCAGCCGACGCCGACGCCGAAGTCGATGCGGCCGCCGGACAGGTGGTCGAGGCTGGCGATCATCTTGGCGGTCAGCACCGGGTCGCGATAGGGCAGCACCAGGACGCCGGAGCCGATGCGCGCCCGCCGGGTCTGGGCCGCCAGGTGCGCCATCGCCACCATGACCTCGGTCCAGCTCTGCTTGTGCAGGTGATCTTCCGCCAGGCCCAGCAGGTGGTCGGAGAGCCAGAAGCCGTCCCAGCCCATGGCCTCGAAGTGAGGCCCGGAATTCAGCGCCTCCAGCATGTAGTCGCCCTCGTTGGGCAGCACGAGATCGAGCCTCATGCTTCGCCCCCGGCCCCGGCGCAGTGGCGGGCGGCGATATAGCCGAAGGTGAAGGAGGCGGCGATGCTGGCGCCGGCGCCCGGGTAGGTCCGGCCGAACACCGGCGCCGTGAAGTTGCCGCAGGCGTAGAGGCCGGGAATCGCCGAGCCGTCCTTGCGCAGAACCCTGGCATGTTCGTCGGTGATGACGCCGCCCGCGGTGCCGACGTCCCCGGGATAGATGGCGACGGCGTAGAACGGGCCCTGTTCGATCGCGCCCAGGCAGGGGTTGGGCTTCACCGTCGGATCGCCGTGCGAGCGGTCGAAGGCGCGGCCGCCGCGATTGTAGTCCAGGTCCACGCCGGTCCTGGCGAAGCCGCTGAACCGCTGCGCCTCGGCCTTCAGCCCTGCGGGGTCGACGCCGCAAAGCTGCGCCAGTTCATCGAGGGTGTCGGCCTTCTTCATGTAGCCGCTGTCGATCCACTGTTGCGGCGTCGTCCCGGGCAGCAGCGGCCCCCAGGCATAGCGCTGACGATGGCGGGCGTCGAAGATGGCCCAGGCGGGGATGGCGCGGCCGGTCTCGGCGTGGCGGGCGTACATCCGCTCGCCGATGTCCATGTAGGAACCGGATTCGTCGCAGAACCGCTTGCCGTCCTGATCCACCAGCATGACGTGCGGCAGGCTCAGGTCGAGGTGATGCTGGAACGGGAAGAGATCGCCGTCCGGGGTGCGCGTCTCCGGCGGCCATTCGCCGTTGGTGTTGTGGGAGGTGACCACCCACCAGGCCGTATCGAGCTCGGCTGACGCCGCGTCGAGGTTCAGCAGGACCTCGAGCAGATCGCCGGTGTCGCCGCGATTGGCGCTGGTCCAGCGGTCGGAGATCGGCCCGCGGGCGTATTTCCGGCGCAGGTCCGCATTGCGCGAGAAGCCGCCGGCGTCGATCAGCACGCCGCAGCGGGCGCGCACCTCGACCCGCCGCCCCTCATGCTCGGCCACCACGCCGGTGACCCGCCCACCCTCGACAATCAGATCCTTCACCGGGGTCTCGGCGTAGGGCGCCAGGCCTTGCCGTAACGCGATCTCCAGCATCCGCCCCTGCAGGGCCGAGCCGCATCCGGAGACCTGCTCGCCGAGGAATTTCGCGCGCAAGCCGAGCCACACCAGCTTCAGCGCCTTCAGCTTGCCCGCGAGGGTGCGCTTCAGGAGCAGCAGGGTGCCGAACTCGTCGGAGCCAAGCGGGATCGGGATGACCGGCGTGTAGACGGCGATCCGCGGATACCAGGCGCCGAGCTTCTTCACGTCGAAGGGGACGGGCATCACCGAACGGCCCTCGGGCAGGCCCCCGGGCAGGTCGTCGCGATAGTCCGGCCAGACGTGCAGGGGACGCCGCAGCTTCAGGCCGAGCCGCATGAGGAAACGGAGCATCTGCGGCGCAGTCCGCAGGAAGGCCTCGCGGCGCTGCGGCGTGGAGCCGGGGCTGTCTGCGCCCACGACATGGTCAAGGTAGAGCCTGGCCTCGTCGATGTCGTCATGGACGCCCGCCTTGGCGAGCAGCGGGTGGTTGGGGACCCAGAGCACACCCCCGGACAGGCTCGTCGAGCCGCCGACCTTGGCTCTCTTCTCCAGGATCACGGCGCTCTTGCCGGCCTGCTGGGCGGCCAGCGCCGCGCACATCGAGCCGCCGCCCGAGCCGACGATCACCAGGTCGTATTCGGTCTGCAGCGGGCCCTGGCCGGAAGGCGCTGTCGTCGCGGTCTCGCTCTTGCTCAAGGCGTTCATGCCGGCGCCCCTCGCCGCGCGCTGAGGTCCTCTTCGAGCGTTTCGCACGCCACCATCCAGCAGTGCGGCCGGTCGAAGTACCGCTCTTCGTCCTGCTTCAGCTGATCGTGATGCTCGAGCGCCAGGCGGTTCATCTCGTCGAGCGCTGCGCGGTCGGGGAAGACGAGTTCGGAGACCACGTCATAGCCGACGCCGGCGTCGGCGGCCTGCTCGCCATCCGTCGGCCCGCCGCCTTCGACGAAACTGTGCGCCGCGCGAAGGTAGTTGCGGCGATACTCGGTCCACAGGTGGCCGAACAGCTCTACGGCCAGCCGGGCGTGGCCGTTCTCGTAACCCTCTCGAAACGCCTCGGGCGACAGGCCGGGCTTTCGCTTGACCATGACCAACAGTTTGATCGGCATGTCTGGCCTTTGCTTGTAAGAGCTCGCGCGACGACGTCTCAGAACCGGTATTCGACCTGGACGCCGTATTGGCGCGGGGCGGCGTAGGAGACCGCGTCCGAGACCGTGCTTTCGAGCACGCTCGCCAGGTAGTCCTTGTTGGTCAGGTTCTTGCCGTAGACCGACAGCCTCACGCCCCTCAGCCCAGCCGGCTCCACGAACAGCTGGGCGTTCAGGAGCGTGTACCTGCCCTGTTTGATGTCCTCGACCGGGTCGAAGTAGAACCCCGAATTATACTTCAGGTTGGCGGACGCCCCGATCCTGCCCCACGCGAGCTGGTGCTCGTAGTCGACATTGGCGGTGAGCGTCAGCTTCGGCGCCCGCATCATGCGGGCGCCGCTGGCGTCCACCGAGACCGAACAGTTGCCGCCCGGGAAGGAGTCCGCGCAGGTGAGGGGAACGCCGTCGATGAGCGTGCCGTAAGGCACGAACGCCTGGGCGTTCGCGAAGCGCTTGTACTTGGCGTCCAGGACTACGGCGCCCAGGCCCAGTGTCAGATCCGGCGAGACCTTGAAGGAGGAATCGAAGTCGACGCCGTCGATCTTCGCCTTGGCGGCGTTGAGATATTGGCTGCCGGTCGAGGGCCGGTAGACGAAGACCTGGATGTTCTTGTAGTCGTCGTGGAAGACGGCCACGCTGAAGCTGAATGCATCCGACAGCCGCCCCTTGTAGCCGACCTCGTAGGCCGTAACGACCTCCGGACGCACCGGATCGGTGGGCGGAATGCACTGGGTGGCGCGCCCCAGCGTGGCGTCGTAGCAGGGGTGGACCGCATTGGCGTCGACGAAGCCGCTCTTGAAGCCCTGCGAGACGCTTGCGTAGACGGTGGCGTCCTCGTTCGGCTTGTAGCGGACCACGCCGCGGGGCGTGAACTTGTTGAAGGTGAAGCCGCCGCGCGGGTCCGGGTACATGTTCGGGTCGGGAAGCGCGGCGCCGTAGACCTTCTGCCGTTCGGAACTGTAGCGGCCGCCGAGCGTGAGCGTCAGCGCATCCGTGAGCTCGTAATTGCCCTCGATGTAGCCGGCGTAATAGTTGCGCTTGTTCTGGGTGTGGTTGCCGAAGGTGGCGACCGGCGGCGGGGTCGCCGGGTAGGGCGCGCCGCCGTAGAAGGTGAAGGTATAGGGGTCATACTTCTCGGCGTTGAACATGTAGAACAGGCCGGCCGAAACCGTCAGTCCGCCGAACTTCCTGGAGAGGAAATTCACCTCCTGGATGATGTCGTGCTGCTTGACGACGAAGTCGGACAGGGCCGCGAGATTGACGCCCGTCTCGTCGCTGTCCTGGAAGTCCGTCACCTTAACCTTGCCGTAGGCGGTGACGGTGCTGACCGTCCCGATATCGGCGACCGGGATCTTGCCCAGCAGGCTCACGCCGGCGGTGCGGATCCGCACGTCCGGTTGAAGGTTGTGAGCGAACTGGTGCGGCTCGGTGGGCAGCGGCGTTCCGAAGAAGGCCGCGACAGGCGTGGCGATCGAGACGTTGTTGTAGGCCTGGCCCGCGTAAGGCGTGGAATCGTAGCGCTTGGTGGCGAAGGCGTTCAGCGTGAAAGAGGTCTCGCCGACCGGAGTCCACAGCAGTTTGCCGCGGACCTGATGTGACCTGAGGCCCTTGTCGCGGCCGCCGCGCAGAAGGTCGCGATTGAAGCCGTCGCGGTCCTCGAAGGCCGCGGCGAGGGCGCCGGCGAGCTGTGAGGTGATCGGCCCGGTGACCCATCCGCGAACGGCCTTGTCATCGTAGTTGCCATAGCTGGCGCTCAGCAGGCCCTTGGGCGTGAACGAGGGCTGGATGGTGTTGATGATGATGGCCCCGCCGGTGGCGTTCTGGCCATAGAGCGCCCCCTGCGGCCCCTTGAGGACCTGCACGCTCTCGACGTTCGGCAGGTCGGCCAGCTGCCCCGATTGGGACGGCTGGTAGACCCCGTCGACGTAGGTCGCCACGTTGCTGCTGTCGGCCAGGCCCGAGCCGGCCGACGAGATGCCGCGGATGGAGGGCTGGGTGTAGGCGCCGTACATCGGCAGCTCCAGCCCCGGCGTGACCTGGGCCAGCTCCAGGGTGTTGGTGACGCCGGCTTTCGCCAGCGTCTCGCCGCTCAGTGCGGCGACCGACATCGGGACGTCGACGAGACGTTCCGACCGGCGCTGGGCGGTGACGATGATCTCGCCGGCCAGGTTGACGCCGGCCTCCGCCGTCGCCGGCGCGGGTAGGCTGGTTGCGGCTGTCTGCCCCAGGGCCGGGCTGACCAACACGGCAAGCTGGGACGCGCCGGCAAACAGGTAGACGCAAGCGCGATGACGCTGTGTCAGGTCTTCCTCCCACGTATTTTTATATTGGCGGCGCGAGTCTAGTCGCGCTCGCTAGTCTTCCATGTAGCTCCGCAAGACCCGGTGGAAGTTGGCGATCGCCTGTTCCTTCTTCGGATTGGGCCGGATCCCGGGAAAGGCGACCTGTTTCATCCCGAGCTGCACCTGCTCCATGTTAGAGAAGTCCTGCAGCAGGATGCGCCCCCAGAACGCCTCGTCCTTCCGGTCGTCGCAGCGCTCGGGCTTGGGCTGGGGCGGCTCGACGCCCTCCGGGGCGCGGTCGAGGGCATAGACCTCGAAGATGCAGCTGTCGGGATCATAGCCGTTCGGCCGGGCGCGGTAGCCCAGCACGAAGGTGGGCGCCTGGAGGATCACCGTATTGGGGAAGATGTGCCAGTCGTAGCCGGCCTCGGCGGATTGCTCGGGCGTGACCTCTGGCCAGGTGACGCCGCGCCCGGCGTCGATCTCGCGCGCCCACCCGAGCATCCTGTCGTAGGCCACATAGGGCGGCGTCTCCGGCGGCAGCTCGACCGGGATCCGCTGGGCGGCCTGGGCGATGCTGTGGCTCTGGAAGGCGTCGAGCGTCTCGTAGAGCAGCCACTCGCGCTCCGCGATCGCCTGCAGATAGTCCTTCCGGGGCTCGGGGTAGATATAGGCCGATCCCTCGCCGAGGTTTCGCATCCCCTCCTGGATCAGGACGCCATGGTTGGCGTGCTTCCCCTGCGCCCGGCTCCAGGTGATGACGTCCGAATAGCGCATCAGCTGCGGGTGGGTGCCGAAGGTGTGGTAGCTCTCGTTGAAGGCTTCGACCGCGACCTTCCAGTTGCAGGGCATGACCAGCCACTTGCGCCAGCGGTAGCGCATCTTGCCGATCTCGTAGGGACGCAGCAGGGCGGCGGCCGGTTCGAGGAAATCCCGCAGCGGCTCGCACTCGGGATCGAAGTTGATGAAGACGTAGCCGCCCCAGGTGTCGAGCCGCACGTCGCGCAGGCGCAGATTGTCCGGCGTCAGGGCGTCGCCCCAATCCTCACCCTCCAGGACACGCAGCGACGCGCCGTCGAGGCTCCACTGCCAGCCATGGAACTTGCATTGGAAGCGCTTGGCGTGGCCGCAGTCCTCGGTCAGCCTGCGCCCGCGGTGCATGCAGACGTTATGGAAGGCCCTCAGCTGGCCGTCGTCGCCGCGGGCGACGATGATCGATTGGTCGAGGATCTCATAGGTGACGAAGTCGCCCGGGCGGGGCAGTTCTTCGACCCGGCAGGCGATCTGCCAGACCTTGAGCCACAGCCTGTCGCGCTCGCGCTGCGCATAGTCCCGGGAAAGGTAGGGCTCGACCGGGAAGGTCTCCGAAACATGCTGCGGGTCTTCGCCGGCGGAGATCCGCGGAACGTCCTCCATCACCCGCATGAACACCCCCTCCGTTCTTGACGTTTCTCGTTGCGAGCCGGCGATAAGGCGCAGTGCGGCCGGCGGGCGCGTTTCACGTCTTGAGGAAGACCATCACCCTAGGTGTGAGCTAACATTGGGGGGCGGGCCGAATCTCGACACTGCGCGCAAGGCATCAGGCATTCTGCGACGGCGGCGCCGTCGCCTCAGCTCGCCGACCGCTGACCGGCTTCAGCATCACCACCGGGATGACGCGATCGCCGGCCGACTGTTCGTACGCCGTGTACGGCGGATAGAGCCCCGCCATATAGCTCCACACGCGGGCGCGCTCCTGGCCCTCCGCGACGCGCCAGGCGCCGCGGAACTCTTGCGTGGCGATCTGGAAGACGGCCTCTCCCTGCTCCAGCAGGTTCAGGAACCAGGCAGGATGCTCCGGCGCGCCGCCCTTGGATGCAATCACCACCCACTCGCCGCCGAAGACGCCATAGAGGAGAGGGACCACGGACGACCGCCCGCTCCGCCGTCCGGTCGTCTTCAGCAGCAGGGTGGGCAGCATGCCGGGCACGCCCACGTGGCTGAAGTCTTCGATATGCCCGTCGGCCCCGCCGCTTGCGAGATATCGTGCAAGGTGGTCCGCCACGAACTCCTGGGTCCGCGCCAGCAGTTCGTCGGCGCCTTCCTGCGAAGTCATCCAAACCTCCCAATGTTTCTATTTCTGGCGGTCCTGGGACCGGCGGGGCCAGAGCTTCCGAGCGGTCGCGGCGGTTGTCCATGTCTGTGGAGGAACGGACGGTCTCGATCCGGGTCCGAGGGAGAGCGAGATGGACGCCCCGTGCGGCTGGCGCCGCACCGGCGGAAACCGCCAAAATTTTTTCAGCCGCGCAGGAACTTCACGCCCGCGCGGAGGTTGATGAGGCGACCGTCAAGCGAAAGCCCGAGGGTCGAGACCGGAGCCTCAGCCAGAAATGGAAGAGACCGATCCCAGAAAGCCCGGCGCGCACCCTTGAAAAAGGGCAACGCCGGGTTTTCGCTGTGCGGATCCGCAAAACCAGATCTCCGGTGCAGACCGCGGCCAGCCGTCGTTGCGCCTCGGTTCATGCAGGCGACGACGACAGGTCAGGATCCGCCAGGACCGGACAGGCTCTACGGGAAAAGCCCGCGCAGCTGATGGGCCGCGCCGACGCGGTTCAGGGCCTCGATCATGGCGGCGGTGCGCATGTCGAGCTTGTCCGCTTCCGCCCGCCGTTGGGTCCGGGTCATCGCGTCGGTGAGGATGTTGCGCATGCGCTCGTTGATCTCTTCGAGCGGCCACATCAGGTTCTGCAGCCCCTGGACCCACTCGAAATAGGAAACGACCACGCCGCCGGCGTTGGCGAGGATGTCGGGCAACAGGAAGACGCCGCGCTCCTTCAGGATCTCGTCGGCCTCGAGCGTAGTCGGCCCGTTGGCGCCTTCCGCCAGGATCCGGCAGTTCAGCCGGCCGGCGTTCTCGGCGGTGATCTGGTTCTGCAGCGCGCAGGGCGCAAGGACATCGCAGTCGAGCTCGAGCAGCTCGCGATTGGTGATCGCCTCGCCAAAGGGGCAGTCGGCGAGCAGGCGGTGCTCGCGGACATAGTCCTGGAGCTTGTCGATCGGCAGTCCCTGCGGATTGTAGAGCGCCGTTCCGACATCGCTGACCCCGACCACCTTGGCGCCGCTTTCCGCCAGGAAGGTCGCCGTATGCGCCCCGACATTGCCGAACCCCTGAACGACCGCCGTCCCGCCGTTGAGGTTGACGTCCATGCTCCGGCACGCGTGCTCGATCAGATAGACCAGGCCGCGGCCGGTCGCCTCGTTGCGGCCCAGCGAGCCGCCCAGCACGATCGGCTTGCCCGTCACGACCGAGGGCACCGCATAACCGACATGCTGGCTGTAGGTGTCCATGATCCAGGCCATGACCTGTCCGTCGGTGCCCATGTCGGGGGCGGGGACGTCCTTGTCCGGCCCGATGATGCCGATGAATTCAGAGGTGTAGCGCCGGGTCAGCCGCTCGAGCTCGCCTTGGCTGAGCGCGGCCGGGTCGACCCGCACGCCGCCCTTCGCGCCGCCATAGGGCAGGTTGGTCAGGGCGCATTTCCAGGTCATCAACATGGCCAGGGCCGCGACCTCGCCGAGGCCGACGTCCGGGTGGTAGCGGATCCCGCCCTTGGTCGGTCCCATCGAGAGCACATGCTGCACGCGATAGGCGAAGACCGTCTCCACCTGGTCGCCCTTGTCGCGCTTGAACGGCAGGGCGGCGATCTGGGCGCGTTCCGGAAACAGCAGCCGTTGGCGGATGTTGTCGTCGAGCTCGGCGATGTAGGCGGCCTTGAGGAGCTGCTGCTGGGCCAGGTGGAACATCGCCGAATGCCACTCGGCGCCCCGGGCATGGGCCCGCTCGACGGCGTAGTGGATCGAACGCAGCAGCGAGACGCTGTTGATGCGATCCTTCAGAAGATAGTCCTGCGCGCCGCCTTCGACCGCCCTGGACGCCAGGCTGACGTCGTCAAGCGAGCTCTGGATGATGATGGGCGTCTCGGCCGACTGCGCGCGGACGCGGAAGAAGGTGTCCAGCGCCATGCTGTCGGGCAGCATCAGGTCGAGCAACACGACGTCGACGCCGCCCTTGGCCAGGCGCTCCAGCGCGGCGGCGAGCGTCTCGACGGTGACGACGTCGAACGTCGGGTGCTCGGAGCGGCCGAGCAGCCGCTGGATGAGGCGCATGTAGAGCGGGTTGTCCTCGACCAGGAGGACGGTGAGGGGCTTGCTGGCCATGGCGCGTCATCCCGTCTGCTGGCTGGTCTTGTCGGCCAGCGCCGCTGTCAGGCGGTCGATTTCGAGGCGGAGCGCGTTCCAGCCGCCGTCCGCGCCGGACAGGTCGCCCCCGGCGCCCATCACCTCCAGGCGCCGCGCCGCTTCGGTGGCCGCCGCCGTCGCGAAGATGCGGGCCGAGCCCTTGAGGCTGTGCGCGGCGCGCTGCAGCGCCAGGCCGTCGCCGGCGTCGATGGCCGCGCGGACCTGACGCATCATCTCCGGGCATTCCTCAATGAACAGGCCGGCGAGCTCGATCAGCAGATCCTCGCTGCCGTCGACGTTCTCAAGCGCCCTGTCCCAGTCGAGCACAGTCGCCATGTCTCACTCCCTTCCTTCTCTGTCTTCCGCGCCGTCCGTGCTCGCCCGCAGCTTCCCCCGGCTCTCCACGACCGCGTAGAAATCGTTGGCCCTGAGGGGCTTGGCGACATAGCCGTCCATGCCGGCGGCGAGGCACCGCTCGCGGTCGCCGCGCATCGCGTTCGCCGTCATGGCGACGATCGGGATATGTGCGCCGGTTTGCATTTCCGCCGCGCGGATGGCGGCGGTCGCCTGGAAGCCGTCCATCACCGGCATCTGCACATCCATCAGGACGAGGTCGAAGCCGTCGCCCGCCACCGCCTCGACCGCCTTGGCGCCGTCGTCGACGATCTCGACCCGGTGGCCGCGCCGCTCGAGCAGCCGCTGGGCGACGCGCTGGTTGATCGCATTGTCCTCCGCGACCAGGATTTTCAGCGAGGCCGGTTCGCTGGGCGCCTCCGGCGCGGTCGGCAGCTCCTCTTCGCCCGTCACGCCGAGCACCGCGAGAATCGACTGCAGGAGCTCCGACTGACGTACCGGCTTCAGCAGGAACCGGCCGACGCCGGGGGCTGAGGCGCGCCGGGCGATCTCGTCCTTGTGCGCCGAGGACAGCATGATCAGCGCCGGAGCCCCGATCTCCCGGCTGAGCGCCATCTGCTCGGCCACGGCGAAGCCGTCCATGCCGGGCATCATCACATCCAGCAGCACAAGCCGGAACGGCTGACCGACGGACGCGGCGTTCTTCATCGTGGCGAGGGCCTTGGGGCCGCTGTCCGCCGTCTGGGACTTCATGCCCCAGCTTCGGACCATCTCCACGAGGATGCGCCGGTTGGTCTCGTTGTCGTCCACCACCAGCACCGGCAGGTGGTCCAGCGCCGACCGATCGAGCCGCGGGCCGGCGACCCCCTTTTCGGCGACCGCGAAGGGCACGGAAAAATGGAACAGGCTTCCCTTGCCGACCTCGCTCTCCAGCTCCAGCCGCCCCCCCATCAGCTGGACGAGCTGGGTGGCGATCGTCAGGCCCAGGCCGGTGCCGCCATAGCGACGGGTGAACGAGGCGTCCGCCTGGGAGAAGGCCTCGAAGATCACTTTCTGCTTGTCCGGCGGGATCCCCGGCCCGGTGTCGCGGACGCCGAAGTGCAGGCGCGCGCCGCTTTCGCCCTTCGTCTCGCAGCTCACCTCGACGACGACTTCGCCCTTGTCGGTGAACCGGACCGCATTGCCGACGAGGTTGATGATGATCTGGCGCAGTCGGTGCGGGTCGCCCTCCAGGCCCTCGGGCACGTCCAGCCCGACATGGCAGGCCAGCTCCAGGCCCTTCTCGGTCGCCCGTCCGGCCAGCGTCTGCAGCGCGTCGGCGAGCTCGTCGCGCAGGCTGAACGGCACGGCCTCGAGCTCAAGGCGCCCGGCCTCGACCTTCGAGAAGTCGAGGATGTCGTTGATCAGGTGCAGCAGCGCTTCGGCCGATTGGCTAATCATGTGGAGATATTCGTGCTGCACGGGCGTCAGGTCGGTGTCGCCGAGCAGTTCCGCCGCGCCGATGACGCCGTTCATCGGCGTGCGGATCTCGTGGCTCATATTGGCTAGGAACAGGCTCTTGGCGCGGGTCGCCTCCTCGGCCTTGGTCTTGGCCGCCCCCAGGTCGCGTGCGGAAATCTCCAGCTGCAGCGTCCGCTCCTCCAGCCGGCTGTAGACCCTGCGCAACTCGGCGGTGCGTTCCTCGACGACGCGCTCGGTGCGGGCGCGTTGATTGGCCAGCGAGAAGAGGTAGGCGACCAGGACGGCGGTGACCGACAGGCCGCCGGCCAGCGCGATCGTGGGGGCGGCGAGCCAGCCTTGGCGGCCATAGGCGTCGGTGGCGGCGGCGTAGACGGTGTAGACGCTGTCGCCGATGACGATCGAGCTCGAATGAAACAGCTCAGCGTCCATGGCGGGCGCGCGGCCCTCCGTTGCGGGGCGCGACGACTTGCGCTCGTCAGGGGCGGGGATCGACAGCAGCACCCGCCGGTCGGCGGGCGCGGATGAATCCAGCAGATAGAGGTCGACGCCCTCGCGCGGCGTCAGCTCGATCGCCTCCTGGATCAGGTCGCCGACCCTCAGCACCGCGGCGACGAACCCCTTCAGGCGCTGCCGGCGCTCGTCGGTGCTCGCCGTCTCCTCGCCGCGGTCATAGACCGGCGCGAACACGGCCATGCGCAGGTCGTCGTCGGGCGCGCCGGGCAGCCGAACGCGGACGGCCGCGTTGACCTCGCCGGTGTCGCGCGCCGCCAGCAGCGCGGCCCGCGCCGCCGGGTCCGATCCCCAGTCGAAGCCGAGCTCTTCGGGGGCGTCGCCGAAAGGCGATTGCGCAAAAAACACCGGGAAATAGGCGTCGCGCTCGCCGGCCGGGGCGAGCGTCCCGTCGGGCGCCATCTGCCGGAACCGGTAGCTCGGATCGACCTCCCGCGCGCCCAGGGCCTCCCAGGCGCCTCGCCGGGCCTGGGGCGCAAAGGGGATCCACTGCAGGGAGTCGATGTTGGAAGGCTCGGCCAGGAAGACCTCGGAGAAGGCCTCGAAGTCGCTCCGGTCGACGGCTTGCGACGCGCGGTAATGGGCCAGGAGGGCGGTGACGACGCCGGTCTCGGACGAGAACTGCCGCTTGATGCTCTCGGCCCGTTGCTCGGCCTCCAGCGCAAACTGGGTCGCGGTGGAACGATGCTGATCGGCCAGCAGCCCCCGCCACACGCCCAGCGTCAGCAGCAGAGCCAACAGGCCGACGACGATGACAAAGCGGTAGCCGCCGCGGGCGGGCAGGGTGGCCACCCGCTGCACGACCCGCCGGAGCGTCGTGGTGAACGACGCCGGTCCGAGCCCGGCCAGCCTCAATCCCCCTCTCCACCTGGCGAGGGGCGCCGCCCCTTCGGGCCCAGCGGGGGTCATTGGTAACGCACCTTCGAGGGCGTCGCCCGCCACACGCTCGCCAGTTGTCGCGCCTCGCTGACCTGCGCCGGGGTCATGGCGGCGGCCACGTGCTGCAGCGCCCGGCTCGCACTATTGCGCACGACGTCCGTTCGCGCGTTGGCGCGGGAGAGCGCGAGCCATTTGTAGGCGGACACCAGGTCCCGCGGCACGCCGCGACCCGCGCCGTACATCTTACCCAGCTCCTGCTGCGCTTCGGCGTGACCCTGCGCGGCGGCGCGCTCGAACCAGTAGGCGGCCTTCTGGGGGTTCACGCGCACGCCGGCGCCGATGAGGTAGAAGGCCGCGAGGGTGAACTGCGCCCGGGAGTGCCCCTGTTCGGCGGCGCGGTTGTACCATCTCGCCGCCTCCAGCAGGTCCTGTTCGACGCCCTGCGACCTGAAATACATCTCGCCCAGATTGAACTGGGCCGCCGGCGACCCCAGCGCCGCCGCCTGGCGGAACCATTTTCTAGCCTGGGTGTAGTCCCGCCTGGCGCCCTGCCCGTACAGGTACATGACGCCCAGACTGTTCTGGGCGTTGGCGTCGCCTCGATCCGCCAAGGTCTGGTAGATGCGAGCGGCCGTCGCATAGTCGCCGCGCTGATGGGCGGCGGCGGCGTCCTCCAGCGGTCCAGCCCAGGCGGAGAGTGCGAGGGCCTGAATGAAGGCGGCGATGCAGAGCGGGCGCAAGACCGCGCCCTGACCGCCCTTCGTCGAATGCGGTCTCGCGGGGCCTATCGCCTTGCTCCGGCCCACCATATCGGTTCTCCCGCGCCTCGCGCGGATCGGGTCCAGAAAAACAAGCTGATCCTAACGCAGATGGGGCTGAAATGCTTGGAATTTCAGTGCGTCCCATGCCTGCGGCGGCGGCGTTGCTGTCCAGGAGAAAGGCATGGGGATTCCCCGCCCCGCCGAGACGTGTTCAGCCAAGTCGAGTCGTGGATCTTCGTCGCTCAGTGCGAGTGAGTCAGCAGGTGGGCCAGGCGGTGCAGGTTCTCCTGGACATGTTGCTTGCGGACCCAGGGCACCTCCGGAATGGGCAGCTTGGGGGGATTTCGCACGTGAACGGTCGCGATCGCGCCGCCCGAGGTGGGGGCGACCTGATAGACGATGATCCCGCGCACCGGCCCCTCCACGATCTCCATGGCCAGCCGGCGGTCGGGATCCAGCTCCGTGACTTCGGTGACGAACGGGCCTCGCAGGCCCAGCGTGCCGGAGTCATGGCGAACGCGCGACCCGACAGCCATGGGGCCGGGGGTCAGCCTCTCAGCCTTCCCGGCCTTGTTGACCCATTTGTCCTCCAGATCAGGATCAAACATGATCCGCGCGACCTCGGCGGGCGCCGCATGGATGACTTGCTCGACATGAAATTCCATGGGGAGACCCCTCCTGCAATGATCCAGGTCGCTTGACCGAGAATTTCCTACGCTTGGCCGTTCGCGGACGCGCGATGGGTGAACGGGGCGAGAAGAGTTGGAGTTCCGCGGTTAAGTCTGCGACGGGCCACCGGAGATTGGTGACGACGCCAGCTTCCATGCGGCGCTTGTGATCTCAGTGGGTGCGATCGACGCGCCTATAACCGGGCTGCGCCCCCCGCCGCTGAAACCTGCGAAGTCGAGGCCGGCTGCTCGGGGCTGATTTGACATTTCTCTAGGCGCCGACGCCGGGGCTGTCGCCGTTGCGACGGCCCCGGTTGACTCGGCGGGACGCCCTTGAAACTGTGATCACCGTTCAGGGGGGTGCATGGGGTCCGCACTGCTGGCGACATCGTCGAAGCTGTCCGGCCGGATGACCGCGCCCGTGCTGCGTAACGCTCGGGAGATGCGCATGGCGCTTGATCCGGTGCTCATGGCGGCGCGACATCTGCGGTTGAACAAGTCCACCGGTCGGCGAGCGCAGGCGCGATCTTGCGGGCGCCGCAGCATGAGAGCCGGATCCAAGTCGCTGAACCGCAAGCTCGACGCCCAGGAGGCTTAAGCAAGACATGAACACGATCCGTCGCGGCCAGAGCCGTCGTTCGCTGCTCACCACCTTCGGCGCCGCCGCCGTGGGGCTTTCGTTCGGTGGGCTGGAAGCCTGCAGTCCCAAGGAAAAGGCCTCAGGCGCCGCCGGCGCCGAGGAGCCGAAGCTCAACTTCTACAACTGGGACACCTACATCGGCAAAACCACCCTGGGCGACTTCAAGAAGGCGTCCGGCGTCGATGTGAACATGAGCCTGTTTGCGACCAACGACGAGTTGTTCGCCAAGCTGAAGGCCGGCAATCCCGGCTTCGACGTGATCGTGCCGTCCAACGAGTTCGTCACCCGGATGGCGCAGGCGGGCATGCTGATGGCGCTGGATCACGCCAAGATCCCCAACATCAAGAACATCGACCCGTCGTTCCTCGATCCGAGCTTCGACCCGGGGCGGAAGTATTCCATGCCCTACACCTGGCTGACGCTCGGCATCGGCTATCGAAAGTCGAAGGTGAAGGGGGTTCCGGACAGCTGGAAATACCTGTTCGACTCGCCGGAGTACGCCGGTCGGATCGCGCTGCTCTCGGAATCCGCCGACCTCGTGCGGCTCTGCGCGAAATATCTCGGCCACTCGGTCAACAACATTCCCCAGGAGATGCTGCCGAAGATCCAGGCCATGCTCATCAAGCAGAAGCCCTTCATCAAGGCGTTCCACGACGACAACGGCCAGGACATGCTGCTGTCCAAGGATGTCGATCTGGTGCTTGAATACAATGGCGACATCGCTCAGGCGATGGTCGAGGACCCGGATCTCGACTTCGTGGTGCCGAAGGAGGGCAGCTTGCTGAACTCCGACACCCTCTGCATTCCGACCGGCGCGCCGCGGCCCAACAACGCCCACGCCTTCATCAACTACCTGCTGGACGCCAATGCGGGCAAGGAGATCACCGAGACCATCCTCTATCCGACGCCGAACGCCGCGGCGAAGGCGCTGATGCCGGCCAGCTACAACGAGAACAAGGTCATCTTCCCGCCGGCCGAGGTGATGGCGAAGTGCGAATACGGCGCCTTCGAGGGGCCGGAGAAGGCCAAGGAATACGAGGAGCTGATCACCAGGGTCCGCGCCGCCTAGCCGCAGCCCAGGCGACCAAGGAGAGCCCCCGCTTTGGAACAGAGCTGGAAAAAGGCCAAGGCCGTCTTCGCAGGGGCGCTGGGGCCGCCGCTGTTCTGGCTCGTGGCCTTCTTCCTCGTGCCCATGGGGATCGTCTGGGCCTACAGCTTCGGCGAGAACCGGGGTCTGACCGAGATCGTCATCGACGGGACCTTCCAGAACTACGCCCGGGTGTTCGAGCCGCTCTATCTGCTGATCTTCTGGAAGTCGGCCTGGACGGCGGCCCTGACCACGCTCTTCTGCCTGATCCTGGGCTTCCCGGTGGCGCTCGCCATCACCTTCGCGCCGTCCAAGCTGAAGGCCTGGCTGCTGCTGCTGGTGATGCTGCCGTTCTGGACCAACCTGCTGGTCCGCACCTACGCCCTCATCGCCGTCTTGCGGACCGAGGGCTATATCAACCTCACGCTGGGATGGATCTGGACGCGCCTGACAGGCGCGGCGTTCACGCCGCTGGAGCTGCTGCACAACAATTTCGCCGTCGTCGTCGGCCTGGTCTACGTGCACCTGCCCTTCATGGTGCTGCCGCTCTATTCCGCCCTGGACCGGCTGGACCGCTCCCTGCTGGAGGCCAGTCTCGACCTCGGCGCCGGGCACCTGCGGACGCTGTTCTCGGTGGTCGTGCCGATGGCGCTGCCCGGCATCGCCTCGGGCGTGGTGATCACCTTCATCCCGGCGCTCGGCGCCTATCTGACGCCGGACCTGCTGGGCGGGCCGGAAAGCCAGATGATCGCCAACGTCATCGAGCGCCAGTTCAAGCGGGCCAACGACTGGCCGTTCGGCGCGGCCCTGTCCTTCGTCCTCATGTACCTGACCTTCCTGGCGATCGCCGTTCAGGCCGTCAGCGCGCGCACCCGCAAGGCCGCCGAACCATGAGCCGCAAGCCGCCCGCCGGACCGCTCGAATACCTGCGCCGCTGGCCGCTCCAGGCCTGGCTGGCGATGGTGGCGATCTTCCTCTACGCGCCGCTGCTGACGCTGATGGCGTTCAGCTTCAACGACTCGCGCCGCAACATCGTCTGGAAGGGCTTCACCCTCGACTACTACAAGATGGCCCTGACGAACTCGAGCCTGCTCGAGGCCTTCGGCAACTCCCTGACGATTGCGGCCGTCTCCACCCTCGTCAGCCTGATTCTGGGCGCCCTGGCGGCCCTGGTGCTCTGGCGCTTCCGCTTCCCCGGCAAGACGGCCTTCGACGGCGCGCTCACCCTGCCGATCGTCGCACCGGAGATCTGCATGGGCGTGGCCATGCTGGTCTTCTTCGCCAAGGTCGTGCCCTGGCCTCAGGGCCTGCCCTGGCCGTTCAACCTGGGCGCCATCATCATCTCGCACATCTCCTTCTCCTTCCCCTTCGTCGCGGTGGTGGTCCGCGCCCGCATGGCCTCGTTCAACCGCGAGATGGAGGAGGCGGCCCGCGACCTGGGCGCCGGCGAGTGGCGGATGATCTGGGACGTGATCGTGCCGCACATGGCGCCGTCGCTGGTGGCCGGCGCCCTGCTGGCCTTCACCCTCAGCCTCGACGACTTCGTGATCACCTTCTTCACCTCCGGGCCGGACACCATCACCTTCCCGGTGAAGGTCTATTCGATGGTGCGCTTCTCGGTGACGCCGGAGGTGAACGCCGCCTCGACCCTGCTCATCGTCCTGACCGTCGTGCTGACCGCGGTCGCCCTGCGGCTGCAGGGCGATCCCGCCGCAGCCGCCGGCCATGGCGGCCCCGCCGAGAAGAAGAGCTGACCCATGACGCCGCTCGTCTCCGCCGAACCTGCCGTCGCCGGCGCGACCGGCCAAGCCCTCGAGCCGGCCGGGCGGCCGATCATCATCTTCGAAAACGTCACCAAGCGCTTCGGCAAGATGATCGCCGTCGACAATGTCGACCTGACCATCCACGAGGGCGAGTTCTTCGCCCTGCTGGGCCCCTCCGGCTGCGGCAAGACCACCTTGCTGCGGATGCTCGGCGGCTTCGAGACCCCGACCGAGGGGCGCATCCTCATCGACGGCCAGGACGTGGCGAACACCCCGCCCAACAAGCGGCCGGTGAACATGGTCTTCCAGTCCTATGCGGTCTTCCCGCACATGACGGTGGCCGACAACGTCGGCTATGGGCTGAAGGTCGATCGGGTGGCCGCGGCGGAACGCGCTCGCCGCGTCGAGGAGGCGCTGGCTTTGGTGCAGCTGGACGGCTTCGGCGGCCGCAAGCCGGACCAGCTCTCCGGCGGCCAGCGACAGCGGGTGGCGCTCGCCCGCGCCCTGATCAAGCGGCCGCGCGTGCTGCTGCTGGACGAGCCGCTGTCGGCGCTGGACGCCAAGCTGCGCGACCAGATGCGCAGCGAACTCAGCGCCCTGCAGCAGAAGGTCGGCATCACCTTCATCATGGTCACCCACGACCAGGACGAGGCCCTGGCGCTGGCCAGCCGCTGCGCGGTGATGAACCGTGGGGTGCTGCAGCAGGTGGCCCCGCCCAATGACCTCTACGAATTCCCCAACTCGCGTTTCGTCGCCGACTTCATCGGTACGGTGAACCTGTTCGAAGGCGCGCTCGTGGAGGACGAGCCGGACCAGGCGAAGGTCCGCTCGCCCGAGCTGGAGGCCGACATCTACCTCGACCACGGGGTGACGGGGGCTACGGGCGCGACGGTCTGGGCGGCGATCCGGCCGGAAAAGATCGAGCTCAGCAAGCGAGCGGAGGGATCGGCCCCGCCCAAGCTGGACGAGGACGCGCCGGCGGGCGCCAACGCCGTGGCCGGGGTAATCCGCCAGGAGATCTACCTGGGCAGCGACTCGCTGTTCGAGGTGGAGATCGCCGGCGGCCGTCGCATCCGCGTGCAGCGCTCGAACCTCACCCGCTGGGACCAGGAAGAATTCTCCGTCGGCGAGGCGGTTTGGCTCAGCTGGCACGCCTGTTCGCCCGCCGTCCTGCTATCCTGAGGCGGAATGACAGGAGGCCCCATGAGGGCGAACTGATGAAATACCGTGAGAAGAGGGCCAAGCCCGCGCCCTACGCCGCACGCGGCGTCGGATCCGTGGAAGAGGCGGCCGAGTGGTTTCGCCGGCAGAACATCGAAGAGATCGAATGCATGGTGCCCGATCTCGCCGGCGTGGCCCGCGGCAAGATCATGCCCGCGACCAAGTTCCTCGCCACCCCGCAGATGAACCTGCCGCTGGCGGTCTTCTACCAGACCATCACCGGGGACTTCCCGGACCTGGAGGGGCTGGTGGGGGCGGTGCAGTCCGACACCGACATCTTCCTCACGCCGGACTACGGCACCCTGGCCGTCGTGCCCTGGGCGCACGATCCGACGGCCCAGGTGATCCACGACGCCTTCTCGCCCGACGGCGCGCCGGTTGAGGAGAGCCCGCGCCGGGTGCTGCGCCGGGTGCTGGAGCTCTACGCCGCCAAGGGCTGGAAGCCGGTGGTGGCGCCTGAGCTGGAGTTCTACCTCGTCGAGAAGAACCTCGATCCCGACTATCCGCTGAAGCCCCCGGTGGGCCGTTCCGGCCGACCCGAGACCGGGCGGCAGGGGTATTCCATCTCGGCGGTCAACGAGTTCGACGCCCTGTTCGAGGACATGTACGAATATTCCGAACAGCAGGGCCTGGCGATCGACACCCTGATCCACGAAAGCGGCGTGGCGCAGATGGAGATCAACCTGCGCCATGGCGATCCCCTGGAGCTGGCCGACCAGGTGTTCATGTTCAAGCGTACGATCCGCGAAGCGGCGATGGCGCACGACATCTACGCCACCTTCATGGCCAAGCCGATGGCCGCCGAGCCGGGCTCGGCCATGCACATCCACCAGTCGATCATCGATCCGGCGAGCGGACTGTCGCTGTTCTCGGACCCCGAGACCGGGGCGCCGACGGCGATGTTCGAGTCCTTCATCGCCGGCCAGCAGCGCTACCTGCCGGCGATCATGTCGATCCTGGCGCCCTACGTGAATTCCTACCGGCGGATCGCCCGGGACTCCGGGGCCCCGATCAACACCCAGTGGGGGCACGACAACCGCACCGCCGGCCTGCGGGTGCCGCCGTCGGACGCCGCCAACCGGCGGCTGGAGAACCGCATCCCGTCGTCTGACGCCAACCCCTACCTGGCCATCGCCGCGGTGCTGGCGACCGGCTACCTGGGGATGGTCGCCGGGCTCAAGCCGAGCGCGGCGGTGGCGGACGACGCCAACGCCGGCGGCATCGCCCTGCCGCGCAGCCTGATCGACTCCCTGGCTCTGATGGAGTCCTGCGAGCCGCTGGTCGAGATCCTGGGGCCGCGTTTCGTCGCCGCCTACACACGGGTCAAGCAGGCGGAGTACGAGACCTTCATGCAGACCATCAGCCCGTGGGAGCGGGAGTTCCTGCTGCTGAACGTCTAAGCGGCCCATGCGCAACCGCGGTCATCCGCCCGGCGGCTGGTACGCCGAGACCGCCGGTCCGCCATTCGACCTGCCGGCGCTGCAGGGCGAGGCCCGTTGCGACGTCTGCGTCGTCGGCGCGGGCTTCACCGGCCTGGGGGCCGCCCTGGAGCTGACCAGGGCCGGCGCCGACGTGCGCCTGCTGGAGGCCGCCGAGGTCGGCTCCGGAGGCTCGGGCCGCAACGGCGGCCAGATCCACACCGGCCAGCGCCGCGACCAGCCCTGGCTGGAGGCGCGCCTCGGCGACGTCGACGCCCGCCGGCTCTGGGATCTGGCCGAGGCGGCGCGGGATCATCTGCTCGCCTTGGCCCGGACCATCGACTGCGACCTGCGGCCGGGCCTGCTGCACGCGCGTCACCGCCAGGGCGGGGAGGAGGAGGACGCCCGCTTCATCGAGCATATGCAGCGCGTCTACGGCTGCGATCGCTACGGCCTGCTCGACGAGACCGCCCTGGCCGAGGCCCTGGGGACGGAGGTCTACCACGGCGGCATGATCGACCGCGGCGGCGGCCATCTGCACCCGCTGAAGCTGGCCCAGGGCATGGCCCGTGCGGTCCTGGCCGCGGGCGGCGTCATCCACGAGCGGACCTTCGTCCGCCGCTGGCGCCGCACCGCCGCCGGGTTCGTGGTGGAGACGCCGCAGGGCGAGGTCGTCTGCCAGCAGCTGATTCTGACCGGCGACGGCTATCTCGACGGGCTGTCGTCGGCGCTGGAGGCGCGGGTGATGCCGATTCAGAACTTCATCGCCGTCACCGAGCCGCTGGACGATCCCGCGATCCTGCCGGGCGGCGAGGCTGCCGCCGACAGCCGCTTCGTGGTCCGCTACTGGCGCCGCACCCCCGACGGGCGGCTGCTGTTCGGCGGCGGGGAATCCTATGTCGCCGGCGAACCGGCGGACATCGCCGCGGTCGTCCGCCGCCACCTGCTGGAGGTCTATCCCCAGCTCGGCGCAGCGAAGATCACCCATGCCTGGGGCGGGGCGCTCGGCGTCACCTTCCACCGCCTGCCGTTCGTGCGCGAGCTGATCCCCGGCGTCTGGACCGCCGCCGGCTATTCCGGCCAGGGGGTGATGCTGGCGCCCTATGTCGGAGGTCTGCTGGCGCGGGCGACCCAGGGGGATCGGGCCGGGGTCGACCTGCTGGCGCGCCTGCCGTGCCCGCCGTTCCCGGGCGGGCGTCTGTTGCGCTGGCCGGTGCTGGCGGCCGGAATGACCTGGTATGCGCTGCGCGATCGGCTGGGCTGAATCATCTCGCACCTGATCGTCATCGCCGGGCTTGTCCCGGCGACCCATGAACCCTGATCTCGAAGGAAAAGGCGGCGGCCTTGCCGCGGCAGAGCTTCAATCATGGTGTTCATGGATGGCCGGGACGAGCCCGGCCATGACGTTCTTCAATATATTCAAAAACCTGGTCGAGTATCGATCCCAGGCGTCATCCTCCCTCAGCCGGCGGCGCGCAGCCTGGGTTCCGCCAGGTCGAGGGCGCGGCGCAGGGTGGCGACCAGCTGATCGATCTGGGCATGGCTGATCACCAGCGGCGGGCTCATGACGATCGAGTCGCGCACCGCGCGCACCATCAGGCCGTGCTCGATGCAGAGGTCGCGCACCATCAGGCCGGTCGGCCCCTGCTTGCCGCCGAAGCGCTCGTTAGTGCCCTTCTTCGAGACGATCTCGACGCAGCCGATCAGGCCCAGCGAGCGGACCTCGCCCACCAGCGGATGGTCGTTCAGCGCAGCCAGCTGTTCGGCGAGATAGGGGCCGAGGTCGCTGCGGGTCCGCTCCACCAGGTTCTCGCGCTCGATGATCTCGATGTTCTTCAGCGCGACGGCGGCCGCGGTCGGGTGGCCGGAATAGGTGTAGCCGTGGACGAAGTCGTCGCCGGTGGTTCGCAGGGCTTCGACGATATGGTCGGCGACGCCCACCGCCGAGATCGGCAGGTAGCCGGACGACAGGCCCTTGGCCATCGAGACCAGGTCCGGCTTCACGCCGAAGTGCTGGAAGCCGAACCATTGGCCAAGCCGGCCGAAGCCGCAGATCACCTCGTCGCAGACCAGCAGGACGCCGTACTTGCGGCAGATCGCTTCGACCCGCGGCCAGTAGGTCTCCGGCGGGATGATCACGCCGCCGGCGCCCTGGACCGGTTCGCCGACGAAGGCGGCGACCTTCTCCGGCCCGACCTCCAGGATGCGATCCTCGACCGCCTGGGCCGCGCGCTCGGCGAAGGCGAGCGGATCTTCGCCGAAGCCCTCGGCGAACCGGTAGGGCTGCATGACGTGCTCGATGCCCGGCAGCCAGGGACCGCCCTGTTCGTGCATGTGCTTCATGCCGCCGAGGCTGGCGCCGGCGATCGTCGAGCCGTGATAGCCGTTGACCCGCGAGATGATGACGTTGCGCTGCGGCTGGCCCTTGATCTGCCAGTAGTAGCGGGCCAGCCGGATGACGGTGTCGATCGCCTCTGAGCCGGAGTTGTTGAAGAAGACGTGCTGCAGGTCGCCGCCCAGCAGTTCGGCGATCTTGGCCGCCAGCATCACCGTGGGCGGCGCGGCGGTCTTGAAGAAGGTGTTGTAGTAGGGCAGCTCGAGCATCTGCTCATAGGCCGCTTCGGCCAGCTCCTTGCGGCCGTAGCCGACCTGCACGCACCACAGCCCGGCCATGCCGTCCAGCAGGGCCTTTCCGTCGCCGTCGTAGATGGTGCAGCCGTCCGCCCGGGTGATGATCCGGCTGCCGCCGATGTCGCGCATCATGCCGTGATCCTGCTGTGACGGCAGGTGGTGGGCGACGTCCAGGCGGCGCAGTTCGGCGATGTCGTAGTTGCGAAGGGTCATGCGCAGCTCCGGGAAGGCGGGGAGAGGAGGCGTTCGCCGCGCAGGGCGCGGCCGAGCAGCTGGAAGAACATCTGGGAGTCCGGATTGGTCTCGGGTCGCCACTCGGGGTGCCATTGGACCGCCAGGACCTGGGCGCCGAGGATGTCCGCCGAGACGGCCTCGACGATCCCGTCCGGGGCGGTCGCCTCGACCGTGAGGCCCGGGGCCAGCCGGTCGAGACCCTGGAAGTGGACCGAGTTCACCGTGATCTGCGGGCGGCCGAAACTGCGGGCGAGCAGGCCGCCGGGCGTCAGGGCGACCTCATGGCTGTGGGCGAACATCGCTCCCAGGTCGGCGTCGGCCGGGGCGTGGTGGTCGATCAGGTCCGGGCTGCGGCTCAGGTCGCGCCGCAGCGTGCCGCCCAGGATGACGTTCAACTCCTGCAGGCCGCGGCAAACGCCGAACACGGGCTTGCCGAGGTTCAGCATCTCCTCGACCAGGGCCGCGGCCATCGCGTCACGCGCCGGGTCGTAAGGACCTGCCCTGTCCTCGGCGCCGGCCTGGCCATAGCGCGCCGGCTCGACGTTCGACGGGCTGCCGGTCAGCAGCAGGCCGTCGAGCAGGGGGGCGATCTCGCGGGCCCGCATCAATTCGGGCAGGGCGGGAACCAGCAGGCCCGCGGCGTCGGCGTAGCGCAGGGCGCTCGCCACATACCGCTCCATCACGCTCTGGGCGGCTTCCCCGCCGACGCTGCGCCGGCAGCAGGTGACGCCGAGAACGGGACGCAGGGGGAAATCCGCCGTGCTCATCGGGCGCGTTGGGCCGGCGAGGCCCCCTCCAACCATTTTGAGGAACGTCTCATCTGTGATCACGTAGCTCCGGATCCCCTCAAGCTGTCAAGGACGACCGGTCGGGCGCGAGCCAGCGATGCTGCATTCCGCGCATGGGCTGGGCAAGAGCTGCGCGCCGACCATGGGCGTCGCGCCGCGAGGCCCATATCGGCTTGCACTGTGATCACTGAAGTCCTAGTGCTCGCAAAATTGGCTCGAAACCCCGGCCGCAATGCGCCACCTTCGCGGCAGGTGCGCCCAAGGCGGCCCTGCAATCGAGGAAGACGCCGGGATGGCGGACGGACACGACCCGAAGAACAGCGCGCTCGAAGCCTATTGGATGCCGTTCACGGCCAACAAGGCGTTCAAGGCGCAACCGCGCATGCTCGCCTCGGCCAAGGACATGCACTACGTCACGCCGGACGGCCGCAAGATCCTGGACGCCACCGCAGGGCTCTGGTGCGTCAACGCCGGTCACGGGCGTGACTCGATCGTCGCGGCGATCCGCGAGGCGGCGGGGCGGCTGGACTATGCGCCCAGCTTCCAGCTCGGCCATCCGGCCGCCTTCGACTTCGCCCGGCAACTCGCCGACATCCTGCCCGAGGGCATGGACCACGTCTTCTTCTGCAACTCGGGCTCGGAGGCCGTCGACAGCGCCCTGAAGATCGCGCTGGCCTGGCAGCGCGCCGCCGGCCGCGGAACCCGGACCCGGTTGATCGGCCGCGAGCGCGCCTATCATGGCGTCGGCTTCGGCGGCATTTCGGTGGGCGGCATCGTCACCAACCGCGCGCCCTACGGCGCCCTGCTGCCGGGCGTCGACCACCTGCGCCACACCTACGACCCCAGCCAAGGGATTGTCCGCGGCCAGCCGGAGCGGGGCGCCGAACTCGCCGACGACCTCGAGCGGCTGGTCGGCCTGCACGGGGCGGACAACATCGCCGCGGTCATCGTCGAGCCGCTGGCCGGCTCGACCGGGGTTCTCGTGCCGCCGACGGGCTATCTCGAACGGCTGCGGGCGATCTGCGACAAGCACCAGATCCTGCTGATCTTCGACGAGGTGATCACCGGCTTCGGCCGCCTGGGCGCTGCGACCGCCGCCGAGCGCTTCGGCGTCACGCCGGACATCATGACCCTGGCCAAGGGGCTGACCAATGCTGCCGTGCCGATGGGCGCGGTCGGCGTCCGCCGCGAGATCTACGAGGGCATGATGGAGGCGATCGCCAGCGGCATCGAGCTGCCGCACGGCTACACCTACAGCGGCCATCCGCTCGCCGTCGCCGCCGGCCAGGCGACGCTGGACATCTACCGGGACGAGGGCCTGTTCCTGCGCGCCGCCGATCTGGAGCCGGTCTGGGAGGCTGCGGTGCACGGGCTGGCCGACGCGCCGCACGTCAAGGACGTCCGCAACCTCGGCCTGGTCGCCGGCATCGAGCTGGAAAGCCGTCCCGGAGCCGCGGGGCAACGGGCGACGGAGGTCTTCCGCGCCTGTTTCGACGCAGGCCTGCTGGTCCGCGTCACCGGCGACATCATCGCCCTGTCGCCGCCGCTGATCATCTCTCCGGCGCAGATCGACCAGACGGTGCAGACCATCGCCGACGTGCTGCGCCGCACCGCCTGATGGCGGCTCCCGCCGCCGCCTCGCCCGCCCTAGGATCACAGCGCCGGAGCCCCAGATGACCGTTTCCGCCGCCCTTCAGGACCGCCTCGCCGCGCTGCAGCCGCCAGGCCTGATGATCATCGACGGCCGCAAGATCGCCGCCCTGAGCGGCGAGACCTTCGCCAACATCTCGCCGCGCGACGGCAAGCCGATCAACGCCGTCGCGGCCGGCGACAAGGCGGACGTGGACCTGGCGGTCGCCGCCGCCCGCGCCGCCTTCGAGGACGGTCGCTGGCGCGATCGCACCCCGGCAGAAAAGAAGAAGACCCTGCTGCGCCTCGCCGAGCTGATGGAGGCTCATCGCGAAGAACTGGCGCTGCTGGAGGCGCTGGACGTCGGCAAGCCGCTGAGCGACGCCCGCAACGTCGACATCCCGCTCGCGATCCAGACCACCCGCTGGTACGCCGAGGCGCTCGACAAAATCTACGGCGAGGTGGGCCCCAGCGGTCCCGGCAGGCTCTCCTATGCGGTGCACGAGCCGTTGGGCGTGATCGGCGCCATCGTCCCTTGGAACTTCCCGCTGCACATGGCGATGTGGAAGGCCGCTCCGGCCTTGGCCATGGGCAATTCGGTCGTGCTGAAGCCGGCCGAGCAGTCGCCGCTGACCGCGCTGCGGGTCGCCGAACTGGCGCTGGAGGCGGGGCTTCCGCCGGGTGTGCTCAATGTCGTGACCGGTTTCGGCGAGACCGCCGGCCAAGCGCTCGCCCGCCACATGGACGTCGACATGATCACCTTCACCGGGTCCGGCTCGGTGGGGCGGCGGTTGATGGTCTACGCCGGCGAGAGCAACCTCAAGCGGGTCAGCCTGGAGCTGGGCGGCAAGTCCCCGCAGATCGTCTTCGCCGACTGCCCCGACCTCGACGCCGCCGCCGAGGCGGCCGCCTGGGGCGTCTTCTTCAACCAGGGCGAGGTCTGCACCGCCGCCTCGCGGCTGCTGGTGCAGGAGGCCATCCGCGAGCCGTTCCTGGAGAAGGTGCTGGCCGTCGCCCGCGGCATCCAGGTCGGCGACCCGCTGGACGAGGCGACCCGCTTTGGCGCCATGGTCAGCAGCGAGCAGATGCGCACGACCCTCGGCTACATCGAACGCGCCCGGGCGTCGGGTCTGGAGCCGGTGCTCGGCGGACGGCAGGTGCTGCAGGCCACCGGCGGCTTCTATGTCGAACCCACCATCTTCGACCGGCTGTCGCCGGACGCAGCCCTGGCGCGCGAGGAGGTTTTCGGCCCGGTGTTGGGCGTGCTGTCGTTCCAGACCTCGGACGAGGCGCTGCGCATCGCCAACGACACCGTCTATGGCCTGGCCGCCGGCGTCTGGACCTCGAACATCGACCTAGCCATGAGCGCGGCGCGCCGGTTGCGGGCCGGCCTGGTCTGGATCAACGGCTGGGACGCTTGCGACATCACCATGCCGTTCGGCGGGTTCAAGCAGTCCGGCTTTGGCCGCGACCGCAGCCTGCACGCGCTTCACAAGTACGCCGACCTGAAGTCGATCACCCTCAGCCATAGGCCGCCGCATGTCTGACGCCCGTTCGCCCAAGCCTGCGACGGCGCTCCCGGCCGCGCGCGCCGAGCTCGACGCCTTTCTCGCCGCCCGTCCCGAGATCGAGTTCTTCGACGTCCTGTTCACCAGCCTGTCGGGCGTGCCGCGCGGCAAGCGCCTTCGCCGGCATGAGCTGGCGGGCGTCTACGACTACGGGCGCTTCCTGCCGGGCTCGGTGCTGGTGGTCGACATCACCGGCCAGGACTGCGAGTCCACCGGCCTGGTGTGGGAAGACGGCGACGCCGACCGCGTGGGCAAGCCCGTTCCCGGGACCCTGGTCCCGGCGCCCTGGCTGGGCGCCGACGTCGCCCAGGTCTCGCTGTCGCTCTACGAGCTCGACGGCCAGCCGAACGACCTCGACCCGCGCGTGGTGCTGCAGCGGGTGATCGATCGCTTCACGAAGGACGGGCTGACTCCGGTCACCGCCTGCGAGCTGGAATACTATCTTGTCGACGCCCGCCGGGCGGCGGACGGCGGCCTGGCGCTGGCGCCGTCGCGCTTCTCCGGCGAGCGCCCGACCCTGCACCAGGTCTATGGACTGCCCGAGATCGAGGAGGCCGCGCCCTTCCTGCGCGATCTCTGGGCCGCCTGCGACGCCCAGGGCGTGCCGCTGGAGGGGGCGATCTCCGAATACGCGCCGGGCCAGATCGAGCTGACCCTGAAGCATAAGGCCGACGCGCTGCGGGCCGCGGACGACGCGGTGATGTACAAGCGGGCGGCCAAGGGCGTCGCCCTGACGCACGGCTGCGAGGCGACCTTCATGGCCAAGCCGTTCGGCGACCGCGCCGGCAGCGGCTTCCACGTCCATGTCAGCTTCAACGACGCCGCCAGCCAGAACGCCTGCGCCAGCGAGGACCCGCAGGGCTCGGAGCTTTTGCGCCACGCGATCGGCGGGATGCGGGCGCTGCTGGCCGACAGCATGGCCATCTTCGCGCCGAATGCGAACTCCTGGCGCCGCTTCAAGGCCAACTCCTATGCCCCGGTGGCGCCGACCTGGGGGGTGAACAACCGCACGGTCTCGTTCCGCGTGCCGGCGGGCCCGCCGTCGACCCGCCACGTGGAGCACCGCGTCGCCGGCGCCGACGCCAATCCCTACCTGACGCTGGCGGCCGTGCTGGCCGCGGCCCACTACGGGATCACCAACAAGATGGATCCCGGCCCCGCAGTCTCCGGCGACGGCTACGCCGCCGCAGCGCAGAGCGGTGAGGGCTTCGCCGTCAACTGGTTCGCCGCCGTCGATCGCTTCGCGGCCAGCGAGGTCCTCAAGGACTATCTCGGCGAGCGCTTCGTGAAGATGTTCGCCGAGGTGAAGCGGACGGAACAGGCCCGCTTCTTCGACGTGGTCACCGAGCTGGATTACGCCTGGTACCTGCGCAACGCCTGAGGCTATCGCGCCTCAGGTCGCATCGAGGGCGCTGCGGCCGATCAGTCCCATGCCGTCGGCGATGTCGCCGCGGATCGCCTGGCGCAGCGTCGCCTCGTCGCCCCGCACCAGGGCGTCCAGCGCCATGGCGTGCTGGTCGACCAGCTTGGCGGTGCCGACCCGGCCGTAGACCACCCGCATATAGGGCCCGAACTGCAGCCAGAGCACCTCGATCAGCTGGTTCAGCGTGCCGTGCGGATGGGTGCGATAGAGGGTGAAGTGGAAGTTGGCGTTCGCCTGCATGTAGGCGTCGACGTCGCCGCTATCCAAGGCGTCGTTGATGGCGCTGTCGAGCTCGCGCAGGCGGCGCAGCCTGGGCGAGGTCATGTAGGGCAGGGCCAGGGCGGCCGACTCCGGCTCCAGCAACAGGCGGCAGCGCAGCAGGTCGTCGAACCGGTCGGGCGTCATCGGCGGGATCTCCACCTTGCGCTTCGACCGGATCTGGATGGCGCCCTCGGCGGCCAGCCGGCTCAGCGCCTCGCGCACCGGGGTCTGGCTGACGCCGAGCTCCTGGGCGAGGCCGCGGGTCGAGAAGCTGCGGCCCGGGAAGATCTGGCCGGTGATGAAGCGCCGTCGCAGCTCATTGTAGACGCTGGTGTGCAGCAGGGCGCCCGGCTCGGAGCCGGCGGGACCGTCTCCTTCCGCCGCCTCCGGCGTCGTCTCTTTGCTCTCGGCGAGCGTGATCATGGCTTCAGAAACGGTCACGCGCCGCACCGGGAGTCAATCAGTGGGGACGAGCGCGCCAAGCCTATTCATGTGCTGGCTGAATCGGCGCACCTGCGTCCGCCACGCGTCTCGGGCTCGGTGCACAACCATGGGGTGCTTTCGCCCCCTGTGCGAACTGCGAATATGGTAAATCTCTGCGCAGGATCCTGGCCGCACCGGCTGGGCGGAATCACAGCGCTGGGCGGTCATGTGGTGTCGACGCGACTTGCAGCCGACAGTTTTTTTCGCCGTGCGCTCGAGAGCAGCCCTGACGGCATCCTGATTCTCGACCTCGGCGGGATCGTGCAGTTCGTCAACCCGAACGCTGCGGCGATGCTCGGCGCCGGCGAGTCAGCCGCCCTGCTGGGCGCGCCCTGGCAGACGTTGTGCGCCGAGCCGGACCGCCTCGCCGCACAGGCCGCCGTCGACGCCGCCGCCTGCGGCGAGACCCGGCGCTTTCCCGCGTCGGGGCAGATGGCGGCCGGCAGGCTGCGGCGCCTCGACCACATCGTCTCGCCGCTGCACGACGACGCCGGCGCGCTGGTCGCCTTGCTCGTCACTTCGAGAGACGTCACCGATCTCGAGGCGGCGCGCCTCGCCGCTGAGGCGAGCGCGCGCGTGGCCGCCCATGAAGCCTCGGTGCAGCGCTCGGTCGCAGAGATGGCCTACCTCACCAGCTGGGATCTCGATTTCCGCAGCAACGTCAGTCGCGTGGGGGCGGCCGGCGTGCAGGCGATGCGCGGCGGCCCGGAGCACAGCGAAATCACCATGGAACAGGGCCTGGCCATGTACGCGCCCGAGGACCGGGCCCGGATTCTGGGCCTGCTGGACCGCGCGCGGCTGTACGGCGAGCCCTTCAGGTTCGACGCGCCGATAACACGACACGACGGGACGTTGGGCTGGGTTCGGCAGTTCGGGGAGCCGATTTACGAGGACGGCGTGTGCGTCGGCATCCGCGGGGCCGGGATGGATGTCACCGACGAGATGACCGCCCAGGAGAGAATCCGCAGCGCACAACAGCGATTGAACCTCGCCGTCCAACTCGCCGGCCTGGAAGTCTACGAGTACGATTTCGACCAGCAATCGCTGATCCACGAGGGGGCCTCCACGTCGACCTTCGATAGCCCAACGGGTTTCGAAAGCCTTTTCATGCCGGATCTGGCCAACCCGGTGGCTTCGCAGGATCGCGCGCGGGTGCGGGCGGAGTGGGTCAAGGCCCAGGAAACACATTCGCCCTTCCGCTCCGAATTCCGCGTCTGTCGCCCCGATGGCCAAGAAGTCTGGGTCTATGGCGTCGCCGAGATCGTCGAGGAGGAGGGGCGGCCGAGGAGGCTGGTGGCCGCGATCATGGATATCACGGAGCGCAAGCGCAGCGAGCTGGAGATGCTTCAGACGCTGGCGCAGATGCGCGAGCATGAGGAACGGCAAAAACTGCTGCTCGACGAGCTCAATCACCGGGTGAAAAATACGCTCGTCGCCGTGCAGTCGGTGGCCGTCCAGACCTTGGCCAGTACGCGGGATCCGCAGGAGGGCCGCGATCTTTTCATCGAGCGGCTGCTGGCGCTCTCGAACACCCACAACCTGCTCGTCAAGAGCGCCTGGACGAGCGCCTCATTCCGGCAGCTCGTGGAAACCGCGCTGAAGCCTTATGGCCAAGCCTATCACTACGAAGGCCAGGACCTTCACCTCGACCCGAACTTCGCCGTGAGCCTGGGGATGGCGCTGCACGAACTCGCCACCAACGCTCTCAAGCACGGCGCCTGGCGCGCCGGCGGTCAGGTGGACATCACGACGGTGGTCACAGGCGGCGAGGTCCGCATCACTTGGCGCGAAAGCAGCGGTCCGCCGGCGTCGACGCCGGCACGGCGGGGTTTTGGCTCTCGCCTGCTCGAACGCGGCGTGGCCGCCGAGCTCGGCGGCAAGGTCGTGCTGACCTTCGCGCCGGAAGGCCTCGTCTGCAGAATCCAGGCGCCGACGAGCGCTCGCATGATGGTGGTCCATGAGTCCCTGGAGCCCCGCCAGCCTGTATGAACGTCTGGGCGCAGGGGCCAGCGCTCAGGGCGTCCGATCGCCCGCTTCGGCCGCGCGCCGGTCCGCAATGAAGGCGCCCGGAAAATGCGAGGTGCAGGCCATCACGTGGGTGATGGCCTCGGCGTCGTACTCGTCGTCTGACCGGTACGCTTCGAAATAGGCGTTCAACCGCTCCACACGGTCGAGGTGGCGGCGCGCGGCCTGCAGGCCCAGCGAGACACCGTAGTTGGTGAAGGCGAACCGCACGTGGCGCTCGCGCCGTCCGCGGCCGAAATAGCCCGGCGGGTCGACCCATAGGTGATCGAGCCCGTCCAGCGAGCGCGCCGACTGCAGCTTCGCCCAGGGTTCCTGCGGGAAGAAGTGCGCCAGCCACAGCATCATGCCGAGGCCGAGGTCCTGATCGATGTCGAGGCTGCGGTGCTGCCGCTCGATGAGCTCCCGCATCTGGCCGATCTCGGCCGCCAGCGCGGTCTCGTCGAGAAGCCGGTAGGCGACGTAGCCGTCGAAGGCGTCGAGCGCGCCCAGGCCATAGCCCGGATAGGGTCCGCTCAGGTCCTCCTGCATCTTCCAGATCACGCCCACCCCCGGAACCACGAAGGCGGAATGGATGTCCTTGGCGAGCTGAACGCCGCGTTCCCGGTACTGCGGCCGGTGATCCCCGAGCCGGGCGAGCGCGAACAGCCACATGGCGAGGTAGTGGAAGTACTGCCCGTCACGGTCGGGCGCCTGGCCGATCCGCAGGCCGCGCGGCCGCCCCAGCACACGCTCGACATCGGCCACCAAGGCCTCCGCCTGATCCAGCCAGGCGGCCTCTCCGAACTTCCGGTACAGGGAGACCAGGAGCACGACCCCGAAGGCGTCGGTCCAGAGGTAGCGTAGGCCGTTGGGCCAGATGCGCTGCTCGCGCATCCAGTCGAGCTTCGCCAGCACATAGTCCGTCTGCTCGAGCATGATCGGCTCCTCGCGGGCCGAGCGGATAGATATCTTCCGCACCTTGCGCATCCAGCCAACGACGGGGCGGGAAGGGGGTTCCGGACCCGTCACGCACGCCATGCGTCGGGTGAAATCCGATTGCTCACTGCGCGGTGATGCGGCGCACAGCCAGTCGCGTGCGCCTGAACTGCGCGCGGAGGCGGGCGCGGCCTCCTGCATTAAAATATGAGCGCGGCGGGCAGGAACTTAGCGAGGCGGGCGATGATTGAGGAGGTTTCTGCATGGCCACATCCGCGTGTCTGTCTCAAGCGGCCAACCTGACCGCGCTGGCGCGCGGCTTCTCGAGGGAGGAAGTTCCGATGGCAGATGTCCAAAATCTCACGACGAGTGGGGCTCCGAAGGGCGGAGACCGCCCTGCTGGGGCGGAGACAGGCCGTGCAGGCGCTGAAGCAGGCTCGCGGTCGTTTGATGAGAGCGCACGCGCCGCCGAGGCCGTAGCGGACAAGACCGCCGATGCGAGCCGCGCTGCGGCCAAGGCCAATACGGAGATCCTGCGCAGCCAGTTCGAAACCGCCGAACAAGCGGTGCACTCGAGCTTGGAAGCCGGCGCGCGCAGCATCGAGGGGCTCAGTCAAACCTGGACGCGGGCTTTCGGGGTGGGGAACCCGAACCCGGTTTTGGCCGAGCAATCGGCGCAGAATATCCAGGCGGTGTCGCGCGCGTCGAGCGCGTTGGCCAAGGGCGCCCAGGAGGCCTCGCGCGCCTGGTTTGACCTGACCCAGAAGACCCTGCGCATGAACCTGGAAGCGATCGGCCGGTTCGCCGGGTGCCGGTCCGTTCAGGAGGTGGCGAACGTGCAGAGCACCCTGTTGCGCGACAACCTGCAGCAGGTGATCGAGAGCGGCGAGGTGATCGCGCGGACCCAGTCCAGTGCGATCCAGGAAGCGACCCGGGCGATTCAACCCCAGGTCCGTCAGAAGGTCTGATTTGAGGGGGGCGCCCGTCGGGCGCTCCCCCGTCGTTTACAGGCTGCACCGCACATTCATCCGCGTGGAGGGCATCCGCGTGGACGGCGCCCGCGCGGAAATGGCTCCGGTCGCCCGGGGGTGAGAATGCCACCGGAGCCATCCGACTGTGTGCGCCACGGGTGGGATCGGAAACACACAACCCCTAGATGAGTTGAGCGCCGTCCAAGGTCAAGGGAAGCCCGCCAAAATAAGCGCCACAATTGTCGTGCTCGAGGTTTCGCCGTCGACTAAGTGGCGCAGCGAGCCGGCCCACGGCTTCCGTTCCGAGGCGCGACGGACGGGGACATCGGACGTGTCTGCCTCGCGCGCCAAATGAGCGTGGGAACGGCGGGCAAGCGCGGCCGTTCTGCCCGCATGGCCATCTACACCTTCACCCTCAGGTCACCGCCCGCGCGTTGCACCGCGTGTTCGAGTTTTTGAAAGACGAGCGATGTTAGCGCACGGCGGGATCTTCGAGATCGGCAAGACATACAAGATGACTATGCTCGTCTACGACAGCGACGGCCGTGCGGACCGCGAGATGCGACCAGGCTGCAGGGTCGTCGCCATCGACGGGCCAATTCTGAAGCTCGATCAGCGCGGAAAGGAGTGGATCCTGAACGTCCACTCCCCGCTTTTCGTGGAAGCCGAACTCGCCTGAGGGAATGGCCGAGGCCTGCTCCATCGGTCCATCAAGTCGCTGGAACTTTCTTGCCACCGCGGCGCTTGGTCGAGATGCTGAGGGTCGCCGTCCGCGGCCCTTCAGCGAGGGCAGGCGAACATGCTTGCGATCACCCGTAGAAACGTGGTGCTGGGCGCCGCCGGGGGATTGACGCCCTTCGCATCCGTTGCGACCGCCCAGGTGCGGGATGGGCCGCTCGCGGAGCTCGCCGTCGGGCTCGAGCGCGAAATCGCTGGACTTGCCGCCGCCCCCGAGGAGGCGCTCGGGGGCGTCCAGGCGCTGCTGCGGTCTGCGGCGGGGGCCGGCGCATTCGATCGCTGGCGCAGATCGCCGCCGGCCGAGAGCCACAAGATTGAAGTCCTGCGCTCCGGCGGGCTCGGCCGAAGCTGGAAGGTGCAGCTCTTCGGCATCCCCGAGGGCCGCAGCCACCCGCCGCACTGTCATGAGAACCTCGCCTCCTGCCTGGTGGTCCTGGATGGCCGGCTCAGAGTCCGGGAGTACGAGCGGCTGCGTGCGCGGGAGACGGAGGCCGCGGCGCTCCTGCGCGGCGTCTTCGACGACCGGCTGGGCCCGGGGGAGGGGATGGTCACGGCCGAGGACTACCGCAACGCCCACTGGTTTGGCGCCGTCGGCGGGCGGGCGCTCGCGGTCAACTTCAAGGCCTCCGGGCATTTCCGACGCGAGCTGTTCCGGTTGCGCAACCGCCGCTACCTGGACCCCTCGGGCGGCAGGCGCGGCGAATTCTGGGCGCCGTTCATCTCTCCCGCTGAAGCCCGGGCGCGGTTCGCGGGGGCGCCACTCTAGGGTCCGAGCATATGTGGCTGGACGCCATGCCCGTCGCGCCGATCGCAGGTCCGCCAGCCCCGGCGGTGGCGGCGGCGGCCGAGCTGCATTTCGGCGGGCCAGACCGGCCGGCGCGCGTGCTCCGTGACCTGTTGCTCGCCCGAATTGAGGCGGCGCCGCCCGGCAGCGAGATCCTCTGGGTGACCTACTACTTCCGGGACCGCGGGCTTGCGCAGGCCTTAACGGCCGCGCAGAGGCGCGGGGTGCGGGTGCGCGTCGTGCTCGACGCTCGCCCCCGGCGGGCGGACATCAACGGGCCGGTGATCGCCTGGCTGCGCGCCGGCCTGGGAGAAGGGCTCCGGGTCCACCGCTCGCCAGTGGCGGGGCTTCGCCTGCACACCAAGATCTACGCCTTCTCAGGCCCCGCGCCGGTCGCCTTCCTGGGCTCGTTCAATCCCTCCGGCGACGAGCCGGAGGATCCGGGCGTGCTGGAGGATATCGGTGACCAGGATCGCGGACATAATCTTCTCGTGGAGTACCGGGATCCCGCGACGGTGGAGGCGGTGCGCCTGCAGGCGGCGCGGATCTGGGGCCAGCGCGACGTTTCCCGCTTCTCCCTCTGGCAGAACCGACCGGTCAGGCTCGGCGCCACGACGCTCTACTTCTTCCCGCGCCTGCGCCCGGGCGTCGTAGAACGGGGGCTTTCGAGATTGGGGCCGGGCGACCATGTTCGTGCGGCGGTCTCGCACGTGGAGCGCGGGCCGTTCACCGCCAGGCTGACGGAGGCGGCGCGGCGGGGCGCGCGGGTGGAGCTCGTGGTTCACGACACCCGCCGACGCGTGCCGGATCCCGTCGTGGCGGGGCTGTCGCGGGCCGGCGTCGTCGTACGCCGCTATTGCCATCCGGACGGCCTGCCGATGCATGCGAAATTCGTGGTGGTGCGCGACGGCGCGCAGAGGACGGCTTGGTTCGGCAGCCTCAACTACAATGCCAACTCTCGCTTTCTCAACCACGAGATTCTGCTGCGCAGCACCGACGCTCGGGTGGTGTCCGGGCTCGACGCCCGCTTCGGACAGATCTCGGCCGAGGCGGTGCGGCTGACGGCCGGCGCCCGGACGGCGCGAACGCCTTTCGCCTCAGCGAAAGCGGACTCTGGCGTGATCAGGGTCTCCGGCCGGTCGGGGCCGGCCGCAGTGCGGGCGCTCGCTCCGGACCGCGCCTGCGGAGAAGCGCGCGGGCGCATCCCGCGGGGGCGTAGTCCCTGGATCTCGTCGGGGATGATCTGGGGCATGTGAGGCCGCCACTCCGCGGCGAGCGATGCGGCCGCGGAGGCTGTCAGCTGCGGGACCAGCCGGCCCTCAGTCGAATATGTCGAAGATCGACCCTCGCTTCTTTCGGTAGCCGCCATGGCCGTATTCGCCGCGCTCTCCGCCTTCTCCGTATTCGCCCCTTTCCCCGCGCTCGCCGTAGTTGGTGTTCCAGGGCGGCGCGGGCGGGGCGCGATGCTGCGCGCTTTGGGCGGGCGGCGGCGCTGAGTCCTGGGCGCTGGCCATGAGCTTCTCGAGTTCGCCGCGGTCGAGCCACACGCCACGACAGGTCGGGCACATGTCAAATTGGACACCGTTACGATCCACGGTCTGCATTGAGCTGCTGTCATTCGGGCATAGGAGCAGAGGCATCCAAGCTTCCTTCTGTTGATCGACGGAGGCGCGACGCCGGCAAGGGGATCGGGCCTCACGTGGGAACGTGATGCGTCCGACATCGCGGAGACCAATTCATGTCGGTCGCCGCCAGAGGGGCCCGGCCCGCGCCGTGAACATGGGAGCGCGGAAGAGGGGCGGCAAGTGGCGCACCGGCGTGTCGAACGCTCTCGCCCTGCGGTCGTTCAGTCTGCGACAAGAGCGTGGCGGAGCGCCGGCGCGTGCTGCTCGGCTGTTCACAAACATGGAGAGGCAGGTTGATTGTTCTGGCCAATGTCCTGAGCCGGGACGAGGTCCTCGCAATTCGCGAGGAGCTTGCGCTCGCGCCGTTCCGCGATGGCCGGGCCACGGCGGGCCCCGCCGCCGAACGGGTCAAGAACAACGAACAGGCCCGAGGGGACGATCCTGGCGTGATCGCCCTGGGCCAAAGGGTGCGGCTTGCCCTGGAGACCCATCCCGAGGTTCGAACCTTGGTGCGACCGGTCCGCTGGTCGCGGCTGATGTTTTCGCGCTATGGCCCGGATCAGGAATACGGGATGCATGCGGATAACGCCTCGATGTTCGACGACGGCGGCTGGCCCCTGCGGACGGACCTCAGCTTCACCTTGTTCCTCTCCGATCCGGAGACTTATGAAGGCGGCGCGCTGCTGGTCCGGGACCTGACCGGCGATCACGAGTTTCGACCTTTGGCGGGATCGGCGGTTCTGTACTCGACCGGGCAGCTTCACGGCGTGACGCCGGTGACGCGCGGCGTCCGCCTGGCCTGTGTCGGGTGGGTCCAGAGCCTGGTTCGGCGGCCCGATCAGCGGGAACTGCTCTACGATTTGGAGCGAGTCCGGGCCGGCCTGGGTCCAGAAGCAGGGTCCCTTCTTCTGGACAAGGCGATCGGCAATCTGCTGCGAATGTGGGGCGAGGCGTGAGGGCGACGCTGTCGGCGAATTTCCGAAGGTCGGGGGAGGGGGGATCTAGTACCAGCCCAGATCGGTGCGTTCGCTGTTGACGATCAGGCCTTTCAGCCGGGCCTTGCCGTCGGCGCCGACGGAGACAACGGCGCGTGCCGTCACCGGGGCGTTTCGCGTCGCCGCAAGCTGTTTCTGGATCGTCTCGGCCTGGGCCTGGTCGGTGTGCAGCCGGTCCAGGCCGAGATTGAGGACCACCCATGTGGTCTCCGGCGCCGGGCGCGCGAGGCAGTCGAGGTCGCCGCGCACGACCACCTCTCCCAGTTTCTGCGCCGCCTCCCGGCTGAGGGTTGCGCCCGTCGCCACGTGGTGGTCGCCCTGCCGCTTGAGCGCCACCCAGGCGCCGGGGCGCCGGGAAAAGCCGCCGTGTCCGGGCGGGCAGGGCGTCCCGCCGGGATGCTCCGACCGGAACTGGAACCGCACATAGTGGCCGGTCAGCAGGCTGCGCGGATCGTAGCCGCTGATCGCCAGCACGACCTCCTGGCCGCCGGACCGCGCCCTGCCCTCGCGCACCACCAGCCCCACCAGGGCCAGCGCCAGCACCGACGCGACGGCCATGATCCGCACCGGGACCGACGGCGGCTTCATGCCGGTCTCCGCCGACGCATGGCGAGGGCTGTCACCAGGGCGACGATCGCACAGCCGGCGAACACCGCCGATGACGTCATCAGCCCGATCCCCAGGTTGAACAACAGGACCGCCCCCGCGGCGAGCAGGCCGACCACGCCGGCCGCCGTGACCGGCGAATGCCGGTCGTGCCGGCCCAGCGCCACGACCGCCAGCGCCAGCAGCATCCACGCCAGGCTGTGGGGCACGCCCCTCAGCCGGTCGCCGAAGCCGGCGACGCCGAACCAGAGCAGCGCGCCCCAGGTGAACCAGCCGTAGAGCACGCTGGGCGGGCCTTCGAAGCGCTCGCGAACCGCCCGGGCCAGCCCGGCGCCGAGCGCCAGGACGAGGGCCGCGCCCATGAAGGTGATCTCCTCATGGCCGCGCCCCAGACGCTCCAGCGTCAGCACCGCGACGACGGCCGCAATCCCCGACACATGCGCCAGCGCCTGTGACCGCCACCAGACGGCGGTCAGCGCGCCCAGCGGTGCGGCGACCACCAGCCAGCCCAGCCAGGGTTTCGATGCGTCGAACAGCCGGCCGACCGCCAGCTCGCCCAGGCCGATCAACACCAGACCGACCGCCGCCGCCCAGGGCGACCGCCCCGCCAGCGCCAGCAGCGCCGCCGCCAGGCCTGCGCTCCGCAGCGCCGTCTGCGGATCGCCGGCGATGTCGAAAATCTGTCCGGTCAGGCCGATGGCGGCGGCGAAGATCAGCGCCGCGACGCTGAGCAGCACCTGGCTGGTGACCGCCCTTTGGCGGGTGCTGGCCCAGGCCGCTCCGCCCGCTGCGCCGAGGAACGCCGCCAGGATCAGGGCGAACCGGGCGATGCGCGGGATCTCCGACCAGTTGGCCGCCACGAAGGCGATCACCGCCACGCCCGCCAGAAGTCCGCCGACGATCGACAGGGTCGTCGCCACATCCAGTCGGCGGGCCTCGCCCACCGAGTCCAGGATCGCTGCACGGCTCTCGGCCGGCACCAGGCCCCGGCCGATCCATCCGTCCAGATCCTGCTCCAACCGGCGCCGATAGCTTGCCATTCGCCCTCCGCGACGGGCGGAGAGTGGCCAAGCTGGGGGGCGGCGCCTAGTCCTTCTTTCCGTCGCGCTTGCCGCGCGTCCGGGCGCCGGCCGGCGCTCGCCCCGTCATGCGAGGGTCATCCCCAAGACCCCGCGAATTTCCGGGTGTTTGGAGCGGCGGAAATCTGTCTGTGACCCAACAATGCTTATACAGGCGGGTTCCCCGTGACGTGTGGCGCGAAGGACGTCGGATCGCGTGAGACCCAGGTACGCCATCTATTACACGCCGCCCCGCGGTTCCGATCTGTCGGTCCGGGCCGCGGCCTGGCTCGGCCGGGACGCCTGGAGCGGCGGCGCCGTTCCGCGGCCGGACTTGCCTGGCTTGGACGGTCTGGATCTCGACGCGTTGACCGCCGATCCGCGGCGCTATGGCTTCCATGCGACCCTGAAGGCGCCCTTCGAACTCGCCGAGGGGCAGGAGGAGGCGGCCCTCCTCGCCGCCGCCGACAGGATGGCGGCCGGGCTTGCGACCTTCTCCGCATCGATTACGCCGGCGTCCCTGGGTCGCTTCCTCGGCTTCGAACTGACGGGCGACACCCAGGCGATGGCGCGGTTGCACGCCGCCTGCCTCTCCGGCTTCGAGACCTTCCGGGCGCCGATCTCCGAATTCGACATCGCCCGGCGGCGCAAGTCGGGCCTCACCCCCGAGCAGGACGCAAGGCTCCTGCAATGGGGCTACCCCTACGTCTTCGACGACTTCCGCTTCCACATGACCCTGACCGGCGCGATCGCCTCCGACGCGCTTCACGGCCGCCTGCTGACGGCGCTCGGCGACTACTTCGCCGCCGACGTCGGCGACCACGTCTTCGACGCCATCTGCGTCTTCAAGCAGCCGGTGCGCGGCGAGCCCTTCAACGTCCTTGGGCGCTTTGCGTTCGGCGGCGGCCATCCGCCCGGTCGCGCTTCGTCACGGGCCTTGTCCGCCGAAGGCCAGGCCACCCTGGCGTCTTAGACGCCGCGTCGCCCAATCGTCGCGCCACTGCAAGAAGGTGAGCTGAAACCTACGTTCCATCTACCGCCGCCCGTCACGGTCGCCAGCCGCGATGGAGGCTCGGCGTGCGAGCGGGTCCGCCTTCACGCCGATGATCAGCAGATAGAGACAGGTCAGGATCTCGCTTAGCCGAGGCAGGGTGATCCAGCGGCCGACGCCGCTTGTTGCGTAGCCGCTCACCAGGATTTCACAGAAGAGGTCGACCGTGTAGCCGATGCTGGCGAGCATGAGCAGCGCGCCCAGCAGCTTGGGGAGGGCTCCAGATCGGAACACCAGATAGCCAAACGGAGCGAGCCAGAGCCCCCAGAACAGCTGGCAGAGCAGAAGGCCGTCGTCGTAGGCGGAGAACGCCTTCGCCACGCGGCCGGCGAGCTCCGCAGGCGCGCCGTCCGGGCCGCTGATCGCGGACAGCACCTCGATCAGCTTGCCCGTATTGATCAGGGCGATGGGCACGCTGGCCGTCGCGAAGGCCGTCATCAGCAGCGCCGCGGTCCGGTCGACACGGCCAAGCAGCCTGTAGAGGGCGAGCGGCAGGACCAGGAAGGCGGCGTAGCAAAGTAGGGCGGCGGCGATCGAGACCCGGAAGAGGGTCTCGTTGGCCTGCAGCCAGGCGACCGTCGCGGCAGGGGCGTCGTCGCCGGGCATGCGGCCGGGAACATAGGCGAGCGAGAAGATCCCCGCCGCCACGACGACCAGGTACAGGGCGCCGGCCAAGCGGGCCGTCGAGCGGTCGAAGCGCTCGGCCGGCGTCGAGATGAGCGCTTCAGCCATTGGCCGCGACGGCTTGCGGGACGGCGTCGGCTGGCGCCTCCCGCGGCCAACGCACCGCATGCCAGACGATGAGCCCCGTGAAGGCGATCTCGACGGCCCCGAGCAGGACGTAGAAGGCCCAGGCTCCCTGGATCGCCAGCACCATGATCACCGTGTAGATCGAGCCCAGGACGATGTTGGCCCATCGGCTGGCGACAGCGGGCAGCGCCAGGGTCAGGAAGATCATGGCGCTCGGGACGGCCATCAGGTTCGCGAAGGCGAACAGCAGCCCCTGACTCACGGGGCCGACCGGCGTCTCCCCCGCCATCAGGGACTGGATCTTCTCAGGCCTGTAAAGGCTGAAGAAGTCACCGTAGACGTAGCAGAACATCACGGCGGTCCAGAGCGCCGAGATCTTCAACTTGACCGGCGTGCGCACGTCAGCAAGGCGTTGTCGAGGTCTCACGCCCCCTCCGGTGATGTCGTCTCGCACGGTCCGCTCGGCTGTACTGAACTCGCCAGTTAAATCTGTGTCACATCGCTCTTCGAACGCGCCATGAACCCCCCGAGTAGAAGGATCAGGCGCGCGGCGCCGCTCAGGCCAGCATCCTGCGAAGCTGCCGTCTTGGAGTCCCGCGAAACGGGAAGACGAGAACATTCAGGGGTAAGCGCATCGCTGAGGTCCGTACGGGTCTCACCGCGACGCAATCGGCCGTCACTGCGTGAGGGCGGCGAGGAAGGCGTTGACGCCTTCCTCCAGCGTGCCGTCGTTTCGCACGACGATGGCGTCGGCGTCCGTCACCTCATAGGCGCAGCCTCGCGCCAGGCGGGCCTCGATCTCGCGGGCCGTCTCGCGGCCGCGCAAGGCGAGGCGAGCCGCCACGATCTTCGGGTCCGCGACGATCGAGATCAGGCGGACCTCCGGGAACTGACGCCGCGCCGCCTCGATCACCGTGCGGGAGACATTGGCGACGACCCGTCGCCCCGACTGCAGCTGGTCGACCAGCCCTGCGCCCAGGCCGTAGTAGAGCCCGTGGGCCTCCCACCAGAGCAGATAGTCCCCGGCGGCGGCCTTGGCCTTGAAGGCGCGCTCGCTGACCGCGATGTGGGCTTCCCCGCCGGCGTCCTGGGGCCGGGTGATCTCGCGCTGCGCGAACACGAAGCGGTCGTCCAGGCGTTCACGCGCCGCGTCCAGAAGACTGTCCTTGCCCACGCCCGAGGGGCCCACGATCAGGATCAGCACGGCCGGGCCAGCCAGACGTCGTGGCTGATCACCACCTTGTGCGGCCGGCGCCGCACGTCGCGCGCGATCGCGCAGAACTTGCCGAATTCGCTATAGGCGGCCGAAGAGTCGTTCACGATGTAGATGTACGCGCCGATCCCGACTTCCGACAGGCTGGTTCGGGCGCCGACGAGGGCTCATGGGCCCAGCACGCCGGGGCGTTCGCGTGGAACGCACCGAGGTGAAGACGGAGGCCCGGATGGCGCAACGGTCCAAGGTCCGGTTTCAGGCGCCACGGCCTACAAGCCCAGGTCGACGATCGGGCCGTCGAAATTGCCGCCCAGGGCCTGCGTGGCCTTGGCCAGCCTTTCCGGGGCGGCGGCCTGCAGATAGCCGTCGATGACCCGCTGGTAGTTGCTGATCAGCCCTTCGATGTCCTTCGCCAGGCGCATGAACTCGAAGCCCTCGGCGTGCAGGCCTATCTGCTGCTCGGGAATGTTGGAATAGTCCTGCCGCGGGATCGGCGGGAACTGGTCGCTGTCGTAGGGGAGCATTAGCGGCGCCATGGGCGGCTCGGGTTCCTCGCCCTCGGGGAAGAAGGTCAATGACCAGAGCTCGAACAGGCAGCTTTCCGGACCCAGCGGTCGAATTCGGTAGGACGCCATGCTGCTGAAAAACGATAGCAGGAAATAGTGCGGGAAGATGAACTCCACGGCCTTGAGCGGGTCGGAGACCGCGACCGCGTTCAGGTCCGGTACGGGCTCGCCCTTCGCGCGCAATTGCTGGGTGATCTGGGCCTGAACCAGGCTGAACCAGGTCATCAGCGCCTGGTTGGGGTCCTCCGGCAGATCGACGTCCACCAGCTGGCGCGCGATCTCGATCTCCTTGGCGTGGATCTGCCCCGCCATGCCGCGGTTCAGCTCCACCATATGTTCGATCTGCGCGCCGATGTTCTCGCGGACGCTGAGCTTCGCGCCGCCGGCGTCACCGGCGTACATGCCGTTGTACAGGGACGGCAGGATCTCCTGCAGTTGCGGATGTGTCCGCATCACATGGAAGCCTTCCATGAAGGCTTCCATCGCGGTCTTCCAGTTGGCCGGGAGCACCGTGGCGTACCACCACTCGGCGCGCAGCTGGCCCACGTTGTGAGCGTCCAATCGGTCGGCGAGCGGACCGATGATCTCGCGGAACGCGGGGGCCTCATCGTCGAAGTTGATGAAGACGCACCCGAGCTGCACCTCTGAGCGGCACGGCGCCAGGGCGAGTTCCGCCGGATCGAGCTGGCCCTCGCCGAACAGGCGCCTGCCGTAGACGAAGGTGTTCTTGCCCTCGATGTTCCAGCGCCAGCCGTGGAACGGGCAGGTGAAGCCCTGGACCTCGCAATTGCCGTGGCCCCTGGCGAGCTGGACGCCGCGGTGGCGGCAGGCGTTGTGGAAGGCCTTCACCCCGCTCTGGGTGCGGACCACGATCACCGACTTGCCGAGGTTCGAATATTCGATCCAGTCGCCGACGTTCGGGATCTGCTCCAGCCGGCAGGCCATCTGCCAGACATGCGGCCACAGCCGCTCGCACTCGAGCCGATAGAAGTCCTCGTCGTAGTAGCGCTTCGCGGGAATGCGTTCCGGGTCGACCACCTGGAACGACGCCGCGCCGAAACGAGCGTCACCCTCTGCCATTGGACATCTCCGGGGCGCGATCGGCGCCAGCCATCGTGAACGGATCCGGCTGGCCTAGCCGAGCACCGCGCCGCCGTCGGCGACGAGGGTGTGGCCGAGCACGTAGGAGGCCTTGTCGGTGCACAGCCAGATCGCGGCCTCCGCCACCTCCTCGGGTTCGGCGAGGCGTCGCAGAGGCGTAAGCGCCTCCAGCTGCTCGACGTGGTGCGGGTTCTGCTCAGCCGTCTGGCGCAGCGCCGGCGTCCACATGGAGCCCGGGCCGATGGCGTTCACCCGGATCCCCTGGCCGCCGTAGTCGAGGGCGGCGACCTTGGTCAGGCCGTAGATGGCCTGCTTGGCGCTCAGGTACCAGGACAGGCCCGGCTTGGAGCTGTGCTCGTTGCCCGAGCCGACGTTGACGATCGCGCCGCCGCCACGTTCCAGCATGGCGCGGATCTCGTGCTTCATGCAGAGGAACACGCCGGTGTAGTTGACCGCGAGCGCCCGGTTCCAGTCCTCGTCGGGGATGTCGGCGAGGGGATGGCGACCGTAGAAGTAGACCGCGTTGTTGATCGCGCAGTCGAGGCCCCCATAGGTCTCCACCGCAGCCCGGACCATCGCCTCGACCTGGGCGGGCTGAGACACGTCGGCCCCCACGGCGATGGCCTCGCCGCCGGCGTCCTTGATGAGCTGGACCGTCTCCTCGCCGCCCTCGGGGCGGAGGTCGACCACCACGACCCGGGCGCCTTCGCGCGCGAAGATGCGGGCGCACGCCCGCCCCAGACCCCGGCCGGCGCCGGTGACGAGCGCAACCTTGCCCTCGAGTGCCGCCATCTTCTCCTCCCTCATGTTCTGTTGCGCCGACGCCTGCGGGCGCCGATCGTTGAATACGTATACATTCAGCAATGGCGCGCCCGCAAGCGGGGTGACTCCGCGCGGTCGGCGGGCGGGTCTCAGTCGCGCTGGGTGCTGGCGCGAACCTTGAGCTCGCCCTCGACCATGGAGAAGGCCGGGGGCTCGGCGGCGTCGGAGGCCAGCAGGATCGCCGCCACGCGTTCGATCACGGCGTCCACCGGCAGGGAGTAGGTGGTGAGGCTGAAGGACGGCCATGCCGCCTGTTCGATGTCGTCGAAGCCGGCCACCCCCAGCTCGCGCCCGATCGCGAGCCCGAACTCGTAGCGGGCGACCTCGATCGTGGCGAGCGCCATGTCGTCGTTGGCGCAGAAGATGGCGTCCGGCCGCGGCGTCCGCGACAGCAGGCTGCGCGCGGCCTCGATCGCGCCCTCGCGCAGGAAGTGGCCGACCTCGCGCACCGGCGCGGGCAGTCCTTGGGCGATCAGATGGTCGGTGAAACCGGCCTCCCGCTCGCGGTTGGTGGAGGTTTCCGTCACGCCGGCCATGAAGGCGAGACGCCGATAGCCCTGCTGCAGCAGGTGGTCGGCGATCTTCGCGCCGCCGCCGATGCTGTCGCCGCTGATGCTGGCGAAGCCCCGCACCTTACGCGCCGGACGGTTGAAAGAAATGATCGGAACGCCCTCGTCGCGGCACCGCTGGGCCAGCTTCGAGGAGAGGCTGGCGGCCATCAGCAAGAGGGCGTCCACCCGGTATTTCAGCAGGTCTTCGACGTGGGCGTCGGCCGTGGCGTTCCCCTCGACGGTGAAGATGAGGATGTGCTTGCCGGCCCGGGAGAGGCGCGTCGAAAGCGCGTCGAGCGCCGTCAGGAAGAAGGGATAGTGGGTGCCGATCACCACCCCGACGATCCCCGACCGGCCCTTGATCAGGGAGCGGGCCAGCAGGTTGGGGCGGTAGCCGAGCGCCTTGGCCGCCTCTAATACCTTGTCCCGCGTGGCCGCCGCGATGCTCGCGCCCGGCGTAAAGGCGCGTGAGACGGCGGCTTGCGACACCCCTGCCAGGCGGGCCACGTCGTGCGCGGAAGGCGGCGGCGGTCGCTTGGACATCATGCCTCGAAAAGCTTCAGCAGGGGCTGATCGCCCCGGGGTATAGGCATCCGTCTCGGCCTTCAAGTTGAGGCGCGGCCAGCCGCCGGAATGGCGGTTGCGCATAGCTATGCATACGTATACATATTTTCAGGAGGGCGAAAGGCGTCGCGCGCCGCGGCGCAGTTCGGAGCGTTGTTCACGTCGTCCACGCCCAGGTTCAACGGGTCGGCTCGCGATCGCCGGGGCGTGCAGTTGACGAGGGGCGAGATGGGAAGCGCCACGACTGAACCTAGCGTCACCCGGCGGGCGAGGGGTTGCGGCCTGTTCCGTAAGGCCCCGGTGCGGCCCTATCATCTGCTCACCTGCGAAAGTCGCTGAGATGGCCCTGACCTCCGAAATCCGCGATCGGTTGACCCTGCCCGCCGTGGCCGCGCCGATGTTCCTGTGCAGCGGCGTCGAGCTTGCGACCGAGGTCTGCAAGGCCGGGCTGGTCGGCTCGCTGACCCGTAACCACTGCCGCGACCTCGAGGAGCTCGAAGCCCAGCTGAGGGCCGTCCGCGACGCGCTCGCCGCCTTCCACGATCAGCATCCGGATCGGAAGATCGGGCCGCTGGCGGTGAACATCTCGCCGACGTTCAGCGCGGAAGAGATGCGGGCCCACCTGCAAGCCTGCCGGCGCCATGGGGCGAGCATCGTGATCACCTCAGTGGGCAATCCCACGGACAATGCGCCGCTGATCCATGACGCAGGGCTCGTGCATTGGCATGACGCCACGACGCTGCGCTTCGCCGAGAAGGCGGCGGCGGCCGGGGTCGACGGCATCGTCGCCATCGGGGCGGGCGGCGGCGGGCATTCCGGCGTCATCAGCCACCTCGCCTTCATCCCGCAGATCCGGGCCATGTTCGACGGAACCATCATCATGGCGGGGGCGGTGACGACGGGGGCCACGATCCGGGCGGCGGAGATCCTTGGCGCGGACCTGGCCTATATGGGCACCCGCTTCATCGCCACCCGCGAGGCCGCCGCCCCGGAGGCTTACAAGGCGATGATTCTCGAGGGGACGGCCGCCGACGTGACCTACACGACCGGCGTCAACGGCCTGCCGGCCATGTGGCTCAAGGCCTCGATCCGTGGGATCGGCATGGACCCGGACAGCCTGCCAAGGCTCGAACGCCGTGGGACTGATCACCTGCCCGACGGCGTCACGCCGTGGCGCGACATCTGGAGCGCCGGCCAGGGGATCGGCCTGATCCGCGACATCCCAAGCGTCGCCGAGCTCGTGCGCCAGCTGCAGGCGGAATATGTCGCCGCCTGCCGCTTGCCCGACATGGCGGAGGCCGCCAGGGCGGCGCTGCAGAACGAGGCGGTCGAATGTCCCAGCGCATAGGCCGCAAGGATGCGGACGGCGTCTGCACGCTGACGCTCGACCGGGCCGAGAAGCTCAACGCCCTCGACATGGCCGCCTTCGAGGCGCTGGACGCCCACCTGACCGCGCTCGAGACCGACGACGCCGTCGGCTGCGTCGTCCTGCGCGGGGCCGGTCGCGCCTTCTGCGCCGGCGCGGACCTGGGCGACCTGGACACGCCGACCGAGCGGCCGCCGCGCTTCAAGCCAGGCGTGATCGAACGCCTGGCGCGCCTGCCAAAGCCGGTGATCGCCGCGGTGCACGGGGTCTGTTTCACCGGCGGGTTGGAGCTGGCCCTCGCCTGCGACTTCATCCTCGCCGACGCCACGGCGAAGTTCGCCGACACCCACGGCAAGTGGGGGCTGGTGGCGTCCTGGGGCATGTCCCAGCGGCTGCCGCGCCGGATCGGGCTTCCCGCCGCCAAGCGGATGATGATGACCAGCCGGATCGTCGAGGCGGCCGAGGCCGAAGGCCTGGGGCTGGTCGACCTGCTGGCGCCGGCGGGCGGGCTGGACGAACTCGTGCGGACCGTCGCCGGCGAACTCACCGCCAACAGCGGGTTCACCAACACCGCCAACAAGCGGCTGCTGATCGAGACGGACGGCATGTCCTTGGCGCAGGGCCTGGCGCACGAGCACTACCGCCACCCCGGCCGGGCGCCGGACTGGCGCGAGCGGATCGACCGCTTTCGGCGGCCCTAAGAACGAAAAACAAAGGGAGGGAGAAGGCCATGTCTCAGCCAGGGGATCGCCCCGTGCGACACGTGCCGGCGCGCGATATTCCGATACCCGCCTCGGTCAGTCCGCAGGCTCAGGCCATCATGGCGATGCGCCGGCCGGATCCGCCGCCCTATCCGGCCCTCGGCGACCTGACCAGCTGGCGCGCCTACGCCGCGGCGGTGAACCAGGCCATGCTGGGGCCCATGCAGGCGATGGCCGCCAAGGTCCCGGCGGAAGTCGAGGAGATCGACGCCGGCGGCGCCAGGGTGTTCGTCGTCACGCCGCACTCGGTGGCCGCGGACGACCGCCGCGTCTACCTGGACATCCATGGCGGCGGCTTCATCGTCGGCGGCGGCGAGAACTGCCGCGCCTTGGCCGTCGTCCAGGCGGGCGTGCTTGGGGCGCGGGTCTGGTCCGTCGACTATCGGGCGCCGCCGGACCATCCCCATCCGACGCCCCTCGACGATTGCCTCGCGGCCTACCGCGCGCTGCTCAAGGCGCGCCGGCCGGAAGAGATCATCATCGGCGGGGCTTCGGCGGGCGCCCACCTGACCGCGGCCCTCATCCTGCGGGCGAGGGATGAGGGACTGCAGCTTCCGGCCGGCTGCGTCCTGCTCACGCCCGCGCTCGACCTGACCAATTCGGGGGACTCCTTCGAGACCCACAAGGGGCTCGACGCCGTCTTGACCGGCGACATGATGTCGATCAACCGGCTCTACGCGGCGGGACACGATCTCACCCACCCCTATCTCTCGCCGCTGTTCGGCGATTTCACCAAGGGCTTCCCGCCGACCTTCCTGAGCGCCGGCACCCGCGACCTCTTTCTCTCGAACGCCGTGCGCATGCACCGGGCGTTGCGCGCCGCAGGCGTGGCGGCGGAGCTGCATGTCATCGAAGCGGCCTCGCACGGCGGCTTCCACGGCGCCCCGGAGGAGGAGGACCTCAATGGCGAGGTTCGCCAGTTCGTCTGGACCCACTGGGGACGCGTGCGCTCGCCGGGGGGCTGACGGTCCGCTCAGTCAGCTCCCCGCTTTGCGTGCAGGGCGATTGCATATCGAACGTGCTCGTCATCCCGGACGGCCGAGGGCCGAGCCGGGACCCAGGGTCGCCGCACAGTGCAGAACCCCCTGGGTCCCGGCTCTCCGCTTCGCTGCGGCCGGGATGACGGCTTCGGTTGGCTCTATTGGCCGGTCGGGCTGCGCAACTCCGGACCCGGCCCTAGTTCACCGATTGGCACTGGCCTCCGTCGATGCGGTAGTTCGCGCCGTCCACGAAGGCCGCCAGGGGGCTGGCCAGGAAGGCGACGAGCGCGCCGACGTCCTCGGGCCTGCCATACCGCTCGGCGGCGCACGGAAACATTCCGAGCTCCATGAACCGGGCTTCGCGCGCCTCGTAGTCGTCGGGCCAGCCATGCTCGGCCGCGAGCTTGTCGAGCGTTCGTTCGAAGGCTTCCGTTCGCGTGCAGCCTGGACTTACGGTGTTGACGGTCACGCCCGTGCGGGCGAGCGCCTTCGACAGGCTGACGGTCATATTGATCACCGCCGCCTTGGCGGCGCAGTAGTCGGGCACGGCGGCGGGCGGTTCCGTGCCCCCAGCGCTGGCGACGTTGATGACGCGACCCCATCCCCGGTCGCGCATGGCGGGTGTGAAGGCGTGGATCATGCGGACCGCGGCGACGAGATTCTGCTGCATCGATCCGGCCCAGTGCTCGGGCAGGATTTCGAACCAAGATTTCAGGCCGCCGCCGCTCGACTCGGTCCCGCCGATGTTGTTGACGAGGATGTCGAGGCCGCCGGCATGGTCGTGCACGGCCTGCACGACGGCCGCCGCGCCGGCTTCCGTCGCAAGGTCGCCGATCGCGACGTGGGCCACGCCTCCGGCGGCGCGGATCGCCTCCGCCACGCCGTCGGTCCGCTCGCGATTGCGCCCGTGGATCACCACCGTCGCGCCTTCGCGCGCCAGGACCGCCGCGACGCCCTTGCCGATGCCCGAGCTGCTTCCGGTCACAAGCGCGCGCTTTCCGGCGAGTTGCAGGTCCATTTCGTCCTCCCTTGATGCGGCCGGCCCTGATGAATTGAGGTGGGGCGTATACGTATACAAGATCGATCGCAATCGCTTTAGGCGGGTCCGCGCCTCGGCTGCAGGTCGCGACCTAGCGGAGAGACGCCGAGGAGACTCTACGAACGCCGCTTCGTCAGGCCCCTTGTCGATAGATGCTCAGGCGCTGGATGCGGCCCTCACTGTTGAGGTGAAAGAAGCTCGCCATGCGGCGAAGCTCGCCATTTGGCAGATGCACCTCAAGCTCCACCGCGATGGCGTTGGGACCGGGAACCATTGCGATCGGTGACGGCGTCGGCGCGCCTGCCGCGAAGACGCCAACCTCCATGTCGCGAATTGCGACGACGCCTGAGATCTCACGGCCGTCGGGAAGGGTCAGAGTCGCATCACGATCAAAAAATGCGATGAAGCTGTCGATGTCGCGCGCTCTGACGCTGGCGAAATAGCGATCCGCGAGCTCGGTCGTTTGCATGAGCTATGACTCCCGGTTCTATCCGAGCCCTTCTTTGACGACCTTCTAGTTCAGACCGGCGTCCAGATCGGTGCGCCGCGCTCGGCGCGCAGCGACGGGATCGTCCGGCGGCCGGTGACGTAGACCGTCGCGCCCTGGTCGGCGAGGGCCAGCGCGATGCCCCGGCCGATCCCCCGGCTGGCGCCCGTCACCACGGCGACCTTGCCTGAGAGTTGGCCCGCCATTTTCAGGGGCGCTCGCGTCCTGCCGCCGTGGACTCCGACATCCTGAGCTCCATGGCGGCCATCCGACCCTCCCTCAAGCGCCGGCGCCCACGGGTGCACGGTCGTTGGCCATTGATTACGCCCGGGGATGGGGCGTCGCTTGACCGATTTCGACTGATGGGTTGCTCTGACCGAGAGCCGCATCGCGGCGTGGCGCGGCGGCGGCGAGACCAGGCTGGGAGAAGGGCGTGGCGAAAACCTCTTCGGCGGAGCCGCAGTCCGAGGCGGGGCAGCGCTTCGACGTGGTGCACGCCAAGATGCTGCAGTTCTTCCCGGACCTCGTCGAACAGCTCGGCGGGGATCCGCAGCAGCTGGCGGCGCAGGTCGGGATCGACGCTGCGCATCCAGGCGAGCCGGGGTCGAAGGTGACGTACCGGCAGGTGCTCGACTTGCTGGAGTGCGCCGCGGAGACCTTGCCTTGCCCGGACTTCGGCATGCGCCTGGCGAGGCTTCAGGGCGGGCGGATGTTCGGCCCCTTGGGGGTCGTGATGAAGAACTCGCAGACCTTTGGCGAGGCGCTCGACTACGTGAGCCAGCACGCCGCGGCGCACAGCCTGGCGGCGCGGATCTGGCTGGCGGGGCCGCGCCGTCACGGCGCCGTTTTCGCGGGTCATGACATTCTGCTCGACCATGCGCCGCACAAGGCCCAGGCCATGGAACAGATCTTGTTGGTCGGGCACCTCTCCGCAATGGAGATGACGGGGGGCGGGGCCCGCGCCCGGAAGGTCTACTTCCGTCACCAGCCGATCTCTTCCCCGAAGGTCTACCGTCGCTACTTCGGCTGCGAAGTCCTATTCGGCCAGCATGTGGACGGTGTCGTCTATTCAGAACGGGACTTGGCCGCGCCGATCGTGACCCCGGACGCCCGCGCCTACGCGGCGGCGACCTCCTTTATCGACACCGAATTCAGCGGCTGCCGGGTCCCGCTTCATGCCCAGGCGAGGGGCGTGATCATGCAGTACCTGGGCACCGATCTTTGCCGCAACGAGCGTATCGCCGCCGAGCTCAGTCTGCATCCGCAGACCATGCTGCGTCGCCTCAAGGCTGAAGGCGCCTCCTTCCAGAAGATCAAGGACGACGTCCGCCGCGACCTGATGATCTACTATATCCAGGGAACCGACCTCGACTTCGCGAGCATCTCGGAGCGTCTCGGCTTCGCCGAACAGTCGGTCATGACGCGCACCTGCAATCGCTGGTTCTCCGCCTCGCCGACAAGGCTGCGATCAGCGGCGAGGTCGCCGCACCCCGCGGGCTGAGCACGCGAATTTTGTCGAAATTCATCAAGCCCCGGCCTGCCGCCCGGCCGCACACAAGCCGACGAACGGCGTAAGCGGGCAGGGCGCGGATAGGCATTCATCCCGCCGCAGGCCCTCGCGCAAAGAAACGATGGAGGATGCGATGGCGGACGACGCAGTGGTTCAACTCGACCTGAGCGACATCGAGTGGCGTCTCGGCCAGAAGGTCGGGGGCGGGCAGCTGTGGGAGCCCTGCAACAAGACCGACATCCGCCGCTGGGTGATGGCGCTGGACTATGTGAACCCGTTGCACTGGGACCAGCGGTTCGCCAGCCAGACCAAGTTCGGCGACATCATCGCCCCGCAGTCGATGGCGGTCGCGCTCGACTACGGCCATGGCAACAACCAGGCCTGCGTCGGCCGCATCGACGGCCAGCACATGATCTTCGGCGGTGAGGAATGGTGGTGGTACGGAACCCACATCCGGCCGGGCGACCAACTGTTCCAGGAGCGGATCTTCACCGACTACAAGGTCGCCGACACCAAGTTCGCCGGCCCGACCCTGTTCCAGCGCGGCGACACCATTCACCGCAACCAGCGGGGCGACCTGATCGCCCGGTCCTGCCCGACGGTGATCCGCTACCTCGCCAAGGAAGCCGAGAAGCGCGGGGTCTACGCGGCGACGGCTGGCGAGCTGAAGCGGTGGACCTCGGCCGAACTGGCGGAGATCGACAAGATCCGCCGCGCCTGGTTCCTGTCCAACCGTGAAGGCAAGTCGCCGCATTTCGAAGAGGTCAAGGTCGGCGACAAGCTGCCGCGCCGGGTGATCGGTCCGCATTCGATCGCCAGCTTCACCACCGAATACCGCGCCTTCATCTTCAACATCTGGGGCAGCTTCTACTGGACCTCGCCAGAGGGGGTCGAAAACCCCTGGGTCAACCAGGACATGGGCTGGATCGAAGGCTTCAGCTTCGACGAAGAGGGGGCGATGATCGACCCGCGCCTGCGCGACGGCCTCTACGTCGGGCCTTCGCGCGGTCACATCGACGACGGCAAGGCGAGCGAGATCGGCATGGCCCGCGCCTATGGCTACGGGGCGACCATGGCGGGTTGGAATACCGACTACCTGGCCTTCTGGGCCGGGCACGACGGTCTCGTGCGGCACGCCAAGTCGGAGTTCCGCGGGCCGGCCTTCGAAGGCGACGTAACCTTCATCGAGGGCGAGGTGGTCGCCAAGATCGAGCGGTCCGAGTGGGGCGTTCCCCTCGTCCAGGTGAGGGTCAAGATGACCGACCAGAACGGCAAGACGATCGTCACCGCGCTGAACGAAGTCGAGCTTCCCTACTAGGCAAGCCAGACGCCGCGGCCCGGCCAGGCGCTTGTCGCCGGACCGGGCCGCGCCCGCCGCCGCTGGCCATCAAAACGAGATGCAGACCTTCTGCGCCGCCTGGGCGTTCGCCGCGAGTTCCAGCGCCTCGCTGATCCGCTCGACGGGGAATTCGTGGGTCACCAGGAAAGACAGTTCGTCCTTCCGCGCCCGCATCATCGCGAGGATGTCGGGCAGCAGATCTTCCGTCTCGCCGTCGCCGCAGCCGTGAATGTGCCAGTTGCTGAAGCTGACCTGCACCCAGTCGATCGGCGCCGGCTGCTTGTGGACGCCGACGATCGAGATGGCGCCGTTGCGCGGCGCCAGCATCGAGAAGCTCTCGATCACCGACTTCACCCCGACCGCATCGACGTAGAGTCGCGCGGCGCAGCGCTCGCCGAAGTGGCTTTGCACAGAGCTGAACTCGGCCAGCGCCTTGGCCTTGAGGTCTTCGGTCGACGGATTGCAGGTCGAAAAGCCGAACTTGCGAGCGTTCTCCAGACGGAAGTCGGAGAGGTCGACCACCATGACCTTCTTGCAGCCGTACCAATGCAGCATGATCGCACTGGTCAGGCCGATGATGCCGGCGCCGAAGACGATCGCGGAGTCGCCGGGCTGGGGATCCAGCACCTTCACGCCGCGCGTGCCGATGACGAAGGGTTCGAACAGGACCGCCGTGCGCAGCGGCAGGTCGTTGTCGATCTTCAAGAGGCTGTGGCCCGCCTCGCACTGCGGAATGCGCAGGTAGTTGGAAAAGCCGCCGGTCGCCGACATGCGCCGCATGTCGCGCATGGCCTTGCCCTGGTTGACGAACACCCGGTCGCCGACCTCCAGGCCAGTGACGTTCTTGCCGAGCGCCACGACCTCGCTGATCGCCTCGTGGCCGAACTCCTCGTCGATCCAGATCCGGCTTTCCGGGCCGTGCTTCTGGAAGGCGAAGATGTCGGAGCCGCAGATGCCGGTCAGGACATTGCGCACGATGGCCTCGTCGTCGCCGCATTGCGGATAGGGAAGGTCGACGACCTCAACCTTGCCGACGCCGCGGAAGATCGCGGCCTTGTAGGTTTTCGGCGTCATCCTTGATGTCTCCCGCAGTCGATCGATTGCGACGCCCGCTCAGATCATGGTCGACGGCGTCGGATGCGGTCCGCGACAAGCGCCGCCTTCCCGCTGAAGATCACGATGGGCCGTCCGCCGTCCGTTCAGCCACGGACCACGCGCCATGTCTAATTAAGTGTTCTCTTAGTCGTAAAATCAATGTTGTGGCGTGGTGTGGATCCAATTGAGTGCATGTTAAGCTCCGCCGGAGCCTGCCGAGGGGTCAGCTGGCCAAGGCGCCGGCCAGGCCTCCATCGACCAGCAGGTCGGTCCCGGAGATGAATGAGGCCTTGTCGGAGGCCAGAAATTCGATGGCGTCGGCGATCTCGAGCATGGTCCCCTCTCGCTTCAGGGGGCTGCGCTCGTAGAGCCTGATCTTGGTCGGGCTGTTCTCGAATTCACGGGCGCCCATCGGCGTGGCGATCAGTCCCGGCGACAGCGAGACGATCCGTGCGCCGTGCTCGCCCCACGCGGCGGCTTGGCGTCGGCAATAGGCCATCAGGGCGTACTTCGACAGCACATAGGCCATCTGCGGCGTGGCCTGATCCTTCCCCAGGGCGGCGGCAAGCGCGTCGACCAGGTTCGCGGCGTCGGGGCGGCGCAGAAGGTCTTCGATGGCGGCGTCGGGGCGAAAATTGTGCCCAGCCAGCGAGGAAATGAAGATGCCGGCCGCGCCGCGATCCGCCAAGGGCAGAAGCCCCGCGGCCACCGCGACCGCACCGACGAGGTTCACCGTCAGGATCGCGCGGAAATCCCCAGCGGAGGGCGAGAGCCCGGCGACGTGGGCCAGGACGCGAAACCCGCCGTGCTTGCCAACCGTCTCGACCAGGCTGGACACCGCCGTCGGATCGGTGATGTCGCAAGCGACGCCGGTCGCGTCGCCGCCTTCATGGCGCAAGGCGTCCGCCGTGCGCTCCGCTCGCTCAGCGTCGATATCGACGACCAGGACGCGATGGCGTTGCGAGAGCCGGCGCGCCGCGGCCGCGCCCAGGCCGCCGGCGCCGATGACGACCGCCAAGCTCCAGTCCGGTCTCTCGCTGGTTCCGATCTTGTGCATGCACAGCTCCACAGGACGCGCGTCTAGCGAGGGCGAGAGGGGGCCCGCCCGCCGCGCTTTGCGCGGGGGAGGCAGGTCTCACATCGAGGGTTTGCCGAATTCGCCCCGGGCGACCTCGTCGATCTTGTCCTGGATGAAGGCGTCGGGCGAGGCGGCGTGGCGCCGGATCACCTCCCAGACCTTGTCGTCGGTCGGGATGATGACGCGGCCGTCGCACATGCCGTTGGCCAGGGTGACCGCCGCCTGCTCGACCGTGGCCACCTTGTACTGGGCGCCGGGGCCGCGGAACGGGATGTTCTCGCTCCAGGACTTCATCGCATTCATCACCCCGGTGGCCACCGGCCCCGGGCAGAGGCAGCTGACCCGGACGCCTTGCGGGTGGAGGTAGAGCGCCATCGACTCCGAAAGCGCGATGACGGCGGCCTTGGAGGCGACGTAGGGCATCCGGTTGGCGGCGTAGGGATAGAGGCCGGCGAACGAGGCGGTGTTGACGATGTGGCCGCGGCCGCGCGCCGTCAGCTTCGGGATGAAGACCTGGTTGCTGTAGATGACGGAGAACAGGTTGAGGTCGATGATCCGCCGCCATTCGTCGAGGGGGATGTCCTCGGGATTGCCGTTGGTGATGACCCCGACGTTGTTCATGACGATGTCGACGTCGCCGAGCGCGCGCTCGGCCTGGTCGGCGACCTCGCGGATCGAGTCTTCGCGCGTCACGTCGCAGGCGAAGGCCGCCGCTTCGCCGCCGATGGCCTTGATCGCCGCAGCGGTCTCCTGCGCGCCTGGGACGTTGATGTCGGCGATGGCGACGCGGGCGCCGCGGCGGGCGAATTCCAGCGCCACGGCCCGGCCGATGCCCTGGCCCGCCCCATAGATCAGCGCGCAGCTATCCTTGAAGGGCGCCGACGGGGCGTGGGTCGCATCGTCTTGGCTCATGTCGCTGTTCCTCAAACTCTGGGCTGTCAGACGCCGGCCTCGGTCAGGAAGGCCGAGGCGAGCTTCACGCCACGGCGGATCGCCGAGTCGTAGCCTTCCGCTTCGATGACCGGTCCCAGGACCTCGAGGTCGAACGGTCCCTTATAGCCGGTCGCGATGACGTCCTGGATCAGCCGTTGCACGGGCAGTTCGCCTTCGCCGATATGAACGCGGCCGCCCGGCGGCGGCCGCCCATTGCCGCCGATGACGACGTCGCAGATCTGCACCAGGGCGATGTGCGGGGCGGCGCGCTGCAGCACCTCGGCGAGGTCGCGCTCCATCCAGCAGTTGCCGAAGTCGACGATCAGGCCGAGGCCGGTGCGTTCGCAGACGTCGACGGCGTCGCGCAGGGTGTTGACGAAGGAGACGTCGGTCCGCAGCGAGGGTTCGAACGCCAGCCGCACGTCATGGTCACGCGCGTAGGCGACCGACGGCGCGACGGCTTCGGCGAAGGTGTCCAGCACCTCGCTCCAGGGGGCGCCGGTGGTGCGGCCGGGCGTCATATAGGCCGTCCCCCCGCCCGCGGTTTCGACGGCGTCGATGATCGCCTTCAGCAGGACCCGGGTTTGCTCCCAGGAGCCGCGGTCGGCGAGATCGAACCCGCCGGTGACGATGGTGCTCGGGCGAATGCCGGCGTCGAGCAGGCGTTGCATCTTGCCGGGGATGTCGTCGGCGATCTTGGAGATCAGCAGGCCGGCGTAGCGCACGTCCAGCTCGCGCCACAGCGCCAGGTCCTGGTCGAACGACCAGTTGAACGAGCTGAGCGCGTCGATCGAGAGGCGGGGATGGGTCATTGGGCAGGGCCCTCGACGGCGGCCCGCAGCCGGCGCACCTCGGACTCCAGCCAGCGCACTTCGCTGAAGTTCTCGCGGGTGGAGCTCGCCAGCAGCTGCTCGGTGGCGGCGAGCTTCAGCGACAGGGCGCCAGGATCGGCCGGGGCCTTGGCGAGCGCGGCCTCTGCCAGGTGGATCGCCTCCAGCGGGCGGTTCTCGGCGAGCTTCTGACGGCCTCGCGCCACGACGGGCGCCGGCCCGCCGGCGAGTTCGACCAGGTCGGCCGACACCGCGCCGAGCGGCACGTTGTAGAGCTCGGTCGTGCTCTCGAAGCGGAACCAGCCGAGATGTTCCTCCCAGATGGCGCGGATGATCCAGGGAACCTTGCCGTGGCCCTGGCCGACATCGAGCTCCGGCGGGAGCTTGATCTGGCCCATCAAGGTCCAGAGGTCGACGCCGGCGTTCATCCCCTCGAAGGTGCGGTCCTTCAGGTGTTGGACGGCGTCGCGGATGCGGCTCAGCTGGCGACGGATTTCGGCGCCGCCGCGGATCGGGTCGCCGTGGCCGGTGATCAGCACCTCAGGTTCGAGGTCGATGACCCGCTGCACCCCGTCGAGCCACCACTGGACGTAGCGGATCTTGTCGCCGCGCAGTGTGTAGAGATTGGGCACGTGGCCGAACAGCGGGCCGGTGAGGTTGCCGGTGAACACCACCCGATCCTGCGGCATCCACACCACCAGCGAATCCAGCGTCTCGCCGCCCGGCGTCGCGAGGAGTTCGAAACGCCGCCCCCCGAGTTCGAAGCTGTGGGTGTCGTGGAAGGTGGTGGAGATCGCCGGTTCCGGCCGTTCGGTCATCTCCTGCTGCTGGTCGCGCGCCCACAGGTGGCGCGACCGCCGCGTCATCGCCTCGCCGAGCCCCGTCCAGTAGCCGCGCACATGGGCGAAATTGGCCTGGGCGATGGTCTCGGTCCCGGGCTGGTTGAAGCTCCGCCAGCCGCCGATGTGGTCGTCGTGGCTCTGGGTGAAGATGATCTTCGCGATCGGGTTGGCGCTGACCGCGCCGAGCCGGCGCGCGTTCTCGTGCTCGTGCCAGACCATGCCGGTGTTGATGATCACGTCGCCGGCCGGCGTCACCACGCGATAGGCGTTCGAGATGTCGCGCGACATGTAGATGTCGTGGCCCAGGGCCACGGCGTCCTGCACCCCGTCGCCGGCGCGGATGATCAGGGCGTTCTCGGGTTGGTCGGCCATCTCACTTCACCTCGTGCTTCACGGGAAAGAGGTCGGTGTAGAAGCTGAAGCGTTCGCGCAGCGCCCGGACATCCAGGCCGAAGTTGCCTTCCAGGTCGTAGACGACCCGGCCGGCGCGGCCGCGGGGGTGATGGTCCATGTAGTCGCGCAGATCCTCGGCGCTGTCCGCCGTCGCCGGCAGGCCGGCGGCTTCCAGCACCTGCTGCGCCGAACCCACGTCGTCGGCCATGATGTCCTGGAACATCAGGTCCACGCGCCGCGCCTGCGGAACCGCGTCCATGTCGCGGATGTAGGCCCGCAGCATGTGCTCGATCCGGTCGGTCCAGTAGGCGACGTGGGCGGCGACGTCGGGCCGCTTCTGGCTGGCCAGCACATACATGCCGCGCATGGTCAGCACCGACTGCAGGATGGCGAGGGGATCGCGATGGTTCATCACGATCGTTGCGTCCGGATAGATCTTGTTCAGCGCCAACAACTGCTCGCTGTGCTGGTTCCCCTTCATCATCCAGCGCCGGTCCCTTGGGAACTGGAGGGAGATCGCCTTCAGCACCTTGCGGCCGTAGGCGTAGTGCGGCGTCTGGTCTTCGGCGAAATAGGCGTCGCGCCACTTCGGCACGTCGCCCATCCACTCCCACTGGTAGGTGGCGAAGTCGGGCAGCTGGAGCTCGTTCTCGCCGCAGGCATGGTCCGGCGAATGCTCGTGCATGGCCTCCATGATCGGATTGGCGCGCATGCGCTCCCACCGCTGCTGCGCACGTTCCCAACGCGGGTCGCGACCGTCCGGCCCGGCCGTTTCGCCCGGCTGCGGGGTGGCCTGGTAACCCAGCCAGACGGGCAGGTGGCGCAGCCGCCGGTCGGCGCCGATCAGGTTCTCCAGGTGGGTGGAGCCGGAGCGCGGCAGGCCGACGATGATGATCGGCCGGTCGATCCGGAGGTCGTCCGCCTCCGGATGGTTTTTAAAGAAGTCCTGATTGCGCAGCCGATTGGCGGCGGCGGAGACGCACTGCTCGACAAACTGCGCCTTGTAGCGCCGCCAGACGTTGGCGTCGGCCTCGACCTCGCCGAGCAGCCGGCCGAGCCGGGCTTCAAAGTCGCGCGGACCGAAGTCGCTGAGGCCCGTCCGCGCCTGGGCTGCGGCGAGCACGGCGTCTACGGACATGTCCAGCGGCTGGGCTTCCTCGGCTTCCAGGGCCTGACGCTGATCCTCGGCCAGGACCGGGTTCTTGAAGGCGTCGACGTGGAAGGTCTTGGTCTCCACCGCATCCTTCGCTTTATCAACGGTGCTCGCACTCATCAGCGCAGCGCCCCGATGTTGGACTTGCCGGCGTTAGCCATCCAGCCGCCGTCGACCTTGACCAGGTCGCCGGTGTGGAACCGCGAGGCGTCGCTCATGAAGTAGACGCCGATCCCCTCGAAGTCCTCGGGCGTCCCGAACCGCGGGATCGGCGTGCCTTCGCGCACCCGCTTGCCGAGCGGGTGGTCGGGACCCGGATCGATCACTGTCTCGCTGATCGTGTAGCCGGGGCAGACGGTGTTGGCGCGAATGGCGTAGCGTCCGAGATCGACGGCGATCCCGCGCGCCATGGACGCCATCGCCCCCTTGGCGGCGTTGTAGTGCTGCATTCCTGGCGAACCGGTCACGGCGGAGAGGCTGGCGCAGAACAGGATTGAGCCACCGGACTGATCGCCGGCGTCCCAACGCGCCTTGAAATGGCGAGCCGCCTCGCGAGCGGCGTGGAAGGCCCCGTGCTGATTGATCGCCAGAAGGCCGTGGTAGGCCTCATTGGTCATCTCAAGGAACGACGTGACGGGCTTCATGACGCCCGCGTTGGCGATCACGCCGGTGACGCGTCCCATCTTCGCGACAGCTTCGGCCATGCCCGCGACCACCTGCGCCTCGTCGGCGACGTCGACCGACTGCGGCAGTGCGCGCACGCCGAATTCCGCGAGTTGCGCGGCGGCTTCTTCGTTCTTCTCCTGGCGGCGGCCCCAGATCACCACGTCGCCGCCGGCGCGGGCGATCCCGCGTGCGAAGCCCAGGCCGATCCCGGCGTTGCCGCCGGTGATCACGACCACCTTGCCCGTCATGTCCCACGGCGCCGCCATCGCGTCCTCCACCCAGCTTGCTTTTTATTAGGTACACTCTTTATCGATATGTGCTCGCATTTCAAGTAATAATTTGCAACAGAGTAGCCTATTAACGTGGCTGGGCGACTTCGGCGCGCCGGACCGCGGCCACCGCCAGGCGGCAGCCTGGCATCCGGGAGCGATCGCGTTAGAGCCTGATCCTTGAGGGAATGTCGTGGTGGAGGCAGTCGGGGCAAATTGGCTACGACGCGAAGGTCGGGAAGACCGTCCAACTCCAGCGTAGAGGGCCGCGAGATTTTTGTTATCAGGTGGCGGTTTACGAATTCAGAGATGCAGTCTACTCTTCTCATAGTTGCATGAAAGCCTGTGTGATCCGCTGGAGTTTGGTGGATCTGGGCCTGCGTTTTCTCGAAATCTCTGAACACCTCTCTCGACCAGGAGGGTGACGTGAAGCTGTTTCTGGCCAACCCCAGGGGCTTCTGCGCCGGGGTGGAACGCGCGATCGCGATCGTGGAGCAGATGCTGAGCACGGCCGAGGAGCCGGTCTTCGTGCGCCACGAGATCGTCCACAATCGCGTGGTGGTGGAGCATCTCCGCGCCCGCGGAGCCGTCTTCGTCGAGGACGTGTCCGAGATCCCGCTCGGCGCGCTGGCTGTCGTCAGCGCCCACGGCGCGCCGATCAGCGTGTTCCGCGAAGCCGGCGACCGGTCTCTGAGGCTGATCGACGCGACCTGCCCCCTGGTGTCCAAGGTGCATCTGGAAGTCGCGCGCCACGCACGTCAGGGGCGCAGCGTCATCGTCATCGGCCACCGCGACCACGTGGAGGTCAAGGGCATCATCGGGCACTACGAGCACACGGGCGCCGCGGCGGTCATGGTGGTCGAGTCGAACGCGGAGGCCGAGGCCGTCGCCCCGCCGACGCCGGACAACCTGGGCTACGTCACCCAGACGACCCTTTCGGTCAGCCACGCGCGCGGAATCATCGCCGTGCTGCGCCGGCGCTTCCCGCACATCATCGCCCCTCACGCCCAGGACATTTGCTACGCGACGGAGAACCGACAGAACGCCGTGCGCAAGCTGGCGGAAGCCTGCGACCTGATCCTGGTGATCGGCGCGCCGCACAGCTCGAACTCGCAGCGCCTCAAGGAGACGGCGCAGGGCGAGGGCGTGGCGGCCCAATTGATCGAACGCCCGGAGGAGATCCAGGCGGAGTGGCTCACCGGCCTTCGCACGCTGGGCCTGACGTCGAGCGCCTCGGCGCCGGAGCATCTGGTGGCGAGCACGATCGAGCGCTTGACGGCGCTCTCTCCAGGGCTCGTGATCGAGGAGTTCGGCAAGCCGGAGATGATCTCGTTCCGCCTGCCGGCAGGATTGAGCGACTTCGACAGGGCCGAGCCGGATTCGGCCCGCGCTTAGACAGGAGCCGTCATGGCCGAGGACACCAAACGCGACGCCGCCGGGCTGGAGGACGTGATCCGCTCGGTCAGAGTGTTGGCGCGAAATGCGCGGGCGCTCGTGGAGGACGCCGGGGGCGTGGCGGAGCGCGAGCTCGCCATGCTTCTCACCGTGGCGGAAGACGCGCGCGACCGACTGGCCTCCAAGGAGGCGCTCGAGCTCGGCCGGGCCCATCCGCTGTTCCGGGCGCTGCGGGCGGACGCGCATCGGGCCGTGGACCTGGGGTTCGACGCGGCGGCGACGGGCTATGTGGTGGTCCGCGACGCCTTCGAAGGCTTCCTCGACCAGCCGCGCCCGGCCATCGCGGCCCGGACGGCCTGAGCGCCCGGCGCCCTCACTCCGGCGCCGCGACCTCGAAGCTCAAGGGCAGGTCCTCGCCGTCGTCCTTGAGAGCCAGCACCACCTCATAGCGCCCTGGCGCGGCGGTCTCCGGGACGGTGACGAACACCGTCAGCTTCTCGAAGTCGCGCGGCGCCACTTCCAGACTCGCCGGCGCAAAACGGATGTCCTTGGCGGACAGGCCGACGGCTTCGACGCCCTCCTGACGGATCGCGCGGACCAGGGGCGCCAGACCGGTCATGGGGCGTTCGCCGGGGTTCTCGATGGAAAGCGGGACCCTCAGGGTCGTCCCGGCGCGCACCCGCGGCCCGCCCCGGCTCGCCGGGGCCTGGCCCGGCGCCGGCGCCGCCGCCCGGCCGCCCGCGCTGATGGCGGTGGTGACCATTCCGACGAGGTTGGTCGCCGCCGCGAGCGAATAGTGGATCATCGCCGGGATCGGCGCGTCGTTGACCGGCGTCGCCACCTCGGAGGTCGGCGCCGTGACCCGAGCGGCCGTGCGGGCCAGAGCGACGCCGACGCCGAACGCGGCGTCAATCACGTCGACGACGCTGCGGGTGAGGTCTTCGCTGGGGCTCGAGGGCGGCGGGGGCTGACTCATGGGGTCCTCACGGGTGCAGCGGCGCTGTCACGACGGGCGGCGGACAGGGCTCTTCGCCTTCGCAGGGCTGCGGCTTGGCGACGGTGGCCCCGGTCAGGCGCACGGCGATCAGTCGGTTGCGGCCGAGGTTGATCTCCAGGCTGTAGTCCGACGCGATGTGCCAGGTGTTGCAGAAGCGGACCTGGAGCGGCGTGCGCATCTGCAGCGCATGGTGGATGGGGTCCGACAGGGCGGTGCGCAGGGCGTGCGACTGCCGGTGCTCGTCCGGAAAGGCGTGCCGCATGGCCACCTGGACCGGCTGATCCGGATCGCCGCCCAGTACGACGCGGCCGCTGATCTCGCAGGGACGGTCCTCGTCCCAGAGGACCATGTGCACGAGCGGCCGCTCAGGATTGGAGCCGTGCACGATCTCGCCGTCGTGCTGGTGCCGCAACGGATCGAGTTTGGCGTGCCCATGCAGAGCCACGCCGCCATGGTGGCGAAGGTCGAAGGCCTCGCCCTCGGGCTGGGTGATGATGCGGGTTTCGCCGTCGGCCATGAGCGGGTCTCCTAACGGATCCGGTAGAGGTCCATGTTGAACGCCTGGTCACAGGTCCAGGCGTCCAGCACCACTTTCACCTCATGCTCGCCGTCGAGGCAGGCATGGGCGAACTGGGTCGCGCCGTCGCTCGAAGCATGAACGCAGAGCGGCTCCCCGTCGACCTCGACCGCGAAGGGCGTGCCGATGGCGAACTGGAAGCGATAGACCCCGTGATTGAAGCAGCCGAGGCCCATCCACGCGGCCTTGTACGGCAGGTGGAGGTCGCGCAGGGTGCGCGGCGTCAGGTCGCTCGAGGGGAGGCCCTCCGTGCAGGCCGCCTCGGGCCCGACATCCAGGCTCTTGCGCGAGACCTGGATCCAGACCGGCCGGCTCGCCGAGGCCAGGGCGTGCAGAAGCTGGGCGCCGCGGACGAGCATGAGCGGCCCCTTGGCGGCGGCCGAGGCGCCGCCGACCATCGAGGCCGTCCCTAGCCGGACGCGCGGGATGGTGTCGTTTCCGGCGCCGTCGTCCTGCGAGTCGCCGCCGCCATTGGTGCGTCCGCCGAGCGCGCCCGCCACGATCCGCAGGCGCAGCTTGTCGCGCAACGCCGCCATCACCAGCTCGTATTCCACCGATCCGATGACCACCAGGAAACGCCGCTCCTCAGGCGTGAACGGCAGGAGCTCGACAGTGTTGCCCGCGCCCGAGAACGGCGGCGCCGTGGTGAGCTCGACGATGGCCATGTCGGCGAACCCGCCGGCGCCCGGGGCGTGAGCCACGGTCTCGACAAATCCATCGAGGGTTTCTCCTTCGCCGCCTCCCCCCAGTCCCTCGCCCCCTCCGGAGGAGACGGTCTTGATGCGGCGGGTCTTCTCGTCGATCCCCAGGCGGAGCGTCTGGCCTGAGGCCTGCGCTTCGCGGATCATGTCCAGCTGCGCCTGGGCGACGCCGCGTTCGGCGTTCTGCAGATCGAGCAGACAGGTCTCCGCCCCTCCCGTCGCGCCCAGGACGACGATGGTGGCGAGATCGGCCGCCTCGCCCCGCGCGCCGGTCCGGTTCGTCGCGTTGACGCTGACGCCGACGATCAGGCCGCTGACGGCGCGGGTCTCGCCGGCCGGGTCCAGGCCGTCGCGCGTAATCCGCGCGACCCGCTCGGCCACCCGTTCGGCCTCGCGCGTCTCGAACTCCACCTCGACCGGCTCGGCCGAGTCCATGGCGTCGCGCAGGATCGCCAATTTCGAGAGGCGTTCATTGAACCGCTCCGGGTCGGCGTCGAGGTCGGGGATGCGATAGTCGGCCTGGCTCCCGTCGTCGTGCAGCAGCGAGAAGACCACCAACCCCTGGCGGCCGATCTCCAGCTTTTCGATGAAGCCACGTTGCGTGGGCATGTTCAGCCTCCTGGTCGATCGGATGAGCGCGGGGTCATGGCCGGGGCAGGTCTCCCGACTCGGCGAGGTCCTCGAAGCTCGTCCCCTCGCGCCGCACGCGCAGCTTTCCCGGGAAGACGAGGCCCTGGCTGGAGATCTCAAGCCCTTCCAGGCACGACTGGAGTTCCGCGACGCCGACCACCACCGGCGGGATCGCCTCGATTTCGCGGGCCTGATCGTCGGCGAACTCCTCCGCCAGGCGACCGCCCACATCGTCGATCATGCCCTCGATCACGCCCAGCATGATCCAGCCCACGATCGGAATGATCAGGTCGACGAAGACGTCGCAGCAGCTTTGCCCGGCGTCGAACTCGCCCATCTCGGGATCAATTTCGATCGAACAGGTCTCGTCCGTCTCGGTGACGACGACATTGAGGAAGATCGGACCGGAGAAGGTGACGTCGGGGTCCGGCCAGCAGTCGATGTGCACCTCCGCCTCGCCCTCCGCCCAGAGATGTCCGCGCGCTTCGTCATGAGCGCCCGGGTCGGATGGCGTGACGGTGAGGCGCTTGAGGTCGGCGTCGCCCTCTTCCGTCTCGATGAACTGGCTGCCGTTCTTGAGGTCGGGGAAGGCGGAGTCGATCGACGCCGCGATGATCTCGTCCAGCTTCGCGCGGCCCACCGCCAGCGCCAGCGAGCCCCCGCCCAGGAAATTGTCCGGCGGGACGTCGTCGGCCTCCGTCCCGCTGCGGCGGTTCATGAGGATCGCCAGCACCCCGTCCGCCGGCAGCAGGAACCCCTTCGGCGTCGCGAGCGGCTCGTCGGGATCGCCGCTGTCGGGCGTGTACATCGGGTAGCGCTTGTCGGCGAGGTAGGCGGCCGCCTCCGCGGCGATGACGGCCTTGGCCGAGGCTTCCGTGAACCACGGCTCGGTGATGGTCCCGAAGCCGGCCAGCTGGGCGTTCACCAGCGGCGTCAGCTGAGTGACGATGAGCCCTTCGGCGGGATGCGAGCCGTCGAACGCGACGACCGTCGCCAGGGCCGGGTCGGCCGGCGCGGTCCCCATGTTCACCGAGACCGAACTGTCGGTGGCGACCACCTCCCGCCAGAAGGTGACGACCCCGTATTGGGCGAAGACCGCCGTAGGAACGGTGGCGTGGATCGGCAGCGTGACCTTCAGGAACTGGCTCGCGCCATGGGGTTCGAGCACGGCCGTTATCGGCGGGTTGCCGCTCTTGTTCGGCGGGCTCAGGGAGGTGTCTCGCACGCCGTCATAGAGGACGAGCGTATTGCCGGCCTGGGCGAAGGTGTGCGTGGGAAGGTCGTCGTAGCGCTCATGGATCGCGTTTTCGAAGCGGGCGGAGTCCAGGGCCGGCAGACCGGAGACCGCCGGAACGTTGACGGCGCCAGCCTCGACGCCCGCGAAATCGACCCCCAGCTGGTCTTTCCCATCGACCTGCCAGGTGGCCAGGGCGCCGGGAACCTGCACCGCCGAGCGCAGCGTCACGCGAGCGAGCGCCGGATCCGGCGCGTCCGGGATCTCGGCGGTGACCTCGAAGGGGAGGGTGAAGACGATGTGGGCGCTGTCCTGGAACGTAAGGTCGGCAGGACTGTCGTTGTCGTCGATCAGCCGCACCGAGATCGACATGGCGCGCCCGGAATAGGTGCGGTCGAATGGGCCGATGTTGTGTGGAAACAGCGCCTCGTTCTTAAGCGCAAGATGGAAGATCGCCTTCACAGGCGCGAGACCCAACTCGACGCAGAAGTCGAAGTTGGAGGTCAGGCTCACGGCTTCATGCTCCCGCCCGGATCCTTGAAGCGGACCGATGTGATCCACGACCGGAAGGCGTTCGGCTGTTCGCCCGAGGCGATCTTCCGGAAGGCTTCCGGCGTGCGGATCGGGAAGGCCATCCGCTGGATCTGGCCGAGTTCGACGAGGTCGCGAGCCAACTCGTGCCGGTCCTTGTAGAACCAGGCGGTCTCGAGCGTGACCGACTGCGGTCGTTCCGCCGCCGGCGGCAGGTCCGGGACCGCGGCGCCGAGATCAAGGCGCCGGACCGCCTCCTTCCACGGCTTCATGCCGATGCTGGAGCGCACCGCCAAGCGCCGCGGACCGGGATAGCGCTTATTGCCCGCCGGCCGCACCGGCTTGATGCGGGTCATCACCTCGGCGTTCAGCGGCGGGCGGTAGGCCGGCTGAGCGTCGCCGACCATCCGTGGCTCGAGGCCGAGACGGTCGAAAAGGACCTGCGCGAGCCAGGTCTCGTCATCGACTCGCGGCGGCGTCCCCAACGCCTCCGTCAGCTTCGCCTCAAGCGCCTCGCGGCGGGTCCGCAGGCGGGGCGGATGGCGGACCGCGCGCAGCACATGGTCCTGCATTTCAGGAGTCAGCTTGATCCCGTACCGTTCCATGGCGAGCACGGGGTTGATCGCCATCATCACGCCGAACTCGGGATCTTCAGAGATCCGCGCGGCGATCTTTCGGAAGGCCACGGCCACGCCGCGGTGGTCCTTCACCTCAAGGGTCTCGAACGTCTTCGGGGGCTTCAGGGGCGACAACCTGTGCTTGAGGCCCGCTGCGGCCCGCGACCCTGCCCGATCCGGCGGCGCGCCGGTCAGCCCGGCCTTGCTGCGAGCTGACGACGCCTTCGGTCCGCCCTTGTCATCATCGCCTTTGTCTCGCGACATCTCGATACCTCGAAATCTCACGACGCGATGAATATGTATCCATCGCGATCGCGCAAGTATACCGCAAACAAAAAAGCTTTTATGTAGATCAACATTATTGCTATCTTCGACAGCGTGTCGGGCAGCACGGTTCCGGAAACGCGTGGCGAAATTCAACGACCCAGAACTATGGGCTGAACCCACCGGTTTAGGACCTTGCGGCCCGTTCCCGGCAAAGCGGCTAGCCGACGGCGTGGAGCGCCGCTGGCTTCACTATGCCTTCCTATCGCGCGATGGTCGATACAGCTTAGTGGCGAATTCTGCCTGGCTGGGTCCGCCCGACGAAGATACGGAAGACGCCACCCGCGTAACCACCATCCTGCTGCTGCACGAGCGCGGCAGGCCGTGGGCGTCGAGCCAGTTCAACGCAGACATTTCGCGCCCGGCGTGGTCAGCCTTCCGACAGCCCATGCCTCTGCACGAGCCAGGCCGCCTGCAGATCGCCGCCGTCGCGAGCGAGCCTGCGGTGGACCTCATGCTTCGCCGTACGAGCCGGCCCTGCACCAGCCAGTGCGCGGTCTTCGCGGGCAGCCATCACCTGCGCTGGCAATCCGAGACCGGCGTGCGCGCCGCCGGACGCTGGCGGTTTCACGGGCGCGAGGTGGAGATCGACGCCGTGGGTTACCATGAGCGCGTTCGCGGCCGTTGGGGCTGGCCCGAGCTGGATGAGTGGGTCTTCGGATTCGCCAACGATCTCAGCTCGGAGGGCGACCGACCGCCGACCTATGCGGGGGTCTTCACCTTCATCAAGCCGCAGTGGCCCGCTGACGCGACCACGGCCTCCTTCATGCTCTGGAAAGATGGGGTGATGCGGCGCCATTTCCCGCGCCGCCGCGTGACGTTCGCTGTCCGCGGCGAACTGGCCCGGGAACATGTGACCCTCACGCCGCCGCTCGCAGGGCTTTTTGGCGTGCGGCCGATGGCTCCGGTCCCGAAGCGCCTGATGATCAGCGCCCGAATGGCGGACGACTGGGCGGTGCTGGAGTTCGAGGCCGAGGCCTGCGCCCGGGTGGTGATCCCCAGCGAAACGAGCTTGCCGGCCTTCAGCGTGCACGAGGTGGTCGGCGACTGCGTCCTGGCCGGCTCGCTCGACGGGGAGCGGTTCGAGATCCAGACCCGCGGGATTGTCGAGTTCTCGGGCGGGGCCCGGCATGATTAAGGCGGCCGCGGACCTGCTGGTGGCGACCGTCGAGACCCTTGCCGCCCGCGCTCCGGCGATCGCGGCGGCGGCGGCGCACGAGCTGGGCGATATCCGGCTGGCCTTGCACTTCGGCGACGGGAGTCACGCCTCGCTCCACCGCGAGCACAGTCGCCTGCTGGCCGCCCGGGAGCGCCTGGCGGCGCCCGCCGTCGAGGTGCGCTTCGACGACCGGGCGCTGAAGTTGCTGTTCGACGCCCAGCACCGTCCGGTCGACGCCGTCTTCGAAAAGAGCTTCGACGTCCGCGGGTCGCGCGACGAACTGCTGGCCACCTGGCGATGTTTCAGCCTCCTGGCGCAGCGCGCCTCCGGTCTGCGCGCCGTGCAGGCCTTGTGGTGCGCATACCGCGACCTGTCCCCGCCGGAGCGCTGGAGCGAACCGGCGACCACGACCGCCAGCGTCCGGCGAACGGGACCGGCGTTCTGGGGCGACGTGCGGTGGCCGGCGCTCGACTACCTCAACCATCGCTATCCCGCCGATGTCGAGCTCTTCCGCGACGACGTCGAGCCGGTGCTGGCGCCGGGCCGCAGCCTCTGGGACGGGCGCGAAGGGCGAAGCTGGGCCGATCATCCGGAGCTTTTCGACAACGACCTGGACGAGACCATGCGGCGACTGAAGCGCCGCGTGGTGGACGAGATCCTCACCTTGGTGCCGAAGCGCCAGCCCGGTCCCGAGCTCTACGACCTCATGATCGACTATGTGAAGCGGGAGGGTAAGGGCCTCAGGCCCACGCTGGTGCTGGCCACCTGCATGGCCTTGGGCGGTCGGGCGGACGACGCCATCCGCGCCGCCGCGGCGCTGGAGATGTTCCACAACGGCTTCCTTGTGCACGACGACATCGCCGACGAATCCACCCACCGGCGCGGCAAGCCCACGCTGCACGAAAGCCATGGCGTCGGCCTCGCCGTGAACACCGGGGACGCGATGAACCTCTTCGCCGTCGACCTGGTGCTCTCCAACCTTCCGCAACTGGGGCTCGCCCGGACCCTGGGGGTCATCCATGAGATCCTCCACATGTGCCGCGAGACGGTGGAGGGACAGGCCGTGGAGCTTGGCTGGATCCGGCGCAACTTCGTCCCCCTGCGGGACGCCGACTACAGCCGGATGAGCACGAAGAAGACCGGCTGGTACACCTGCATCAGCCCCTGCCGGCTGGGCGCCGTCTGCTCTGGCGAAACCGCGCCCGAACGGCTCGACCGGTTCAATGAAGCCTTCCGCCTTATCGGGATCGCCTTCCAGATCCAGGATGACGTGCTGAACCTGATCGGCGACACCGCCCTCTACGGCAAGGAAGCGCTCGGCGACCTGCTGGAGGGCAAGCGCACGGTGATGATGATCCATCTGTTCCGCTCGGCCGATTCCGCCGTGCGCGCCCGGATGAGCGCGATAAACGGCCTGCCCCGCACGGAGAAGACCTTCGACATGGCGATCGAGATGCTGGACGCCATGAAGCGCTACGGCTCCATCGACCACGCCATCGCCCTGGCCGACAAGCTCGCCCAGGAGGGGGTGAGGCGCTTTGAACGCGACTTGGCGTTCGTGCCGGAGAACTCGGCCAAGGCGGTCCTGCGCCAGGTGGCCTACTATGTCACCACGAGGCCGCTCTGATGGCCGCGGGCCGTGAGCCGCCGGCCGCGTTCGGGCCCGCCGACCGAGCCCTGTTCGAGCTGTTGAGCGCGCAGAACCTGGTGCTTCGCGCCGGTCTCTGCACCCTCGCCCGCCTCGGCGTCGCTCTGCGCAAGGCCGACCCGGATCGAGCCGCGGCCTGGGCCGACGCGATCTCGCGGCATCCGGTCTACAAGGCGGGGCAGTTCCTGTTCGACCTGATGGAGTGGGAGGACTTCATGCTGGACGGCCCGCCCCCGCCGCTTGCGCCCGACCTCGCCCGCGACCTGGCGGTTCAGCTGGCCGACATCCTCGGTCTGAACTCAACGATCCTGGCCGAGGCGGAACTCCCGGCGGCCGCGCTGCCGGACCTGGAGTCCGGCTTCTATCTCTACCGTGACGTCGTGCTGGGCCTTATCGCGCTGGCGACCAGCAGCGGCCGGATGGCGTTGGGCTAGGTTTCCGCCGCCCTGGCCCGGTTTCGGGCGGCCGCTCGCCGAACTCGCCCCGGGGAGCCAACGCTGTCGGGACTGGCGCGGCGGGCGGCACGACGTCGCAGGCGGGAGCAGCCTCTGCGGAAACCAGAGCATTCATGTCGTTTGATAGAATCTCCGCTGTCGTCCGGAGGTTGTGTCCTAGCTGAGTTTTCAGAGGACACCTGGAACATGTATTTCGCCCCCTACTTCGCCGCGTGTCTCGACGACGCCGATCTCTCCAACGGAGCTTCAAGCCAGCCGGATGTCGTCGACTTTGAGCCGATCGCAGCGGCCGCCGAATTCACACGGGAGGGTTGGAACAGTGGAGCCGGCGACTTGGCGCGTGCTGTCGTTCTCGCCGCGGCGTTGGTGCAGAAGACCAAACCGGAACTCGTGGACGCCGTCGCGACCTACGTTAGCACCGCCAGGGTGAACTTCCGGTGGGTCCTGCATGACCTCGCTTGCGCGCGCCGGCGATGTGCCGAGGCGCTGGAGGTGCTCCAGAGCGCGGCCGCGCGTTTAGACGTCGCAATGGCCGAAGCTGAGCACCAAGAGCGAATGTCGCGGAGCCTCCCGAGCGCGGCGACATCAGTCGAGCGGTGCGGTCTGGCATCACAGGCTTGTGGCAGGTGAGCGGCCGCAACGACTATCGCCGGCGCGTGGCGCTTCTCTATGGGCGCTCCCGCTCGCTGGGGCTCGATGTGTCGATCCGAGCCGTCCGACACCCGCGTAGACTAGCTCACTGTTTGCTTGGCAGCAGCGAGACGTTCCCGCGGCGAGTCCGCTTCACGCAGAGGTGACGGAGACCTGCCAGGGGCGCTTCTCATCTGTTGTGTCGGGGACGTCACCGGCAAGCCCAGCGTGGGTGCAACCGTGGCCCTGCCAGCGCCGCCGCTGCGCGCGAACAGCGACGGCGCCGCGCCAATGGATCGGACCGAGATGACGGCCTACACGTTCGAGACGATCACCTCTGCCGAGGCCGCGAACTATTCGGCGTCAAGTGACACGCTGCAGTTCGCTACCCCGGGGGCGAACGCTTGGCAGGCCAGTCTTGTTTTTTCACCCGCGACCGATTGGTCATTGGACTACGTGACCATCACGGTGGGCAGCCGTTCCATAGATTTCGGCTTTGGCATCCATGGTAGCGACGCCCGGTTCCCAGACGGGAGCCTGCTGTTCATTGGTTGCCCGCTGGCGGAGGACTGGTGGCTCGGCAGTGCGAGCGGCGACGCGATGTTTGGCGCTGGCGGCGACGACAGCCTCACGGGTCTTGGGGGAGCCGACCGGCTGCAGGGCAACCAGGGTCGGGACACCCTAGTCGGCGGCCAGGGCGACGACTGGGTGGTCGGCGGCAAGGACAACGACCAGCTGTTCGGCGACACCGGCGACGACATCGTCAACGGCAATCTCGGCGCGGACACCTGCTCCGGCGGGGAGGGCGCGGACATCGTCCGCGGCGGTCAGGCCAACGACCTGCTGGACGGGGGCGCTGGCGGGGATTGGCTGTCGGGCGATCTCGGGGATGACACACTGACAGGCGGCGCCGGGGCGGATGTCTTCTACTTTTTCGCCGGAGGCGGCCTCGACCGGGTGCTGGACTTCAGCGTCGCGGACGGGGATCGGGTCCAGGTCTTGCCCGGTCAGTCCTACAGCCTGAGCCAATCAGGCGCGGACACAGTGATCGACCTCTCCGGCGGCGGCAGGCTGGTCCTGGTCGGCGTGCAGCTCTCAAGCTTGCCGGGTGGGTGGATTTTCGGCGCTTGAGGCGCCCGCTCGCGCCTCGGCCGGGACTAACCCAGTCCAAAAGACGGCCCCACACGGGTGCTGGCGCGAGACGCTAGGACAGCGCCGCTTGGCCCGCTGGGCCGGGAAGCCTAAGCGCTTCCGCCATGCAAGGGCGGAGCGGTCGTCGCCCAGGACCGATCTTCAGTCAGTGCGGCCTCGACGCGAAGATCGGCGGCCTGGCGGAGCAAACGCTCCTTGTCCGGATGAAAGCTGATCATCTTGGCCAGGTGCTCGGCCGCCTCAGCTTCCCGGAGAAGTTGCTCATGTCCCATGCCCAACTGCGGACTTGGACCCGCAGCTCCTTCATTGGCGCCCTGCAGTCAGCAAGGCCCGCGGGCGGAAATGATATAGCGCTCCAATTCCGGCGCCTTGATCGAATGACAATCCACCTGCGCGCCTGGCCGGGCCATCTTGATCCGACTACCTGTGTTCGTCCCACCGGGGTGACGAAGGGCGTGCAATCGACCCATGGCGAACCTTGTCAATACGCCTTTGAGTTGTCTCAAGCATCGTAGATTGGTGATCCGGAAGAAGGCAATTCCGCATAGCTTGTGAGCATCAATGTGACTGAATTCAACCACAGGTAAATATGTTCACGACGTGGTGAATTCAGCACTTCGATCTTATCGCGGCCAAAATAGCACGGTGCGTGTGAGTTCATCAAATCAAGGGAACTCAAAGTCACCCCGCCGTATTCGTATTTCTACTCGGAGCTACGTGTATTAGTGGAGGGGGTTATGTCTATGTTGAGCGCCGGCCGCGTTGTTGCGCGCGGCGGGGGGGCCGCGTTCGCCGAGGCGGCTGACGTCGGACAGGTCGACGTCGGGCATGTGCAGAATTTCTGGCGGAGAGTGGAGCGCATGCCGGTCGGCGCCAGCATTTCCGGTCCCGAGAACGCGAAGCGCCAGATCGTCGTGGTCTCGGGATGGCTTACCGAGACGCAGATCCTTCCGGACGGCCGGCGGCAGATCTTCACCTTCCTCCTGCCTGGAGATGTGGCGTGCGTCGGCGGCTCCTCGCACGCCGGCAGCCGCGGCTTGGTCGCCTTGACCAATGTGGAGATCGCCGACGCCGCGGTCCTTGAGACTGGCGACCGGGCAGCCGCCTCCATTACAGATGCGATCCGTCAACGCGAGCAGCGGCTGTTCGACCATGTCGTGCGGATCGGCCGGCTGACGGCCAAGGAACGGGTGCTGAACCTTCTGCTCGAGCTTCACGATCGGCTCGACGCAGTGGGTCTCGTGAAGGAGAACTCCTTCCGCCTGCCGCTCACTCAGGAAGTGTTCGCCGACGCGCTCGGGCTCAGCGTGGTGCACATCAACCGAACGCTGCAGCAGCTGCGGAGCGAGGGGATGCTGACGGTCGGGCGCGGCATGGTCACCTTGCACCAGCTGCACAAGCTCGCGGCTGTCGCCTGCTACCAGTCCGCCTCTGAGCGCGTCGGGCTTGAGCGTCAGCCGCGCAGGGCCGGCGGGGTCCGGGACTAACCCAGCGCGAGAGGGGTCGAATGGTGGTGGTCATCAGCGTCGCGCGGCGGAGCTCGTGGCCGAGCCGGAACTTCAGATGCTCATCTGCAGCTTCGTGGCCATAGATGCCGTCGGCCGGTGATTTTCCTGAGCCGGCCACGTGCGCCTGAATCGGGCGACGAGCGCAGCCTTGCAAAGCAAGAGCCAGTCTTGATGCTCTTGCTCAACAAGAGCCCGTCTTCTTGGGTCGCGAATACGGGTGAGCAAGTGAGCACAATAGGTCGCCTGCTCGTGATAGAGCTTCGTCCGATCCAAGGCGTTTCCGTCCCTACTTCTCGCTGATGGCGAGTTCGTTATTCTGCGCACCGTATTACATGCGTTGCGCAAGAAGGTTGTATAACACAATTTAACACGTGTGGGTTTAGAATCAAGGTGAGCGCAATGCCCGGAAACCGCTAGCTTGCGGACGTTGAACCGCGGTCCTTCTATGGCCACGTGCACGCGTTGGAACAGGGGCGCGGCGCACCAGCACGCGATAGCCGAGGTCGAGGTGCGACCCGATCAGGGCGGGGCTCGCGACCCCGTCGCTTTGAACTCATCGACCTGAACCGTTGGGGCACGACCGGATCGCAACATCGCGCGACCTAGTGGGCGCTTCCATCATCGCCCTGTCTTTTGAAGCACTGGAAGCTGCACTGTCGGCGCACTTGAGTTCAGCTACGGTTCATCGTCGACATGAGACCACAAGCTCGGCTGTTGATTAAAACGGCAGGCCGTCGAACCGACACGCACAGACCAACGTTCAAGAACTCCGCGGCGGAAGGAAGCCAAATGAGCGACGACGACACGAGCAGTGCTGAGCAACAGGCCGCGCTGGCCCCCCCGGGGGTCTACGCGAACCAGGTCTTTCTGAACGTCATCGACGGTATGGTTCGGTTAAGCTTCGGCCTGAAGGCGGGCGGGCAGCTTCGTTATACTGATGCGGTCACAGTCAGCCCCGGCTCGGCGCTCGCATTGCGTGAGCTGATCGACACCTACGTACAGCCGCCGACCGCGGCGCCTGCCAAACGGAGGAGCAAGAAGGCGCCTTGGGAACTGGCTCCGGGGCGTGCGCAAGCTCGGCATTAAAACCTGCTAGCGACCTCTTCGCCTAGGCCTGCCATGCCGTACATGCACTACGACATCCGCCGCCTTGCCTGGTGTTTTTGGGAATGGGAGGCCGACTATCACAGGCAGCTTACCGCTCGCTAACGGCCTGATCCCCGAGGGAAAGTGGCGGTGGAGGCAGTCGCCGAGCAACTCGTCTCCGCCTAGGAGTGACGGCAAAATCGTTGTCTGTTCATGGCAGACGCTCGGGTGTCAACTCGCGGGCGCCCATCGGCGCTCTGTTCTGACCAATCCTGGATCCCTAGGATAGTCGTCTCAAAACTTGTGCCTTTCGCGCTAGGGCCAAGAACTTAGCCCGCGCCGCTTCTGAGCCAAGCATATGAGCTAGGAGGCGCAATGCGCCGACTTGTGAGCTAGGTGGCCATGCCGACCACCCCGTCCGTTCGCGCCTAGCGTACACTCAGCCCACTTTCTTGCAGTGACCCCTGAAGGCCGACGCAAGGACCTAGGCTGGAGCGGGCGCCCGGGGATGCAGCCAGGCCGGCAATAACTCCTCTGGAGCCAGGCGAGCGTCTTGGCGCAGGAATATGCCGGATGCGTTGAGCAGGACTTGCAGGCGCCCTTGCATGTAGGCGTCGAAGACGTCCGTGCAGCCCCCGACGAACTTGCCGCCGACAAAGACCTGCGGGATCGTCGGCGACCCGGTCCTTCCGGTCAGCGCACGGCGCATCCGCAGGCCGAGTTCGTCCGCCTGCAGCGCCAGGGCGTCCAGGGCGACGACATGGTAAGGGATCTCGAGCGCGTCGAAGAACCGCCGCACGGACCAGCAGAACTCGCACCATTCCAGCGCGAACAGCACGACAGGCTCGCCGGCGATGACCTCGGCCACCCGACGCTCGACCTCCGAGTCCGCCGCAGGCGGGACCGCCGCGACGGCCGCAGGGGGTGCGCCCGCGCCGTCGAACCGCGCCGACGGCGTCGACCGCGAAATGGCCAGCTCCTCCGCCGTCATGTCGGTCGGGACGTCGGCGAACAGCGGGGTCGAGAGATAGCGCTCGCCGGTGTCGGGAAACATGCACAGTATAGTCGAGCCTGAGGGAGCTTCGGCCGCCACCTTCAGCCCGCCGACCAGCGCCGCGCCGGACGACACGCCCGCGAACACGCCCTCGGTCTGGGCCAGCCGCCGCGACATGGTCATGGCGTCGCCGCCGTTGATCGGCACGATCATGTCGATCAGGCCCTCGGCGACCGCGTCGGCGGTCAATTTGGAGATGAAGTCCGGCGTCGTGCCCTGGATGGGGTGCGGTTGGAACAGCGGGTGGCTTGCCGGCGCCGCGCCGGTTTGCGGCGGCTGGGCGACGCCGCCGCCGAGCAGGCGGGCGTTGTCGGCCTCGACCACGACGATCCTGGTCTCGGGCCGCGACCGGCGCAGGGCGCGGGCCACGCCCTTGAGGGTGCCGCCGGTGCCGAAGGAGGTCACCCAGTAGTCCAGTCGCTCGCCGCGGAAGTCTTCCAGGATCTCCTGGGCGGTGGTTTCGGAATGCACGTCGGCGTTGGCCTCGTTCTCGAACTGGCGCACGAGGAACCAGCCGTTCGCCGCCGCGAGCTCCAGGGCTTTCAGGTACATGCCGCTTCCCTTCATCGACGCCGGCGTGAGCACGACCTTCGCGCCTAGGAAACGCATCAGCCGACGCCGCTCGACGCTGAAGCTCTCGGCCATGACGATCACCAGCGGGTAGCCCTTGGCGGCGCAGACCATAGCCAGGCCGATGCCGGTGTTGCCGCTCGTGGCCTCGACAACCGTCTGGCCCGGACGCAGAAGGCCTTCGCGCTCGGCGCGCTCGATGGCCGCGAGAGACAGACGGTCCTTGACGGAGCCCATCGGGTTGAAGGCCTCGACCTTTCCGAACAGGCGGCGGCCGGTGGGCGCCAGGCGGGACAGTTCCACAGTGGGCGTGCCGCCGATCGTTTGAAGGATGGATGCGTACTTCATGCTGGAGCTCCAATCGTAAGGGGGGATTCGAATTCGGCGCGGACTTGACGCCAAGCGGAGAGGACCGCGTCGGTTAGACGGTCGACATCGCCTTCCGTGAGCGGTCCGGAGATGATCGACAGACGCAGCACGCGCCGCGCGCGCCACTCGGCGCCGCAGGCCAGGCATGCGGTATCGGCCTGTAGCCGGGCGATGACGGCCTGCGTCGCGCCATCTCCACGCCCAGGTGGTCCGAAGGCGACGATGATCTGGTTCAGGACGACGTCGTTCAGGACGACGACGCCGGGCTCGGTCGACAGCCTGGCCGCGGCGCGGCGGGCGAAGGCGCAGTGGCCGCGCACCAGATCGGCGACCCCGGCGCGGCCAAGGTGCCGCAACAGAGCCCAGGCGGCGAAGCCCCGCGCTCGACGCGACAGCTCCGGCACGCGCTGGGCGGGGTCGTAGACCCCTTCGCCCTCGGCCGGCAGGTAGCTTGCGACAATGGACATCGCGCGCCTGTGCGCCGCTGCGTCGCGCACGATGGCGAAGCCGCTGTCGTAGGGCAGCTGCAGCCATTTATGCCCGTCCACGGCCCAGGAGTCCGCGGCCTCGACGCCGCGGGTGAGGGCGTCTAACTCGGGGGCGACCCGCGCCCACAGGCCGAAGGCGCCGTCCACGTGCAGCCAGGCGCCGTGTTCGCGGCAGGCGCGCACGATCGGCTCGAAGGGATCGAAGGCCCCGGTGTTCATCTGGCCGGCCTGGGCGATGACGATGGCTGGACCCTCCCCAGCCGCGAGGGCGGCGGCGAGCGCGCCCGCGTCCATCCGCCCCTCCGCGTCGGCGGCGATCCGCGTCGCCTGCGAGCCGAAACCGAGGTAGCGCAAGGCGCACCCGATGGTCGCGTGGGCTTCCTCGCCCAGCAGTATGCGCACCGGCGGGGCGCCGACCAGGCCGAAGGCTTCCACGTCCCATCCGACCCGCGCCAGCACCGCGTTCCGCGCGGCGGCAAGGCAAGTGAAGCTGGCCATGGTCGCGCCGGTCACGAAGCCGACCGAGCTTTCGGCCGGCAGCCGCAGCATGTCCACCAGCCAGCGCCCAGCGACCTGCTCGGCGACGGCGGCGGCAGGCGAGCAGCCGTGATTGCCGGCGTTCTGTCCCCAGGCGCTGGTCAGCATGTCGGCCGCCACGCCCGCCGGGTGCGAGGCGCCGATCACCCAGCCGAAGAAGCGCGATCCCGCCGCGCCGGCGAGGCCTGGCTCAGCGGCGGCCACCAGGTCGTCGATTACCGCAAGGGCGTCGCGGCCCTGCTCGGGCGTCGGACCGTCGAACCGGGCGTTGAGCGCCGCGCCGTTCAGCGCCGGCCACGGCGAGCGGCTGTCCAGCATGGCGCGATAGCGGCTGGCGTGGCCAAGCGCTCGTTCGAAAAGTGGGTGAAGCATCACGGCGGTTCTCCGCTCGCCAGGGTCGGCCCCAGCCGACCCTGGCTCTGGCGCAGCTCAAGCGGCGACTGCGTCGCCGACGGGGTCGGCGCGGACGATCACCGTGTCGACCACCGGCACGATGTTTTCCGCCGGCATGCCGACGCGGGCGGCGTGGTCGACGATCGAGTCCACGTCACGCGCCTGATAGATGCAGACGGTTCCCATGCGGCCGTCGGGCTCCCTGACGACGTAGCTGCGGATCCAGCGGACGCGGTCCGACATCTCGGTGTCGCCGATACGCGCCGACTTGGCGCCGGCGGCTTCCAGTTCCTGCAGGTTCGCCCAGGCGCTCGGGCGGCGGATGACATAGAGGTCCATGGTTCTTTCCTTGCTTCGATCAAGCGCCCGAAGCCGAAGCGGCCGTCAGGCGACGACGCCGGTGTAGGCCGCACCGCGGGCGGCGATAATGATCGGGCCGCCGCTGATCTTGACCGTTCCGCCGGGTTTGGGATCACTGCCGCCATGGACGCACTTTCCGACATCCTACGGGTAGTGGGGCTGACCGGCGGCCTCTACCTTGAGGCCGAGATGACGGAGCCGTGGGCGGTCGTGGGCCAGGTGGCGCCCGAGCTCTGCCGCCCCTTCATGGTTGAGCCGCAGCGGGTGGTCGGTTTCCACTACGTGCTTGAAGGCGGCTTCGATCTTGATGTCGGGGATCTCGCGTCGGCGCGCGTGTCGGAAGGCCAGGTCGTCATGCTGCCGCGCAACGAGATGCATGTTCTGCGCAGCGGAGCGAAGACGACGCCGCTGCCGGCCGCCGAGGTGGTGCGTCCGCCAGAGGCTTTCGGCGTGGCCGGGGCGACGTTCGGCGGCGGCGGCGCGAGGACGCGTATGGTGTGCGGTTTCATGGGCGGCAACGAACAGCTCTATCCGCTGCTCTCCAGCCTGCCGTCGGCAATCGTCGTCGATGTCGCCAACCTACCGGGAGGCGACTGGATCGCCGGCACCCTCACCTATGCGGCGCGCACCTTGGCCAACGGCGATCCGGGCACGGCGACCGTCGTAGCCAAGGTCTCAGAACTGCTGTTCGTCGAGACCTTGCGCCGGCATCTGGCGGCCATGCCTGAGGACGCAGTCGGCTGGCTGGCCGCTCTGAGGGATCCGGTGATCGGCCGGAGCCTGTCGCTCCTGCACGCGCGTGTCGACCAGGCGTGGACGACCGAGGCGCTGGCCGGCGCGGTAAACATGTCACGCTCCGCCTTCGCGGAGCGCTTCACCGCGGTCGTCGGCGAACCCCCGATGACCTACCTAGCGGGCTGGCGCATGCAACTCGCCTGCCAGATGCTGCGGGACTCCATTCGCTCCGTGTCGGAGATCGCCTTCGAGGTTGGCTACGGGTCCGAGGCCGCCTTCACCCGGGCCTTTCGTCGCGAACGCGGCGTGCCCCCTGCCAGCTGGCGCAGGCAGGCGCGCCAGTCGAACTAGGGTGTGGGCGAACCATCGGAATGCACCGATGCCGTTGAAAAAGGACCGTTGAAGCCGTGACTCCGGCCTGATTCACTCCTGCTGAGGCGGGCTGCTCCAACGAGCCGCCAGTCGAGCAGTGATACGGACATCCAAGGCCGACCTTGTACGCGAGCAGCAAGTTCAAGGGGGATGGCGTGCGCCAACCCTTCCGTACTCGCGAAGAAAACCTTTGGGAGCGGCTGTTCGGGGAAGGCAACCTTGACGGTTGCCTCAATCGTTTCCATCACGTCATTAGCTCACTGAGGTGCAACCGCCACTATCAGCCTTCCTAGACTAACGGCAGATTTCCACCCTTCTGAGAAGTTGGGAGTGTCCGCTTGTCGGAGGTGGTCGGCCGCCTCCCGGCGCCGCTGACACGCCTGTGAAAGAGTGCTGACATCGACTTTGAAAACCGACAGTTCGTGTTGCGCGTGGATCCCGCTAGTCCCAAATCTCCTAAGTTTTGCGAGAGCACAGTGCACTTGGCGACGGTATCGTGGAACGGTGTCGCAGAATTTGGCCGCAGAAGGCGACCTTTTGCGACCTACATTTGCAACGGCGGCTGGCGCATCAGTGCTCAGCGCGCGCGTTGGCCTTGCGAAGCTACTAGATAGGCGCGACCTTCCATCCGCGAGTGATGCATTCGCTGGGGCGGAGCTTGGGTGTGGCGTGGTTGCGGCTGTACGACGTCGTTCCTGGCGCGAAGCGTCTCGCTGTCGCCATCGTGGCGAGCTTCGGCCTGCTGCTCGTCGCCGGAGCCGCAGCAATCGTGCTGGCGAACCAGGCGGCCGACGCGGAACGGCGGGTCACCCACACCCTTGAGGTCCGGCGCGTCAACCAGGCGCTCTTCGTCAGGGTGCAGGGCGCCACCCTAACCGAGCGCGGCTATCTGATCACGGAAGACCCTCGCTACCTCGCCGCCTTCGAAGCCGCCAAGGCCGACATCCCGCGTCTAGAAGCGCGTCTGCGAGACCTGACCCAAGACAATCCGGCGGCGCAACAGCAGATCGCCGTTCTCCATCGCGCCATCCTCACTCAACTGGGTGAGCTCGACCGGACGCTGAATCTCCTGCGGGGCGGGCGGCGTGATGAGGCGGTCGCGGCCGTGCGCGCCCACGTCCACTTGAACCCTATGGAGGACGTGCGGGCCGCCGCCGTGGCGATCGAGGACCGTGAAGTGAGCCTTCTCGCTGGGCGCGAGGCGCGGGTGACGGCCAAGCGCACTATGCTGGTGGGCGCGATCGCGGTTTGCCTGCTCGCAGCGATGGTGTTGGCGCTGTTCGTGATGCGGGTCGGCCGACGCTCCGTCACCGAACTGACGCAGAGGAGCGCCGCTTTGGCAGATGCGATGCAGCGCCAGGCCGTCAGCGAAGGACAGCTACGCCAGCTGCAGAAGATGGAGGCGATCGGCCAACTCACAGGCGGGCTTGCGCATGACTTCAACAACATGCTGGCGATCATCATCGGCAACCTCGACATGCTGGCGCGACGTCTTGCCGATGACGCGGCACAGCGTCGGTACGTCGACCGTGCGCTGGAGGGTGCGCAACGCGCGGCGCAGCTCACCCAGAGTCTGCTGGCCTTCTCCCGTCAGCAGCCGCTGGCGCCCGCCTCATTGGATGCCAACCGCATCGTGGCGGAGATGTCGCAGATCCTGCGCAGCACGCTCGGCGAACAGATTACCATCGAAACCGTGCTCGGCGGCGGCCTGTGGCCGGCGTTGATCGATCAGTCGCAGCTCGAGAGCGCGGTGCTCAACTTGGCGCTCAATGCTCGCGACGCCATGCCGCAGGGGGGGAGGCTCACGATCGAGACCGCCAACGCGTTCCTCGACGAAGCCTATGCTCGCTCCGACCCTAGCGTGACGCCCGGCCAGTATGTGCTGCTGGCGCTCACCGACACAGGTGTCGGCATGCCGCCTGGAGTGGTCGAGAAGGCTTTCGATCCGTTCTTCACGACTAAGGGCCCCGGCCTGGGCACCGGGCTCGGCCTCAGCCAGGTCCACGGCTTCGTCAAACAATCCGGCGGGCATGTGAAGATCTACAGCGAGCCTGGCGCGGGCACGACTCTCAAGCTCTACCTACCCCGCAGCTTTGCGCCGGCGGGCGCTTCCAACGGATCTGTCGAGCCCGTCCCCGAGCAGGCGCCAGCGGAGACTTGGGTCCTGCTCGTTGAAGATGAGACGGGGGTGCGGGAGTTCGCCAACAACGCCCTTCGGGACCTCGGCTATCGCACACTGGAGGCGTCAGACGGCCGAACCGCCCTGGAGCTGCTCCAGACCCATCCCGAGATTGAGCTTCTGATCACCGACGTGGTCATGCCCAAGATGACCGGCCGCCAACTCAGTGAGCAGGCGCTGAAGCTCCGACCCGATCTGAAGGTCCTGTTTATGACCGGCTACACGCGCAACGCCATCGTCCACAACGGCGTGCTGGACCCCGACGCTCGGCTCCTCACCAAGCCGTTCACGCTGTCGCATCTCGCCAGCAAGGTGCGCGAGGCGTTAGGGGCATAGGGTTGGTGGAGGGCGGCGACCTAACGAAGCTGCCGGCTTTACTCCGCCCTCGGCCTGGGCGCACTTGGGGATGACCGGTTCTGGGCGCAGAGCCAAGCTTTGCCGGAGCAGGGCATCCGCAGGCGAGGCGAGGGCGAGCTTGCGGTGCGGGAGGCCTTTCCCAGCGCAATCCTCATACGTCCGGCGGTGATGTTTGGCCCGGACGATGCGTTCCTGTCGATACTCCACTCCTCAAGCTGCTGCGGCGCTACACGGTCTATCCGATGTTCGGGCGCGGCCAGACGCGGCTTCAGCCGGCCTTTGTGGAAGACGTGGCCGAGGGTTCTCCATCGCCGTGCAGCTTGGGGCGGGTCTCTCCCGCTCCGGTCTGCGGACCCCGCGGATCCACCGCCTTGCAGAGGGGCTACTGAGCGCCCAATTGTGACAATGGCTCCGGTCCAGAAACCGGAGCTTGGCTCGCCTGCTCCGCAGCCCATGCTGACGTCTTGTGCCGGAGGCCGCGAGCACTCCAGCGCGCCTTCGGATCATCTGGATGGAACAAACGATGGCCGCCGCGGTTTGTGTGCAGGCGTAGCCTGCGTCATGGACCAGGGCCAATAATTCCGAGCCTGGTAATAATGGCTCGCGTCCAAGAGAGCTGCGACCGAGGCTGAGCGGGCCGTCCGCGTGATCCGCGTCTGATCGCGCACCTCAAGGAGGTCTAAGATGACCGAATTGGCGACCTATCCAATTGCCGACCTGCGCATTCGCGTTGCAGTGCAGGCGGGTCTGCACAGAAACACACACTTCGATATGTCCGACATAATGGTCGACGTCGATCATGGCGAGGTGTCGCTTTACGGTGTGGTCTCCCGCCCTGCCGCAGCGGAAGCTGTTGCTGATGCGACCGCGGTGGAAGGGGTCCAGCTTGTTCGAGACGGGCTGACCCTTCCCCACTAAAATCAGCCCGGCATTCTGACCCGGTCGTTCGACGATGCGTCTCCAGACGGCTTGAGCACGGTCGCTGTGAGATCACATGGCCAGCAGGGCCGGACGCCTTCCTGCGCGAAGGGCTCGTTAAGGGGGCGCTCCGGCCGCGTGCTGACCGCCCACTCGGCGCCAGGGCATTGTTGGGACACAGATATACGGTAGGGCGTGCGAGGGATTACGCAGCCGGCAATCTCAACGGCATGCACCCGGCAGCGTCGAGCACGAGGGCGTCCGACCAGACGAAATCACCGGTCAGGTTGATATGGTCCCATCCGAGTGGTGAGAGCTGCGGGATCAGCCCGTCGTCGGTCGTCACCGTGCTTTGCGAGCCTCATTCTATCGTCGATAGTTCCAGGGCGAGGATCCGGTGGGTTGGGACGCAGGAACAGCCACGCGGGATTTAGGGGAAATTGACTCGAGACCCGTTGGGGGTCTGAGTGGCGGTGGAGGCAGGCGCCTCGCAATTCGTCTCCACCTAGCAATGATGGCAAAGTCGTTGTCTGCTCATGGCTGACGCTCGAGTGTCCGCCGGCGACCAGAGCATCGAAGCCCAGCGCCATCAGATCGGTCGCGACTTCGATCGCGAGTTCAGCCACGAGAAACTGAGCGGATCGGCCTTGGCTGCGAACGGGCCAAGTCTTGCGAAGCTGCTCGAGCAGCTCCGGCCCGGCGACAAATTATACGTCTATGCCGTCGATCGCCTTGGGCGTGACGCGCTCGACGTCCGGTCCACCGTGCGCAGGCTGCCCGAGGCGGGCGTCTCGGTCCACATTGATGGCTTGGGTCTGATCGTCCGAAGGGTAGGGAGATCATCCTCGCGGTCCTCGCTCAAGTCGCGGATATCGAGCTCAGGCGGATCCGGGCGCGCACAGCCGCGGGCCGCGCTGCGGCTCGCGCTGTCCTGGCGGCCACAGAACCGGGCGAATATCAGGGACACCGCCCTGCGGTTCGGAGCGGGCGTTGCCCCGCGCATCCATCCGAGAAGCGGACCGTCAACCTGTTTACGGTTCGTCCAGATTATCGCTGGGTGGAACATATCTCGAACGCGACCCCTCTTTGCCAAGGCTGCCGCCGAGATTTGGTGCCCCGCAGCCGACGACCCGCCAGTCAGAACAATGTCATATTGCGTGAGGCGCAAGGCGTACGGCGCGCCGACCCCACTCTGGTTGAAAGCTCGAATGCCTAGAGGTGTCGCCTGGCATGCTTAGAGGCAGTTTGGAAAATCGCCGGGCGGGATTCCGGCCGAGGGCGGGTTATGCTTCAAGCTCTGAATGTGGACAGAGCAGAGCCGTGGCCGGATGGCCAAGAAGACCAAGCGCTACCCGTCTGACCTGACGGACGAGGAGCGGGAGCAGATTGCGCCGTTGATGCCAAAGCCCGGGCGTCGGGGCCGTCCGCGCGAGGTCGAATTCCGCGAGGTGATCGCTTTGAACTTTCGCGCATGGATGTGGTAACGATATCATGTCTGGAGATATGTCGTGGAGGGGGAAGGATGAACAGAGCTGATCATCGCCAATTCGTGAGCCCCTTGCAGTCTCACCGCCGCGGCAGCAGAGCGTGAACAGCTGGTTCGTAGACGTAAAGGCTGCGAAATCCGCAGCGGTTCGGGCCTGCTTGGTAGAACGATTGGCCACAGCCGTGCGGTCGCAGCTTGCGAGCGGCCAGCGCCTATCGTCGGGCTGGCAGCGCCGGTCCGGCCGGCGCGTGCTGACCCTGGTGCTTTCTCTTTTCGTCGGGACGCTGGCTCACCGCGTGGCCGCTGCGCCGTTCGATTTGACCGGGCCCACGCTGCAGATCAGCGTCACGCGAGACGGCGCGACCCTGCCGATCGCCAACGTCCCGAACCTTGCGGCAGGCGACGAGATCGTCATAACGCCGGACCTGCCTCCAGGCGAGACGGTGCGCTACCTGCTGGTTGCGGGTTTCCTGCGCGGGGCGACTAATCCACCGCCAGAGAGCTGGTTCACCCGGACCGCAGCCTGGAAGCCGGGCTCCAGCCTCAAGGTCACGGTCCCGCCAGCGGCCGAACAGCTGCTGGTCTTCCTGGCGCCGCAAACGGGCGGGGATTTCCGCAGCCTCGTGAGCGCCGTGCGCGCCCGCCCGGGTGCCTTCGTCCGCGCCGCGCAGGAGCTGGGTCAGGCGAGTCTCGACCGCTCGCGCCTGGACGTCTTCACGGCCCAGGTCGCCCGGATCAACCAAATCGATCCAGGCCGGCTGCAGACGGCCTCGCCGCTGCTGGCGCGCAGCCTGGGGATCAAGATCGATCAGGCCTGCCTGAAGAAGGTGACCGAGACCCAGGCTTCGTGCCTAACGCAGGATCGCGACGCCCTGGTGCTGGACGATTCCTCGCGGGCTTCGACGCTCCAGACGCTCGCCTCTGGTTATTCGGCCGAACTGGTGCGCGAACTCAGCAGCACGCCCTGGGCGGGATCAGGCAACTATAGCCCCTATATCGCCTCCCTGTTCGACATCGTTCACCTGTTCGACGCCTCGCGGACGGCGCAGTACCAGTACATCCCGGCGCTCAGCGTCGTGGTGGGCAAACGCCTGACGTTGCTGCTAAACGCGCCGCCCTCGTTCCGCAATCCGCAGTCGGTGCTGGTGGCGGCCTTGCCGCCGGTGTCCCCGGCGGAGCCGCCCAGGTTGCATCCGGCCGAGCCGGCGGCGGTTTACTGCGCTGCTCGTCCCGACCTCGTGCTGCCGATGGATGGCGCGCCGCTCGTCTTCTCCGCCAGCTATGCGCACGACCTCAGGGTCCGGCTGACCGGAAGGTCGGGCAGCCTGGAGTTGCCGGCCCGCGCCGATCCGGAGCGCGGCGGGATCGTTGTCGACCCCACGGCTGCGGCCGGACGGCGCGACTTGGCGCCCGAGGGGCAGCTTGTCGGCGGGTGGGGGTTTGCGACTTTCGAGGGGCCCACGGTGCAGTTCGTCGCGCCCAAGCCGCAGGCCTGGAGCGCGAAGGGCGGCGTCCGGCCGTCCCTGATCGTGGGCCAGGAAAGCACCTTGCAGCTCGCGGGCGAGGCGACCGCCTGCATCGAAAGTGTCCGGCTGCAGTGGCCCTTGGGTGGCGAGACCCCGCTGGCCTGGAGCGTTTCGGACCCGACCGAACTGAGCATCCACCTGCCGCCGAAGCCCGCGGGTGGCGGCGACTTCCAGCTGATGATCCGCACCTTCGGGCTGAAGAACGCCGACCTGGTGCCGCTCGGCCAGTATTCGCGCCCGAGCCGGATTGCGAACCTGACCTTTCACGCGGGCGACCGCTCCACCCTCCTCATTGGGGAGCGCCTGGACGAAGTGCAGGACGTTGTGCTCGAGGGGGTGCGCTTTACGCTTGCGCCAGACGCGTCAAATTCTGAGACCCAGATCGCACTGACGGCGACCGACCTCCAAGGGGTGGAGCGGCTGAGCGCTGGCGACGCGATTTCGGGCCAAGCCCGCCTGAAGGATGGCCGCAGCGTCCCGATCCGGGCGACCGTCGCCCCCGCCCGGCCGCGGATCGCCGTCATCAGCCGCAATCTGCGGGCTGAAGACGACGCGGGCCTGTCCATCCGCCTCGGGGGAATGGACGCCATGCCACGTAAATCAAAGCTGACCTTCGCCGTGCGCGTCCAGCCGCCCACCGTCTTCAAGGGGCGCGAGACGTTGCAGATCGAGACTACGAACGGCGCCTTCTCCGCCGAGCTCACCGCCGCGGAGGGCCTCATGCTGCAGGACCCGCAGGTGGCGGTCGCCACCCTCGATCTGCAGAACAAGTTCATCGCCTCGGCCTTCGGCCCATTGCGGCTCCGGATCGTCAAGGACGACATCGCGAGCGACTGGCAGCCGCTCGGCGTCCTTGTCCGCCTGCCGCAGATCAGCGGCGTGGCCTGTCCGGCTGGACGCCAAGGAAGCTGCGTGTTGAAGGGCTCCAATCTGTTTCTGATCGCCGCGGTGGCGGCGAGCCCGACTTTCGAGAAGTCCGTCGTCGTTCCCGACGGCTTCGCTGGCGACTCGCTGAAGGTTCCGCGGCCGCGCTCCGGTCGGCTCTTTCTGAAGCTGCGGGACGATGTGACGGCCGTCAATGTTCTCTTCGTCGCCTCGGCCTCGAAGGCCAGGCGGGCGCGCGAGACACTCGCCCTCGGTTCCGACGCTCAGTAGTGCGCCAGGTTCCCGCCGGCGGCCGACCGCTTCCGTCGGCCATGGCCGCGGCGGGCTTCAAGCTCGGCGAGACCCTCAAAGGGCTGCGCTATGAGACCTCAACGAAGGCCGGAGCCCCCGCGGGTGGCGGCCGAGGCCCGTGCGGGCAGCATATAGTCGGACAACTTCGTCAGGGCAAGCAGTCATGGTTGATGTGGCGGCGAAGCCGCTTCGCTCTGTGTCTGAAAGGGCGTGAAGGCTGTGGTGAGGCATGCGACGGAGGACACTGTCGCGGTGCGCGAAAGCCTCTATCATACCATCTGAAAACAATATAGTCGGACTTATTGGCGAGCGGACCGTTGCAATGTCCCGGCCGAAATCGGAGGGAGGATCGGATGGCGACGCAGCGGATGGTGATCGGCCGGCGCGGCTTTTCCCTGGCGCTCGTGAGCTCCCCGCTCGCCCTGGCGACTTCCGCCAGCGCACAGCAGGCCGCCGCACAGAAGGCGGCGGCGCAGCCGGCGTCCGACGAACCGTTCGAGCGGATCGCGTCGGTCGCAATGACCAAGGTCGAGCCGGCGGTCCGAACCTATCCGTTGGGCGCGGTCCAGCTGCTGGGTGGACCGTTTCGAGACGCGCAGCAGGCGAACATCGCCTATATGAAGAGGCTGGCGACCGATCGGCTGCTGCATGTCTTCCGCCTGAATGCGGGCCTGCCGAGCCAGGCGCAGCCGCTTGGCGGCTGGGAGGCGCCCGACTGCGAGCTGCGCGGCCACTTTGTGGGCCACTACCTGTCTGGCGCGGCGACCGCCTTCGCCGCAACGGGCGATACGGAGATGCGCGACCGCGGCGCCGCTCTCGTGGAGGGCCTCGCGGAATGCCAAGCCAAGCTCGATCAGGACGGCTATCTGGCCGCCTTTCCCCTTAGCTTCTTCGACCGGCTCGCCGCCACCGGCAAGGTCTGGGTGCCCTTCTACACTCTGCACAAGATCATGGCGGGGCTGCTCGACATGCATCGGCTCGCCGGCGACCAGGCCGCGCTTCCAGTGCTTGTCGGAATGGCCGGATGGGTGGACCGCTGGACCGCCGCTCAGGGCGAGGGTCGCATGCAGACGATCCTCGAGGTGGAGTTCGGCGGCATGAACGAGCTTCTTTACAACCTCGCGGAGACGACCGGCGACGCGCGCTGGATCGCCGTCGGCGATCGCTTCACCAAGAAGCGGGTGCTGAACCCGCTCGCCAGCCGCCGGGACGAGTTGCGCGGGCTGCACATGAACACCCACGTGCCGCAGCTCGTCGGCGCCGCACGACGCTACGAGCTTTCTGGCGACCGCCGCTTCGGCGACGCGGCGAGCTTTTTCTGGGACACGGTCGTCCAGTCGCGGACCTACGCCACGGGCGGGTCGAGCAATGACGAGCATTGGCAGGCCGGGCCCCACCGCCTGGCGGCAGAGTGGAGCAGGTCCGACAACCACCAGGAGTGCTGCTGCGCATACAACATGATGAAGCTCACCACGCGGCTGTTCACCTGGGCGCCGCGGGTCGAGCTAATGGACTATTACGAGCGCAACCTGCTCAATCACCGCCTCGGCGCCATCCACCCGAAGACCGGGGTGAGCACCTACTTCCTGTCGATAGCGCCGGGTGGCTGGAAAGCCTGGGCGACCGAGGATGCGACCTTCTGGTGCTGCAGCGGCACCGCGCTCGAGGACTTCTCGCAACTCGGCTCGATGATCTATGCGCACGATGCGCAAGGCGTTTACGTGAACTTGTTCGTCGCCTCGGAGCTGAGCTGGGCGGACCGGGGCGTGACCTTGCGCCAGGAGACCGCGTTCCCGACCAGCGACCGCACGACCCTGGTGGTCAAGGCGACCGACGGGCGTCCGTGGACGCTGCGCCTGCGGATCCCCGGCTGGACCAGCGAAGCGGCCCGCGTGCGGATCAACGGCAGGCCGGTCGAGGCCATGGCCGCGCCGGGCAGCTACGTCAAGCTGACGCGCCGCTGGAAGACCGGCGACCGGATCGAATTCGAGATGCCGATGCGCCTGACAAAGGAGCCGTTTCCCGACGATTCGAGTCTCTTCGCGATCCGCTACGGACCGGTCGTGCTCGCGCAGCAGATCCCTCTCGGCACGATTGTGGCCTCGCTGAGCGGCGGGAACGGTGTCGACCTCAAGAAGGCGCCGCCGCCAGTCGAGCCGGCGATGCTGCCGGCGGACGTGATCGATCGCATGGAGCGCCTGTCGCCGACGTCACTCGCGTTCGAGACGCAAGTCGCGGGCGGTACGGTCCTGTTCAAGCCGGTGAGCGAGAGCTTCGAGCGCTTCGCCGCCTATTCGCGGACCGCTCAGCTCGCGTGAGGGCGGCGGTGGAGGGCCGCCGAATTGGGGCCGCCCGCCGCCAGGACAATTCTCCACCGCTGGCCCACCTCCGACGAGCGGACCTTTCGAACTTCGGTTCGGGGTGGTTTCGAGCCGCGGACGTGAGGGGCGATGACCACGTTCACGTCCGACCTCATCTCAAGGCTTCCGTTAAGCGGACGCGGTGTTGACGTGCACCGCGCCTGCCCGTCCACATCACTCTTGCCGAGATACCTGGCTTTTTCGCCGAGGTCGCGAAGTAGTCCTGCAGGTGCTTGGCTTCCTGCGGAGTGATCGCAATCACCGCGCCGTGCTTGGGGTTGGCGAAGTTCGTCGTTTTCATGGGCGAGCCCGGCTCGTTGAAGCGCCCGATGTTCCTGAAGTGGATGAAGTCCGTCGTTTCTGAAAAGCCCATGTTGTTCTTCGGCTTGGCGCCGAAGACGTCGTACATCAGGACGTAGGTGCCCGTGCCCTGGCGACGCCACACGTTCGGCGCTTCGGTCGCGACCGTCTCGGGATCGACCTTCTTCGGATCGAAGACGTAGCCCTCGTTGATCTTGTCCGAGACGGCTTGGCGCAGATAGCCCGGCTTGTCGTGCAGCACGTAGATCAGGTGAAACTTGTTCCCGACCTTGGTGATGTCACCGTCTATGGCGCTCTTTCCAGGCACGGTGAGCAAGGGCTTGGGCGCGGTCTCCAGCTTGGTGAAAGCGTCGTTGGCGTAGGAATAGACCATGTAGTTGCTGGTGTTTTTCACTCGCGTCGTGAAATAGACCATCAGCTTCTTCTGGACCGGATCATAGGTCGTTTCCGGCGCCCAGACCGCGCCGAGGTCCTTCACCTCATCGAAAACGTCACCGATGGGGACGCGCGCATGTGTCCAATGGTTCAGATCGTAGGACTTCATCAGGATGAGGTTCTTGTTGTTGCCCCATCCGTAGTCGGCCTGGGGGCGCTCCCATTCGGTGGCGCGAAGCCCCGCCTCGCGCGCGAAGATGTGGAGGTCCGTCATCGCCATGTAGAAGGCGCCGTCGGGCCCTCGGAAGAGGTGAGGATCGCGCACGCCCTTCTGCTCGGCCAGTTGCGCGCCCAGGAAGATCGGTTCGCCATTGTTGACGTCCGTGAACGTGTAGCCGTCCTTCGACGTGGCGAAGTAGATCGAATGAGTCTCGTCCTTGAAGTAGACGAACAGGTACGCGCTGAGCGCGCTGGGCTTGGGCATGGCGCGTTTCGTCGGGAGCGTCAGTCGATCGACGAGCTTCAAAAGCTTTTGGGGAGGCGACGCCTTAACGCTGGCGATCTCTTGCGCCGTCGCAGCCTGGAAGCCGCTGACCGACAGCAGGATGGCGGCGCAGGCCAATGTGGTTTTGAGGTGTTTCACTTGCCTCTCCCCTGGATGGCGTAAGCTCGGCAGCGCGACGTGCGTTGACGCATGGGTCTTTCGCGTCTTCTCCGGCTGCACGGCGGCTCCGTCAGCCCGACCGTGATCGTTGTCAGGCGACGCCGTTGGTGACGCGGAACATCGTCAGCGCGCCGGATCGAGCCCGATCACCGTCACCGAATGGGGCGGCAACTCGAGCACAGCGACCTTGCCCAAGGCTTGGATCGTGATCGGCTGGGGCGCCACGCGCGTCGGCGCATCGAATGAATTGAAGCTGCCCATCTGGTCGCCCGCCAGGGTTTGCCCCCGCGCGCCGGCGAAGGTGAACCCCGGGACGTCAGCCTTGATCTGAAGCGGTCGCCTTGGGTCCAAATTGGTCAAGGAGAGCCACAGCTTGCGGTCCTTGCCGATCGCACCGATGGCGTCCAGGCGCGGCAGGGCGATGTCGCCTTCCGTGTAGGCGCCAGACGAATAGTTGACCGAAATCAGCTTCGCATCCTGGAACGGCACATACATGTGGAACAGGTGATAAGTCGGCGTCAGGACGATCTTTTCGTCCTTGGTGAGGATCATGGCCTGCAAGGCGTTGATCATCTGAGCGATATTGGCGCCCCTCACCCGATCGGCATGGCGCGCGAAGATGTTGAGGTTGAGCGCTGCGATGACCGCGTCACGCTGCGTGTTTTGCTGATAGAGTGAATAGTCCGGTTCACCCTCTTCGGGCGCGAACCAGGTCCCCCACTCGTCGACGATCAGGCCGACCTTCTTGTCGGGGTCGTACTTGTCCATGACGGCGGCGTGTTTGCTGACCCGCTCTTCCATCCGCAAGGTGTTCTTGAGCAAGGCGGCGTACTGAGCGGTCGTAAAGCCGGTCGCCCGCTCGCCGGTCCCCTTGGCCCATGTGTAGCTGTGCAGGGAGATCGCATCGATGTCCCAACTCCAGACCCTTTTGGCCCACGCCTGCATGACCGTCTCGGTCCAGGCCTCGTCGTCTTGATCCGGGCCGACTGCGATCTTCATCATCTTGTCGGTCGATTGCTGGGCAGGATTGTAGTTCTTGGTGAAGTTGGAGAACTGCCGCATCTGCTGGACGTAGTCCGCGGCGGTCATCGATCCGCCGCAGCCCCAGGCCTCGTTACCAAGTCCCAGCATCGCCACCTTGTAGGGTTGCGCTCGTCCATTTTGCGCCCGTAGCCGCCCCAATGCGGTCGGCTTGTCGGTCGTCATGTATTCGAGCCACTCGGCCGCCTCCTCCGGGGAGCCGGACCCGACGTTGACGGAAACATAGGCCTCGGCGCCGATCTGGCTGACGAAGTCCATGAACTCGTGCGTGCCAAATTCATTGGACTCGACGACACCGCCCCAGCTCGAATTGACCGTGGCCGGGCGATCTTTCCCGACCCCCTTCTTCCAGTGGTACTCGTCGGCATAACAGCCGCCTGGCCAACGCACGTTCGGTGGCCTGATCGCCTTGAGGGCGGTGACGACGTCGTTGCGGATGCCGCGCGTGTTCGGGATCTTGGAGGCCGGCCCGACCCAAATGCCCCCGTAGACGCCGCGCCCCAGATGCTCGGAAAATTGTCCGAGTATATTGCGACTGATAACCGGGCCCGGCTTTGAAGCGTCCACCGTGATCGCGGTCTGAGCAAACGCAGGCGTCATCCAACACCATGCGATGGTCAAGGCAGCAGCTAACCCGACAGGTCTCATGTCGACTTCCAAATTTGTCTGACTAATGAATCGGTACGGCCAGGGGGGCACGATATCGTTATCATGGCAACCCCGGCACGACCCGTGTCGAGCGCGGCGCTGAAGGGCCAGCCATTTTCTTAAGGTCCGGCATCAGTCAAATCCAATCGTCGACGCCGTCATCGCTGATGTCCGAATTGGGTCCGATCCCGGTCCTTAGTTCCCGCGCCGGCAGCGGACCTCGCCAAGGTCTGCTCGAGCGCCAATGTCATGCGGCGGAGAGCCGATAGAGCGCCGCGCCGTGCCTGGGGATGCTCCGCGCGATCCGTCCGCGGGCGTCGCCGTCGGGGCGCCGCGCCCACAGGTCGCGCACGGCGACGCTGCCGGTCGTCCCCAGCCTCGACAGATCGACGCCGATCTCGCGCGGCGCTGCGCCGGTGTTGAAGAGGGCGAGATACCAGTCGCCGTTCGCCGCGCGCGCCGACCAGACGCGTGCTCCGTCGTCGAGGAAGAGGGGACGGTTGGCGCTCGAGGCCTGGTTGACCGCGATCACTTCCGGATTGGTCAGGAGCGCCTTGGTCGGCGCATCGAGCTGGCGCAGGTCGCCGCCCATGATCAGCGACGACCGGGCGATCGACCAGAGCGTCATCAGGGTGCGCTGCTCGTCCGGGGTGAACCGCGTGTCGCGTGCGCCGAGCGCAAGGCGGCCCAGCGGCAGCATGTCGGCGTCCGGCCAGCGTCCGTCGCCCATGAACGGATTCCAGTTCTCGAGGCGCGTGAATTGTGCCTCTAGCATCGGCCAGTCGTCCCAGAAGTCGTCGGAGATGCGCCACATCTGCGCATGGCGCCGCGCGTGGTCGCCGCGGAGGAGCGGGGTCTCGCCCGGCGACATGCTGAGAATCATCGGCCGCCCGCAGCGCGCGATGGCCCGCGCGATGGCTTCGATCTCCGGCGCGTGCGCGTCATAGGGCCGGCTGAGGTCGTCGACCTTGACGAAATCGACGCCCCAGGATGCGAGCTGCGCGAAGACGCTGTCGTAGTAGGCTTGTGCACCCGGTCGGGACATGTCGAGGCCGTACATGTCGACGTTCCAGGAGCAGATGCTGGAGGTGTCGGCGATGTCCTGGGCGCGTACGCCGGGGGCGCCCATAACCGGCAGGTTGCGCTCGACCGCCAGGCGGGGAATGCCGCGCATCCGGTGCAGGCCGAATCTCAGTCCCAGGCCATGAATGCTGTTGGCGAGCGGCTGAAAGCCGCGGCCGCCCTGGCTCGAGGGGAATCGGTTGGGCGCGGGCAGCAGACGGCCGTAGGGGTCCAGCGTCGGCACGGGATGTTGGCTGTACTCGTAGCCGGTCGCGTCCGGAAGGTACCACTGATGGTCGACCGTCAGGATGTCGTAGCCCGCAGGCAGGAGCTCGCTGCGCATGATCGCGGCCTGCTCCAGTGTCTGCGCCTCGGTGATGGTGGTCGCGAAGCTGTTCCAGCTGTTCCAGCCCATCGGCGGCGTTGGCGCGAGCGGCTTTCGAGGCGCGGCGAGCGAGGGCGCGGGGAGGGTCGCGAGCCCCGCCGCGCCCAGCACAGTGCGTCGCGAAACTTTCATGCGAGCTGCAGGAGGGCGGTGGTGAAGCGGCGGGCGTCGCGGGCGATGGCCTCGACCGGCTTGCCGGCGCTGTAGAGAGCGGAGCCGAGCCCGAAGCCGTCGGCGCCCGCCGCGCGCCAGGCTGGCATGGTTTCGCGGGTCACGCCGCCGACAGCGAGCACCTTTGCGTCGCCGGGCAAGACGGCGCGCTGGGCTTTCAGAAAGGCCGGCGAGCCGCCTTCGGCCGGGAACAGTTTGAGCGCGTGCGCGCCGGCGGCGAGCGCGGCGAAGCCTTCGGTCGGGGTGAAATAGCCGGGCAAGGAGATGAGGCCCGTCTCGACCGTCGCCCGAATGACGCCTGGCTCAGTGTTGGGCGAGACCACCAGCGCGCCGCCTGCCGCCGCGACTCGGGGGACCTGGTCGGGCGAAAGCACGGTTCCGGCGCCCACGACCGCACGCCCGGCCAGGCGACTGGCGAGCCGCGCGATGCTGTCATACGGGGACGGCGAGTTGAGCGGCACCTCGATCAAGGTGAAGCCCGCCTCGACGAGCGCCTCGCCCACCTCCGGCGCTTCGGCGGGCGTGACCCCGCGCAAGATCGCCACCAGAGGGCAGGCGTCGAAAGCCTCCGCGAAACGCGCGGCGGGATCGGTCATCGGATCAGTTCCCAAATGCGGTGGATGCCGGCGGTGAAGCCGGCGCGGCTGTCGACCGCTACGGCGCGGCCGCCCGCCGCCTCGATGGCGGCGGCGTAGAGCGGGGCCAGCGGGCCGCTCGCGACCAGGTGGACCTCGCGGCCGGAGATGTCGCTGCGCGCGCCGACGTCTGCGCCGATCAGCACGCCGCTGGCGTATGCGGCGGCGTCGGCGGGCGGCAATACGCCGCTCAGGACAGCTGAGCGCACTTCAAAAAGAGCGACGGCGAGATCCGTCGCGCCGGCGCCGCGCGCCAGGCCACGCTGGAACGCCGGCCCGGCTTCGACCTCGCCGCCGAGCATGCCGGCCAGCACCCCCTGGGCCCGCAGCAGCGCGAACAGTTCGCCCGTCATGGCGGTCGCGAAGTCGACGATGCGCCCGCCTGCCAGCCGGATCCATTTGTTGTGCGTGCCAGGTTGGCAGAACAGCGCGTCGGCCGGCGCCAGGCCGGCGCTCGCCGCCCCGAGCACCTGCACCTCCTCCCCACGCATGACGTCGCAGCGCCGGTCGGTCTGTAGCGAGACGCCGGGCAGGATCACCACTTCGTCGTCGCGAAGCCGGATGTGGGCGCCAGCGAGCGCCGAGAGGTCCGCCGGCGCCGGCGCATAGGGCGCCTCGCGCCAGCCGCGGTTGGAGCCGACCATGCCGGCCGCCAGGATCGGCAGCACGCCCAGCCGCTCTCGGATCGCGACCACCTCGCGTCGATAGTCGTCGCCGACCAGCGACAGCGCGCCGCGATCGTCCTGAAGGGTGTCAAGCACGGTTCCGTCGGACGCCATCAGGTAGGCGCGTCGATTGGTGCTGCCCCAATCGATGGCGATGTAGGTGCTGCTCAAGGACGTGCTGCGGCGCCTGATCGGCGCTCCTCCCAGTTTCGCGGAGTTGTAGGACAAGATGGTGGGGCGGGCAAGGAGTGGTCGAGTTTGCGCACTGGACCCGCGTCGCCGGAATGGGGCCTGATCTCTCCCGGTGTTAGTGCAGTCGCCGCATCGTGGGACCGCGGCGAGATGTAGCCGCATCCATCACCAAAGCCCATTTATGTCAGACTTATGCTCAGCTACAGGGGGCGGTAACCGGCGCGACAACAGCTGTCGAGCTGGAAACCGAGGAGTCATCGGATGCACGCGGAGGTTCGCACCGTCTGGGCTGGCGGCGCCCTGCTCGGGGAAGGTCCGGCCTGGGACGCACGTTCCGGCACGCTGTGGTTCGTCGATATCAAGCGGCGGCTGGTGCTTCGCTATGAGCCGGCCTCGGGTGAGGTGGCGAGCTGGTCCGCGCCGGCGCAAGTCGGCTGGGTGCTTCCCGCCGATGACGGCCGCTTCATCGTCGGGTTGCAGAGCGGGCTCGCCCGCTTCGATCCCGTAACGGGCGCCTTTGACCCCCTCGCCGACGTCGAGCCGGATCTCCCCGGTAACCGGCTCAACGACGCCACGGTCGGCCCGGACGGGGTCATCTGGTTCGGCTCGATGGACGACGGCGAACGGCAGGCCTCAGGCCGCGTCCATCGCTTCGACGGCCGGCGGGTGACGGCGACCGCGATTGCGCCGGTGACCATCACCAATGGTCCGGGCCTCTCCCCGGACGGACGAACCCTCTACCACGTCGACACTTTGGCCGGGGTCATTCACGCCATACCGGTGGCGGCCGACGGGACGACCGGGCCGGCGCGAGAGTTCGTGCGCATCGACCCCACGCACGGCAATCCCGACGGGGTCACCGCCGACTCGGCTGGCAATGTCTGGGTCGGCCTTTGGGGCGGCTGGTGCGCACGCTGCTATGCGCCCGGCGGCGAGCTGCGGCGCGAAGTGCGGCTGCCGACCGCCAATGTCACCAAGGTCGCGCTCGGCGGCGCCCACCTCAAGACCGCCTATGTCACCACCGCCAGCATTGGGCTCGCCGAGGCGGCGCTGGCGGCCCAGCCCGAGGCTGGCGGTCTGTTCGCCTTCGAGGTCGATGTGCCGGGTCAGCGGCTGCCGCTCGCGCGATCGGGCTGCGCCTGACGTTTAGTCGCTTGTGTCGCTTTATTATGTCTGACTATATCTCGCCGCAACCGGCGGATCCGCTCGTACTGGACATCGCGGGAGGGAATTGATGAGCAGGGTGAGGGCGCTTCTTATCTCGGTTTGTGCGGCCGGCGCCCTTGCGTGCGCCAACCCCGCATCCGCCGCCACCGCCCAGCGCGAGCCGTTCGGCACGCTCGCCGATGGGACGGTCGTCGAGGCGGTGACGTTGACGGGCGCAAACGGCGTCAGCGCGCGGATCATTTCCTTCGGCGCGACGCTGCAGGCCTTCAAGGCGCCCGATCGCCATGGCCGTATCGCCGACCTCGAGCTCGGCTATGACGATCTCGCCGGCTACGTCGATCACCCAAACTATTTCGGCGTGACGGTCGGACGCTACGCCAACCGCATCGCCGGCGGGCGCTTCGCCCTGGACGGCAAGTCCTACCAGCTGGCGCTCAACGACAAGACCAACTCCCTGCATGGCGGGGTCCGGGGATTTGACCGGCTGCCTTGGCGGATATTGTCGGTCAAGCAGGGCGCCGCCGGCGCGAGCGTCACCTTGGGGCTGACCAGTCCGGCTGGGGACCAGGGCTATCCTGGCGCTGTCCAGGCGACGGCGACCTATACGCTGGACGACAAGGGCTCGCTGACGATCGACTATGACGCCACGAGCGACGTCCCAACCCTCGTGAACATGACCAACCACGCCATCTTGAACCTTGCTGGCGAGGGCTCCGGCGACGATGTGCTCGGCTATCGATTGACCATTCCGGCGAGCCGCTACACGCCAGTCGACGCGGCTCTGATCCCGACGGGGGAGCTGAAGGCGGTCGCAGGGACGGTGTTTGACTTCACTCAGGGGCGTATCCTGGCGGATGGGGTTCGTGACGGTCGCGATCCGCAGGTCGTCATCGGCCGCGGATACGACCACAATTTCGCGCTCGACGCCGGCCTCACCGCCCAACCGAAGCTCGCCGCGCGCCTGGAGGACCCCGTCTCGGGGCGCGTCCTGGAGGTGCTGAGCACCGAGCCAGGACTACAGCTCTACAGCGGCAACTTTCTTGACGGGACCTATGTCGGCAAAGGGGGCCACGTGTACCGGATGGGCGACGGGATCGCGCTGGAGCCGCAGAAGTTCCCGAACGCGCCCAATCAGCCGTCGTTCGCCTCGGCGCGGATCGAGCCGGGCAGGCCCTATCACCACCGCATGATATTCCGCATTTCGACGGCGCGTTGATTGCGGCCCTCGCCGGCGACGATCACGCCCGCGGAGCGGCGGCGAGCGGTTGCGCATTGAGCGCGGCTTCGGTGTCTATCTGCGCCTGGCGCACCAGCACTTCGGTCGCCTGGCGCGCCGCCGCTGCGTCGCTGTTGGCGATCGCCTCGAACAGCTCCCGGTGCTGCGGGATCGGATCGCGGGGGTGGCGGCTGGTTCTGTATTTGAAATAGGTGGTCCAGCGGACCGCCGCCGCGATGCTGCCGGAGAGCGTGACCAGCAGTTCGTTCCCGGTCGCCTCAAGAATTGCGGCGTGGAACCGCTGGTCTGCGTCCTGGCCCTCTTGGGTCGCCAGTCCGTGCTGCGCCATCATCTCGAGCGCATGGCCCATCCGGGAAAGCTGGCGAGACGTGCGGCCGACGGCCGCCAGTTCCGCCGCGGCGGGTTCGACGATCATCCGGAGCTGAAAAAGGCTCCTCACAAATCCGAGCGGCGGCGCGCCTTCGAACATCCAGGCGAGGAGGTCGGGGGAGAGCAGGTTCCAATGGCTGCGATCCCGAACCCGGGTCCCGGCCTTCGGCCGGCTCTCGAGCATTCCATTCGCCGAGAGCGTGCGAAAGGCCTCGCGCACGACACTGCGCGACACGCCCAGTTGTTCGGCAAATTCGACCTCGCCGGGGAGGTGGTGACCGGGCGGATAACGACCGGTGACAATGGCGACGCCGAGGTCTTTTGAGATCTTCGCATGAGCCGGTTCACGACGCTTAACTTCAGCCAACCGCGCCCTCCCAACGCCGCCCAAACCAAATGCGGACAGGCCGCACCCGCAGGATATCGACGATCGCGTGGGCGAAGGCAAGATGTCTTGCGACCGACTGTTGCAGATTTTGTCAGGTATTTAGAACGAAGTCGGGTGAACGACGATGTGCTCGTGATCGCGCAAAATATAGTCGCGCCGCTTTTTCTGTCCGGCGCCGGCGCCGGGTCTTCTCTCCGCCCGGACGATGTTCCGCGAATGCTGCTGTCCGCCCCTTGAATCGGTGAATTTTTTGGGGGCTCGGACGGCTAGCCAGCTGCGCGCGCGCGGCGCGCGCCGGGCCGCGGCCTCGGCTGCGCGGCGCGCCAGATCCGCGCCGCCGAGAGGGCCTTGCATGATATCGATCCCATATATATTGTCGGACAACAAGCGGGTGGGAAACGTGTCGAGGATGTAGGCTGTTGGCGATGCATTCGCTGTTGCTCGCCTGCGCTTCGCGCGCCTTCGCGCCCGGGGTGTCCGCGCAGGACGCGCTCCCGCCGAGCTGGTCTGCTGCCGCTGCCGCCATCGCCTGCCGTCCCTCATCCACGAGGGCGGGACCCCGTGACCGCACGCCTCGCGCGCGCAATGGAGACTTGATGATGCGTATCGTTTTGAGCGCGGTTGCTGCGCTCCTGCTCGCCACGCCGGCCGCGGCGCAGCAAGCGACCGATGCCGCCCCGGACGTGGTGACTGTGCGTGGCGATCAACCCGCGCCCAAGTTCGACCGGCGGATCTTCGGTCAGTTCGCCGAACACCTTGGGACCGGCGTCTATGGCGGCGTCTGGGTCGGGCCGGACAGCAAGATCCCCAACATCAACGGCTATCGACGCGACGTCGTCGACGCCCTCAAGGCCATTCGCGTGCCGGTCGTCCGCTGGCCCGGAGGCTGCTTCGCCGACGAGTATCATTGGCGCGAGGGCGTGGGGCCGCGATCCAAACGCAAGGTCAAGATCAACACCAACTGGGGCGGCGTGACTGAGGACAACGCCTTCGGGACTCATGAGTTCATGGACTTCTCCGAGCTGATCGGGGCCGAGCCCTATGTCTCCGGCAACGTCGGCTCGGCGCCGCCGTTCGAGATGGCGGAATGGGTCGAGTACATGACCTCGCCGACGGGCTCGAGCCTCGCCAAGGAGCGGGCGGCGAACGGGCGCAAGGCGCCCTGGAAGCTCCCTATGTTCGGGCTGGGCAACGAGCTCTGGGGCTGCGGCGGCGAGATGCGTCCCGAATACGCCGCTGACCTCACCCGCCGATACAGCACCTTCGTGAAAATGCCGGCCGGCCAGCGGGTGATGAAGATCGCCAGCGGGGCCAACGCGGACGATCTCAACTGGACCGAGGTGATGATGCGCCAGGCCGGCGGGTCGTTCGACGGCATCGGCGTGCACTACTACACCATCCCCTACGCCTGGTCGCACAAGGGCGCCGCGACGGGCTTTGACGAGGACGGCTGGGCGCGCACGCTCGCCAAGACGGTGCGCATGGACGAGATCATCACCGGCCATGCCCGGGTCATGGACAAATACGATCCTAAGAAACGCGTCGCGCTGCTGATCGACGAGTGGGGAACCTGGTATGACGTCGAGCCGGGCTCCAACCCAGGCTTCCTCTATCAACAGAACACCTTGCGCGACGCGCTGGTCACCAGCCTGAACTTCGACATCTTCGCGCGCCACACTGATCGCGTGCGGGGCGCCAACATCGCGCAGATGGTCAATGTGCTGCAAGCGATGCTGTTGACCGACGGCGCGCGCATGGTGAAGACGCCGACTTACTGGGTCTTCGACATGTACAAGGACTATCAGGACGCGACGGTGCTGCCCGTCGACGTTCAGTCCCGCTGGTACAGCAAGAACGAGTGGACGTTGAAGGCGGTGAGCGCCTCGGCCGTGCGGGATGCGAAGGGCGTCGTGCACGTCGGGCTGACCAACGTCGACCCCAACCGATCCGACGTGCTGACGATCAAGCTCGACGGCGTCGGCGCCACAAGCGTGGCTGGCAGGATCCTCACCGCCGCGAGCTTGGATGCGCACAATACCTTCGAGGCTCCGGACGCCTTGAAGCCTGCGCCCTTCACCGGCGCGACGCTGGCGAACGGAACGCTCACCGTGGCTCTGCCGCCCAAGTCGGTGGTGATGCTCGACATTCGGTGAGGGGAGGGCGGCGGACGCACCGTCCAGGCGTTCTGGACGGTGCGCCGCCGCTCCTGTCGACAAAAGTTTCTCTGGTATCGATATCATGGCGGATCTATAAGAGTCTGAGACGCGCGGAAGCGTGCAGGGGGCGAACAACATGCGGAGGGGAGGAGGGGCCGAAGTGACGTCAAGGCGGATCTACGCGCTCCTGAGCGCCTTCCTCTTCCTCTATTTCTTCGCCCAGGCGACGGGCGTGTCGCTGCTCGCGCTGTGGCTTAAGGGGCCCCTCGGCCTGAACGGGGCACAGACGGGGTTGGTCTTCGCCGCCAACTTCGCCTTCGCCATGTGCTTCCAGCCGCTCTACGGCTTCATCGGCGACAAGGTCGGGCTCAGGAAGACGATCTTGTGGATCATCGCCGTCCTGGTCCTGTTCTCGGGCGTCTTCTTCATCTTCATCTACGGCCCCTTGCTGAAGGCGCACCTGGTCGCGGGCGCCTTGGTCGGCGGCGCCTATCTGGGCGTCACCTTTATCGCGGGCAGCTACGCCCTGGAGTCCTACGTCGATCGCGTCGGACGCAAATTCGGCTTCGAATACAGCCGGGCGCGGCTTTGGGGCTCGCTCGGCTTCGCGGCCGCGGCCCTGTTCTCAGGCCGGTTGTTCAGCATCGATCCGGCGATCAACTTCGCCTTGGCGTCCGCCGCGGGCCTGTTGCTGTTGCCCGTCCTGGCGTTCGCCCGAATTCCCGTGAGTTCGCAAGAGGCCTTCGACACCCAGGCGTTGAAGCCGACGGACGCCCTGGCGCTGCTGCGGCTCCCCAAGTTCTGGGGCTTCATGGTGCTGATCCTCGGGGTGACCAATCTCTATCTGGTCTACGATCAGCAGTTCCCCGCCTATTACGCCTCGCAGTTCGCCAATCCGCGCCAGGGCGCGGCCATGTTCGGCTACCTCAACTCGGCCCAGATCTTCGTCGAGGCGGGCATGCTGTTCGTGGCGCCTTTCATCGTGAACCGCACCGGCGCCAAGCGGGGCCTGCTCCTCGCGGCCGCCATCATGATCGTGCGGATCGCCGGCTCCGGCCTGGTCTCGGGGCCGGCGGCGATTTCGGCCATGAAGATGCTGCACTCGATCGAGCTGCCGATCCTCGCGGTCTCCATCTTCCGTTACATCGCGGCCAACTTCGACACCCGCCTGGCGTCCAGCATCTATCTGGTGGGTGTGAGCTTCGGCCATTCGCTCGGCCTCGCCGCGCTGTCCCCGATTGTCGGCCTCGGCTACGACCGCTTCGGCTTCCCGGCCACCTACCTGCTGATCGCCGCCGCGGCCGCGATCTTCTGGCTGGTCTCCCTGTTCAGCCTTTCGGCCACTCCGCCGCGTCAGGGTGGCGGAGAGCGCCTGCCTCCACTCCCGCAAGCCGACCTAGCGCAGCTGTGACGCCCCCTATGCCCACTCCAGACTTCCGCGCCCGCGAACCCCTGCTGCGCCGCAGGGAGGTCTGTCTGCGGCCCGCTCCGAGCCGTGAACGGCTGCAGGCCGTGATCGCCGAGGTGCTGGCTCGCATCGACGACAATCTCGCGGTGTTCACCCATGCCTTCCCGGCGCCCTCCAGCGTCGGCGGCGTCTATCCGGCCATCGGCAACGTCGAGTGGACCAACGGCTTCTGGACCGGGATGCTCTGGCTCGCCTACGAAGTCAGCGGCGAGCCGCGCTATCGCGAGGCAGCCGATCGCCAGGTCCGCAGCTTCCGGCTGCGGCTGGATGGCCGGGTGAACATCGACCATCACGACCTCGGCTTCCTCTACTCGCTCTCCTGCGTCGCCGCCTGGAAGCTGACCGGCGACGCCGACGCGCGCGACACGGCTCGCGAGGCCGCCGACGTCCTGCTCCGGCGCTACCTGCCGACCGCCGGCATCATCCAGGCGTGGGGCGATCTGAGCGACCCTGGACAGGCCGGTCGCATGATCATCGACTGCAACCTCAACCTGCCGCTGCTCTATTGGGCGAGTCGGATCACCGGCGACCGGAAGTACGCGAGCGCGGCGGACACCCACATCGAACAGGCGGTGCGCTACATCGTGCGGGCCGACGGCTCCACCTTTCACACCTACTTCATGGACCCGAAGAGCGGGGCGCCTGTCGGCGGCAAGACGCACCAGGGATATGACGACTCCTCCTGCTGGGCCCGCGGCCAGGCGTGGGGGATCGCAGGCTTCGCCCTTGCGCATCGGAACAAGGCCGATCCGGCCCTGCTGCAACTCGCTGCGCAACTCGCCAACTACTTCCTCAATCGCCTGCCGGAGGATCTCATCTGCTGCTGGGACCTGGTGTTCACCGGCCCGCCGCACCCTCGCGACAGCTCGGCCGCGGCCATCGCCGCCTGCGGCCTCCTGGAGCTGGCAGGCGCCTTGCCTCCGTCGGACCCGGACCGCACCGCCTATCAGGCGGCGGCGCTGGCGATCGTCGACACGCTCGGCGCCCACTACCTGCTGCCGCGCGCCGAGCCCGGAACCGGCGTGCTCGCGCACGGCGTCTACCACATGCCCAACCGCATCGGCGTCGATGAGGCCTGCATCTGGGGCGACTACTTCTTCCTTGAGGCGCTCGTGCGCCTGACTCGTGACTGGGAGCCCTATTGGTGATTCAGATCGGAATCGATTTTGGCGGCACCAAGATCGAGGCGGCGGCGCTGGACGCGTCCGGCGCCTTTCTGGCGCGTCAACGGTCGCCGACCCCGGACTCTTACGACGCCGCGATCCGGGCCGTTCGGGATCTCGTCGCAGGCGTCGAGCAGGCCGTGCAGGCGCCGGGCTCAGTCGGAGTCGGCTGCCCAGGATCGATCTCCCCCAGCACCGGGGTGATGCGCAACGCCAATTCGGTCTACCTCAACGGCCGCCGGTTCGGGGAAGACCTTGGCGCCGCGCTCGGTCGCGAGATCCGGCTCGCCAATGACGCCAACTGCCTGGCCCTTTCGGAAGCCGCCGACGGCGCGGCGGCCGGCGCCGCCGTGGCGTTCGCCGTCGTCGCCGGCACGGGCTGCGGGGGCGGTCTCGTGGTGGGCGGCGCGCTGGTCGAGGGCCATAACGGCATCGCGGGGGAATGGGGGCACACGCCTCTGCCCTGGCCCGCCCCGGACGAAAGCCCAGGACCGCGATGCTGGTGCGGCCAGCATGGCTGCCTGGAGACCTGGGTCTCCGGGACCGGCCTGCAGCGCGACTACGCCGAGCAGGTCGCGCCGGGCGTCGTCGCCGAGGAGGTTGTCACGCGGTTCCGTGCGGGGGAGCCTGGCGCTGTCGCCGCCTTCGACCGCTACGTGGATCGCCTGGGCCGCGCCATTGCGGTGGTGTGCAACATGGTGGATCCGGACGTGATCGTCCTGGGGGGCGGCATGTCCAACGTCGCCGAACTCTATGAGCGTCTGCCCCAGGTCATCGAACGGCGCGTCTTCTCGGATCGCTGGTCGGCGCGGATCGCGCCGGCGAAGTGGGGGGATTCCTCGGGCGTGAGAGGCGCGGCGCGCCTGTGGCCAAGCCAGGCGGCCCCGGTGTCGAGCACAAGCCCCGAGGGCGCATAGCGCCCCGCGGCTAGGGCGACGGGGAAGTCCTCCGTTTCTTCTCGCGCCGCAGGGGCGGGGGCGCGGCGGTGGAGTCCCGTTCCACCAGTTTGAACTCCATGAGCTTCTGCACGGGCTGAGGTTTCAGCCCCGTCCGCTGAGCGCGGACCAGGTCGCAGAGGATCGCGACCGCCGCGCTGCCCATGGCGACCACGGGCTGATGGACGGTGGTGAGCTGAGGCCAGATGATGGTCGCCACCGGCGTGTCGTCGAACCCGCAGATGGACAGGTCCTTCGGCACGTCGAGGTGCAGGCCGTGGGCCACCGCCATGGCGGCGGCGGCCATGTCGTCATTGCTGGCGAAGATGGCCGTGGGGCGGTCCTCGCGCTGTAGCAGGCGTCGGGCGGCCGCAAGTCCGGAGCGGTAAGTGAACTTGCCCTCCGCCAGCCGATCGGGCCGGACCTTCAACCCCGCGTCCGCCATGGCCTGCAGGAAGCCTTCGAGCCGGAGCTCGGTCGGGGTGTGCTGCGGGTCGCCCTTGATGAATCCTATGTCCGTGTGCCCGAGGTCGATCAGCCGTCGGGTCATCGCAAGCGCGCCGGCGAAGTCGTCGATCCGCACGGACGAGACGGCCGGATTCGGCCTCGCCGTCGCAAAAGCGAGCGGGATCACGCTCTCGGCCGCGATTAGGTCGACCGTGGCCTTGTTGTCGCACAGGGGCGGCGGAAGCAGGATCGCGTCGACGCCGGATTGAAGCAGCCGCTTCACGGCGGCGCGCTGACTCGCGAGGCCGTCGCACGTTTCCAGGACGAACTGGCTTCCCTGCCGCGTACTCTCTTGGAGCCCGCCCAACATGACCTCATTGAGGTAGGCGGCCGACGGGTTTGAATAGAGCACGCCGACGCGGATCGGGGTCTGGCCCGAACGCGTGCTGCGGGCCGCCAGGTTGGGCGTGTAGTTGAGCGCCTTGATGGAGGCTTGCACGCGCGCCATCATCTCCGGGCTGACGCGATGGCCGCCATTGATCACGCGCGAGACGGTCATCGAACCGACGCCGGCGTGCTTGGCCACGTCATAGATCGTGGCGCCGTCCTTGGAACGGCCGGCCTTCGCCACCATTGCCTCCGCTTTCCTTCCGTCGGGCCTCGGGCCCAGACGATCTAAAGTTGCTCCGGGTGGACTCGGGTCCGCTCTTCTCTACGTCAATCCGCGACAGTCGCGCTTTTCCGCAAGTGATGATATCGATATCTCGCGCCGCAAGTCGAGAGGCGTCGCGTCGTGAACGCCCCGCCGCCGAGCCGGGAACAGGTCGTGACCTCCAGTGGGAAGCCGAGGCTTTCCCGCCTGCCGATGGTTGCGCAATTGTCCGGCAATTATCCAGAGGTGAGTCGGCGTTTCTCCCTGAATTTGGGGAGGCGAAGTCGTAAACAAACCGCTTGTGCCTCAACGTGGTATCGTTATCATGTCTGACATAACGGGTCGGGTACACGACCGCATTCCCTTGGGGGGAGACAGATGGGTTCAATTTCGGCATCAGCTACGCCTCGCCGCCGTCGCCTTGCGGCGCTCCTGCTCGCCTCGAGCGCGATCTGCGCCTGCGGCTCGCCGGCCCTGGCCGCCGCGGCTGACGAGGCTCAGACCGTCGAAGAGGTGGTCGTCACGGGCATGAAGAAGAGCCTGCAGTCGGCCGTGGAGATGAAGCAGCAGACGATGGAGATCGTCGACTCCATCCGCGCGGAAGACATCGGCAAGCTGCCCGACTCCAATGTCGCCGAAACGCTGACACGGATCCCCGGCGTTCAGGGCTATCGTTATGGCGGCGAAGGCGCCTCCCCCGTAGGGTCGGGCAGCGGCCTGACCATCCGCGGCCTCTCCGGCCAGACCGCGTCCCAGGTGGACGGCCGGGCCTACTTCACTGCCGGCAGCCGCGAGTTCAACATCGAGAGCGCCATCCCCGGGATGGTCGCGGGTCTCGACGTTTACAAGAACCCCTCGGCAGAGCACATCGAGGGCGGCATCGGTGGCCTAGTCAATGTACGCACGCGCCGGCCGTTCGACTTCAAGGGCCTGGCCGGCAGCGCTGCGGTTACGGCGCGCTACAACGACCTCGCCAAGAGCACCCAGCCCGATTACTTCGGCCTGATCTCCAATCGCTGGAAGGTCGGCGACGGCGAGATGGGGCTGCTGCTGGCGTTTAACCAGCAGCGCAGCTTCAACCGCTCCGACAACAGCCCGGGCCCCGGCGGGACCCAACTGCGTCGCCCGATCCGCGCCGACAGCGCCGAATACGCGGCTAACACCAGCCTGAACCGCGCGTATGTCGGCCGATCCGACGTCACCTACCTTGCCGACGTTGATCCGCTGACGCTGTCCGCCGCCGACCGGCAGAACCTAGTCACCCTGGCCGGGGTCACCACCAACGTCTTCCAGGAGGACATCCGGCGGGTCCGCAAGGGTTTCAACGGCGCCTTCCAGTGGAAGCCGAGCTCCAATCTCGAGCTCTACGTCGACAGCACCTACTCCTATTACCTTTACCACCAGAACTATCGGTTCCTGACGACGGCGGACAGCCGCTACGCCCAGAACCTGAAGACGGTCCCCTTCAGCCTCACCGAGGGGCTCGCCAACCGGAACCTCAACGGCGGCGAGGACGCCGTGCTGGCCGGGCAAAAGTTCGCCAGCGGGACCTTCCTTGGCTCTGGCGTCAGCAGCATCGGCGGCGATGAACACCGGCCCTACACCACCTGGGTGCTCGGCACGGGCGCCAAGTGGACGCCGACGGACCGGCTCTCCGTGGACTTCGACGTCAGCTATGTGGCCGCCAAGCAGACTCAGGACAACCGCGCCGTCACCATGGCGCCGCGCAACGGCCTGGCGTGGGACATCACCCGCGCTATCGGCGTGCCGCAGAGCCTAGCCATCTCAGGGCCGGACCTCGCCAGTCCCGCCACCTGGGTGTTCCGCAACTACGACAACGGCACCCATCTCGTTTACCACGACCAGGGCCTCGCCGGCCGCGTGGACGTCAAGTACGACCTCGACTCCGGCTTCATCCAGGACATCAAGGTCGGCGCGCGGGTCTCGTCGACCAAGTCGAAGTTCTCGAACTTCTCCTACGGCGGGCGGCCGCTGACCACCGACGGCCAGGCGCTCAACGCCGCCCAGTCCAATGCGATCTTCGCCACCGGCGCGGCGGATCTGGTGGGCCAGTCGCCGACCAACTGGTTCGACGGCCAAGCCGGCTACAGCGGCGGCTATCTGGTGTTCACGCCGGACATGCTGCTGGACGACAACGTCCGCAACCGCTTCCCGCTCGCCGGCATCCCAGCCGACAGCTCGATCCCGGAAAATCTGCTCGCGCAGCGCGTGCAGCAGGAGAAGACCTACGCGGCCTATGCCGTCGCCGACTTCGCCCTGCTGGACGACAAGGTGCGGGGCAGCGCCGGGGTCCGGTTCGTCAGGACCGAGCTGACGACCCAAGGGCGGGTGCTGGACACAACCGGCGCCGTCCCGGCGATCGTCGGGTCCAGCGCCGACACGTCCTACACAAACGTCCTGCCGACCTTCAACGTCGCCTACTATTTCACGCCCGATACCCTGCTGCGGTTCGGCTACGGCAAGGGGCTGACCCGGCCGTCGTCCGGCGACCTGACCCCGAGCATCACGGTCAACAGCTTCACGGGCCTTGGCAACGGCGGCAACCCCAATCTCAAGCCCTTCACGGCCGACAGCTTCGATCTGTCCTTCGAGAAGTACTTCTCCTCGAACGGCTACGCCTCGGCGGCTCTGTTCTACAAGAAGATCGACGGCTTCGTGCTCGGCGCGGACACCTGCCTGACCGTGCCGAACGCGCCCGCCTATACGGGAACGATCTCGAACAACTGTCCGGCGGGGCAGTACCGCATCACCACCTCGGTCAACGCCGAGAAGGGCTCGGCCAAGGGCGTCGAGCTGGCGGCCCAGACCTTCTTCGACTTCCTGCCGGGTCAGTTCAAGAACTTCGGCGTCCAGGGCTCCTTCAGCTATGTGAAGACCGAACTGCCGGTGATGCTGAGCGGCCGGCGGGTCGTCACGCGCCAGCCGTTCCAGTCGAACATCAGCTGGAACGTGGCCGGCCTCTACGAGAACGACCTCGTCTCGGCGCGGCTGGTCTACACCTACCGCTCCGACTTCGTGCTTTTCGGCACGTCCGCCAACCCAATCGACGGGCGCTACATCAAGGGCTATGGCCTGCTGGACGCGTCGGTGAACTTCAACCTGAACAAGAGCCTCACGCTGTCGCTCAACGCGTCCAACCTTCTGAACAAGGCGCCCAACCGCTACGTGGGCGAGCCCGACAACGGTTACGACTCCGGCATCCTGCGCCAGGGGTATCTGAACGGTCGCATCTACAGCGTGGGCCTGCGCTACCGCTTCGGAGGTTAGGGCCGGGCTGCCTCCCCCCAGCCCTTCTGGGGAGCGTAGCTTCGACTGCGCTCCCCACTCTTTTTCGGCCGCCCGGCCGGCGCGTCGGCGTCGGCCACGCGCCGTTGTGGGGCCGCCCCGCCCCACACATTCGGAGACCTGCGATGAAGCGCCTTCGCGCCCACCTGACCATCAGCGCCGCCTGCGCCCTGGCCCTCGGCGGGCCGTGTCTGGCCGAAGTCGCGGCGCCGATTGAGCCGCAGGCGAGCGCCGACCGCCCGGATTGGGAAAACCCAGCCGTCTTCGCCCGCAACAAACTTCCAGCGCGCGCGACCGGTTTTCCGTTTGAGGACCGCGCCCTGGCGCTCGCGGGCGACATGAGGGCGTCCAGGCGGTTCGCCACGCTGAACGGCGAATGGAAATTCTTCTTCTCTCCCGGCGTCGACGAGCGTCCGACGGACTTCTGGCGTGACGACTTCGATGTTTCCGGGTGGAAGACCATCAAGGTGCCGGCCGATTGGCAGGCCGAAGGCTACGATCAGCCGCGCTACAACAACATCACCTACCCCTTCCCGGCCAATCGTCCGCTGATCCCACACGCTGCAAATCCGGTCGGGTCCTACCGCCGCGACTTCATGGTCCCTGCCGACTGGCGCGGCAGCGACGTCATCCTTCACATCGGCGCGGCCAACTCGGCCTACTATGTCTGGGTCAACGGCAAGCCGGTGGGCTACTCCGAGGATTCCAAGCTGCCCTCGGAATTCGATATCACCTCCCTGCTGCGCTCCGGTTTCAACAACGTATCGATCGAAGTCTATCGCTGGTCGGACGGCAGCTACCTCGAGGACCAGGATTTCTGGCGGGTCAGCGGGATCGAACGCGACGTCTGGCTGATGGCCGCGCCGACGACGCGGGCCCGCGACATCTTCGCCAAGGCGAGCCTCGACACGACCTATCGCGACGGCCAACTGGCGATCGAGGTGGACGTTCTCAAACCGAAGGCCGGAACCAAGGTCCGCGCGACCTTGCTGGACCGTGGCCGCACCGTCCTGACGCGGGAAGCGGTCGCGAACGTCGCCGGCAAGACCAGCCTGACCGCCCAAATTCCGGACGTTCGCACCTGGAGCGCCGAGACGCCCAACCTCTACACGCTCGTCGTCGAGGTGCTCGACTCCAAGGGCGCGGTCCTCCAGTCGACGGCGAACCGGGTGGGCTTCAGAACCGCCGAGATCAAGGACGGCCAGGTCATGGTCAACGGGCGACCGATCATGATCCGCGGCGTCAATCGGCATGAGCACGACCCGGACACCTTCCATGTCATCTCCGAGGCCTCGATGCGTCGCGACATCGAGCTGATGAAGCAGAGCAACATCAATGCGGTGCGGACTTCGCACTATCCCAACGCCGAACTCTGGTATGAGCTGGCCGACGAGTACGGCCTCTATGTGATGGACGAGGCCAACATCGAGTCCCACGCCTACATGGAGGCGGGCAACCACGACCCGGCGCGGCGCGCCGCCTATCAGCTGGGCTTCGATCCGGCCTGGGAAGCCGCCCATCTCAGCCGCGTGGCCAACATGGTCGAGCGCGACAAGAACCACCCCTCGATCATCTTCTGGTCATTGGGCAACGAAGCCGGGATTGGTCCCAATTTCGAGAAGGCCGCCGCCTGGATCCGCAAGCGCGATCCAGGCCGGCTGATCAGCTATCTGGGATGGGGCACGACGGGCGAAGCGCACGTGCCCAACGCCTATGTCGACATCTATGCGCCGATGTATGACGAGGTCGAGCAGTTGATCGACTACGCCATAGATCCCAGGTTCACCAAGCCGTTGATCCAGTGTGAATACGCCCACATGCAGGGCAACAGCGGGGGCACGCTCAAGGACTACTGGGACGTGATCTACGCCTACCCCAAGAAGCTCCAGGGCGGCTTCGTCTGGGACTGGGTCGATCAGGGCATGAACGGCCGCGACGGCCTTGGCCGCCATTACTGGAAAACCGGGGGAGATTACGGTCCCAATCCGGGCGGCGACATTGAATTCGGCGACGGGCTGTTACGGCCCGACCGCGCCCCGAATCCGCAATTGTATGAACTCAAGAAGGTCTATGCGCCGATCGCCTTCGAGGCGAACGACGCCGCCGCCGGCCAGTTCAAGGTCCTCAATCGACACGACTTCCGCGACCTGTCGGGCTTCGCCTTCGAATGGGAGCTCATGGAGGACGGCCAGGTGGTCGCAGGCGGCGACCTGGGCGAACTGACCACGGCGGCGCGGCAAAGCCGGGCGCTCGCCATCGCCCTTCCCGTCCCCAGCCGCCCAGGCGTCGAACGCGTCGTGAGCCTGCGCGCCAAAGCTCGCGCAGGCGCAGTGTCGCTCGTGCCCGCCGGTCAGGTCATCGCCTGGGACCAGTTCATCCTGCCAAGCGCGGCGGGCGCGGCGCCGTCGACGCCGGTTCCCGGCAAGGTCGCCGTGTCGGACGACGGCAAGATGGTGCGGCTCTCGGCCAAGGGCGCCGAATTGGCCATCGATCGCAGCACGGGCCTGGTCGAGCGCTACGCCCTCGGCGGCAAGGTGTTGCTGTCCGGCGGCGCGCCGAACTTCTACCGCGCCCTGACCGACAACGATCTCGCCGGCGGGGTCGAAAAGAGCCATGCGGCCTGGCGTCGTTTCTCCGAGGCTCGCGAGGTTCGATCGGTCAGCGTCACCGCCGATCCCGCCGGCGGTGAGGCGGTGACGGTCGACCATGGCTTCGGAGCCGGCGCGGTGCGCTTCCGGACCACCTACGCCATGACGCCCGACGGTGCGGTGCAGGTCACCGGCGCCTTCACGCCCCTGAAGGACGACCTGCCCGATCCGCTGCGCGTTGGACTGGCCTTCGCCATGCCGGCCAGGATGACCGACGTAGCCTGGTACGGCCGCGGTCCGCACGAGACCTATGCCGATCGCAAATGGAGCGGCGCGCTCGGCCTTTGGCGCGGCAAGATCGCCCGTCAGAACCACGATTTCATGCGGCCTCAGGAGACGGGCAACAAGGTCGACGTGCGGTGGATGGATATCGGACCGGCCGACGATCCGGGCGTGCGGATCACCGGCAGAGCACCGCTGTCGATGAACGTGCTGGCCTTCCCCTATGAGGATCTGCAGCGTCGGGAGCCTGGAAGCTGGCGCAGCTCGGACATCCAGCCACGCGACCACGTCAGTCTGCTGATCGACGATGTTCAAGTCGGCCTGGGCGGAGACGACACCTGGAGTCTGGCCGCACGCGCCCACGTCAAATATCGCATCCCGCTGGCGCCCCGCACTTTCAGCTTCACCCTATCGCCTTCGCGACTGGACCGGACCCGCACCGGGCAACTGGGCGAAGCGGACTAGAACGCCTCGAAGCGCCCGCCGCTAAAATGGCCCTAGGGCCGTGCTTTCAGTGAGCCGCCGACGCCTCCTCCGCAGCCCGGTCGAGCTCCGCGATGGCGCAGACGATGTGGTCGTGGGAGCTCGCCGGCGACGGTTCGCCCACGAAGGCGCGTCGGGCTGCATTCGGTCGCGCCACAGGGCCCGCGACCGGGGCGTCGAGAAACTGCATCAGCCGACGTCCTTGCAACCGACCGCACGATCATGGTATCGATATCATAACTTGGCGTTTGAACAACAGAGTTCGCCGCGTCGGCCTCTCGGCGCGGCGATGGTGCGGGGGAGGGGAAGTCGTGGACCAAGGCGTTGCCGCGGTTTCGCGCCGCAGTCTGATCGCGGCTTCGGCTAGCGCCGCCGTCGCCTTGCACCCAGGCAGGGCGGCAGCCGAGACCATGATTGCTGCGCGCTCCCCCGACGGGCGGCTCTCCGTGACCCTGCACCCTGGCGCGGCCCTGACGTGGTCGGTGACGCATTCCGTGCGAGGGTCGGTCCTGGTCGACTCGGAACTCGGCCTTGTCCTGGCGGACGGCCGCCGGCTTGGGCCCGGCGTCGAGCTGATCTCCAGCCGCAGACGCCGGGTGCGCGCGGCCTGGGCGCCGCGGTACGGCATCCGCGATGTCAGCGTCGACCATTGCGACGAACTCACCGCGCACTTCCGCGATCGCGCGACGGGCCTGAGCTTCGGGGTTGTGGTGCGCGCCTATGACGAGGGCGTCGCCGTCCGGTACGTGCTCGGCGCGGCCGCGCGCCTCCAGGGCGAGCTGACCCGGTTCCGCTTCCCTCCGGCTACCCGCGCCGTCGCGAGCCGGGACGAGGGCGAATACCAGACGGGGCCGGTCGATGAGCTCCAGCCGGTTCCGGAGCCCGACCTCACCGCCAGCTCCGATGCGGGGCCCTTGGCCGACCTGCCTGTGCTCGCGGTTTTGGAGCGCGGGACGCACGTGCTCATCGCGGAATCCGACCGGCTCGGCTACCCGCGCGCGATGCTGCGCACCGCGCTCGGCGAGGGCGCAGGCCTGGCCATCCACCTCATGCGCTTTCCCGGACGCGCGACCGGCTATTCCGGGCCCGGAGACACGCCCGCCGAGGCCGGATTCGACGTGCGCCGGGGGCAGGCGACGCCTTGGCGTGTCCTGATCATCGCCGAGACGCCCTCGACGCTGATCGAGCGCGCCGATCTCGTCCCGACCCTGGCCAGCGCGAACCGCCTGGGCGACGTGGGCTGGATCCGACCCGGGCGCGCCTACCGCATCCGCACCTACACGACAGCCGGCGGGCTCGAGGCGGTGGACTTCGCCGCCCGCCGGCGGCTCGAATACGTCGAATTCGACGCCCACTGGTACGGCGACGGCACAGATCCGAGCGACGCCACCCGCCCGATCCCGGCGATCGACGTCGAGAGGATCGTCGCCTATGGCCGCGCGCGGGGCGTTGGCCTCATCCTCTACGTCGATCGCGTGCCGGCCATGCAGCAGTTGGGCGACATCCTGCGCACCTATCGGCGTTGGGGCGTGGCGGGCGTCAAGTTCGGCTTCGTCTGGCAGGGGCGCGCAAGCGACGAGGCCTTTATCTACGACCTGGTGAAGCGCTGCGGCGAGCATCGCCTGCTGGTCAATCTGCACGACGACCTGCGCCCAGCAGGCCTCGAGCGGACGCTTCCCAACTGCATCACGGTCGAGGGCGTGCGCGGCAACGAGCACTTTCCGACCGCTCGACATAACGTCACCTTGCCGTTCGTGCGGAACGTGGCCGGTCCGATGGACTACACCATCTGCTACGCGCACGAGCGCAACCGGACGACCAACGCCCATCAGCTGGCCATGGCGGTGGTCTACTACAATCCGCTCAACTTCCTTTACTGGTACGACCAGCCGGCCAAGTACGCCTCGGGGTTTCCGGAGTTGGCCTTCTTCGACGCCTGTCCGACGAGTTGGGACGATACCGTGGCCCTGGGTGGAGCGGTCGGAGACTTCGTCGCCGTGGCGCGGCGCGCCGGCGGGCGATGGTTCCTGGGCGCGATGACGAACGAGAGGGGCCGGCGCCTGAGCATCCCGCTCAAGTTTCTGGGCGAGGGGCGCTGGCGTGCACGCATCTTCGCAGACGGGCCGGAGGGCTCGCAACCCCGCCTCACCCCCGTGGAGATCACCACCCGTGAGGTGGCGAGCACGAGCGTGCTGGACATGGACCTGACGCCCAGCGGCGGGCAGGCCGTGATCTTCGAGCGCGTCTAGATGGCCGGCGTCCTGAAATCGCTCGCGCTGCTCGCCGCCATGCCGCTGCTGATGGCCGCCTCGCCCTGGAGCCCGGATCAAGGCGACGGAACCTATCGCAACCCCGTGCTCGCCGGAGACTATTCCGATCCGGACGTGATCCGGGTGGGCGATGACTTCTATCTGACAGCGTCCTCGTTCACCAACGTCCCAGGCCTGCCGATCCTGCATTCCAGGGACCTGGTGAACTGGGAGATCATCGGCCACGCGCTGGCTGTCGTTCCGCCGGAAGCGCACTACTCCACGCCGCGGCATGGCGGCGGGGTCTGGGCGCCCGCCATCCGGTATCGCAACGGCAAGTTCCTGATCTACTATCCGGACCCGGACCGTGGGGTCTTCCTCACGACCGCGACGAATCCAGCCGGCCCGTGGAGCGCGCCGGCGCTGGTCGACGCCAGCAAGGGCGTCATCGATCCGGCGCCCTTCTGGGACGACGACGGGACCGGCTGGCTGGCGATGGCCTGGGCCAAGAGCCGAGCGGGCTTCAACAATGTCATCACCCTGAAGCGCCTCAACGCCGACGGGACCCGGACGGTGGGCGAGGGGATCCCGATCATCGAGGGCGACAAGCTGCCCTCGGTCAGGACCTCGCGCGGGCCGATGCCGTGGATGACCACCGAAGGGCCGAAGCTCTACAAGCGGGACGGCTGGTATTATCTCTTCGCGCCGAGCGGCAGCGTGAAAGCGGGCTGGCAGGGCGTCTTCCGCTCGCGCAGCATCACCGGACCCTACGAAGGGCGCGACGTCCTCGACCAGGGCCGCTCGGCGGTGAACGGGCCGCATCAGGGGGCCTGGGTGACGACTGCGCAGGGCCAGGACTGGTTCGTCCACTTCCAGGACACGGATTCTTATGGCCGCCGCGTGTGGCTGGAGCCGATGGTCTGGCGCAAGGGCTGGCCGGTGATCGGCGCCGATCCGGACGGCGACGGGATCGGCGAACCGGTGCTCGCCTGGAAGAAGCCGGTCGCCGGCGCCGGGCCCGCCACGCCCGCAACCGAGGACAGCTTCGAAGGCTCTCTCTCGCCCGCCTGGCAGTGGAACGCCAACTCTAGCGAGGACTGGGCGAGCCTCACCGCCGCGCCGGGCTGGCTGCGGCTGAAGTCCGTCTCCTCGCCGGTCAACCTCTGGGAAGCCAGCGCGGTCCTCACCCAGAAGCTGCCCGCTGAGCGGTTCTCAGCAACCGTCCGGCTCCGCTTTGCGCCCGAGGCCGTTGGCGAGCGGGCCGGGCTCGTCATCTATGGCGCGGACTACGCCTGGATCGGGGTCGAGAAGGCCGCCGAAGGCCTGCGGCTTGTACGCGTGGACCGCCCCCGCGCCGCGGCCTCGCAGCCGGAGACGGTCGCAGTGGCCCTGGCCGAGGCGCCCCCGGAGGTGGTGCTGCGGATTTCCGCCGAGCCGGTCACCGTCCCCGAGCCGCCGCCGGGCTTCTCGCCTTACTTTCCGGCCATGCTCCGGTCCGTCCATGCGCGGGTGAGATTCAGCTACAGCCTGGACGGACGGCGTTTCACTGCCCTGGGCGCGCCCTTCGTCAGCCGCCCCGGCCGCTGGGTCGGCGCCCAGATCGGCCTTTTCGCCCAGGCGCCTTCGGGAACGCCCGCCTATGTGGCGACGAGCGTGGGCGGGGCCGACTTCGACGATTTCCGGATCGGGCCCGCCGACCGGGACACCCAGGCTCCAACCGCTGAGGTCGCTCGCCCATGATCCGCCGGACGTCCCTGATCGCCCTCGCCTGGCTCGCGACAGGAGCGGCGCCGGCCGTGGCGGCGAGCCCGCAGCTGGAGGTCTATTCCAACCCGGCGCCGCTCCAATATTCACACCACAACGACGACTTCACCGTCCGCGTCCGTCAGCCGGGCGGCGCATGGCGGGATCTCTACGAGTACGACGTCGAGGTCGACCTGGATAAGCCGCAGCACGCCTCTATGGCGCGCTTCGACTTCGACGGCCCGGTCGAAGTCGCGATCGAGAAGAACAACGGCGACGTCCGCCGCGTCGCGGTGCGGCCCGCTTCGGCCGGCGTCACGCCGCGACTGGGCAAGGATGGGCTGGTCTATCTGACGCTCGATCGACCGGCGAACCTGTCGGTCGAGTTCGACGGCGACCGGCTGCACAACCTGCATCTCTTGGCGGGGCGTCCCGACGAGCCGCCCAAGCCGGGGCCGGACGTAGTGGTCTACGAGCCGGGCCTGCACAAGCCGCCCGCCGACGCGACCTATTTCCCCGTGCGATCCAACCAGACGATCTATGTCGCCGGCGGCGCGGTGCTGCAGGGCCAGTTCCGGCTCGACGGCGTGGAGAACGTCCGCATCTACGGGCGCGGGATCATCGACCGGCAGCAGGAGCAGTTCCTCGTCCACGACTCGCGCAATGTCACGGTCGAGGGGCTGACCTTCATCAACTCCAAATACGGCACGATCGCCTGCGGCGGCTCCAAGGATGTGCGCTTCCTGGACCTGAAGGCGTTCAGCGCCGGCCAGTGGTCCGACGGAATCAATGTGTTCGCTTGCGAGGGCGTGACGGTGGACCACGCCTTCATCCGCACCTCCGACGACAGCGTCGCGATCTACGCCACGCGGAAGGACGGGACCGGCGATACGCGCAACGTGCGCGTCGCGAACTCGACCTTCTGGCCGGACGTGGCCCACGCCATGTTCGTCGGCCTGCACGGAAACACGCCGGCGCCGAACGTCATCGAGAACGTCGCATTCTCGAACATCGACGTGCTGGAGGTCGACGAGGACGACCCGGAATACGAAGGCGTCATGGCGATTAGCGCAGGCGACAGCAACCTCGTGCGTCACATCAGCTTCGGCGATGTGCGGGTCGAGCACATCCAGGAAGGCAAGCTCTTCAACGTCCGCGTGGTCTTCAACGGGAAGTACAACACGAGCCCGGGCAAGGGCGTCGAGGACGTCGTATTTCGCAACATCAGCTTCACCGGCGCAGGCGCGCCGAGCGCCTCGCTGCTCTCCGGCTATGACGCAGAGCGCCGCGTCCGCGGCGTCGTCTTCGACAATGTGACCATCGCCGGCCGCAAGCTGAAAGCGCCGGAGAAGGGCGTCCTGGAAGTGGGCCCATACGCCGATGGCGTGGCGTTCCACTAGCGCGCTCGCCCGGCGCGGCGCTTGCTGCTGAAAGTATTTGTCGGACTAATGCGACGGCCCGGTCGTCGCCGATTTCGGAGAAGCTAGGTGTTCAAGAAGATCTTCCACGCCACCCATCCCGACATGATGGAGGGCGTCGATAACGAGACGCTCCGCCAGCGGTATCTGATCGACGGCCTGTTCGCCCCCGGCGAGGTGGTTCTCAACTACACCCACTACGAGCGCTTCGTCATCGGCGGAGCCTGCCCCGCGGGCCGCGCGGTGCGCCTGCCCGACCAGACCGCGCCGGAGAGCGCCGTGGGCCACCCCTTCCTGGAGCGGCGGGAGCTCGGCGTCGTCAATGTGGGCGAGGGCCCGGGCATCGTCAGCGTCGATGGTCAGGCCTACACGCTCGCGCCCAACGACTGCCTCTACGTCCCGATGGGCGCCACGGAGGTGATCTTCGAGGGCGACCAGGCGCGCTACTACCTGGTCTCAACCCCGGCGCACGCGCGCTATGAGACCCGTAAGCTCTCCATCGCCGACGCCGTGCCCTTGGAGAAGGGCGAACTCGCCACCTCCAACGAGCGGACCATTTACCAGCTGATCGTGCCGGCGACCTGCAAGTCAGCCCAACTGCTCATGGGACTGACCATCCTGAAGACGGGCAGCGTCTGGAACACCATGCCGCCGCACCTGCACGACCGGCGCTCGGAGGTCTATTTCTACTTCGATCTCGGCCAGGACGAGCGAGTGTTCCACTTCATGGGCGAGCCGGAGAAGGCCCGCCACATCATTATGGCCAACGAGGAGGCGGTGGTCTCGCCGCCGTGGTCGATTCACATGGGGGCGGGGACGGCGAGCTACGCCTTCATCTGGGCGATGGGGGGCGAGAACCTCGACTACACCGACATGCGCGTCCTCGACATCTGCCAGCTACGATGAGCGCCATGGACATCTTCAACCTGGAGGGCCAGGTCGCCCTCGTCACCGGCGCCAACACCGGCCTAGGCCAGGGAATCGCCATCGGTCTCGCCGAGGCCGGGGCCGACATCGTGGCCGTGGGCCGTAGCGCCCCGGACGAAACCGCAAGGCGGGTGGCGGCGCTCGGGCGCAAGTTCTACGCCGTTTCTGCCGACCTCAGCTCGACCGAGCCGATCGGGCGGGTAATCGCCGAGGCCTATGCCGCCGCCGGGCGACTCGACATCCTGGTGAACAACGCCGGGATGATCCGTCGGGCCGAGGCGCTGGCGTTCAGCGAGGCCGACTGGGATGCGGTGATGGAGACCAACCTGAAGGTCGCCTTCTTCCTCGCGCAGGCGGTGGCGAGGCGCTGGGTGGCGGACGGTCGAGGCGGGAAGATCCTCAACGTCGTCTCGATGCTGTCCTTCCAGGGCGGCGTCCGCACCGCCTCCTACACCGCCTCGAAGAGCGGGCTAGCGGGGGTGACCAAGCTTCTGGCCAACGAATGGGCGGCCAAGGGGATCAACGTCAACGCCATCGCCCCCGGCTACTTCGCCACCAACAACACCGACGCGCTGCGGGCCGACAAAGGGCGCAATCAGGACATCCTCGCGCGCATCCCGGCGGGGCGCTGGGGCAAGCCGGAAGACCTCGCCGGCGCCGCGGTGTTCCTGGCGAGCCGCGCCTCGGACTACATGCATGGTGCCGTGGTGCCGGTGGACGGCGGCTGGCTCGCGCGTTGAGGCGATGATGGAGCGGGAAGTGAACCCGAGCGCCGGGCTGGCGGTGCATCCGGCAAGCGACTGCCGCTGGGACTGCGCCGCCTTGGGCGAGGTGATGCTGCGCTTCGATCCCGGCGACGCGCGCGTGCGCAACGCCCGCGGCTTTCAGGTCTGGGAGGGAGGCGGCGAGTACAATGTCGCGCGCGCGATCCGCAAGGCCTTCGGCCTGCGCGCCACGGTGGTCACCGCCTTTCCGGACAACCATCTCGGCCGGCTCGCCGAGGACCTGATCCTGCAGGGCGGCGTGGACGCGAGCCACGTGATCTGGCGCGCCTACGACGGTGTCGGCCGCAACACCCGCATGGGCTTGAACTTCACCGAGCGAGGCTTCGGCGTCAGGCCCGCCCGCAGCGTCTCCGACCGCGGGCATTCCGCGGCGTCGCAGATCGCGCCGGGCGAGGTGGATTGGGAGGAGCTGTTCGGCCGGGAGGGCGTGCGCTGGCTCCACACCGGGGGGATTTTCGCGGCCCTGGCGCCGCAGACGCCGCAGGTGGTGCTGGAGGCGGTGCGGGCCGCGAAACGACACGGAGCGGTGGTCTCCTACGACCTCAACTATCGCGCCTCGCTCTGGAACGCCTTGGGCGATCCCGCGGCGGTCCAGCGGTTGAACCGCGAGATCGCGAGCCATGTGGACGTGATGTTCGGCGATTCCAGGGGGGTTGAGGCGTGCCTGGGGTATCGGGCGCCGGAGGACTTCGAGTCTTTCGCCGCGGCCTGCGCCGAGGCGTTCCCGAACTTCAAGGTGCTCGCCAGCACGCGCCGCCAAGCCCCCTCGGCGAGCCTGAACGACTGGTCGGCGGTGCTTTGGGCGGATGGACGGACCTACGCCTCCGAGACCCGCGAAAATCTCGCCGTCTTCGACCGCGTGGGCGGCGGCGACGCCTTCGCCGCAGGCGTGATCTACGCCTTGCTGCAGGACCTCGGCCCCCAGGCGGCCGTCGACTATGGCGCAGCCCATGGCGCGCTCGCCATGACCACCCCCGGCGACGCCTCCATGGTGGACGTCACCGAGATCGAGGCGGCGATCGGCGCGACCGGCGCGGCGATCATTCGCTGACGACCTGCCGGCAAGCTCAAAGCTAGCGCCGCCCGCCGACTTCGTCGATGTGGCGAAGGAGGTCGGCAGGGGCTTCGTAGACGCGGATCGCGCCGGCTTCGCGCAGTTCGGTTGCGCCGTAGCCGCCGCTGAGAAGGCCCACACCGAGCGCGCGGCAGCGCGTGGCCGCCAGCATGTCCCATACGGCGTCGCCCACCACCACCGCGGTCTCAATGGCGATCCCGAGCTTCGCCGCGGCCGCCACGAAAAGGTCCGGGTCGGGCTTTGCGTACTTCACCTCGTCGCGGGTGAGGACGGCGACGGTCGCAGGATCGATGCCGAGGGCCTCCAGGTCCACAGCGGCGGTCTCCATGCGCCCGCTGGTGGCGATCGCCCAGGGGATTTGGGCGTCGGAAAGCCAGATCAGCAGCTCCGATGCGCCGGGGAGGGGGCGGACGCCGTCGCCGCCGGTAGGCCTCGGCGTGGCTGCGGCGGAGCCGCTCGATCCGGGCGTCGCTGACCGGTCTCGCGGAACAGCTGATTGGTGAAGAGCCCGCCGCTCATTCCGATCTTTCGGTGGATCCGCCACACGGGGAGGGCGATGCCCTCCCTGTCGAGAGCCTCCTTCCAGGCGAGCACGTGCTGGTAGACGCTGTCGACCAAGGTGCCGTCGAGATCGAAGAGGAAGGCCGGCTCAACTCGCACGGTGCATCTCCTTTGGCTGCAGGGCCTGGCGCGGCACCCCCGAGGTTGGATTTCAGTTGGCTACCTGCGCAGGAAGCGGCCGCGGACCGGGCGTGTTCCGCACCTGGTGAGCGCGCGTCCATCTGTTCGCCATGCTCTACCGCAACAGCGGCCCAGCCGCGCCACAATAGTCTGACAAATAGGAGGACATCTTCGCTGCGGTCGCGGCTCTGGCGGCCGCGAAAGTTCTACCTATAGGAACGTGTTGACGAACGTTGCCTGCCGGCCTCCTATTTTCGCAGACAAATTGACAGATCGGCTGAATATGATATCGTTACCACGTTCCCTTTTCTCGGGAGAGCGTGCGATGTGGACCGGCGAGCAGACTGTGCGGAATCCTGGCCTTCCGACCGTTTTGGTGGTCGAGGATGAGCTGCTGATCCGAATATGCGCCGCGTGCTGTCTGGCGGATGCGGGCTTCGAGGTGATCGAGGCGGCCGACGCGGAGGAGGCGATAGCAGCCCTTGAGGCGCGCGCCGACGTGGTCCTTGTGTTCACTGACGTAAACATGCCCGGCCAGATCGACGGTTTGGACCTCGCCTGGGAGGTGAGCCGCCGCAGACCCGAGGTTGCTGTGATCGTCACCTCCGGCAAGGCGATTCCCCGCGAAGACCAGATCCCTTCGGGCGGCCGCTTTCTCGCCAAGCCCTATTCGCCCGAGGTCCTGGCGAAGATCTTCGCTCAGGCCCTGGCGAACGGCGCGGAGCGCTGCGCGGCGTAGCAGGACGCGCGGCTTGGCGCCCATGGCAGGACGGCTGCACGGTCTGCCGTCGGGGCCGCTCGGCAGCCTGCAGCGCGCCCTCTCCCTCAGGGCGCGCGCCCTTAGTCCTCGAATGGGTCCGTCTGACGATAGTGGGCGCAGAGGAAGGCGTCGGCCACAAGCCTGAGCGGCGCCAGGTCGACGTCGCTCTGCCCGCGGCGCACCAGCTCGACGAAATGGCGGTACATGGCCGGGTATTCCCCTTCCAGCGGGGTCGATTGCGGCGCGGAGTCGATGGCGAGCTTGGCGCCCCCCTCGGACAGGACGAGGACGCCGCCGTCGGCCTCGAACGCGATGTCCCAGGTTTGCGGGCCAGTTTGGCGGAAATCAAACAATCCGCGTCGATCCGCACGCCTCCGACTGGGGACGCATGCTCGCCACGCCAAAGTCCGGCTGGCCGGGTGCGAACATCGCCGGGCCGCTGCAGCGCGCCTTCGGGGTTCCCGTGGCTCTGCACACCGATGTCACCGCCGCCGCGCTCGCCGAAGGCCGATGGGGCGCGTGCCGGGGCCTTTCCGACCATGCCTATGTCACCGTGGGCACCGGAATCGGCGTTGGCTTGGTCGCGGGCGGACGAGCGGTCACGGGCCGGCTCCATCCGGAAGCCGGTCACTTGCGCGTGCGCCGCGACTCGCTGCGAGATCCGTTCGTCGGCATCTGCCCGTTCCATGGCGATTGCCTGGAAGGTCTGGCCAGCGGCCCCGCCATCGCCGCTCGCGAGGGCCGTCAGCCCGAAGACGTCGCCCCCGACGATCCCGTGTGGGAGCTGGTCGCCGACTATTTGGCCGAGCTCGTCTGCGCAATCACCCTGGTCGTCTCGCCCAAGCGCATTGTCCTGGGCGGGGCATTGGCGCTCGTCCCGGCCTGCTCGTGTGGACGCGCGGAGCGTCCAGCGGAATGCTTCGCGGCTACTTCGGGGAAATGGGCGAGCCGGCGGCGCTCGCGGCCTACCTCACGGCTCCCGGTCTAGGCGACCGCTCGGGCGTACTGGGCGCCGTCGCGCTAACGCTACAGCCGTCCGCGGGACCGACCATTGGACGGCCGACATGATCGTTTCAAAATCTCATAACGAACGGCTGCTCCGGATCCTGACGGCTCTGATGTTCATGGTCTTCGCCATGACCACGGATTCAGTGGGCGCGATCATTCCGCAGATCATCGAGGCCTACCATCTCGGCATGGCCGAGGCGGGCTTATTCCACTACGCCACCATGTCCGGCATCGCGCTGAGCGCGGCGGGCCTCGGCTTCCTGGCCGACCGGCTCGGACGCAAAGGAGCGATCGTGCTGGGGCTTGCGATCTTTTCCGCCGCCACCCTGCTGTTCCCCGCGACGCGCAGCTTTCCGCTGTTGCTGGTGCTGCTGTTTGTCTCCGGGCTGTCGATCGGGGTGTTCAAGACCGGGGCGCTCGCGCTGATCGGCGACATCTCCTCGTCCACCCGCGCCCATACGTCGATGATGAACCTGGTCGAGGGCTTCTTCGCCATGGGAGCGATCGTCGGCCCGGCGGTGATCGCCGCTCTGCTCGCCGCGGGAGCCTCCTGGACCTGGCTTTATCTGATCGCGGGCGCCATCTGCGCCATCCTGGTCGTCTTGGCGCTCTTGGTGCGCTATCCGACCCCGCGCCGATCCGGGCCGCCGGCAGATCTCAGGCGGGTTCTGGCGCTCGCGCGCAATCCCTACGCGCTGGTGTTTGGAACCGGCGTGATGCTCTACGTAGGCGTGGAGACGGCCATCTACGTGTGGATGCCCACCCTTCTCGCCGGCTACCGCGGCGGGGTCGGGCCAATCGCGGCCTTCGCGCTGCCGATCTTCTTCGTCTTGCGCGCCGCGGGCCGCTTCCTCGCGTTCTGGATGCTGGGCCGGGCGCGCTGGACGGCGGTGCTCGCCTTTTGCAGCCTCGCCATCCTCGTCTGTTTCGCAACGGCGCTGATGATCGGCCCCACAGGTGCGGCGATCCTGCTGCCCGCATCGGGCTTGTTCATGTCGGTGATCTATCCGACGCTGAACTCCAAGGCGATCAGCTGCTTTCCCAAGTCAGAGCACGGGTCGGCGGCCGGGCTGATGCTGTTCATGACCTGCGTGAGCGCGGTGGTCTCACCCCTGGTCATAGGCTTGGCCAGCGACGCCTTCGGTGATCCCAAAGCGGGCTTCGTGCTGGCGACCGGCCTCGCCGCCCTGCTGTTCTTCGGGCTTGCGTGGAACTTGGTGCGCGATCCGAGTTCACGGCTCCTGCAGGCGCGGGACGCAGCCGACTATCAGCAACCGGCCGAACTACGGAACTAACGATGCCGCCCCATCGCATCATCGACGCAAACTTGGCCGTCACCTTGAGCCTTGCCCCGCCGGCGCCTCGCAACTGCGGATGTCGACGAGTCGGTTCCTACATGCGTGAGCAACAATTTGCCGGCCAAAGCGCGACGTGACGCGATCGAATGCGCCGTCGCGCCCCTGTCTCTGACGCCGCAAAAGGCCACCTTGGGGCCAAAACCCCGGAGACCTCTCAGGTGGGCGTCGCCGCGTCGAGAGATATGGCCGTCATAGTCGACCTCGCCGGACTGGTAGCGTCGCGTTGTCAGACCCAGCCACGCGCCCACGGAACGCGACGTCTTGAAGGTCGCTGGATCCTCGATCGCGGCGGTGAAGGCTGTGGCGGTGACCGCGCCGACGCCGAAGATCGTCATCAGCAGCTGGCATGAACGGCTACGCCTTGCGCCGGCGAGCAGCTGACGCCCCAGATCGGCGGCGCGGATCCGCACGCTGCGCCAGGCCTCAAGGACGGGCAGGATGATCGCCTCGAGCCCATCATGATCCGCCAGCAGACGCCGGACATTCGCCTCGAACTGGCCGCCCTTGGATGATGGGACGACCAGGCCGAAGGTCTTCATCAGCCCGCGGATTTGGTTCGAGAGCTCGACCGTCATCTGGACCAGCGGCCATCATGACGAAGGCCCTGCCGCTCGACTGGCGGGCCCAGCGCGATTTCTTCGTACGCTGACCTTCTCCCTGTTCGTCGCACCGGCCTTCGCTGAACGCGACGCGTTCAATCCCTGATCGTTGTGGAAAATGTTCCCTGCTACTTCGACAGGGAATTCAGTCTGAGAATCCTCGAAAACGCTCAGGAAGGCAGGGTGTTGGGATTATCCGGAGCCTACGTCCTGCCCCCGAAATATCGCCGAATTCCCTGTTAGCAGGGAATTTCCGCGCCGGAACAGGGAATGGCGCTCGCCAAAACCTGACCGAACCGGCGTCTGCGGAGACGCGGATGGCGTTTCCAGGCAAATTGCGGGAGATTCTGGGGTCGGGAGACGGCATTTCCGTCTCTCTGAGGGGGCAAGCCTCGGAATTTTCTGGGCTATTCCGCAGGGTCAAGTCGCGGCGCATTTGGCGACTGACTGAGTGGCGGTGAGAGAGGGATTCGAACCCTCGTTAGGCTTTCACCTAAACACGCTTTCCAAGCGTGCGCCTTCAGCCACTCGGCCACCTCACCACACTCCGTCGCCGGCGCACCGCCAACGGAAGGCGCGCAATACACTGAGGCGGGCTAGTGGGGCAAGGGGCGGTTGGCCGCGGCCTGCAATCGGATGGGATTGAACAGGGTGGCGGGCTGGGCGGCGACCAGATCGGCCTCCAGCGGCCGGGCCTCGGCGAGCCAGCGGACGAAGTCGGCGTCGGGCGGGTCCTGGCCCTGCCGCAGCCTGCCTTGCGCCTCGGCGAGGCGGCCGGAGGCGGCGCGCAGCCGGGCGCGCAGGCCGGCGAACCGGTCCGCGTCCAGTCGCTCGTCGATCAGCGCCAGCCGCGCCCGGGCGGCGGCCAGCATGAGGATGGCGGCAGGCCGGTCGCGGAGCGCGATCTCGGCGCGGGCGGCGGCGAGCGCGCGGCGGGCGTCGGACATCAGACGGCGGACGTCGACCGGCTCGTGCGCGGTGGCCGGGCAGGCCGAGGGCTGCAGCGCGCGCACATAGGCCGCCAGGCCCTGCAGCACGGCGGGCGGCGGCGGGTCGCCGTCGAACTCCTCGACCACCAGGCCGCGGATGAAGCCCTCGAGCGCCGGGCTGTCGGGGCTCTGGTCGACTTTCAGCCCGGTCTTCGGCCCGCTGAGGTCGGGGATCGGCCTGGGGTTGTCGATCCCGTCGCCGCGATGGCTGGAGAACAGCGACTGGGTGACGTCCGCCGTGCCGGCCGCGCCGGAGACGCCGGGGAACTGGAAATCGGGGTTGCTGCGGCCGTTGCGATGGCAGGTCTCGCAGGCGAGGCCGGCGCGCGCCGCCTGGCCGCCCAGCAGCAGCGGGGTGCGGAAGGCCGCACGGCCCACCTCCACCTGCAGCGCCTCGGCGGCGTCGGCGGGGATCTGCAGGCACTCCGTCGGCTGGACGCCAATGGCGCGCAGGGGATCGGCGCCTGGGGCGATCCAGTGCAGGGCGCGGATCGGCGGGTCGCCGTCGGCGGCGAGCGCGAGGCGGCCCAGGACGACCGCGACCGCGACGCCTAGCGCAGCTGCGGGTCGCCGCGGTGATCGATCCAACGACGCAGCTCCTCGGCCTCGGCGCAGCCGTAGGCGCAGATCGTGTCCAGCCTGGCCAGCATCCGTTTCGCCCCGGCCATGTCGCCGCGTTCGACCTTCAGCTCGCCATAGTATTCGCTGGCCCCGCGGTGCCTGGGCGCGATGGCCAGAGCCTGGCGATAATAGGTCTCGGCGCGGTCGAACTCGCCCTTCTTGCGCCAGGCGTAGCCCTCGTAGGTCAGGATGTCCGGGTGCGGCCCGAAGACCGCCCGGGCCTGCGTCAGCGCGGCGAGCGCGTCGTCGTAGCGGTGCTCGTTGATCAGGCTGACGGCGGCGGAATAGGCGAGGTCGCCGGCCGCGGCGCCGGCGAAGATCATCGACCCCTGCAGCCTGGCCTGGGGCTTGGCCGCGGGGGCGCCCGCAAGGGCGCCCTGGACCGCGGCCGCGCCGGCCTTGAGCGCGGCGGCGTCCGGACAGGATTCGCCGCAGGCCTGGGCCTTGGCGTTGAGCCAGTCGAGCTCGGTCTTGGCCTTGGCGTCCTGGGTCCGCGCCAGGGCGACGCCGAGGCCGGTGTGGGCGGCGACGTCGTCGGGCGCGAGCTTCACCGCCTGCTCGTAGGCGCGGCGCGAGCCCTTCCAATCGCCGTCCCCGGCGCAGGCCTCGCCCAGCAGCCGCCAGGCCTCAACATTGGACGGGACCGCCCGGACCACCCGCTTCAGCGAACGCGAGGCGTCCTTGTACTGGCCGCTCTTCAGGGCCGCGACGCCGCGGGCATAGTCGGCGGCGGGGTCGTAGGCGGGCGCCGAGACGCTGGGCGCCGCGCTCATGCCGCCGCCCATCGCCAGGGCCGATCCCGCAGCCCCTGCGACGAGGCCCGCCGTAATCAACGCCGCCACCTTGCGCATGCGCCACCCCCCAAACAGCGTTCAGCGAAATCTGCCACAGAACGTCCGCGCGGTCTCGGGCGCGGTACGTGCATTAGTGCAGCCTCGCCCCTATCTTGGTTCAATCCAAAAAGGAGCCCGGCGATGATCTTCGGCAAGACGAGCCGCGAATCGCCGAGGCGGGCGGCTTGAGCCCGGAAGCCTTCGCCCAGGCGGCGCTCGCCCTGCCTGGCGCGACCAGCCAGGTCCAGTGGGGCGACGACCAGGTCTACAAGGTCGGCGGCAAGATGTTCGCCGTCACCGACCTGGCCGCTAGCCGCCTGTCGATCAAGGTCAGCGACATCGCCTACGAAGCGCTGGTCGAGAGCGGCCAGGCGCGGCCTGCGCCCTATCTGGCGCGCGCCAAATGGGTGCAGTTCGACGACCTGGCGGCGCTGGACGACGAGGAGGTGGCGGACTGGCTGAACACCGCCCACGCCCTGGTCTCGGCCAGGCTGACGCGGGCGGTGCGGCGGGAGCTGGGACTGGCGTAGGGCCGCCTATCCCTCCAGCAGCTTCCTCAGGTCGGCGATGGCGACGGCGGCGCGGGAGCGGCGCTGGCGCCAGAGGAGCAGGGCCATGGCGCCGGCGGTGACGCAGATGCAGGGGATCGGGCCGAACAGCCAGGCGGCGGCGGCGAGGGCGAAATAGTAGGCGCGGACCCCCTGGTTGAAGGCGGACAGCGCCGGATTCAGCAGCCGCGCGGCGGTTTCGCCATAGGTGCGCTGTTGCTCCGGCGTCGCGGCCAGGGGCGCGGCGCCGAAGGCCGCCAGGCAGTAGTTCATCTGCCGGATCGACCACATGAAATCGAGCAGGCCGCGCGCCAGGGTGATCAGCACCAGGGCCAGCTGGCCCTCGAACAGCAGCCGCGAAGAGGTCTGCAGCACCACCAGGCTGGAGACCGAGCGGAAGGCGCCCTCGCCGCCGAACAGGCCGCTGGAGATGGCGGCGATCAGGATCAGGTTGGAGGAGGCGAAGAAGGAGGCCGAGCTCAGGGCGTGGCCGAGCAGCTGGCCGTCCATGAAGGCGTTGTCGCGCGCGGCCATGTTGCGCATCCAGGCGGTGCGGACGACCGTCATGTCGGTGTTGATCACCCCGCCGCGGTGGTGGGCGAGGATGCGCAGAATCGGCTGGTAGCCCAGCCAGCAGACCAGGAAGAAGGCCAGGGCGGCGAGGTTCAGCGGGGTCAGCGAGATCAGGGGGAGCAGCGTCAGGCCTCCAGGATCAGCTCGGTGGCGTTGGTGTCCGGCAGCCGGGCTGCGATCAGCATGGCGAGGCTCATCGCGACGGCGACGTAGATGTAGAACCCGCTCTCGTTTCCACCCTGTTTAAACCACAGCGCCACATATTCGGCCGTGCCGCCGAAGGCGGCGTTGGCCAGGGCATAGGGCAGGGCCACGCCCAGGGCCCGCACATGGGTTGGAAAGAGCTCGGCCTTCACCGCGGCGTTCACCGCCGTGTAGCCGGACAGGATGACCACCAGCAGGGTCATCACCGCGAAAGCGACCCAGGGCGAAGTCGTCCCGGCGATCAGGGTGAAGGCGGGATAGGTGGCCAGGGCGCCCAGGCCGAAGCCGATCGCCATCACATTGCGCCGGCCCAGATAGTCGCTCGCCCAGCCGACCAGCGGCTGGATCAGCATGTAGACGATCAGCGCCCCGGCGGTGATGGCGGTCGCCGTGTCCTTGGCGAACCCCGCGGTGTTGACCAGGAACTTCTGCATGTAGGTCGTGTAGGCGTAGAAGCCGAGCGAGCCGGCGCAGGTGAGGCCGAAGATGGCCAGGGTCTCGCGCGGATAGTGCTGCATCAGCATGGAGGTGCGCACCGGCGGCGCCCCCTCGGCCTTCGAGGCCAGGAAGGAGCGGGTCTCCGAAAGGCCGGAGCGGATCCAGAAGACGACGATGGCCAGGAGGCCGCCGATGACGAAGGGGATGCGCCAGCCCCAGGCCTCGAGCTGGGTCTGGGTCAGCAGGTGCTGCAGCACGACCAGCACGCCCAGCGCCGTCAGCTGGCCGGCGATCAGGGTCATGAACTGGAAGGACGACCAGAAGCCTCGGCGGCCCTTGCCGGACATCTCGGTCATGTAGGTGGCGCTGGCGCCGTATTCGCCGCCCAGCGACAGCCCCTGCACCAGCCGGGCGATCACCAGCAGCGCGGGCGCGGCGACGCCGATCGTCTCGTGGTCGGGGATCAGGGCGATGGCGAAGGAGCCGATGCTCATCAGCGCCACCGAGACGGTCAGGGCCGCGCGCCGTCCGGCCCGGTCGGCATAGATGCCCATCAGCCAGGCGCCCACCGGCCGGGCCAGGAAACCCACCGCGAACACCGCCGCAGTCTGCAGCAGCTGGGCGGTCTGGTCCCCCTTGGGGAAGAAGTGGCTGGCGAAATAGAGGGCGAAGGAGGAGTAGGCGAACCAGTCGTACCATTCGACCAGGTTGCCGGCCGAGCCGCCGAGGATGGCGTTGATGCGCGCCAGCGGCGACATCGGCGCCTCGCGTGGCGCCCCCTCGCTCAGCGTTTGGGCCGCGTCCGTCTGCAAGGTCGCCATGCATCCCCCCTCGTTCGAGGGGGGATGCTAGACCGTGTCCCGCCTGACTTGAAACACGTCAGGCAGGATAAACCGGGCCGTGGCTCAAAGTGAGCGGGAAGCGCCCTGGCGTGTTTCGACCTAGGCCAGCGGCCTCGTCACAGCCGTCCCATCAGGACGAGCACGATGATGATGACGAGCACCAGGCCCAGGCCGCCGCTCGGGAAATAGCCCCAGCTACGGCTGTAGCCCCAGCTCGGCAGGGCGCCGATCAAGGCCAGGATCAGAAGGATGATCAGAATGGTGCCAAGGCCCATGTGCGTCTTCTCCGCGGTTGCCCCGAACTTCACCGTAAGAAACGGCGATCGTCAGCGCGGGGTTCCGGAGAGGGCCTGCGGTCCTAGTCGGCGGCGTCCGCCGTATGCAGGGCCGCGTCGCGGTCCTTGACGCCCAGGGCGTACATCAGGCCGATCCAGCCGCCCTTGATCGACGACAGCGCCAGCAGGGTGACGACGCCGACCGAGATCATGACGATCGGCGCCGAATAGATCGCCGGAGCCTCCCAGATGATCGGGAAGATCAGCAGGGGCGCGATCAGCAGGTGGCCGCTCAGCAGGATGGTCAGATAGGCCGGACCGTCGTCCGCCGGATAGCGGGCGAGGTCATGGTCGCACTTGGGGCAGTGAGCCGAGACCTTCAGGTAGCGCCAGAAGATCTTGCCCTCGCCGCAGGCGGGGCATCGGCCCTTCAGTCCACGACGGATGGAGCGCACGAGCGGGTGAACGATCTCAGCCATGCCGGTGCATATGCGCCCTTGGGCGCCAAAACATAAGAGGGGCGGGCCAAGGGGTCGCACCGCGGGTGCGCCCTGGCCGGGGCCGCGCCGTCAGAGCGCCTAGCGCTTGGCGTCCTCGGCGGTGCTGCTGACCGCACGGCCGGCGGCTGAAACGTCGCGGCCGACGCCGGCGACGGTGTTGCAGCCGGAAACCCACAGGGCCGCCGCGGCCGCGGCCAGGACGATGATGGTGCGCATTTTGGAACAGACTCCCTGAGCTCTCGCGAAGCGCGATGAAGACGGCTCCGTCTCTCTAGTCAAGCTTTGGGCGGGAATTGGGCGAGCCGCTCCAGTCGTTCGCCGAGCCGCTTCACATGGCTGCCCGGCCAATAGACCCGCCCGCACGCCGGGCAGGCGCGAAACGGGCCGGGCAGGTCGCGGGCCTGCTGCGGCATGCGCGCGAGGTCGGCGGCCTCCGCCTCGCGCAGGAGGGTGTTGTCGACGATGCAGCGGGTGAAGGGCGCCAGCCTCCAGTCGATCGGCAGCATCGCCGCCAGCTTCTCGGCTTCGGCGTAGGCGCCGCGGCCCTCGACCAGCACGGCGCGCGGATGGGCCGCCGCGGCCAGCCGCTTGTCGCGGGTCACCAGCACGCGGTTCTCGGCGCGGGCGATCTGCAGCAGGTCCGCGTCGCCCTGGCCGTCGTGAGCCAGGTAGGTGTCGTGGCCCGCCGCCCGCAGCAGCCGGGCGAGACCCAGCAGCATCTCGTCGCAGAGGAAGCGCATAGGCGTTCAACGCTGGCGGCAGGAGAAGGTTAGAACCGCGAAAAACACGAAAAACGCGACACGAGTGAAACCGGCCCCTGGTCCGCCCGCGTTCAGACAAGCCTTTCGTGTTTTTCGTGGTTCCAGGTATCTCGCCGCGGCGTCCCATGTTTGGCCAGATCGTGCTTGCGCTGCACCTCGGGGTGATCGCCTTCAACGTGGCCGGGCTGGCGATCATCCCGCTCGGCGCCAGGCTGAACTGGCGCATCGTCCGGGTCCGCTGGCTTCGACTGCTGCACCTGGCGTCGCTGGCCGTCGTCGCGCTTCAGGCGGCGTTCGGCCGGGCCTGTCTCCTGACGATCTGGCAGGCGGATCTCACGGGCGGGCGCGAGGACCCGCTGATCATGCGCTGGGTCAACAGCGTCCTCTTCTGGCCGCTGCCGATCTGGGTGTTCACGACGGTCTATCTGGCGGTGTTCGCCTATGTGGTCGCGCTATGGCGGCTCGTGCCGCCGACCGCGGGCGGACGCAGGTAGTTCGGTTTTCGAACTGGATCCCCCGGCCGACGGCATGGTAGCGGGACCGGAGAGAGGACACGCACCATGATCATCTCGAGGCGCGCGGCGCTCGGCGCGGCGTTCACCACCGCCCTGGCCGCGGCCGGCCCGGGGCATGCGGCGAGGCTCCTCTTCGGCCGCGGCGGCCCGCCGATCGGCATCAACCTCTACATGGTGGAGGCGGCCTACCGGGCGGACGCGGACGGGACGCTGGAGACGCTCGCCAAGATCGGCTTCCGCGAGGTCGAGACTGGCCTGGACACGGTTCCGGCGGAACGGATCCGCGCAGCGCTGACGCGCTCCGGCCTGAGGTGCGCCAACCTCGGCATCCTGCCCAGGCCGCTGCGCGGCGGCCTGAGCCTGGAGAGCGATGCAGGCCTGCTGGCCAGGAGCGTCCACACCGTCGGCGCCGAATACCTGACCCTGACGCTTTTCCCCCTGCCGGACGGCGTGCAGATGCGGCCGATGGCGGGCGAGGATGTGCCGCGGATGCTGGCCCGTGTCGCCGCCAGCCTGACCGCGGACCATTGGAAGAAGACGGCCGAACTGCTGAACGCCAAGGGCGCCGCGTTCAAGCGCCAGGGCGTGAAGTTCGCCTATCACAACCACAATCCGGAGTTCGCCCCGCTCGGCGAAACCAACGGCCTGGCCATTCTGCTGGAGAACACCGACCCGGGGCTGGTGCATTTCCAGATGGACGCCGGCTGGGTGGTGGCGGCCGGCCGTGACCCGGTGGAGATCCTCCGGGCCTATCCAGGTCGCTTCCGGCTGATGCACGTGAAGGACATCGCGCCGGGCCACCAGGTCAACACTGTCTTCAAGGCCGAGACGACCGAGGTGGGCTCAGGCGTGATCGACTGGCGGCGCGTCCTGGGCGCCGCCCGGGCCTCCGGCGTGCGCCACTTCGCGCTCGAGCAGGAGCCGCCCTACAGCCGCATGCCGCCGATAGAGGCGGCGCGGAAGGGGTACGAGTTCCTGAGCAAGCTGGAGGTGTGAACCCAGATCCTACCCCTTCAAGGGGAGCATCTGTTTGGCTCAGTCCGCGTCCATCTTCAGGGCGGCGATGAAGGCTTCCTGCGGGATCTCGACCTTGCCGAACTGGCGCATGCGCTTCTTGCCGGCCTTTTGCTTGTCGAGCAGTTTGCGCTTGCGGCTGGCGTCGCCGCCGTAGCACTTGGCCGTCACGTCCTTGCGCAGCGCCCGCACCGTTTCCCGTGCGATAATGCGTCCCCCGATCGCTGCCTGGATCGGGATCTGGAACATGTGCGGGTTGATGAGGTCCTTCATCTTTTCGACCATGCCGCGGCCGCGGGCCTCGGCGCGCTCGGCGTGGACCAGCATGGACAGCGCGTCGACCGGCTCGCTGTTCACCAGGATCGACATCTTCACCAGGTTGCCGACCCTGTAGTCCTCGATCTGGTAGTCGAACGAGGCGTAGCCCTTCGAGATCGACTTCAAGCGGTCGTAGAAGTCGAACACCACCTCGTTGAGCGGCAGGTCGTAGACCACCAGGGCGCGGGAGCCCACGTAGCTGAGCTCGCGCTGCGAGCCGCGGCGGTCCTGGCAGAGCTTGATCACCGAGCCCAGGTATTCGTCGGGCGTCAGGATGGTGGCCTTGATCCAGGGCTCGGCGATGGAGACGATCTTCACCGGGTCGGGCAGGTCGGCGGGGTTGTGCAGCTCGATCTCCGAGCCGTCCTGCATGCCGATCTTGTAGATCACGCTGGGCGCCGTCGCGATCAGGTCGAGGTCGAACTCGCGGCTGAGGCGCTCCTGGATGATCTCCAGGTGCAGCAACCCCAGGAAGCCGCAGCGGAAGCCGAAGCCGAGCGCGGCGCTGGTCTCCATCTCGTAGGTGAAGGAGGCGTCGTTCAGGCGCAGGCGGCCGATGGCCGCCCGGAGATCCTCGAAGTCGGCGGCATCCACCGGGAACAGGCCGCAGAACACCACCGGCTGCACGTCGCGGAAGCCGGGCAGGGCCTCGCTCGCCGGCTTCTTCTCGTCGGTGATGGTGTCGCCGACGGCGGCGTGGGCCACTTCCTTGATCTGGGCGGTGATGAAGCCGATCTCGCCCGGGCCGAGGCTTTCGACCTCGGTGCGCTTGGGGTTGAAGACGCCGACCCGGTCGATCAGGTGCGTCGAGCCCTGCTGCATCATCTTCACGCGCTGGCCGGACTTCAGCGTGCCGTCGATCACCCGCACCAGCACGACCACGCCCAGGTAGGCGTCGTACCAGGCGTCGACCAGCAGGGCCTTCAGCGGCGCCGCGGCGTCGCCCTTGGGCGGCGGAAGGCGGGTGACGACCGCCTCCAGCAGCTCGTGGATGCCGGCGCCGGTCTTGGCGGAGGTGAGGATGGCGTCGGAGGCGTCGATGCCGATGACGTCTTCGATCTGCTGGCGCACCCGTTCGGGCTCGGCGGCCGGCAGGTCGATCTTGTTGAGGACCGGCACGATCTCGTGGTTGTTGTCGATCGCCTGGTAGACGTTGGCCAGCGTCTGGGCCTCCACGCCTTGCGAGGCGTCGACCACCAGGATCGAGCCTTCGCAGGCCGCCAGCGACCGCGAGACCTCGTAGGCGAAGTCGACGTGGCCGGGCGTATCCATCAGATTCAGGACATAGGTCTCGCCGTCGTCGGCCTTGTAGTTCAGCCGCACGGTCTGGGCCTTGATGGTGATCCCGCGCTCGCGCTCGATGTCCATGTTGTCGAGCACCTGCTCGGTCATCTCGCGCTGGGTCAGCGCGCCGGTCTCCTGGATCAGGCGATCGGACAGCGTCGACTTGCCGTGGTCGATGTGCGCGACGATGGAGAAGTTGCGGATGTGGCTGAGCGGCGTCGTCATGGCGCGTGCGTCTAGCACATTCCGAGCCATTCGCGAGACGCGCGACCGCCTGTCGCGGCGAACACGGTTAAGCGCCCGTTAATCTCGGGGGAGCGATCACTGCGCCGGGCGGGGACTTGATATGCAAAAGGCAGGAAGAGCCATGGACCGTCGCACGCTTATTGTTTCCGGGCTGATGAGTCTCGGAGCTGCGGGTCTGGCCCAGGCCCAGACCCAGCTGCCGCCGGCGTCGCCCCCGCCGCCGCCCGAGGCCGGGCCGCCTGGAGCGGGGCCGCCAACGCCCTCGCCCTCGATCACCTCGTCGCCGAGCTATCCGGCCAATGCGCCGACCGAAACCTATTCGCGCGACGAAATCGTCAACTCGGTCTCCGACTTCATGGGCGTCGGCGCCGAGACCGCCGGCGCCGTGGTCGAGAAGCTGTTCGCCCAGAACGGCCGGCCGACCGCCTATATCGCCGGCGAAGAGGGCTCCGGGGCTTTCGGGGTGGGCCTGCGCTATGGCCGCGGCCTGCTCTACATGAAGGACCGTCCGCCGGTCGAAGTGTACTGGCAGGGGCCTTCGGTGGGCTGGGACGTGGGCGGCAACGCCAGCCGCGTCTTCACCCTCTGCTACAATCTGCAGGTCGCCGATGCGATCTACCAGCGCTTCCCGGGCGTCGAGGGGACGGCCTATTTCATCGGCGGCCTGGGCGTGAACTACCAGGCGGCCAACGGAATCACCCTTGCCCCGATCCGCGCCGGCGTGGGCCTGAGGCTCGGCGCCAACATGGGCTACCTGGCCTATTCGCGTCAGCGCAACGTCCTGCCGTTCTGAGCGACGCTCACCCCCCGTCCTTCCGTCATGGCCGGGCCCCGTCCCGGCCATCCATGAACGTCGAAGGCGAAGGACGGTCTTCGTCTCTCCGTGCGCATGGGTTCCCGGCACAAGGCCGGGAATGACGGTGGAAGTGCGGGGAAGCCGGGGCCTTAGGACAAGCCGGGCCATGACGGCGAATAGGCGGTAGGGGAGCTCAGTGTTTCGACCGGCCGCCCAGCCAGTCCATCAGCGCCATCAGCACGCCGGAGACGACGAAGGTCAGGTGCAGGCCGACCAGCCAGGCCAGGGTGCGGTCGGCGATCGCCTCGCCTTCGGTCAGGCGCATGAAGGCCCGCAGCAGGGCGATGGCGCTGATCGCCACGATGGAGGCGATCAGCTTCATCTTCAGGCCGGAGAAGTCGACCGAGCCCATCCACTCCGGCCGGTCCTCGTCGTCGCCGGTGTCGATCTTCGAGACGAAGTTCTCGTAGCCCGAGAAGATGACGATCAGCAGCAGGTTGCCGGCCAAAGACAAGTCGATCAGCGACAGCACCATCAGGATGGCCTGTTCCGGGCTCATGCCGCCCAGGTGGCTGAACTCGTGCCAGGCCTCCATGGCGAAGACGTAAAGCAGGGCCGCCAGCGCGACCACCAGGCCCACGTAGAAGGGCGCCATCAGCCAGCGCGAGCGGAACAGCCAGAGCTCCAGGATGCGTTCGGCGGCAGGCTTGGGCTTGTGGGGTCGGGCGGCGTTGGTGTCGTCCATGCCCCCTATCTAGGGGCTTGGCCGTGGCGTGCAATCGCAGGTCTGTGACGTCGGTTGAGGCGAGGCCCTCTCCCCACGGGGTGGGGAGAGGGCTCCTAAGGCTCCCGCCAGTCGAAGCCCACATCGCCGATGCGCTGCGCCGGCGGGCGGCGGTCCGGCCCCCAGTCATCGAGCGCAAGCTGCAAGCCGGCCCCGTCGTGCGGGAAGACCTCCGGCCGCTCCGCCCGGCTATAGACGCCGCCCATGGGCGCGAAGACGTGGGTGGCGCCGACGGCTTCGCCGATCACCGCGACCGGACAGTTCCAGGCCGCCGCCAGCCGGGCGAAGATCTCGCGGATGCGCGGCGTATCCCAGGCGTCCGGCCGTCTCGCGTCGACGCAGACCTTGACCACGGTGGGCCAGGCCTGCGCCGGATCGAGCGCCAGTAGGAAGCCGCAGTCGGCGGGGAACAGGTCCGGCGGCAGCAGGGCGTCGGAGCCGCGCCAGAGGCAGGCGAAGCTCTGGCAGGAGGTCGGGTGCTCGCCCCAGACGCGGCAGCCGCCTCCGCCGCCGGCCAGGTGGGCGCACGGCGTCCACGGCGGCTTGTCGAGCTCGCGCACCGCAAGCGTCGTGCAGCACATGTCGCAGCGGTCGCAGCTGCGGGTTGAGGTGTGGGCGGCCAGGTGGGACCGCCAGACGGCGACCTCGGTCATCGCCGCGCAGGCTCGGCGGACCTCAACTCCGCAGCTTGGCCCCGACCGCCTTTTCCGCCGCCGCCACGACCTTGGCCGACAGGGCTTCGATCTCGGCGTCGGTGAGGGTCTTGTCGCGCGGCTGGACGACAACCTCGACGGCGACCGACTTGGAGCCCTCCGGCACGCCGGGGCCCTGATAGACGTCGAAGGCCCGGGCGTCGGCGATCAGCTGCTTGTCGGCGCCGAGGATCGGGCGGACCAGGTCGCCGGCCGGGATGTCGGCGCCCACTACGAAGGCGAAGTCCCGGCTCAGCGGCATCAGGGGCGAAAGCTCCAGCGCCGGCCTGGTCTTGATGGCCTTCTTCTTCGGCTCCGGCAGGGCGTCGAGGTTGAGCTCGAAGGCGTAGAGCGGACCTGGCGCGTCGAGGATCTTCAGGACGCGCGGATGCAGCTCGCCGAACTCGGCGACGATCGTCTTCGGGCCGAGCTGCAGGCGGGCCGAGCGGCCGGGATGCCACCAGGCCGAGGACTGGCCCTGGACGACCTGCAGGCCGGGCGCGCCCAGCTCGTCCAGCAGGGCTGTCAGGTCGGCCTTCAGGGCGAACAGGGCGTCGGGCTTCTGGCCGTCCCAGCGCCGCGGCGGATGCGGCGCGACAAGGGCTGAGATGGTCGTCAGCTGGTCGCCGGGCGCGTCGCCGCGGAAGATCGGGCCGATCTCGAAGAAGGCTGCGTCGGGGAAGCCCTTGCGGGCGCTGCGCGCAGCGGCCTCGGCCAGGTTCGGCAGGATCGAGGGCCGCATGGTCGACAGGTCCGAGGCGATCGGATTGGCCAGCCTGAGCTCGGGCTGGCCGCCGCCGAAGGCCTCGGCCCAGTCCTGACGCAGGAAGCTCCAGGTGACGGCTTCGGCGAAGCCGCGGGCCGCGAGCGCGCGGCGGGCGGTGCGCACCCGGCCCTGGCGCACGGTCAGCACGCCGCCGGACGGGGCGGCGATCTCGGGCAGGGGCTCGGCGGGCAGGGCGGCGTAGCCCTCGATGCGGGCGACCTCCTCGACGAGGTCGGCCTTGCCCTCGATATCGCGCCGCCAGGTGGGCGGGGTCACCTGGTCGCCTTCGACCTTGAAGCCGAGCTTGGTCAGGATCTCGTCGATCCGGGCGGGCGCCAGGTCGAGGCCGGACAGCTTCTTCACATAGGACCGGTCGAAGGTGATCGGGCCGGGCGCGGCGGGCGCCTCGCCGGCCACGCGGATCTCCGAGGCTTCGCCGCCGCCGAGCTTGAGGATCAGGTAGGTCGCCAGCTCCAGGCCGGGGACCACCGACTGCGGATCCACGGTGCGGGCGAAGCGGTACTGGGCGTCGGAGTTGATGCCGGTCAGCCGCCCGGTCTGGGCGGTGCGGATCGGGTCGAACCAGGCGCTCTCGATGAAGACGTCGACGGTCTCGTCCGAGCAGCCGGTGGACTCCCCGCCCATCACGCCGCCCAGGCCGATCGGGCGCTGGCCGTCGGCGTCGGCGATGACGCACATCTCCGAGGTGATGTCGTAGGTCTTGCCGTCCAGCGCGATCAGCTGCTCGTCCGCATGGGCGGCGTGGGTCGGATGGTCGTGGGCGGCGTGCGCCGCGGCCGGTCCGCGGCCGAGGCGGGCCTCGATCACGTGGCCGGACAGCTTGGCGACGTCATAGACGTGCAGCGGCCGGGCGCGGTCGTGGGTGAGCAGGTTGGTGATGTCCACCAGCATGTTGATGGAGCGAAGGCCGACGCCGGCCAGTCGCCGCTGCAGCCACTCGGGCGAGGGGCCGTTCTTCACCCCGCGGATCACCCGGCCGGCGAACACCGGGCAGGCCTCGCCGTCGACGCGGATCTCGATCGGGCAGGGGAAGACGCCCGGGACCGTGACGCCCCCGTGCGGGATCTGGGTTCCGAGGCCGGCGGCGGCGAGGTCGCGGGCGATGCCCTGCACGCCCAGCCAGTCCGGACGGTTCGGCGTCACTTCGAAATCGATGACAGCTTCCAGGCCGAAGACCTCGGCGGCGCTGGCGCCGACGACGAACTCGTCCGAGAGCTCGAGGATGCCGTCGGACTCCTCGGCGATCTCCAGCTCCTTGGCCGAACACATCATCCCGTTGGAGACCACGCCGCGCACCGGCTTGGTCTCCAGGGTGACGCCCAGGCCCGGCACATAGGCGCCGATCGGGGCGTAGATGGTGGTCAGGCCGACGCGCGCATTGGGCGCGCCGCAGACGATCTCCTTGCGACCGTCCTTGGTGTCGACCTGGCAGACCCGCAGCCGGTCGGCGTTCGGGTGCTGCACGGCCTCGACGATCTTCGCCACCGAGAAGGCGGCGAGCTTGGTCGCAGGGTCGTCGACGTGCTCGACCTCGAGGCCGGCCATGGTCATGGCGGCCACCACCTCATCGACGGTGGCCTCGGTCTGAAGATGCTCCTTGAGCCAGGAGAGGGTGAATTTCATCGGTCTCTCTCCTTCAGCTCAGGCCGGTGGCGGGGTTCGGCGCGGCGAAGGCCGAGAAGCCGTAGTGGGCGAGCCAGCGCGGGTCGCCGGCGAACATGTCGCGCAGGTCCGGCATGCCGTACTTCAGCATCCCCAGGCGATCGACCCCCAGGCCGAAGGCGAAGCCCTGCCACTCGTCCGGGTCGAGGCCGCAGTTCCTCAGCACGTTCGGGTGCACCATGCCGCCGCCGAGGATTTCCAGCCAGTCGGAGCCCTCGCCGATCTTCACCGCCCCGCCGGAGCGGTCGCACTGCACGTCCATCTCGGCGCTGGGCTCGGTGAAGGGGAAGTGGTGCGGGCGGAAGCGGGTCACCACCGCCTCGGTCTCGAAGAACCGCTTGGTGAACTCGGCCAGAGTCCACTTCAGGTGGCCCATGTGGATGGTCCGGTCGATGACCAGGCCTTCCAGCTGGTGGAACATCGGCGTGTGGGTGGCGTCGCTGTCGGAGCGATAGACCCGGCCGGGGATGACCACCCGGATGGGCGGCTGCTGGCCGGCCGCGATCCAGGACGGCAGCTTGCCGTTGGCGGCCTGCATGACCCGCACCTGCACCGGGCTGGTGTGGGTGCGTAAGAGCTTGCGCTCGCCGTTCGCGTCTTCCGGCAGCCAGAAGGTGTCGTGCATCTCCCGCGCCGGGTGTTTGGGCGGGAAGTTCAGCGCCGTGAAGTTGTGGAAGTCGTCCTCGATGTCCGGGCCTTCCGCCAGGCCGAAGCCCATGGCGGCGAAGATGGCGATCATCTCGTCCATGACCTGCATGGTCGGATGCACCCGGCCGCGGCGCTCGGGCGGGGCGGGCAGGGAGAGGTCGACGCGCTCGGCGGCGAGACGGGCGTCGAGCTCGGCGGCCTCCAGCTCGGCTTTGCGCGCGGCGATCGCCTGGCCCGCGCGGTCGCGCAGGCCGTTGATCTGCGGCCCGCGCTCGCGGCGCTCGTCGGGGCTCATCGCGCCCAGGGTCTTGAGCAGCTCGGAGATCGAGCCGGACTTGCCGAGCGCGGCCACCCGCACGGCGTCGAGCTCGGCGAGATCGGCGGCCTGGGCGATGCGCCCGCTGATCTCGGCTTCCAGTTGGGAAAGGTCGGTCATGACGGCGGTTGCTCTAGAGCAGGATGGGGGAGAGGGGAACCTGGAGATGCCATTGTCGCGGCGGCCCCCTCCACCGCTTCGCGGTCCCCCTCCCCCGATGGGGGAGGAGAGGTGACGCTGCAGCTTCGTTCTCCTCCCCCTCTGGGGGAGGGGGGCCCCGAAGGGGTGGAGGGGGCTCTCGGGTACGAAAAAGCCCTCCGGCTCACACCGGAGGGCTTTCGAAGATGGGAGTGATCCCGATCCTTAGGCCAGCGCGGCGCGAACCTTGTCGGCGATGGCCTTAAAGCCCACCGGGTCGTTGCCGGCGATGTCGGCCAGAACCTTGCGGTCCATCTCGATGCCGGCCTTGTTCAGGCCGAAGATGAACTGCGAATAGGTGTAGCCTTCCAGGCGCGCCGCGGCGTTGATCCGCTGGATCCACAGCGAGCGGAAGCTGCGCTTGCGGACCTTGCGGTCGCGGTAGGAATACTGGCCGGCCTTGTCCACGGCCGCCTTGGCGGTGCGGATGGTGTTCTTGCGGCGCCCGTAGAAGCCCTTGGCTTGCTCGAGGACCTTCTTGTGCTTGGCGTGGGCGGTTACGCCCCGTTTAACGCGTGCCATCTGTCAGGATCCTTCTTAGAGGCCGTAGGGCAGGAAGACTTTGATGATCTTGGCGTCGGCCTCGCTCATCACCTTCGTGCCGCGGTTCTGACGGATGTATTTGGCGTTGTGGCTGATCAGGCGGTGGCGCTTGCCGGCGACGCCGGCCTTCAGCTTGCCCGACGCCGTCATCTTGAAGCGCTTCTTCACGCCCGACTTCGTCTTCAGTTTCGGCATTTCACGTCGGAGCGATAAAGCCCCGTCCTCTTGGCGTGTTTACGAACCGCCATGGCATGCCTTGTCGGCCAGGCGGTTCCCGAAGGGCGTGGCTGATACGCCAAAGGCAGGGGGAATGCAACCTGCCTCCCGCCGGCTCCGGCGGGGGAGGTTAAGTGGAGGCCTCAAACGAAAACGGCCGCCCGGAGGCGGCCGCTCGCGATCGATCAGCGGATCGGCGCGCTTAGCGCGGGGCCAGGATCATGATCATCTGGCGGCCTTCCATGCGCGGCTCGTACTCGACCTTGGCCGTCGCCTCGAAGTCGGCCTTCACCTGCTGCAGCAGCTTCATGCCCAGTTCCGGGTGAGCCAGCTCACGGCCGCGGAAGCGCAGGGTGACCTTCACCTTGTCGCCTTCTTCGAAGAACCGGGTCATCGCCCGCTGCTTCACTTCGTAGTCGTGCTTGTCGATGTTGGGACGGAGCTTGATCTCCTTGATCTCCACCACCTTCTGCCGCTTGCGCGCCTCGTTCTTCTTCTTCTGTTCCTGGAACTTGAACTTGCCGTAGTCCAGGATCTTGCAAACGGGCGGATCCGCGTTCGGCACAATCTCCACCAGATCGAGACCGGCTTCTTCAGCGGCTTCGAGCGCGGAGGAGGTCGGCATCACCCCCTGTTTCTCACCGCTCTGGTCGATGAGGAGGACACGGGGAACACGGATTTCATCGTTGATGCGCGGCCCGTCCTTGACGGGAGGCGCCTGCATGGGGCGGCGAATAGGCGGGGCTCCTGGGTAGTTGATACGAAGCTAGTCGGTATGCGGGTAGATAATACGCAAACGCCGGGCGCGCTGGCAGCGGACCGGTCGATTGTGCAGTATATGCGTGACCGTTAACGCGGTATCAAGTCGCGCCGGCCTTCGCGCCGATCAAAGATTGTCCGCGTTGCGCCACGGTTGCGACCGCCAGGTCGGATAGCCGCTCGGCGCGGAGCACCGCAACCTTGCCCCGCGGGGCCGACAGCGCCGGGTCCGAGGCGCTGGAGAACAGCACCACGGTCGGCGCGCCGGCGGCTGCGGCCAGGTGCAGCGGGCCGGTGTCGTTGCCCACCGCCAGCGCCGCCCGGGCGCCCAACATGGCGATGCGGGCGAAGTCCGTGCGGCCGGTCAGGTCGCGGGCGCGCGGCACCTCGCGCTGGATGGCGTGGGCCAGCTCCGTCTCCTGCGGCCCGCCGATGATCACGATGTCGAAGCCCTTGGAGTAGAGGATGCGGGCCAGCTCACCGTACTTCTGCACCGGCCAGCGTTTCTCCGGCCGGTGCGCCGAGCCGCCGGGCACGAACATCACATAGGGCCTGGGCTTGACCCCGCCGGCCACCGGGCGCTCGGCCGGCTGGTTCTTCCAGATCCAGGAGAGGTCGGGCGAGGGCGCCGTCCCGGGCTCGGTCGGGGCGTCCGGCCAGATGCCGGCGTACATCAGCTGGTCGGCCTGGCGCTCCAGGGTGTGCATCGAATTGCGCAGCGGATTCTTGTGCGGCAGGGAGCAGCCGAAGGCGATCCCCGACCAGGCCGGCGGCTTGGGCCGGAGCGTCTGGAAGAGGCGGTTGGAGTGGGCCGAGGTCTGCAGATCGTAGACCCGGTCGTAGCCGGCGTGGCGGATCCGCGAGCGCAGCGCCATCCACTGGCCGAAGTTCTCCGGCCGGCCGTCGGTCTCGACCGCATTGAAGTAGGGGCAGATCTTCGCCAGGGCCTCGAACGGCGGGGTGGTGAGCAAGGTGATGTGCGCCTTGCGGTGCGCCTCGCGGATCCGCTTCATCGCCGTCAGGGCGAGTACGAAGTCGCCCAGGGCGGACAGCTTGATGACCAGGATCTTCTCGACCTTGCGGCGGGACATCAGGCGCGGGCCTCCAGAACCCGTTCATAGGCCTTGAGCGTGGCTTCGCACATGGCTTCGACGCGATAGAGCCGGCGGGCGCGGGCCATGGCGATGCTTCCCATCCGGGCGCGGCCCTCGGGGCCCACGTCGATGGCTTTCGCCAGCGCCGCGGCCCAGGCGTCGGCGTCGGACGGCGGGGCCAGCCAGCCGGTCTCGCCGTCGACCACCGTCTCCATGGTTCCGCCGTGGGCCGCGGCGATCACCGTGCGCCCCATGGCCTGGGGCTCGACCGCCGCGCGGCCGAAGGATTCCGGCACGGTGGTCGGCAGGATGGCGAGGTCGCAGAGCAGGAAGGCCGCGGGCATGTCGTCACAGTGGCCGACAATTCTGATCGCTTCCTGAAGGCCGGCGGTCTCGATCGCGGCGACCAGCTCCTGGCGATAGTCGGTGCGGCCCTGGTCGTCGCCGGCGAAGAGGAGGACGAAGTCGTCCCGTCCCTGCGCTTTCAGCTTGGCCGCGGCGGCGATGATCGTCAGGTGGCCCTTGATGCGGGTCAGCCGGCCGGCCAGCAGGATCTTGGTGCGCGCATCGTCCGGCGCGATCCCCCAGGCCTCGCCCAGGGCCGCGACGCGCTCGGGGGCGATGCGGTCGGGATCGAACCGGGCCAGGTCCACGCCGCGGGGGATGGACACGACCTTCGCCGGATCGAGGCGGTGCTCGGCCAGGACGTGGGCGCGGGTGTAGTCGGAATTGGCGATCACCAGGTCACCGCGGGTCATTACGGCGTTGTACCAGCGCTTCAGCCCGGTCTTGGCCTTGTAGATCCCGTGGTAGGTGGCGACGAACGGGGTCCTGGTCGCATGGGCCGCCCACAGCGCCGGGAACGCCGGGGCGCGCGAGCGGGCGTGGACCAGGCTCACCTTCTCGCGGCGGATCAGCTCGACCAGCCGCGCGGCGCTGCCGAGCATCACCAGCGGGTTCTTCGAATGCGCCGGCATGGCGACCAGCTCGCCACCGTCGGCCTCGAGCCTGGCCACCATCCGCCCGCCGCGGCTGGCCACCAGGGCGCGGCCGCCGGCCCGGACCACGGCGCGGGCGATCTCCAGCGCGCTTTGCTCGGCGCCGCCGGTCTCGAGTTCCGGGACGACCTGGAGGAGGGTGAAGTCGGGGGGAAGCGCCACATCCCTTGCTTAACGGCAAAAGAAGTCCCGTAAAGGGCGGCTGACTGACGGTCGAGGCCGGGCGCGTTAAGAGGCTGGCATGAGCGAGACGAGCGGATTCCTGGCCCGGCCCCCCCTCGGCGGCGGCGACGGCGAGCGGCTGGCCTGGCGGCGGGTGACGGGCGCAGCGCCCACGGTGGTCTGGCTGGGCGGCTACCGCTCAGACATGAGCGGGACCAAGGCCGAGGCCCTGGCCGACTGGGCGACGGCGAAGGGGCGCGGCTACCTGCGCTTCGACTACTTCGGCCACGGCGAATCTTCGGGCGATTTCCTCCAGGGCACCATCACCCGCTGGCGCGAGGATGCGCTGGCGGTGTTCGACGAACTGACCGAAGGGCCCCTGGTGCTGGTCGGCTCCTCGATGGGCGGCTGGATCTCCTGCCTGGCGGCGATGGCGCGGCCGGAGCGGATCGCCGCCCTGGTTCTGGTCGCGCCGGCTCCGGACTTCACCAGCAAGCTGATGCCGCTCAGCATTCCGCCTGACGCTCTTGAGGAGATCCGCCGGGCGGGGGTCTGGCTGCAGCCGTCGCAATACGGCGATCCCAACCCGATCACGCTCGCCCTGCTGGAAGACGGCGCGCGCTGGTCGATCCTGGACTCCGCCGTGCCGATCGCCGCGCCGGTGCGGATTCTCCAGGGCGGCGAGGACCCGGACGTGCCCTGGCGCCACGCCCTGGAGCTGGCCCAGGCGATCAAGAGCCAGGACGTGGTCTTCACCCTGATCAAGGACGGCGACCACCGGCTCTCGCGGCCGCAGGATCTGCAGCGCCTGGTGGCGGCGGTCTCGGAAGTCACCGAATAATCCACTGTTATCCCGGAAGCCGCTCAGCGGCTGTCCGGGACCCATGAACACGGCGTGGCAAGGTTCGCGTTGGCGCGGCTGCGGGCCGCCCTGCGTCGCCGTGTTCATGGGTCCCGGTCTTCGCTTCGCGAAACCGGGATGACAGCTTTTGTGGTGATGTTCCCGCGAAACCGGGATGACAGCTGGGGTTATCCCCCAGCCTCCAGCACCGCCTGCAGGCCTTCGCGATAGGTCGGATAGATCGGCCGCCAGCCGAGCTCGGCCTTGGCGAGGGCGTTCGAGACCCGCTTGCTCTCGGCGTAGAACCGCATCGCCGCGGGCGGCAGGCGCACGTCGGCCAGGGCGATCTCGGGCGGGACCGGCAGGCCCAGCAGTTGGGCGGCGTAGGCCACCACCTCGCTGTTCGGGCAGGGGAGGTCGTCGCACAGGTTGTAGGCCGCGCCGGCGCGTGGCCGCAGGATCGAGGCCTCCAGGCCGGCGGCCAGGTCGTCGACGTGGATGCGCGAGAAGACATGGCCGGGGCTGGTGATCCGCCGCGCGCGGCCTTCGCGCAGCCGGTCGAAGGTCGAGCGGCCGGGGCCGTAGATGCCGGGCAGGCGGAAGGCCGCGACGGTCAGCCCCATCCCGCGGCCCATCTCCCACCAGTCGCGCTCTGCCCTGACCCGGCGCGCGCCCTCGACGGACTGGGCGGCGAGGCGGCCGGTCTCGAACACCCAACCGCCCCGCCGGTCGCCGTAGACGCCGGTGGTCGAGAGATAGCCGATCCAGTCGGGGAAGGCGCCCGCGCGGGCGATGGCCGGCGCCAGCGCCGCCAGGGCCGGGCAGCCCTCGGCCGTCGGCGGGGCGCTGACCAGCACGGCGCGGACGTCGGCGAGCACGGCGCTCAGCTTTGCGGCGTCCGCCACATGCACCGGCTCGACGCCCTCGGCCGCCAGCCGGTCGGCGTCTTCCGGCCGGCGATAGCTCGCCGCGATCTCCCAGCCCTTGGCGCGCAGGCGCCGGGCGAGCGCCTGGGCGGAGAAGCCGTAGCCGAAGGTGAACAGACGCAAGCGCTACTCCGCGGCGGCCACAGCCTCGGCCTGGGCGCCGGCGGCGGCGGCCGCACGCTCCGCGTTCCAGTGCGAGACGCAGGGGATCTTGGTGAGGTCGGCGCGCCCGGCGTAGGCGCGGGCGATCTCGGCCGCTTCGAGCAACAACCCGTCCTCCAGGGTGATCGGATCCAGACCGTAGGTCAGAAGCCGGCGGTTCTCCACCATCAGCTCGTTCTCGTCGGCCTCCTGGCGCGGATTGGGCAGATGGGCGATCTGCGCCCCGGTCAACCGGGCGACCATCTGCGCCAGGTCGCGCACCCGCTGGCATTCGGTCATCTGGTTCATCACCTTGACCCGGTCGCCGCGCCTGGGCGGGTTGGCGAGCGCCAGCTCCACGCAGCGCACCGTGTCCTGGATGTTGATGAAGGCGCGGGTCTGGCCGCCCGGGCCGTGCACCGTCAGCGGATAGCCGACCGCCGCCTGCATCAGGAACCGGTTCAGCACGGTCCCGTAGTCGCCGTCGTAGTCGAAGCGGTTGATCAGCCGCGGGTCGAGCCGGGTCTCGCGCGTCTGCGTTCCCCAGACGATGCCCTGGTGCAGGTCGGTGATCCGCAGCCGGTCGTTGCGGGCGTAGAACTGGAAGAGCAGGGCGTCCTGGGTCTTGGTCAGGTGGTAGATCGAGCCCGGATTGGCCGGATAGAGGATCTCGCGGGCCTCCCAGCCGGACGGCGTCTCGACCTTCACCGTGAGATAGCCTTCGGGGATCGCCATGCCGGCGGTCCCGTAGCCGTAGACCCCCATGGTGCCGAGGTGCGCCAGGTGGATGTCAAGGCCGCTCTCGACGATGGCGGCCAGGATGTCGTTGGTGGCGTTGAGGTTGTTGTCGATCGTGTAGCGCTTGTGGCGCGCCGACTTCATCGAATAGGGCGCGGCGCGCTGTTCGGCGAAGTGGACGACGGCGTCCGGCCGCCAGGCGTTCAGGAGCGCCAGCAGGGCGTCATAGTCCTTGCCGACGGTGATCGGATGGAAGCCGATCTCCTGGCCCGAGACCTCGCGCCAGGCCCCCAGCCGGGCTTCGACGCCGGCGATCGGCGTCAGCGAGCCGGCCTGCAGCTCCGCGTCGATCCGCCGGCGCGACTGGTTGTCGGCGATCGCCACCTCCCAGCCCTGGGCCGAAAGGTGGAGGGCGGTGGGCCAGCCGCAGAAGCCGTCACCGCCAAGGATGAGCACGCGCATCCGCGCCTCCGAACCGCAAGAGCCCTGATCAAAGGGCTAACTCCTGAACAGCGGTTTCGGAAGCATGTTCGCCCTCCTCATGAAGGGCAGGGCTATCGCATATGGGCTCAAATCAAATCGTCATCCCGGCCGTAGCGAAGCGGAGAGCCGGGACCCAGGGGGTTCTGCAGTGCGGCGGCCCTGGGTCCGGGATGACGGACATTTTTCATACGCGATAGCCCTGCCATGAAGGGGAGGGCGTGGCCGTCTACAGCAGTTCCTGGATCGCCTTGCGGGCCGCGTCGGCGAGGTCCGGACGGCGCAGCGCGAAGGCGACGTTGGCGCGCAGTAGGCCGATCTTGTCGCCGCAGTCGTAGGTCACGCCTTCGTATTCGAGGGCGTGGAAGCTCTGGCGGCCCATCAGGGTCGCCATGCCGTCGGTCAGCTGGATCTCGCCGCCGGCGCCGCGCTCCTGGCTTTCGAGGATCTCGAAGATCTCGGGCTGCAGGATGTAGCGGCCGGAGATGAAGAGGTTCGACGGTTCGGTTCCGGGCGCAGGCTTCTCGACCATGCCGGTCATGCGGTTGAGCCGGCCGTCCTGCCCGTCGAGGGCGACGATCCCGTACTTGTGGGCCTCGCCAGGCGGGGCGGGCTCGACGCAGACGATGTTGCCGCCGACCTTGTCATAGGCGTCGACCACCTGGGCCAGCGCCGGGCGCTCGGTGGCCATCAGCATGTCGGGCAGCATGACCGCGAACGGCTCGTCGCCGATCACGTCGCGGGCGCACCAGACCGCGTGACCCAGGCCGTGCGGCGCCATCTGGCGCACGAAGCTCATCTGGCCGGGCTTGGGCAGGTCGCGCCGCACGTCCGCGAGGATGGCCGTCTTGCCCTTGGCCTCCAGGGTGTTCTCGATCTCGGGGCTGGCGTCGAAATAGTCCTCGATCGAGCCCTGTCCGCGCCCGACGATGAAGACGAAATGCTCGATGCCCGCCGCGCGCGCCTCTTCGACGATGTAGGAGAGGATCGGGCGGTCGACCACGTTGAGCATGTTCTTGGGAGTGGTCTTGGCTCCGGGGAGCACCCGGGTCCCCAGCCCCGCCACCGGCAGCACCGCCTTACGCACGCGTTTCGTCATTCAGCCCTCCGACTTCGTTCTTGCGCTTAAGCTTCAGCATTTGGTCGAGCGCAAACGCACGGTTTGCGCTTACGATCCCATTAAGGCGCCGGGAAGGACCCATGGCGGACCGGGAAGTATTTCGCAGCTCCTTGCGACAAAAATGCGCGCGGAGGACGTCATCACGATTTCGGGATCACACGAAGACGTGTAAGAGTCGCGCGTCGGGGGATTATCCTCCAGGGGAGCCTAGCAAATGAATATGCGCGTTCTGACCTCGGTCGCCGCCGCCGCCGTTCTGGCCGTGAGCCTGTCCGCCTGCCAAAAGAAGGCTGAAGAAGCCAACGCGGGCAACGCCGCTGACGCTGCGGCGGTCGAAACCACCAACACCACGACCACCACGACGACTGAAATGGGCAACGTCGACGCCGGCAACGCCGCCCCCATGGGCAATGTTGACGCCGGCAACGCCGCCCCGATGGGCAACTCCTAATATCGACTACTGCGAGCGGCCGCCCTCGGGCGGCCGCCGCATCCTTCCTGGCCTGGGACGCAGCCTCCCTGTTGTCGCCGCTATTCGACGGTGACCGACTTGGCCAGATTGCGCGGCTGATCCACGTCCGCGCCCTTCTGCACCGCGACATGATAAGCCAGGAGCTGGATCGGCGCTGACATCACCAGCGGTGCGATCAGCGGATCGCAACGCGGCGCGGTCACCACCACCCGAGCTCCCGCCGGCGCGTGCCGCTGGCCGTCCGGATCGGTGATGAAGATGACCTGGCCGCCGCGCGCCATCACCTCGCTCATGTTCGAGGCCGACTTCTCGAAATAGCTGTCGAACGGCGCCAGGATGACGATCGGCGTCTGCTCGTCGACCAGCGCGATCGGGCCGTGCTTCAGCTCTCCGGCGGCATAGCCCTCGGCGTGGATGTAGCTGATCTCTTTGAGCTTCAGAGCGCCTTCCAGCGCCAGCGGGTACATCGGGCCGCGGCCGAGGTAGAGGACGTCGCGCGCCTTGGCGACCTCGATGGCGATGTTGCGGACCGCCTCCTCCAGCTGGATCGATTCGGCGATCAGCCGCGGGGCTTCGAGCAGGACCCGCACCAGCCGCTTCTCCTCGGCCTCGTCGATCCGGCCGCGGGCGCGGGCGGCGGCGATGGCGAGCGCGGTCAGCACGCTGACTTGGGCGGTGAAGGCCTTGGTGGAGGCGACGCCGATCTCCGGCCCGCAATGGATCGGCCAGACCACGTCGACCTCGCGGGCGATGGTCGATTCCACCGTGTTGACGATGGCCGCGCTCCTCATCCCCTTTGCCTGGCAATAGCGCAGGGCCGCCAGGGTGTCGGCGGTCTCGCCCGACTGGGACATGGCGACCGCCAGCGAGCCCTTGGTCAGGGCCGGCTCGCGATAGCGGAACTCCGAGGCGATCTCGACGTCGACCGGCAGGTCGGCCAGGTGCTCGATCAGATACTTGCCCAGCAGGCCGGCGATATAGGAGGTGCCGCAGGCGACGACCTGCACGCGCTCCACCGCGGCGAAGTCGACCCCGCCGGGGACGCTGGTGAGGTCGGTGAGGGTGTCCACATAGGCCGCGATGGTGCGCTGACAGCCCTCCGGCTGGTCGTGGATCTCCTTCTCCATGAAGTGGCGATAGTTGCCCTTCTCCATCACCGCGGCGGAGGCCGGCAGGATCTTGATCGGCCGCTCGGCCGGCAGGCCCGCCTGGTCGAAGATCTTCGCCTCGTGATGATCGATGACGACGTAGTCGCCGTCCTCCAGGTAGGCGATGCGATTGGTGAAGGGGCCGAGCGCCAGGCCGTCGGAGCCGAGGAACATCTCGCCCTCGCCGTAGCCCACCGCCAGCGGCGGACCTTTGCGGGCGCCCAGGATCAGCTCACGCTCGCCGCCGACCAGCACCGCCAGGGCGTAGGCGCCGCGCAGCCGGTCGAGCGCAGCCTTGAAGGCGGCCAACGGCGCCAGGCCGTCGTTCAGCATCTCGTCCAGCAGGTGGGCGACGACCTCGGTGTCGGTGTCGCTGGCGAAGACCCGGCCCTTGGCCTGCAGCTCGGCCTTCAGCTCGGCGAAGTTTTCGATGATGCCGTTGTGCACCACAGCCACGCGACCGGCGATGTGCGGGTGGGCGTTGCGCTCGGTCGGCGCGCCGTGGGTGGCCCAGCGGGTGTGGCCGATTCCGGTCTCCGCGTTCAGGGGCTCCAGGGCCAGCACCGCCTCCAGCTCGCGCAGCTTGCCCGGCGCGCGCCGGCGTTCCAGCTTCCCGGCGACCTGGGCGGCGACCCCGGCGGAGTCGTATCCGCGATACTCCAGCCGCTTCAGGCTCTCGACCAGGCGCTCGGCGACCGGCCTGGTCCCGACGATGCCGATGATGCCGCACATTTGGTATGACGTCCTTTGTGGTAAATCGTCAGGGTCGCGATCACGACCGACAACATGCGCCTTTATCACTGGCTAAGCGGTCGTGAACTAAATCTGAGTTTCGGTTCGTTTCGAGAGAAGTCGATGAGCAAGCGCGCCTACTTCGGCACCGACGGCATTCGTGGCCAGGCCAATCTTCATCCGATGACCGCGGAAGTCGCCCTGCGCGTCGGCCTCGCCGCCGGCAAGCTCTTCATGTCGAAGGACGACCGCCGCCACCTGGTGGTGATCGGTAAGGACACGCGGCTCTCCGGCTACATGATCGAGCCGGCCCTGGTGGCGGGCTTCACCAGCGTGGGCATGGACGTGCGGCTGTTCGGGCCCCTGCCGACGCCGGGCGTGGCGATGATGACCCGCTCGCTGCGCGCCGACCTCGGCGTGATGATCTCGGCGTCGCACAACATCTTCTCCGACAACGGCATCAAGCTGTTCGGCCCGGACGGCTACAAGCTCTCCGACGACCGCGAGCTGGAGATCGAGGCCCTGATGGACCAGGGCCTGCAGGAGGGCCTGGCGCCGCCGACGGGGCTGGGCCGCGTGCAGCGGATCGACGACTGCCAGGCGCGCTATGTCGAGATCGCCAAGGCCACCTTCCCACGCCACCTGAGCCTCGCCGGCATGCGGGTGGTGATCGATTGCGCCAACGGCGCGGCCTACAAGGTGGCGCCCGAGGCGCTCTACGAGCTGGGCGCCGAAGTGATCCGGGTGGGCGTCTCGCCTGACGGCTTCAATATCAACGAGGAGTGCGGCTCGACCCATCCGGGGGCCATGCAGCGCTTGGTTAAGGAATACCGCGCCGACATCGGCATCGCCCTCGACGGCGACGCCGATCGTCTGGTGATCTGCGACGAGAAGGGTCAGGTCGTCGACGGCGACCAGATCATGGCCCTGATCGCCGGCCACTGGGCCGAGCGCGGCCGGCTGACCGGCGGCGGCGTGGTGGCCACGGTGATGTCGAACCTCGGCCTGGAGCGTTTCCTGCAGGCGCGCGGCCTGACGCTGGAGCGCACCCGGGTCGGCGACCGCTATGTCATGGAGCGGATGCGCGAAGGCGGCTTCAACCTCGGCGGCGAACAGTCCGGGCATCTCATCCTGCGCGACTATGCGACCACCGGCGACGGTCTCCTGGCGGCGCTGCAGGTGCTGACGGTGCTGAAGGAGGCCGACAAGCCGATGAGCGCGCTCGCCCGGCAGTTCGAACCGGTGCCGCAGCTCCTGGAGAACGTTCGCTTCGCCTCGGGCAAGCCGCTCGAGAGCAGCAAGGTCCAGGCGGTGATCGCCGAGGCCGAGCAGCGCCTCAACGGCTCCGGCCGCATCGTCGTGCGCGCCTCCGGCACCGAGCCGCTGATCCGCATCATGGCCGAGGGCGACGACGCGACGCTGGTCAAGCAGGTGGTCAAGGAGATCGCCGGCGTCGTGCGGCAGGCGGCGGCCTAGACCCAAGCCTTGCGCGTTCGTCAGGACGATCGGCGTCGATCCGGTCTTCTGGCGACGCGGTTGAGGCGGCGGAAGGCTGGCTTCAACCTTGAGATGTGATTCACATACCGCGTTAGGTTTCTGCTAAAGCAACCTACCCAAGCCGCGCTCGTTATGACATGGTTGTAATAATACGGTCCGGAAGAGGCCGGGGAGTTAGAGCCTTGGGAGGATTCATGGGGCGCCATCTCGCGCTTGCCGGAGCAGGAAGACCGGAGCAGCGCGCCGCGCGCTCGGTTGCGTGCTTGGCCTTCGTCATTTTCCTCAGCATCGCCTTCTGGACCGGCGCGCTCTGGATCGCCGACTTCCTCATCCACATGGGCTCCCTTGGCGGCTACTGAGCCGCCGAAGAGGCGTTAGGCGTCGCCCCCATTGCGACGGGGCGCTGGCGCGCGCAGGTCGCTTTCGACGAAGGCGGCCGCAGCGCCGCCCTCGTCCAGCCGATTCCTAGAGCCCGAACAGACCGATCCGGTCAGGCCCGGCCGACGCTCGTATAGGCGAAGCCGCGGGCGCGCACGTCGTCGGGCTTGTAGATGTTGCGCAGATCGATCAGCGCCGGCCGCCGCATCAGCGCCTTGATGCGATCGAGGTCGAGTGCGCGGAACTGATCCCACTCGGTGATGATCACCAGCGCATCGGCGCCTTCGGCCGCCGCATAGGGGTCGTCCTTGAAGGCCACCCCGGGCAGCATCTGAACCGCCTCGTGGCCCTCGGGGTCGAAGGCCTGCACCGTCGCGCCCGCCGCCTGCAGGGCCGGGATGATGTCCAGGCTGGGGGCGTCGCGCATGTCGTCGGTGTTCGGCTTGAAGGTCAGGCCCAGGACGCCGATGGTCTTGCCGGCCAGGTCCCCGCCTTCGACGGCGGCCTTCACCTTCAGCACCATCGCCTTCTTGCGGGCGTCGTTCACCTCGACCGTGGTCTCGATCAGGCGCACGGGCGTGCCGGCCGCGCGGGCGGTGCGCACCAGGGCGATCGTGTCCTTCGGGAAGCAGGATCCGCCGTAGCCGGGCCCGGCGTTCAGGAACTTGCCGCCGATCCGCTTGTCGAGGCCGACGCCGCGCGCCACCTGCTGGACGTCCGCGCCGACCGCCTCGCAGAGCTCGGCGATCTCGTTGATGAAGGTGATCTTCATCGCCAGGAAGGCGTTGCCGGCGTACTTGATCAGCTCCGAGGTGCGACGGCCGGTGAACTGGATCGGCGTCTCGTTCAGGTAGAGCGGCCGGTAGAGTTCGTTCATCACCGCCTGGGCGCGCTCGTCGTCGGTGCCCACGACCACCCGGTCCGGCCGCTTGAAGTCCTCGATCGCCGCGCCCTCGCGCAGAAACTCAGGATTGGAGACCACCGCCACGTCGGCGTCGGGCCGCACGCGCTTCATGATGGCCTCGATCTCGTCGCCGGTTCCCACCGGGACGGTGGACTTGGTGACGATCACCGTGAAGCCTTCGACCAGGCCGGCGATCTCTTCGGCCGCGGCGTAGACGTAGGTGAGATCCGCATGGCCGTCGCCGCGGCGGGACGGCGTGCCGACCGCGATGAAGACCGCGTCGGCGTTGCGCACGGCCTCCTTGGCGTCGGTGGTGAAGAACAGCCGGCCGGCCTTGACGTTGTCGGCCACCAGCTTGTCGAGACCCGGCTCGTAGATCGGAATGCCGCCCGACTGCAGCCTCTCGATCTTGCCGCCGTCCTTGTCGATGCAGGTCACGATATGCCCGAAGTCGGCGAAACACGCGCCGCTAACCAGGCCAACATAACCGGTGCCGATCATCGCCACTTGCATGGATCGAGGTCCTCGAGAGTGTGGTAGGCGGCTGCGCTTTGAGCATGTGGCGCGCTTGAGCCGCTAGAGACTTGGCGCCACAGCGCGGGTGAAATGGGTGGTCCTGTTTCGGGAGCGGTCACGCAGGCGCTCCGAACGCCTCTTCAGTCAGCTTGGCCGGCTGTTCCCCGCTTCGCCGGAGAACAGCCTTGCCTGAGGAGAGCGTCCGCTCGATTCAGATCTCCTGGTTGTAGGCGCCGATTTCCGGCCGCTTGGCGAGACGGGGCTTCACCTCGTCGCGGAAGAGGGCGCGCATGTCGTCGTCGGAGCGGGAGCTTTCCACCACGACGACGATCTCGGGCTTGTTGGACGAGGCGCGGACCAGCACCCAGGAGCCGTCCTCCAGCGCCACGCGGACGCCGTTGACGGTGATCAGGTCGGTGATCTTGCGGCCCAGGATCGAGCCGCCGTCCGCATGCAGTTGGGTGTATTCGGCGATCACGTCGTCGACGATCTTGTACTTCACCTCGTCGGCGCAGTGCGGGCTCATGGTCAGCGAGGTGTAGGCGATCGGCAGGGCCTTCTTCAGGTCCGACAGCTTCTTGCCCGGGTTGCGGTCCAGCATGGCGAGGATCGCCGCCGCCGCAACCAGCCCGTCGTCGTAGCCGCGGCCCAGCGGGGCGTTGAAGAAGAAATGGCCGCTCTTCTCGAAGCCGGCGAGCGCGCCGAGTTCGGCGGTCTTGCGCTTGATGTAGGAGTGGCCGGTCTTCCAGTAGACGGTCTTGGCGCCGTTGGCCTTCAGCACCTCGTCGGTGGAGAACAGGCCCGTCGACTTCACGTCGACGATGAAGGTGGCGTCGGGATGCAATTGAGAAAGATCCCGGGCGAGCATCAAGCCGATCTTGTCGGCGAAGATCTCCTCGCCCTCGTCGTCCACCACGCCGCAGCGGTCGCCGTCGCCGTCGAAGCCCAGGCACAGGTCCGCGCCGTGCTCGCGCACCGCCTTGGACATGGCGTGCAGCATGACGCTGTCTTCGGGGTTCGGATTGTACTTGGGGAAGGTGTAGTCGAGCTCGCAATCCATCTCGATCAGATCGATCACGCCCATGGCTTTCAGCGCCTTGACCGCGAAGGCGCCGGCGGTGCCGTTGCCGCAGGCGGCGATCACCTTCAGCGGACGCTTCAAGCTGACGCGCGAGGCGGCGTCGGCGATGTAGCGCTCGGCCACGCCGTCGACCTGGGCCACCGAGCCGCCGGGACGCTGCTGCCAGGTCCCCGACAGCACGATCTCCTTCAGCCGGCCCATTTCGTCGGGGCCGAAGGTCAGCGGCCGCTGGGCGCCCATCTTCACGCCCGTCCAGCCGTTCTCGTTGTGGCTGGCGGTGACCATGGCGACGCAGGGGGCGTCGAGGTCGAACTGGGCGTAGTAGGCCATCGGCGAGACGGCCAGGCCGATGTCTAGGACCTCGCAGCCGGCCGAAATGAGGCCGATGATCAGCGCCTGTTTGATCGACAGCGAATAGGAGCGGTAGTCGTGGCCGACGACGATGCGCTTCTGGCCGAGCTCGTGGATATAGGTGCCGAGGCCCAGGCCCAGCGCCTGGATGCCCAGCAGATTGATCTCCGGTCCGAACAGCCAGCGCGCGTCGTACTCACGGAAGCCGGTCGCCTTAACCAGAGGCAGGATCTCGTAGTCGAAGGTGTTCGGGATCAGGTCGGCGCGAGGTGCGGGCAGCATCGGAACTCCGAGAAAATTACGGGTCTGGCTTGGTGTTTTAGAGAGAGGTGGTTCGCAAGACTACAACGCGTAGCTGAGCAATGGCCTCCTAGACGCAGAATTGCACCCTTTCGTGTCACAGCTGCGCCCATCGTTCGATTGGAGAGGGGCCGCTCGCGCTCACATCACGCCGGCGCGCAGGATGTCGTGGACGTGGAGGATGCCCACCGGCCGTCCGTCGTCGACGACGAAGAGCACGGTGACGGCCGGCGCCGGGTCGCTCATCCGGGCGAGCGCCTCGGACGCCAGCATGTCCGGCGGCACGGTCTTTTTCGGGCCCGGCGTCATCACCTCGCCGGCGGAATGGTCGAGCAGGCCGTCGATGTGGCGGCGCAGGTCGCCGTCGGTGACCGCGCCCAGCAGCCGGCCGCCGGCGTCGGTGACGCCGACGATCCCCCAGCGCTTCTCGGTCATCACCAGCAGGGCCTGGCGCATCGGCGTGGCCTGGTCGACCAGGGGCAGCTCCTCCTCGCCGTGCATCAGGTCGCGCACGGTGCGCAGCATGGCGCCCAGCTTGCCGCCGGGATGGAAGAGGTGGAAATCCTGCGGCTTGAACCCGCGTCGTTCGAGCAGGGCTACGGCCAGGGCGTCGCCGAGGGCGATCTGCAGGGTGGTGGAGGTGGTCGGCGCGTTCACCTCCGAGGTCGCCTCGCCGGCTTCGACGAGCTTGAGGGCCACGTCGGCGGCGCGCCCCAGGGCGCTGGAGGGCTCGGCGGTGATGGCGATCAGCGGGATGGCGAAGCGCTTGGCGTAGGCCAGCACGTCGGCCAGCTCGCGGGCCTCGCCGGACTTCGAGAGCGCCAGGATCACGTCGTCCCCGGTGATCATGCCGAGGTCGCCATGGCTGGCTTCGGCCGGATGGACGAAGAAGGCCGAGGCGCCGGTCGAGGCGAAGGTGGCGGCGATCTTGCGCGCCACGTGGCCGGACTTGCCCATGCCCGTGCAGATGATCCGGCCCTTGGCGGCGAACAGCAGGTCCACGGCGCGGCCGAAGCTGGCGTCGAGCGCCTGGACCTGGGCGGCCAGGGCCTCGGCTTCGGCGGCCAGGACCCGGCGGCCCACGGCGATGGCGTCGAAGCCGCTCATTCCCCGGGCGCGATCGCCTGGGACTGCAAGGTGCGAACGGTGTCGCGGGCGTCGTTCATGCGGCGCTGGGCGGCTTCGGTCTCGCGACGCATGGCGGCCTGCACCTCGGGCTTCTGCTGCTCAGGAACCTGGCCGAACGGTCCCGGCGAGCGCGCGCCCAGTCCCTGCGGCCAGACCAGCGACAGCGCAATGGCGGCCAGGGCGGCCAAGCCCAGCATCGGCATGAAGAGACGATCCAGCATCGCGCGGTCTATAGCGGGTCCGGAGCCTCTGGGCCAACAGCAGGCATCATCCCGCAAGGCGCGCAGCGGCTGTCCGGGATCCCTAAACACGACGTATGGGGATCGAAGCGGCGCCTTCGACGCAGGCGCCCGGCCGGTTCCGTGTTCATGGATCTCGGTCTTCGCTGCGCGAAAGCGCGATCACGGCGAGGGTTGACGGCCTAGGGCATAAGACCCTAGCGCCTCTGCCAACTCACGCTTCTAGAAAGGTCCTGCCCTTGCCGACGCTCATCCTGTTGCGCCATGGCCAAAGCCAATGGAACCTGGAGGACAAGTTCACCGGCTGGGTGGACGTGGACCTGACGCCCGAGGGCGAGGCCCAGGCGAAGAAGGGCGGCGAGCTGATCAAGCAGGCCGGCCTCGCCATCGACCTCTGCTTCACCTCGGTGCTGACGCGCGCGATCCGCACCTCCTGGCTCGCCCTGGCCGCGGCCGACCAGGCCTTCGTGCCGGAGATCAAGGACTGGCGGCTGAACGAGCGTCATTACGGCGGGCTGACCGGCCTCAACAAGACCGAGACCGCCGCCAAGCACGGCGCGGACCAGGTGAAGGTCTGGCGCCGCTCCTACGACGTGCCGCCGCCGCCGCTGGCGCCCGGCGGCGAGTACGACTTCGCAAAGGATCGCCGCTACGCCGGCGCCGTCCTGCCGGACACCGAGAGCCTGAAGACCACGCTCGAGCGGGTCGAGCCCTATTGGGGAGGCGAGATCGCGCCACGCCTGAAGGCCGGCGAGACGGTGCTGGTGGCCGCGCACGGCAACTCGCTCAGGGCCATCGTCAAGCTGCTGTTCGCCCTCTCCGACGAGGCGATCATCGACATCGAGGTGCCGACCGGCAATCCGCTGCTGATCGACCTGGACGGCGACCTCAGGCCTCGCGCGGCGCGCTACCTCGACGCGGCGCGAGCCACGACCCTGCCCACCCTCGTCTAACCCCATGGTGTCATCCCGGTTTTGGCGCGAAGCGCCGAAGACCGGGATCCATGAACACGGCGTCATCGTGCTAGCCTGGCCTCGCCGTGTGCATGGGTCCCGGACAAGCCGCTTGCGCGGCTTTCCGGGATGACAGTTGAGGATGGGATGACTGCTGACGAAACCTTCATGCGCCGGGCCATCGCGCTGGCGGCGCAGAACGTGGGGCGGACCGGCGAAAACCCGTCGGTCGGCTGCGTGCTGGTGAAGGACGGCGTGGCGATCGCCGAGGCGGTGACCGCGCCGGGAGGTCGTCCGCATGCGGAGGAACAGGCGCTCGCCGCGGCCGGCGCGGCGGCCCGGGGCGCGGTCGCCTTCGTGACGCTGGAGCCCTGTGCGGCGCGCTCGTCGGGCCAGCCCTCCTGCGCCGAGCGGCTGGCGCGGGCAGGGGTTTCGCGCGTGATCGTCGCCTGCGAGGACGCCTCGAAGTTCGCCTCCGGCCAGGGCGAGGCGCGCCTGCGCGAGGCCGGCGTGCCAATGGAGGCCGGCCTGCTCGCCGACGAGGCCGCCCCGCTCTACGCGAGCTATCGGCCAGCGATTTGAACGCAATGCAGAATTAACGGGCTGAGGCTTACCCTGCTCGGCGCAATGACCGCCGTGAACAGCCAAGGCCCTGCCTATCGCAAGCTCACCCAGGCGGAGCTCAATCTGGTCTGCGCCAAGCACGACCGGTTGTGGAGCTCCAAGCCGGGCGGGGCGCGCGCCGCCTTGGCCTGGATGGACCTGACGGGCCTCGACCTGCGCGGCCGCAACCTGTGCGATGCGGACCTGACCGGCGCCATCCTGTTCGACTGCCAGATGCGCGGCGCGCGGCTCGACCACGCGAACCTGTACGGCGCCGACCTGCAGTGCGCGGACCTCTACGAAGCCTCGCTGCGGCGCGCGGACCTGCGCGGCGCCTGCCTGCGCAACGCCAACCTGACGGGTGCGGATCTGTTCGAGGCCGACCTGCGCGAAGGGGCCGTGGCCGCCGCCGACCGCAAGGAAGGCTTCCGCCTGCTCGAGGCGCGGACGCGGCCGGGCCAGGCCCAGGGCGCGATCCTCGCCGGCGCCAATCTCGAGCGATCGAGGCTGGGCGGCATCCTGGCGCTGAAGGCCGATTTCAGCGACGCCATCCTGAAGGACGCCAAGCTGGTGCGGGCGAACCTGAAGCAGGCGAACATGAAGGGCGCCAACCTGTCCGGCGCCGACCTCTCCGGCTGCGAGCTGGCGGGCGCCAATCTCCAGGATGCGGTCCTGGTGGGCTGCACCACCAACGGCTGGAACGTCTCGGACGCCAACCTGAAGGGCGTGCTGACCGATGCGCCCGCCGGCACGCCGGCCTCGTCCATGCCCTACCAGGAGATGATCCAGGAGCACGCCCGCTGGTGCGAGACCGGCGGCGCCCAGGGCAAGCCTTCGGTGTTCGACGGGGCGGATCTTCGCGCCCTCAAGAGCATCGGCGGCTTCAACCTGACGGCGCTGTCGGCCAAGGGCGCGGTCCTCTACGCCCTCGACATGGAAGGCGTGCAGCTGCAGGGCGCCCATCTGGAAGGCGCGGACCTGCGCAACACCAACCTTCGCCGCGCCGACCTGCGCGGCGCCAAGCTGCGCGGCGCCAAGCTCGCCGGGGCGGATCTTCGCGAGGCCCAGATGGGCCCGCTGCTGCTCGGCGGCGACCGCGTCCTGCCGTGCGACCTGACGGAGGCCAACCTGAAGGGGGCGGATCTCTCGAACGCCGACCTGCGCCAGGCCATCCTCGCCCACGCCGACGTCAGCCGCGCCAACTTCACCGGCGCCCTGCTGCGCCAGGTCAACGCCACCGGCGCGACCCGCTCAGGCGCGCGCGGGCTGGAAGAGGTGATCTGAGGCGCTTCGCGAACCACGAAATACACGAAATACACGAAAGCGTCCGGGGTGCTGCTTGGCCGTGACCTGCGATCCGACCGGCCGACGACCGGTCCTTGTGTGTCTGAGACCCGCAGTGGGCGCACTCTGAGCACCATGGTTTTCGTGTATTTCGTGTATTTCGTGGACAAATAAAAAGGGCGGCGCCTTGCGACGCCGCCCTTCGGTTGGTCCGCAGCGGAAGGCTTACGCGGCCTTTTCGCCCTCGATCAGGGTCGCCTCGGGCGCGCCGGCGTTGATCTCGATGCGGCGGGGTTTCAGGGCTTCGGGCAGCTCGCGCTTCAGCGAGATGGAGAGCAGGCCGTCGGCGAGCCTGGCCTCGGTCACGACGACATAGTCGGCGAGCTGAAAGCGGCGCTCGAAACTGCGCTCGGCGAGACCGCGGTGCAGGTAGCGACGGACCTCGTCATTGGCGGCCTTGCGACCTTGGACGGTGAGGAGGTTCTCCTTCACGTCGATGCTGAGCTCTTCCGGACGGAAGCCGGCCACCGCGATTTCGATGCGGTAGGCATCCTCGTCGGTGCGCTCGATGTTGTAGGGCGGATAGCCGCTGGCCGCCTCGGTGGTCGCCGCGTCGAGCAGCGAGGCCAGCCGGTCGAAGCCGACGACGGAGCGATAGAGGGGGGCGAAATCGATCGTACGCATAGGTCTCTCACCTTCTTCATAAGCAAGGTTGCGTGTCGTTCAGGACTGTCGGCGACCCGAGTTCGGCGTCGCCTGGTGACCCGGAAGGCCCGGACATCCAGCGCCTTCGATGGTTGAGGTAGGCGCCGGAAAATGGCCCTTCAAGGGGGCGTGCGCGAGACGGCGAGGCGATTGATTGTGGCGCGTGTCACCGCCGGCCGTATGATCGCGCCCGCCTGTTGCAACGAGGATCACCCATGCTGAGCTACGCCACGGTCGGCTCGAACGACTTCGAAAAATCCGTCCCCTTCTTCACCGAGTTGCTGGCGCTCCAGGGGGTCAGCAAGATGTTCGACCATCCGCGCGGCGGGGTGATGTTCGCCAAGGACGGCAAGCTGGTGCTTGGCGTCCTGGCGCCCTTCAACGGCGAAGCCGCCACGACCGGCAACGGGACGATGGTGGCGTTCGACCTGCCGAGCCGCGAGGCGGTGGACGCCTTCCACGCCAAGGCGCTGGAGCTCGGCGCCAGCGACGAGGGCGCGCCGGGCGAGCGGGGTCCGGGCTTCTACATGGCCTATTTCCGCGATCCGGAAGGCAATAAGTTCTGCGCCTGCCGCCTCGGCTAGGCCCGCGGCGGCCCTCGTCGGGCCGCCGTCGTCAGAGCCGATAAGCGGACCGGCGAGGTCCGCTCGCCGCCGGACGTCAGCCACCCCGAAGCGGACCCTGGATTGTCCGCTCCGGGCGTGGCGCTCGGGCGCCATCCATCCCCCTGCAATCCCTCCGAGGCTCGCCGCGGCAGCGACGCCATGACGCTGCGCGACGCAGGCGCAACTTGGGCCCGATGGTTTACTTAACTCGCGCGTGAGACGAAACTTTCCAGTGAGTCGGGGGCGCGGGGGCATGGCCACGTTGGACGAGATCACCGAGCGGATTCGCGGCGCGGTCGCCAGCGGTCCCGGCTTGGGCCAACGTCTGAAGTTCGACCTCAAGGGCGAAGGCTTCATCCATATCGACGGCCAAGCGGTCGCCAACGCCGACCTGCCGGCGGACCTGGTGATCACCATCAGCCGCAAGGACCTGGAAGCGCTGGGCCGGCGCGAGCTCGATCCGATGCGCGCGATCATGACTGGACGCATGAAACTGTCCGACATGGGGCTGGCGATGAAACTTCAGCCGGCGATTCAAACTCTGTTTGCCAAGACGGTGTAGGGAAGCGCCATGGCCGAGCTTGCGCCCCTTGTGACGACGCCCGACGCGCCGGCTCCGCCAGGCGGCGAAGCCGAGTGGTTCCGCGGCGCCGGCGGCGCCCAGCTGCGTGCGGCCCTGTTCGTCCCCGACGGCCGCGCGCGCGGCTCGATCATCCTCTCCGGCGGCCGCACCGAGTACATCGAAAAATACTACGAGCTGATCGGCGACTTCCTGGAGCGCGGCTTTGTCGTGCTGGCGCATGACTGGCGCGGCCAGGGACTGTCGGCGCGCGAGCTCTCCAATCGGCTGAAGGGCCACGCGCGGGGCGAGAAGGCCTTCCTGGAGGATTTTCAGGCCCTGCTGCGGACCTTCGAGGATCGGCTGCCGAAGCCCTGGGTGGCGGTGGGCCACTCGATGGGCGGCTGCCTGAACCTGCTGTCCATGGCGCATGGCGAGCGCCGCTTCGCCGGCGCCGTGCTGTCGGCGCCGATGCTGGGCGTCAACACCGGCAAGGTCTCGCCGAAGCGCGCGAAGCTTGCGGCCAGGACGCACTGCCTGTTCGGCCGCGCCGCGCGTTATGTGCAGGGCCAGCCCGGCGCCCCGTTCGACGACGACTTCGAAGCCAATGTCCTGACCCATGACCGTGCACGCTTCATGCGCAACGTCGGACTGATCGCCGCCGAGCCGAAGCTGGCTCTGGGCGGGCCGACCTGGGGCTGGCTGGATTTTGCGTTCCGGGCCACCGCGTACCTGGCCAGGCCCGATCGGCTGCGTGAAATCACCGTCCCGGTGATCATCGTCGCCGCCGAAGACGAACGACTGGTGGACAACGCCGCCCAGGCTGCGGCGGCGCGCCACCTCCCGCAGGGCAAGTTCATCCGAGCGCCCGGGGCCTACCACGAAATTCTGATGGAGACCGATCTGATGCGAAACATCTTCTTGCGGGCGTTCGACGCGCTCACCGGCCGGGTGGCGCCGAAGCCCGCCGAAGCGCCGAAGCGCGCCGCCGCGGCTGCGCCGGCCGCGTCTGCCGCGCCGACTCCTGCGCCGACGCCGGCCCCTGCGCCCGCGCCTGCGCCCACCCTCGCGGCCGCCGCTCCGGCCCCGGCCCCTGCGCCTGCGCCGGTCAAGGCCGTCGCCGAGCCTGTCGCCAAGAAGCCCGCGGCGAAGAAGCCCGCGGTGAAGGCGGTTGCGGCCAAGACCGCGACGCCCGCCAAGGCGGCGGCGAAACCTGCCAAGAAGCCCGCCGCGGCGAAGGCGGCGGCGGCTCCGAAGCCGGCCCCGGCCAAGCCGGCCGTCGCCAAGGCGCCGGCGGCGGTGAAGACCCCGGCGGCTGCGAAGAAGCCCGCGCCCAAGGCCGCGGCGGTCAAGACTGCGCCGAAGACTGCAGCCAAGCCGGCCACCAAGCCCGTGGCGGTCAAGGCTGTGAAGGCCAAGGCCGTGAAGGTCCCGGCTGGCGAGACCAAGGCGCCGGCGGCGAAGGCCGCAAAGGCCCCGGCCGCGGCGAAGAAGCCCGCCCCCGTGAAGGCGGCGGCGTCCAAGGCGCACGCGCCGAAGACCTCGGCCCCGAAGGCGGCTCCGAAGGCCGCCGGCAAGAAGCCGGTGGCGAAGAAGACCGTCTGATCCGGCGGGCTGCGGCCCGACGGCTATTTCGCCGAGCGTCGAAGGGCGACCAGCGCCTCCTCCAGGCAGGCGCGGTCGCCGGCGACGCAGACCTGTCCGCCATGCGCTCCCACCGGCTGGCCACGCCAGTCGGTGACCAGGCCGCCCGCCCCTTCGATCACCGGGATGGCGGCGTCGATGTCCCACGCCTTCAGGCTGGCTTCCACCACCAGGTCCATGGTGCCCGCGGCGACGCGGGCGAAGGCGTAGGCGTCGCAGCCCGTCCGCGCGATGCGGGCGGCGGCGCGCACCTGCGTCCAGGCGCCGACCTCGGGGCCGTCGAAAATGCCTTCGGGATCGGTGGTGGCGATCACCGCGTCGGTGAGCTGCGGACAGGGGCGGACCTTCAGCGGCGTCTCGCCCTGCGGGCTCATCAGCCGTGAGCCGCCCGCATGGCCCAGGTAGAGCTCGCCCAGGAAGGGCTGGGAGATCGATCCCAGCACCGGGCGGCCCTGATGCCGCAGGCCGATCAGGGTGCACCAGGTCGGCAGGCCGGCGACGAAGGCCCTGGTCCCATCCACCGGATCCAGCACCCAGACGAATTCCGCGTCGGGCCGGTCCTCGCCCAGCTCCTCGCCGATGACGCCGTGGTCCGGGAAGAATTGGGTGATCAGCTGGCGGATGATCCGCTCGGCGCCGACGTCGGCCTCGGTCACGGGATCGAAGCCGGCGCTTCCGCCCTTGTCCCGCAGCCCGTGGTCGGCCCGGAACAGCGGCAGGATGTGCGCCGCGCTGGCGCGGTTGAGCTCGACGAGGAAGGCTTCCAGGTCGGCCAAGCGGTCAGGGGGCAGGCGGTCAGGAGAAAGCGTCGTCATCCATTCGCTTTAGCCTGCCCGCCGCGCCGCGTCAGGCCCCCAAGGCCAGCCTGACCGCGGATCAGGCCTCGACGTCGCCGTTCAGGGACTTGGCCAGGTCGAGCAGCCTGCGCCGGGGGTGTTCGCTGAGGCTGTAGTAGGCGCGGATCAGGTCGCGCGTCTCCTTGCGGGTGAAGACCTCGCGTTGGGCTTCGCCGTCGCGGACGCGGGTCTCCCGCTGCGGCCCGAAGCCCTCGTAGAAATAGCTGACCGGCACGTCCAGCACCTGGGCCAGCTGCCACATCCGCGCCGCCGACATCCGGTTGGCGGCGCATTCGTACTTCTGGATCTGCTGGAAGCGCACGCCGCAAGCGCTGGCCAGTTGTTGCTGGGTCAGCCCCAACAGCCGCCGTCGCCGCCGCAGGCGTCTGCCGAGATGCTCGTCGATTTCGTCGCCCATGCCCCTCGCCCCGAAACACGCGTCACGTGATCTCGCGTCCCAGAGCGGGACGCTGCAGCTTGGCCGCCGCAAATCGCGCGCCAGGCGAGCGCCGGGTTCGCGCAAATCGGCCCTTGGCCGCCCATGGGGGGCCGCCTATCAGAGGGCATGTCTCAGGAGACGCCCTCGCGCGCGCAGGATCTGGTCTGGCGGTTGGAGGCGTTCGGCTTCGACCTCTTCGCGGGGCTGATGCGCCGGCTGCCCGTCGACTGGGTGTCCGATTTTGGCGCCTGGGCCATCGGCGGCCTGGGCCCGCTGACCAGCGCCAGCCGCACCGCCGAGCGCAACCTCAGGATCGCCTTCCCCGACGCGCCGGACGCGGAGATCGCGCGGCTGCTGAAAGCCCAGTGGCGCGAGGTCGGCCGCGTCTTCGCAGAGTTCCCGATTCTCGACCGGATCGTCGCCGATCGCTCGCGCGTGGAGGTGATCCACGCGGAGCGGCTGGCGGCGGTGGCCGAGGGCGCAGGCCCCGTGGTGTTCATCTCCGGCCATTTTTCCTGCTTCGAGATCATGGCCGCGGCCATCGTCCGGGCGGGCGTGCCCTGCCAGGTCACCTACCGCGCCGCCAACAATCCCTATTTCGATCGGCGGCTGCGCGAGAGCCGGGCGCGCTACGGCGTGCAGCTGTTCGCGCCCAAGGGCCTGGAGGGCGCGCGCGCAATGATGCGGGCCTTCGCCCGCGGCGAGTCCGCGGCGCTGATGAACGACCAGAAGTTCAACGGCGGCGTGGCCGCGCCCTTCTTCGGCGTCACCGCCCACACCGCGCCCGGGCCTTCGACCTTCGCGCTGAAGTTCGGCATCCCGCTGGCGCCGATGAGCGTGCAGCGGGTGAGGAAGGCGCGCTTCCGCGTCGTCGTCCATGAGCCGTTCATGCTGGCGGACACCGGCGACCGCGACGCCGACATCGCCGCCGGCGTGCGCCGCATCAACGCCTTCATGGAAGACCGGGTGCGCGAACGGCCGGAAGAATGGTTCTGGGTCCACAAGCGCTGGCCCAACGAGATGTATCGCAAGCGGTAGGGACGCCCTCCATCCCTTTAGCCCGCGCAAGGTCGCCGACGCGGCGGGACCAGAGAAACCTGACAGAAACACAGGCGACGTCGGCGCGATACGTTGGCTCGCCAAATAGCTCCTCGAACCCGCGGAACAGCCGCAAGGGAAAAGGAGACGACCATGGCGACTATCCACGGCACCAGCGACGCCGATCGACTGACCGGCACCAGCAACGACGACTACATCTACGGCGACGGCGGCGACGATACTCTGGGCGGCGGCAAGGGCGATGACTACTTCAATGGCGGCGCCGGGAACGACGTCATCTATGTCGCCTCCGACGAGACCGCGGACGGCGGCGCCGGCGCCGACATCCTCAAGGCCCAGGGCGAAGACATCCACCTGAACGGGGGCGCCGGCAACGACACCTACGTGCTGTTCCAGAAGCTCGACTACGGCTTCTGGGACGCGGTCACGGACGTCGTCCTCGACAGCCTCCAGTTCGGCGGACACGGCATCGGCTACGACGCCAGCGACTGGGAAGACTCGACGGTGACGATCCTCGAGAAGGCCGGCGAGGGCACGGACACCGTGGTCTTCGAGGGCGACAGCTTCACCCTGTCGGCGAACGTCGAGAATTTCGTCAGCGCTTCGATCGACAAGAACGGCGTGTGGGCCACGGGCAATGCGTCGAACAACCAGATCACAGGCGGCGTCGGCGCGGACTATCTCCAGGGCGGCGCGGGCCAAGACACGATCAACGGTGGCGCCGGCGTGGACCACCTCTGGGGGCAGGCCGGCGACGACGTGCTGGACGGCGGCGCGGGCCAGGACTTCCTGACGGGCGGCGCGGGCAACGACACCTTCATCGTGGACCAGTTTACAGACGTCGTCTTCGAGTCGGCGAACGAGGGCCGCGACCTGCTTCTGTCCAAGCTGAGCACCGCCACCCTGATGGCGAATGTCGAGGACCTGACCTTCATCGGGACCGGCAACTTCACCGGCAACGGCAACGGCGTGGCGAACGCGATCGTCGGCGGGGCGGGCAACGACAAGCTGAACGGTTTGGACGGGAACGACAGCCTCTACGGCGGGATCGGCAACGACACCCTGGACGGCGGCGCGGGCGACGACCTCGGCGCGGGCGGCGTCGGCGTGGACTACTTCTTCGGCCGCGAGGGGAACGACTACGGAACCGGCGGCGCGGGGACCGACTATCTGCTCGGCGGCGATGGCGCCGACACCCTGCACGGCGACGATGGCGACGACAGGCTGTGGGGCGACGTCGGCAGCGACGCGCTGTACGGCGACGCGGGCGCCGATGTGATGGCTGGCGGCGTGGGTCAGGACACCCTCTCGGGCGGCGTTGACGCTGACGTGCTGTACGGCGAGGCGGGCAACGACGTGCTCGATGGCGGCCTCGGCAGCGACACCCTGAGCGGCGGCGCCGGCCGTGACCAGCTCACCGGCGGCGCGGGCTTCGACCGGTTCGACTTCGACGCGATCGACGACTCGCTCACCCTCGTCGGCGACACCATCCTGGATTTCCAGAAGGGTATCGACCGGATCGACCTGTCGGGGATCGATGCAAAGACCTACGTCGGCGGCGACCAGGCGTTCACCTTCGTCGGCAGCGCATCGCTTGCCGGCGGGCGCCTCCAGACCATTGAGACCGGCGGCGGCACCTACGTAAACGCCGACGTGGACGGCAACGGGATCGCCGACTTCCAGGTGTTCGTGAAGGGGGTCACCGGCATGACGTCGGGCGACTTCATCCTCTAGGACCTGTCGGATCGGGGCTGCGCCCTCGATCGTCCGCGAAGCCGCCGTGACGCTCCATGCGTCGCGGCGGCTTTACGGCGTATCCAAGTCAAGACGTCGGCCGCGTGCTGTCCCGGACGCTGCGAAACACCGATGTGACTATTTCCGCCATGTCATCGCACGAGCTGTTTGCAATTGAGCCAGGAGACCGGCAAGGGAGACAGCTAGAGATTGCAGGGGGCGGCGCATGGATCAACCACGCATCATCGTCGTAGACGACGAAGCGGACCTCCGCCTCCTGATCGCGGACTATTTCGGGCGGCACGGCTTCTCGGTCCGCACGGCGGCGAGCGGCGCTGAATTAGACGCATGCTTGGCGGAGCAGGCGGCGGATCTGATCATGCTCGACGTCAACATGCCGGTGGAGGACGGCTTCAGCATCGCGCGCCGCATCCGCGCCCAGGACGATGTGCCGATCATCATGGTGACGTCGGAGACGGACATGGTCGATCGTGTCGTCTCGCTGGAATTCGGGGTCGACGACTATGTGACCAAGCCCTTCGACCTGCGGGAGCTGCGCGCGCGGGTGCGGAGCGTCCTGCGCCGGGCCGCCCGTCCGATCTCGGAGCGCCCGGCAGCCGTCGATGACGCCTCCAGCCGCCGGCAGGTTCCGTTCGGCGCGGTGGTGCTCGACATGGAGGCCTACTGCCTGATCGGGGAGGACGGCAGCACCCAGGCGCTGACCGCCATGGAATTCGCCCTGCTCGAAGTCTTCGCCGCCAACCCCAACCGGGTGCTGAGCCGGGACCGTCTGCTGGATCTCGCGCACAGCAGCAATCGCGATCCGTTCGACCGCAGCATCGACATCAGGGTCACCCGGCTGCGCAGGAAGATCGAGGTCGATCCCAGCAAGCCGGCTGTGATCAAGACTGTGCGCGGCGCCGGCTACATGTTCGTGCCCGTTTCCCGCAACGGCGTCGCCTCGTGACGTCGTGCGGGGCCGCCCCGCCGTCCCTGTCCGACGACGGCGAGGACGACAGGCTCGGCGGGATGCTGGAGGCCATTTCCGTTGGCGTGGCGCGCTTTGATCGCGCCCACAGACCTCTCTACGTCAATCGCGCCTACGGGGCGGCGGGCGCCGAGGAGGACCAGGCCCCCGAGGTCGTGCGCATCCATGGCGAGCGGGCGCTGGAGGGCCGGACATCGGCCTGGCGGGACTGGCTGGAGTGGCCGGGCGAGGCCGAGCCGCGCTTTGTCGAGGGTGTCTGCATTCCCCATGCCGGCGCCGGCGGCGGCGTCGAAGGTTACCGCCTGCTCATGCGCGACCTCACCGAGCTGAAGCGCACCGAACGACGCCTCGTCGAGCAGATGGCGGTGCTGGACATGAGCAAGGCGCTCGGCGCCGCCATGACGGCCTCGGCCCTGGATTGCGTCATCATGATCGACGAGGCCGGCTGCGTGGTGCAGTTCAATCCCGCCGCCGAACAGACCTTCGGTCATCGCCGCGCCGATGTGCTCGGCAAGCCGATCGGCGATGTCATCGTGCCGGACCATCTGCGCGCGCAACATGTGGCCGGCTTCGCCCGCTATCTGGCGACCGGCGAAGCGCGCACCCTCGGTCGTCGTGTCGAGATCGACGGCATGCGCGCCGACGGGGAGATCTTCCCGCTCGAGCTGACCATCACCGATGTGAGCCTGCCGGGCAGGCGGCTGTTCACCGCCTATCTACGCGACCTCAGCAAGGTCAAGGCCGACGCCGCCGAGATCGCGCGCAGCCGCGAGGCCTTGCACCAGAGCGAGAAAATGGCCGCCTTCGGCTCGTTGCTGGCCGGCGTCGCGCACGAGCTGAACAACCCCCTGTCCATTGTCATTGGCCACGCCCTGATGCTCGACGACGACGCGGTCGGCGTCGCGCCGGCGCTGGCGGAGCGGGCGACAAAGATCCGATCGGCGGCCGAACGCTGCGGGGGCATCGTGCGCACCTATCTCGCCATGGCGCGCCAGCGGCCGATCGCGCTTCGCCCGCTCGCGCTGCGGCCGCTGGTGACGGCCTCGATCGACCTGCTGGCCTATAACCTGCGCACCAGCGGCGTCACCGTGGAGGTGGCGATTGCGGAAGATCTGCCGTCCGCGGTCGGCGACGCCGATCAGCTGACGCAGGTGCTGGTCAATCTCCTGGTGAATTCCCAGCAGGCGCTCCAGGCCCGGCCGCTGCCGCGCCACATAAGCGTGGCCGCATCGGCCGACGGCGATGGGCTGCAGCTGTCGGTCACCGACAACGGCCCGGGCGTCCCCGCAGAAAATCGCAGCCGCGTGTTCGACCCGTTCTTCACCACCAAGCCGATGGGGCACGGCACAGGCATCGGCCTCGCTGTCTCGCGCGGCATCGTCGAGGCGCATGGCGGAACCCTGACGCTGGCCGTCGCCGAACAAGGCGGCGCCCGTTTTGAGGTGAGACTGCGGACAGCCGCGGCCGCCGAGGTCGCCGGCGCCCTTGCGCCGCTGCCGGACGAGCCCGCAGAATTCGCCGCGCCGTCCGGCGGCGTCCTGGCCCTGATCATCGACGACGAGCCGGAGGTCGCCGCCATCCTGGCGCAGATGGTCTCGGCCCTGGGGTTCCAGTGCGACGTCGCCGGCGGCGGCGATGAAGCCTGCGTCCTGCTGGAACGGCAGGACTACGATGTCATCCTCTGCGATCTGCACATGCCCGAACGGGACGGGTCGGCCCTGTTCGACTGGCTTCAGGATCGCAAGCGCCATCTCCACAGGCGCGTGGCCTTCATCACCGGGGACACGCTGGGCCCGGCGACCGGCAGGTTCCTGGCTCGGGCGGGTCGGCCGGTCCTGGAAAAGCCCTTCATGCCCGAGGAGGTCCGCCGGATCGTGCATGGGCTCTGCGCGCCGCAAAACCCCTTGTGAGCCGCAGGCGCGGAACCGGAGACTGCGGGGCGGGCGTTCTCGATGCGCTTGTCGGTATCGCGGCCCCGCCGACGTCCTAGGGGGCGATAGCAAGCTAGGGAGACCGCTATGTCCTATGTCGATGGCTTTGTGGTTCCGGTGAAGAAGGACCGGATCGAGGATTACCGACGGATCGCCCAGGAGTCGTCCGTCCTGTTCAAGGAGTACGGCGCGCTGGCGGTGGTCGAATGCGTCGCCGATGACGTGCCCTATGGCGAACTGACCTCGTTCCCGCGGGCGGTGCAGCTGGCGGACGACGAGATCGTGGTCTTTTCGTGGATCGTCTATCCGTCGCGCGAAGTGCGCGACGCGTCCAACAAGCGGATGATGGAAGACCCGCGGATGAAGGGCGCGATGGAGAACATGCCGGTCGACGGCAAGCGCATGATCTTCGGCGGCTTCAACACCATCGTCGACGCCTGATTGCGCGTGGGGAAGGCCGGGGCGGCGGTCAGGCCGCGCCGGTTTCCTTCCAGCGCTGGGTGGCCTCGGCGGGGCCGGCGTAGGCTTCCTGGCGCGAGGCGCTCCAGTAGCGCAGGGCCTCGAGCGGGATCTTCTTGCCGGTGACTGCGCAGAGCACGTAGCGCCCCGGCTTGAGCACGGCGAAATCGCCGTCGCCGTAGTGCAGCTTGGCGATGTCGGCGCCGGGGAAGTCGGGATCGTGGGCGTTCATGGGGCGCATATTTAGCGCGCCCCTCGTGCTCAGAACAGGGCGTTCAGAACAGGTCGCCTTGCGCAGGGGAGGGCGACTTGACGCGGGGCTTGGCCGGTTTCGCCGCCGCGGTGGTCGGGTCAGAGGCGCCGTCGACCACGGCCTGGCGGGTCACCTTGTCGCCGAACTTGATCTCGATGCTCTCGCCGCTGGCCAGCGAGGCGCCTTCGCGCACCAGCGAGCCGTCCTGGCGTGTCACCCGCGCAAAGCCGCGTTGCAGCGGCCGGTCGGGGTCGACCGAGACGTAGAGCTTGGCGAGCGACTCCAGCCGTTCGGAGAGGCGCTCGAGCTTGCGTACGGCCGCCGGTTTCAGGCGCTGAGCGACGGCGTCGAGCCTTTGCTTGTGCACCGTCTGCGGCCGTTGCAGCAGCAGCGGGGAGAGCCGGCTCGACACCCGCACCAGGTCGCGCTCGTGCAGGGCGACGTTGCGGGCGAGGCCGGCGGCCAGCTTGCCGGAGACGATGTCGAAGCGCTGCTCGGCCAGGCGCAGGAGATCGGGCGCCCGCTTCAGGGCGCGTTCGGCGGCGGCCACGCGGGCGCGGCGATCCTCGACGGTGCGGCCGCCGCAGCGGTGCAGGCGCGCGTCGAGGTCGGCGATGGCGGCCTTCAGCTCGGCCAGGACCGGGGTGGCCATCTCCGCCGCAGCCGTGGGGGTCGGGGCCCTGCGATCGGAGACGAAGTCGATCAGGGTGGTGTCGGTCTCGTGGCCGACGGCGCTGATCAGCGGGATGGTGCAGGCCGCGACGGTGCGGGCGAGGGCCTCGTCGTTGAACGGCCAGAGGTCCTCCACCGAACCGCCGCCGCGCGCGACGATCAGCACGTCGGGCCGGGCGATGGGCCCCGCCGGATCCAGGGCGCAGAAGCCGCGGATGGCGGCGGAGACCTGGGCGGCGGCGGCGTCGCCCTGCACCACCACCGGCCAGACGATCACGTGGCAGGGCCAGCGGTCGCGGATGCGGTGCAGGATGTCGCGGATCACCGCGCCGGTCGGGCTGGTGATGACGCCCACCACCCGCGGCATGGCGGGGATGGCGTGCTTACGGGCGGGCTCGAACAGGCCCTCGCCGGCGAGCCGGACCTTCAGCCGTTCGAGCTGGGCCAGAAGCGCGCCGACGCCGGCGGCCTCCATGGTCTCGATGACGATCTGGTAGCGCGAGCCTGCGGGATAGGAGGTGATCTTGCCGGTGACGATCACTTCCAGCCCCTGTTCGGGCCTGACCGAAAGCCCCCGCACGCTGCCCTTCCAGACCACCCCGTCGATCGCCGCGCGCTCGTCCTTGAGCGTCAGGTAGACGTGGCCGTTGGAGTGGTTCGTGACCTTCGAGAGCTCGCCGCGCAGACGGACGAAGCCATAGGCGTCCTCCAGCGTCCGCTTCAGTGCGAACGCCAGCTCCGAGACGGAATAGGGCCGCGCGTTGCCGCTCGATTCGGTCTCTGGGGCGGTGTCGCTCATGGGCGGAACGTAGCGGCTCGGCGCCGGAAACCCAATGGGCGGGGGAGGGCGATCGGCCACGCCGTGTTCATGGATCCCGGACAGCCGCTACGCGGCTTCCGGTTGGGCGCTGAAGCTTTGATCTGAAACGAGAAAGGGCGCCTCCCCCTCGCCGTGACCGGCCAGAAGGGACGCGCCCCCATCCCCAACGGATACTGTACGCCCGCTCTCCTCGCGGAACCCGAAAACTCTAGATGTAGCGGCGCAGGCTGCGGGCGAGCTCGGTGGCGCCCGCCTTTTTCTTGGTCTGCGCCGGCTGGTAGGCGACCTGATTGTGTTCGTGGCAGTAGGGGCCTTCGCCGGAGCGGCGGCCGCAGAAGGTGAAGCTGTCCAGGGACGGATCGCCGATCGGCCACTTGCACATGTGCGCCCCGAGCGTGAGCACCGTGGCCATGCCGGGCGCCTCGTCCACATAGCGGACGGGCGAGGGCTGCGGCGCAAGCGCCGTCGTCGGCTCGGCGATGCGGCGCGGCGCGGAAGGCGCAGCCGCCACCGGGCGCGCCGGACGCGGCGCCTTGAAGACGGTGCGCGCCGGCTTCGACGGCGCGGCCCGGCCGGACAGGCCCAGGCGGTGAACTTTTCCGATGACCGCGTTGCGGGTCACGCCCCCAAGTTGCTTCGCGATCTGGCTGGCGGACAGGCCGTCCTGCCAGAGCTTCTTGAGCAATTCGACCCGCTCGTCCGTCCAGCCCATTTCAGCCTCCCGTTCCGCGCGGCCGCGCCCCCGCGACCAAATAAGATTCAACATCTTGTGGCGTCTGGAACTCTCCTGCCCCAGTGACCACCATCAGTAGTAAACAACTCCTTAAGAGCCACAATAGGCGCCCCCCGGGTTCTCCACAGGAACTAGATGTTGCGTCAGCTCGTCGCAGTCTGCGCCGCACTTGCGGCACGCCAAGCGCCAGCGCACATGGGGGGGATGAAGGATATGGTCGTCGAAACCGCCATCCCGCCGGCGCCGCGGGAATACCCCGGCTTCAACTGGGAGGGGTTCAAGACCCTCTATCTCCGGGAGATCCGTCGGTTCCTGAAGGTGGGGGCGCAAACCCTCGCCGCGCCGGTGGTGACGGCCCTGCTCTATATGATGGTCTTCGTGGTGGCGGCGCAGGGCGCGGCGCCCATTCACGGCCTGCCCTACGGCGCCTTCGTCGCGCCGGGCCTGATCATGATGCAGGTGCTGAACAACGCCTTCGCCAACTCCTCATCCTCCCTGCTGCAGTCGAAGATGAACGGGCTGATGGGGGACTTCGTGACCCCGCCGCTCAGCCCGCTGGAGCTGGCCGCGGGTTTCGCACTGGGGGCGGCGACCCGCGGCCTGCTGGTCGGGGCGGTGACCCTGCTGGCGGTGCTGCCGTTCGCCGGAATCGGCGTCGCCCACCTCTGGGCGATCGCCTATTTCGGGGTCGGGGCGGCGCTGATCCTGGGCTTCCTCGGCATCATGGCCGGGCTGTGGGCGGAGAAGTTCGACCACATGGCGGCGGTGACCAATTTCGTGGTCATGCCAATGACCTTCCTGTCCGGCACCTTCTATCTGGTGGAGCGACTGCCCGAGCCGTTCCGCAGCTTCAGCAAGGCGAACCCCTTCTTCTATCTGATCGACGGCTTCCGCTACGGCTTCATCGGCCATGCGGAAGGCTCGCTGGCGATCGGCGCTGCGATGACGGCGGCGCTGACCCTGGCGCTCGGCGGGATCTGCTACGGAATGTTCAGGACCGGCTACAAGATCAAGACGTGAGGGTTTTCTGTCCGCCCGGGCGCCCGGCGCAGATGACACCTTTGCGAAATCTCGGCCAAACCATTGACATCCCGGTGTTCGACGCGGAAAAGGCCAGGCCTTCCAGTCCTCGTCGCACAACGGCGGGGACGCTTCCGTTTTGGAGGGCCCTCCGTGACCGATAAGACCGCGAGCCAAGCCGCCGCGCCCGTCCCCAGCGACCACATCATGGGCGTCTATTCGCGCGCCCCGCTGGCGTTCGAGCGAGGCGAAGGTTCGCGCCTCTATACGGCGGACGGCGAGGCCTATCTCGACTGCATGGCGGGCATCGCGGTGAACGCGCTCGGCCACGCCAACCCGGTCCTGGTGGACGCGCTGAAGGCCCAGGCCGAGAAGCTCTGGCACGTCTCCAACATCTTCAAGATCCCGGGCCAGGAAGCGCTCGCCGACCGGCTGACCAGCATCAGCTTCGCCGACGTGGTCTTCTTCACCAATTCCGGGACCGAGGCGATCGAGTGCGCGATCAAGACTGCGCGCAAGCACCACTGGGCCAATGGCCAGCCCGAGCGGATCGACATCATCGGCTTCGAGGGCTCGTTCCACGGCCGGACCATCGCGGCGGTCAACGCCTCGGGCAACCCCAGCTACCTGGAGGGCTTCGGCCCGCCGCTGCCGGGCTTCGTCCACCTGCCGTTCGGCGACGTCGAGCTGATCCGCAAGGCGATCGGCCCGACCACCGCGGCCATCGTCGTCGAACCCGTGCAGGGCGAGGGCGGGGCTCGCGCCTGGACGGAGGCGGCGTTGTGCGAGATCCGCCAGCTCTGCGACGAGACCGGCGTCCTGCTGATCTACGACGAGATCCAGTGCGGCCTGGGCCGCACCGGCAAGCTCTTCGCCTACGAGTGGGCCGAGGACGCCGCGCCCGACATCATGGCGCTGGCCAAGGCGCTCGGCGGCGGTTTCCCGGTCGGCGCCTGCCTGGCCACCGTCGACGCCGCCAAGGGCATGACCGTCGGCTCCCACGGCTCGACCTATGGCGGCAACCCGCTCGCCATGGCCGTGGGCCTGGCCGCCGTCGACGAGCTGATCAAGCCGGCGCTGATGGATCATGTGAACGAGCTGGCCGGCTACCTGAACCAGCAGCTCACCGGCCTGCGGGAGCGCTTCCCCGACGTCGTGGTGGACATCCGCGGCAAGGGCCTGCTGATCGGGATCAAGCTGGCGACCCCGAACCGCGAGTTCATGCAGCACGCCCGCGACGAGCATCTGCTGATCGCCGGCGGCGGCGACAACTGCGTGCGCCTGCTGCCGCCCCTCGTGCTGACCCAGGCGGAGGCGCGCGAGGCGATCGAGAAGCTCGAGCGCGCCTGCGAGCGCGCCCGGACCCAGGCCAAGGCCGCCTAACATTTTCCGCTCATCCCGCCCCGGACTTGATCCGGGGCGGGACCCAAGCTGAAGCTCAGAAGGGATCCCCACCGCTCCGGCCAATCTCAAGGGCCGCTTGGGTCCCGGCTCTCGCCGGGATGAGCGGGGATTTAATGGCATGACCCAACCCAGACATTTCATCGACCTCTGGAAGCTCGAGGGGAGCGACCTGCGCGCGATCCTCGAGGACGCCAAGGCGCGCAAGGCCGCACGGCTCGGCTGGCCCAAGGGGCAGGTCGATCCCGACGCGCCGGGCGCCGGGCGCACCCTGGCGATGATCTTCGAGAAGAACTCGACCCGCACCCGCTTCTCGTTCGACGCCGCCATGCGGCAGTTGGGCGGGGACGTGATCATCTCCAACGCCCACGAGATGCAGCTGGGCCGCGGCGAGCCGATCGAGGACACCGCGCGCGTGCTGTCGCGCATGGTCGACGGGATCATGATCCGCGCCAACGACCACGAGGACGTCGAGCGCCTGGCGATGGCCTCGAGCGTGCCGGTGATCAACGGCCTGTCGGACAGGGGCCACCCCTGCCAGATCATGGCCGACATCCTGACCATCGAGGAGCATCGCGGCCGGGTGGAGGGCAAGACCCTGGCCTGGGTGGGCGACGGCAACAACGTCTGCGCCAGCTTCATCCACGCCGCCCCGAAGCTCGGCTTCAAGCTGAAGATCGCCTGCCCGTCGATCTACCACCCGGACCTGGTCGACCTCGCCCGCGCCGCCGAGCAGCAGGGGCATGTGCTGACCACCGAGGACCCGCACGAGGCGGTCCGCGGCGCCGACGTGGTGATGACCGACACCTGGGTCTCGATGGGCGACACCGACCACGACGAGCGGCTGGACGCCCTGGAGCCCTACCAGGTGGACGGCGGCCTGATGGATCTCGCCGCGCCCAACGCCGTCTTCCTGCACTGCCTGCCGGCCCACCGCGGCGAGGAGGTGACCGACGAGGTGATCGACGGGCCGCAGAGCGTGATCTGGGACGAGGCCGAGAACCGCCTGCACGCCCAGAAGTCGATCCTCGCCTGGTGCTTCGGCAAGATCTGAGGCTCACCCCCCGCTGTCATCCCGGAAAGCCGCGCAGCGGCTCGTCCGGGACCCATGCGCACTGAGTCTTCGATTAGCCGAAGCGGCGCCACAGCGTCTTTCCCGCGACGCCGTGTTCATGGGTCCCGGTCTTCCGCTTCGCGAAAACCGGGATGACACTGAGGGGGCTTGAGTCGCCACGCTCGAAAATCTCGCCGCCGGACCTATATGCCGCCCATGCCTGATGTTTCTCCCATTCCTGACGACCTGGTCGGCGCCTTTCAGATCGAGGGCGAGCCCGTGCGCGGCCGCATCGCCCGCCTCGGCCCCTCCATCGACGAAATCCTGCGCGCCCACGCCTATCCCGAGGCGGTGGCGAACCTGCTGGGCGAGGCCTGCGCGCTCGCCGCCCTGGTGGGCTCCAACCTGAAGTTCGACGGCCGGCTGATCGTGCAGGCCCAGGGCAAGGGGCCGGTGCGGTATGTGGTCGCAGACTACGACACCAGCGGCGGCCTGCGCGGCTACTGCCGGTTCGACGAGGACCAGGTGGCCGCGGTGTCCGAAGGCTTCGTGCGGCCCGGCGCCCGCAGCCTGCTGGGGGACGGCGTCTTCATCATGACCGTGGACCAGGGCGCGGACATGGACCGCTACCAGGGCGTCACCGCGATCGAGGGCGAGACCCTGGCGCTGTGCGCCGAACAGTATTTCGCCCAGTCCGAGCAGACGCCGACGCGCGTCCGGCTGGCGGTCGGCCAGGTCGAGGGCCCGAAGGGGCGTCAGGACTGGCGGGCAGGGGGCGTCCTGCTCCAGAACATCGCCGAGGACGAGGCGCGCGGCCCGACGGCGGAGGCCTGGTCTCGCACCCAGATCCTGTTCGAGACCCTCGGCGAGGACGAGCTGGTGGACCCGGAGCTGCCCTCGCACACCCTGCTTTGGCGGCTGTTCCACGAGGACGGGGTGCGGGTGTTCGGCTCCCACCCGCTGCGCGCCTTCTGCCGTTGCAGCCAGGAGCGGATCGAGACCGTGCTGCGCTCCTTCGACGCCGGCGAGCGGGCGGACATGGTCGAGGACGACGGCAAGATCCGCGTGACCTGCGAATACTGCTCGCGAGTCTACGCCGTGGCGCCCACGGACCTGGACACGGCGGCGTGAAGGCTGCGGCCGGGATCCGCCGCAATCGCGCCACAAGAATCTCCGAGCCCTTAAGGCGGGCGTGACGCGAGCGTCCCCAGCCAGCGAGGAAAAGCCCATGACCGAGGTGACCTACGTCTCCTACGTGCCGAAGGGAAAGCGGGCGAAGCTGCGCCAGGTGCTTGAGAGCGAAGACACCGGCTCGGTCCGGTGGTCGGAGAAGAAGAAGCTGTTCGGCAGCGAGTTCTATTTCTCCGGGCCGACCCAGCTGGTGCGCAGGACGCACGCCTATATCACGGCCTGGCTCGCCGCCGACGACATGGGCCTGAAGTAGGCCCGCCTCCCGCCTCCTGATCGACGGAACCGCCGGCGGCGCCGCGCGCTCACGCTTGAAAGCGGCGCGCCGAGGTGGCGAGCGTCCGAGACATGAGGTGGAGGAAATGATCCATGCCGACCCGCAGGACCTGCTGGCGCGGTTCTGGCGCGACCTGTCCGACCTTAAGACCGGGATGCTCGGCCTGGCGACCGAGCATGAGGGCCACGCCCAGCCGATGACCGCCCACTTCGAGGGCCAGCACGGTCCTCTGTGGTTCTACGCTCACAGGCAAAGCCGTATCGCGCTCGCCGCCGAGCAGAGCCACGCGGCCGTCTTCCACTACACAGGCCGCACGCACGACCTCTACGCCTGCGTCCACGGCGAAGTCGTGATGACCGACGACGCGGCGGCCATCACCCGCTTCTGGAGCGACGAGGTGGCGCGCTGGTATCCGCTGGGCCGCAACGATCCCGACCTGGCGCTGCTCCGCTTCACCCCGACCAGCGCCGCGATCTGGCTGCCGAGCGACGGCGCCCAGCCGCGGCTGTTCGGCATCGGCCCGCCTCGCGAGCCGCCGCGGGACATCCACGCCGAGGTGAGGTTGTAGCCGGGGTTGGTTCTGGGACGACGGAAGCCTAGGGTTTAGGACCTCTGAGCTCGAGCCTGCCATGAGCCAACCGCGCTTCCGTCCAGCCGCGCCGTTCCGGCCCACCACGCCCCCGCGCCTGTGGCGCAGGCTCAGCGGCGAGCTCGCCACCAACTGGGTGGCGGGCTGGCCGAGGGCGGCCTTCCGCGAGCGCTACATGTTCGCCCGGGTGATCACCGTGCGGAACCACATCATCAACGACCCCGACGCCGTGGGCCATGTGCTGCTGGACAACGCCGCCAACTACGAGAAGCCGGCGCTGATCAAGCGGATCCTGGCGCCGGCCGTCGGCTGGAACCTGCTGGTGGCGGACGGCGATATCTGGCGCGAGCAGCGCCGGCTGATGGCGCCGGTGTTCACGCCTGCGGCGGTGGAATCCTTCACCCAGATCTTCCGCGACGTCGCCCTCGAGCAGACCGACCGCTGGGCGCGCGAGACCCCGAACCGGATCGACGTGGCGGAGGCTGCGACCCACGCCACCTTCGAGGTGATGAGCCGCTCGCTGTTCTCGGGCGATGCGGTGCTGACGTCCGAGGCGGCCTCCGGCCACATCACCGCGACCCTCGCCTCGGCCGGCAAATACAGCGTCGTCAGGCTGCTTGGCCTGCCCTGGCTGGACCAGTCGCGGATCCGCCGCGACGGCCTGGCCGGCTCGGCCTTCCTGCGCGCCAAGCTGACCGAGTTCATCCGACGCCGGCAGGCCAACCCCGCGCCGCCGAAGGACTTCATGACCCGGCTGCTCGACGCCTTCGCCGAGACCCATCCGCCGGAAGAGGCCGCCGAACTCGCCCTCGGCAACGGCATCCTGTTCTTCGTCGCCGGCCACGAGACCACCGCCAACGCCCTGACCTGGGCCCTCTACCTGATGGGCGGCGATCCCGAGGTGCAGGAGCGGGCGGCGGCCGAGGCGATCGCCGCCATCGAGGCCGGCGGCTCGCCGATGCAGGTGGCCGGCCGGCTGCCCTATCTCCGCCAGGTGCTGGACGAGACCATGCGGCTCTATCCGCCGGCGACGCGGATGGACCGCTCGCCGATCACCGACGACGTGCTCTGCGGCCGGCCCGTGCTGAAGGGCGACATGGTCACCATCTGGCCCTGGCTGCTGCACCGGCACGAGGCGCTGTGGGACGAGCCGGACCTGTTCGATCCGGAGAACTTCTCGGCCGAGGCCAAGGCGAAGCACCATCGCTTCCAGTACATCCCCTTCGGCGCCGGCCCGCGGATCTGCATCGGCCAGGCCTTCGCCATCAACGAGGCGCTGCTGATCCTCGCCGAATGGTTGTCGCGCTATCGCTTCCGGCTGGACCCGACCCATGAGGTGGCGCCGACGGCGGCGGTGACGCTGCGGCCCAAGGGCGGCATGCCGATGTTCCTGGAGCGCCGCGCGCAGGCGGGGCAGCGGGCGGCCTAGGTGCAAACCGCCCGCGCGGCCCAGGCGGCGCGGCGGCGATCCTTTTCGTCGCCGGCGGACACTGTTAGCTGCGACGCTCACCGAGGCGGACAGGGGGCCGTTCGACATGCGCGACGGCGCCTTGCAGCGGACGATCCTCGCGATCGCTCTGCCGGCGATGCTGACCAGCGTCGCGACGGCCCTGTTCGGCCTGGCGGACATGTGGGTGATCGGTCGGCTCGGCGACGCCGTCGCCCAGGGGGCGGTGGAAGTCGGCGCCAAGCTGCTGATGACCCTGTTGATCGTCTTCAACTTTCTGCGGTCGAGCACCGTGGCCCTGACCGCCCAGGCGGCGGGGCGCGACGTGGAGGCGGCGCAGGCCGAGGTGCTGGTCCGGGCCCTGGTCGCCGCCGCGGCGATCGGGGCCCTGCTGCTCCTGGCCATGCCGGTGGTGATCCCCGCCGGCCTAAGGATGTTCAGCGCCACAGGGCCGCTCGCCAGCCTGGCGCAGGACTATGTGGCGATCCGCTATTGGGGCGGGCTCCCATGGCTGTTCAACGCGGTGCTGACGGGGTGGCTGATCGGCCGGCGGCGGGTGCGGGCGGTGCTGGTGGTCGAGGTCGCCGCCAACCTGTTCCACATCCTGCTGGACCTCGGCCTGGTGCTGGGACTGGGGCTCGGCGTCGCCGGCGTCGCCATCGCCACCCTGAGCTCGGAAGCCGCCAAGCTTGTCGCCCTTGCGGCGATGGCGGCGAGAGAGCGGCCGGCGCGGAGCGCGGTTGCGGTCGTCCGCGCGCGTCGCACCTGGGATGTCGGCGAACTGGGCAGGCTGCTGCGACTGAACCGCGACCTGTTCGGCCGCACCCTGCTGCTGATGACGGCGACCGTCCTGCTCACCCGGGCCGGCGCGCAGCAGGGCGCGGTCGTGCTGGCCGCCAACGCCATCCTCTATCAGCTCTTCATCCTGTCGGCCCTGCTGCTGGACGGTTTCGAAACCGCGGCGCAGGTGCTGTGCGGCGAGGCCCTGGGCGCGGGCCGGAAGGCGGAGTTCAAGCGGCTTGTGCGGGCCGTCCTGATCTCGGCCGGCGTGGTCGCTCTGGCGATCGCCCTGGTCTACGCCCTGGCCGGCCCGCGGCTGGCCGCCAGCTTCAGCACCATGCCGGCGGTGGTCGCCACGGCCCACGCCTATATCGGATGGGCGGCGCTGCTGCCGCTGGTTGGCGTGGCCTCCTTCGTCTTCGACGGCGTCTTCATCGGCTCCAGCTGGACGCGGGCCATGCTGCTCAGCATGGGGTGGGCGCTGGCGGGCTTCCTGGTGCTGCTTGTCGTGGCGAGGCCGTGGGGCAACCACGGCGTCTGGCTGGCCTTCTCGCTCTTCTTCCTGTTGCGCGGCGTAGGCCAGGCGATCCTGCTGCCGGGACTGGTGCGGCGGAGCTTTGCGAGCCTAGATCCTCCCCCGGAAGGGGAGGATCGTTCACCTAGGCCTTGTCCAGCGCCCGGCTGACGTCGCGGGCGAGGTCGCGAGGGCCTTCGAGGCCGACGCTGATGCGCACCCAGCCCTGGGTCAGGCCGATGGCTTCGCGGTCTTCCTCGGTCATCGAGCGGTGGGTGGTGGTGGAGGGATGGGTGGCCATCGACTTGGCGTCGCCGAGGTTGTTGGAGATGTCGACGATCTCCAGTGCGTCGAGGAACCGCCAGGCGGCTTCGCGGCTGCCCAGGTCGAAGGCGATGACGTTGCCGCCGCCGGTCATCTGGTTGGCGATAATCGCCGCCTGAGGGTGGTCGGGACGGCCGCAGTAGATGGTCCGCTTCACCTTGGAATGTTCGGCGATCAGGTCGGCGATCTTGCCGGCGTTCTCGGTCTGGCGGGTGACGCGCAGCTCCAGCGTCTCGAGACCCTTCAGCAGCACCCAGGAATTGAACGGCGACAGCGCCGGGCCGGTGTGGCGCAGGAAGTCCTTGTAGGTCTCGTTCATCAGCTCGGCAGATCCGAGCATGGCTCCGCCGAGCACCCGGCCCTGGCCGTCGATGTGCTTGGTGGCGGAGTAGACGACCACGTCGGCGCCAAGCGCCAGCGGCTTCTGATAGATCGGCGTGGCGAAGACGTTGTCGACGACCAGCTTGGCGCCGGCCGCCTTGGCGATCTCGGCCACCGCCCCGATGGGCGTGATCTCCAGCAGCGGATTGGCCGGGCTCTCCACCAGGAAGACCTTGGTGTTCGGCCGGACCGCCTCGCGCCAGGCGGCGGGGTCGACGGCGTCGACATAGGTCGTCTCAATCCCGTAGCGCGGCAGCAGTTCGGAGACGATCCACTTGCACGAGCCGAAGAGGGCGCGGCCCGCCACCAGATGGTCGCCGGCGCGCAGCAGGCCGAGCAGGGCGGCGTGCACAGCGGCCATGCCCGAAGCGGTGGCCCGGCACGCCTCCGCCCCTTCCAGGAGCGCCAGCCGATCCTCGAAAACCTGCGTCGTCGGGTTGCCGAAGCGCTGGTAGATGAAGCCCGGCTCCTCGCCGGAGAAGCGGCGATCGGCGGCGGCGGCGCTCTCGTAGGCGAAGCTCTGGTTGAGGAAGAGCGGCTCGGACATCTCGCCGTAGGGGGTGCGCGCCATGCCGCCCCGGACCAGGCGCGTCTCGACGTCCCAGTGGTTCGGATCTTCGGCCATGATGCTTCTCCTGCGGCTGCAAGGCTTGGGTGGCCGCTTGAACGGCAGGGAGCGGGGGAGGTCAAGCCCGGCTCCAGTCGGCGCGATGCGAAAGGTCGGGCTTGAAGCTCGCTTTTTGTGCGGGCGGACGGCGATTACAGATTGTGCTCGCGCGTCGGTAGCGGAGCTATCCAGCTGCCGCTATGCGAGAGGCGGGGCGGGGGCTCGGAGACGAGCATGACCCGCGTGGGATATCTGGACGGCTGGCGAGGCGCTGCGATCCTCAGCGTGCTCTTCGGGCATTTCGTGACGAGCCAGGGCCTGAATCTCGGGCGCTTCGGGGTCGAGCTGTTCTTCGTCCTCAGCGGACGGCTGATGGCCGAAATCCTCTTCGTCCGGCAGACGCCGCTGACGACCTTCTTCCCGCGCCGGCTCGCGCGCATCTATCCCGCCCTGTTCGTGTTCGCCCTGGCGATGTTCGTCGTGGGCCTGACGACCCCGTTCAACGGACCGTCGCTGCTGAACTTCCTGGCGGCCATCACGCTCACGTCCAACTACGTGGGTCTCTGGACGAAGACCGCCGGCGTCACCCAGCACATCTGGTCGCTCTGCGTCGAGGAGCACGTCTACATCCTGCTCGGGCTGGTGGCGTTCGTTCGCCGCCGGGTGGCCTTCCCCGTCGCCGGCGTCTGCGCCGGGCTGGCGGTGCTGGGGATGCTCAACGGGGCGATCCAGACCCTCAACGGGCTGAGCTACTACCACGTCTACTGGCGCTCCGACGTGAGGGGCGCCTCGATCCTGATCTCCGTGGCGGTCTATCTCGCGCTGCGACGCCAGGTCCCGGCCTGGCTGAGCTGGAAGGGCGCGCCCGTCGTGCTGGGCCTGGCCGCGCTCGCCTTGCAGGTCGACGGGTCGCCCGATCCCCTCAAATACTCGCTCGGCACCACCCTGCTGGCGGCCAGCCTGGCCCTGATGCCGGCCGCGCCGGGCGCCGTGCTGAAGGCGTTCGAAAACCCGGTGATGATCCGCGCCGGCATCTATTCCTATTCGCTCTATCTCTGGCAGCAGCCCTTCTACACGGCGGCGCACGGCTTGCTGGAGCATCTGCTCCTGCTTCCGGCCGCGGCGGTCGCCGCCTTGCTGAGCTTCTATCTTGTGGAGCAGCCGGCGCGGACGGCGATCAACGACCTGGTCGGCCGGACGCTGCGGCCCCGTCGTCGACCGGAGCCGGCCCGCGCCGCCGCCTGACGGCGGGGGTCGGTCGCTTGGCTCAGTTTGCGGAAGCATCTGGCCCAAGCCTGCGTGGCGGGGCCGGGAATGTGGCCGCGGGGTCGCATCTTGACGGCATGGTCTTGCAAGACTCGGCGGGCGCCTTAAGGCTGCGCCGTCCATGAGCCAGCCGCCCGGCATTCTGCCCTGCCAGTCCCTCGACGATCTGATCGCCAAGGGCTTCATCACCTCCGAAAGCCCGTTCGACGCCGACCAGGTGCAGCCGGCGAGCCTCGATCTGCGGCTGGGCGCCCGCTGTTGGCGGGTGCGGGCCTCCTTCCTGCCGGGACGCGGCCGCACGGTGGCCCAGCGCATCGCCCAGGTCGCCATGCACGAGCTCGACCTGACCAAGGGCGCAGTGCTGGAGCGTGGCTGCGTCTACATCGCCGAGCTGCAGGAGAGCCTGGCCCTGCCGCCGGGAATCTCCGCGAGGGCCAATCCGAAAAGCTCCACCGGCCGCGTCGACGTCTTCGTGCGGCTTTTGTCCGACGCCGGTCCCGCCTTCGACGATGTGGCCGAGGGCTATCACGGCCCGACCTATATCGAGATCGCGCCGCAGACCTTCTCGGTGCTGGTGCGGCGCGGCACCCGCCTCAACCAGCTGCGCCTGAAGCGGGGCGCGCCGCCGAAGCTCAGGATCGAGAGCGTCGGCGTCGACCTCTCCAACGGCATCGCCGGCTTCCGCGCGCGCCGCCACGCACCCGTCGTCGACCTCGACAAGGAGGACGGCCACGATCCGCACCAGTTCTGGGAGCCCCTGATCCCGCAGAACGGCGAGCTGCTGCTCGACCCCGGCGAGTTCTACATCCTGGCCTCCAAGGAGGCGGTGGAGATCCCGGTGCTGGAGGCGGCCGAGATGACGCCGATCGATCCCTCGGTGGGCGAATTCCGCGTCCACTACGCGGGCTTCTTCGACCCCGGCTTCGGCACCGACGAGGCGCACGGCAAGGGCTCGCGCGGCGTGCTCGAGGTGCGCAGCCACGAGACGCCGTTCATTTTGGAAGATGGCCAGACTGTGGCGCGGCTGGTCTACGAGCCGCTGACCGCGCGGCCGACGCGGCTCTATGGCGACTTAGGGTCGCATTACCAAAGACAAGGTCTCAAGCTATCCAAGCATTTCAAGGTATGGGGCGAGTAGCAGCGCCGCTTGCGTAGAGGCGCTGGCCTTGCCTGTCGGGGGACGGGCTTCGGCTGGCTTTCGCAAGGGTGCTGCCGCAGGCGCCGCAATACTTTGGGGGTGGCTTGGAGCGGTCGGAGCGGCGGGGGCCGCTTCGACCCTCTGGCCGCCGGGGGCGGCTCTAAGCCACCAGCGCCGCGTCGCCCTCGGCCATCTCCCAGACCGGCTTCACGCCGGGGAGGGGGCGTTCGGAGATGATCCATTTGCACATCCGGCGCAGCGGCTCGACGCCGTCCTGCGGGCCGACCAGGCCGGGGCCGTTGAAGGCGTAGCCCAGGGAGACGAACCGCTGGCCGCCGTACAGGGCGGCCTTGTGGCGGATCTCCGGCATCAGGTCGTCGGGGAAGACGCCGACGGTCTGGGTGTAGGCGTCGACCGCGCCCAGCACCTCGTCCAGCGTGTCCACCGGGATCAGGTTGACCGTGCGGTCGGCCAGATATTCCCAGAAGCTGACCGGCTCGGCCGTGTGCGAGACGATCACCGCGCCTTCGCCCTGCTGGCCGCCCACCACCGTGTACCAGTCGTCGTTGAGCCGCAGGGCGTCGACATTGGCCTTGAGCTGCGGGTCGTAGGCCTTGGGCCTGGTGCTGAGGTCCTGGGGCAGGCGCAGCATGGCCTCGTAGGTCAGTTTGCCCAGCGCCTTCAGCGTCTCGACGCCCGCCGCGTCGGTCCCGCACATGACGTAGACGACCCGGCAGCTGGCGCAGGCGGTCTGGTTGCCGGCGCCGACGTCGGCGGCGATGCGCTTCGCCGTTTCCGCGATCAGAGCTTCGCTCTGGAGGGCTCCTTCGCCGACGATGCTGGCGCTGCGCTTGGGGTCCAGCGACATCAGTTCGAGGCCCGGCTGGATGTATTGGGTGACGTGCTTGACCGAGGCCAGGCCGCCCCAGGCGACGATCTTCTCGACGTTGTGCGGCTGATACAGGCGCTTCTCGATCGCCTCGTCGCCGCCGCGCCAGTAGGCGACGGACAGGTGTCTGGTGATCGGGTGGTCGGGGGCGAAGTCGACCATGGTGCGGGCGATGGCGCCGGTGGTGAAGGGGTCGTTCGACGGGACCTTGATGATGGTGTCGCCGCGGGTCACCGCCCCGCGCAGCAGGGTCAGCGCGCCCAGCACCGGCCCGTTGCCGGCGACGATGTGCAGGGCGCGCGCGCCGTAGGCCCGGATGGCGACCATCGAGCCGTTCATCGGCGTCTCCACCCAGCCTTCCAGGTAGGGGATTCCGATGTTGAAGTCGCAGGTCCGCCGGATGCGCTCGCGATCGAACATCGCCGGCATGTGGTCGTAGAAGGCCCGCACGATCGGCGGCGTCGCCGGCGAGGTGGCGTAGCTCAGCTCGCAGGCCTCCTGCATGTAGGCGTTGGTCTTGAAGTCGAGCCGTTTGCCGAGCTCTTCCAGGTAGTCGAGGATCTCCTCGAAGCTCAGCTGGTAGAGATCTTCCATCCTGCTCGGGCTGCCGAGCGGCAGCCGGTCGACGAGCTTCGCCGGATCGGGCGCGAGGAAGGTGATCCCGCCGCCGCGGCCGCCGAACTCGATGAGGTCGCTGTCGATCACCTGGCCGCGGATGACGGCGTAGGAAATGGGTTTGCCCATGGGGTGGTCCTTGTAAATTTTTCACCGCTCATCCCGGCGGAAGCCGGGACCCAAGCTGACGCTTGGAAAGGGTCCCCTCGCGGCCATCTGAGGCGCCGCCTGGATCTGCTGGGACGAGCGGGCGTGTGGAGATCTGAGCCTCAGCTTGGGTCCCGGCTTTCGCCGGGACGAGCGGAATTTTTCCGCGCTTCAGCCCTCGAGCGCGTTGAGGAAGTCCAGGGCCTTGTTCTGGGCGCTCGGCGTGGCGGCGCAGGTGATCTTGTCGTCGCCGCCGGCAGCCTCGCTGAAGCGCTGGATCTTCTTGGCGAAGGACAGGCTCCTGCGGCCGCACAGGCAGGCGTCGTAATGCGCCGTCACCTGGTCGCCGGTGACCACGCCGCCCCAGGTTCCGTCGTGGGTCACGTCGAAGAAGGCGGCGCGGCCGGTCTGGACGCCTTCGCGCGGCAGCGGCTGGCCGGTCTCGCCGTCGAGGATGAAGGGGGCGACCCAGGGGGCCAGGTGATAGCGCTCCGCCTCGCACAGCACCGAGAAGGCGTTCAGCTCGGTCATGCCGTAGGCCGACTGCATCCAGTCGATGCCGAAGAAGTCCTTGATGGTCTGTTCGGCGTCGTCCGGCAGGACCATGCCCTTGGCGCCGCCGCCGCCCATCAGCACGCTGCCGGGCGCAAAGGCGCCGCGGACGCCCTCCGCCAGGCCCTGTTTGGCGATGGCGTAGAACATCGCCGTGGTGCCCATGGCGAAGATCCGCTGGCCGCGCAGCGCCTGAACCTCTCGGCGGATGAAGACCGATTGGATCGAGGGCAGGTCCCTCTGCAGCGTCTCCCATTCGCCGCGGCGGGCCAGCAGGTTGTCCGGCACGTCGACCTTGGTCGCGTCGCCCTTGGCGACCGCCGCCCGGATCCGCGCGGCCAGCCACATCAGGTCGCTGGAGACTTTGAACGGCAGGGCGGTGTGCAGGTAGGCCTCGTCGCCCTGGCAGAAGACGCTCAGCAGGTACTGGGCGAAGCGCCCGGCCGAGGAGTGGCCGTCGCGGTACATCGGCGTCAGCGCGTGGATCTTGCCGTGGATCTCGTCGTCGGTCGGCTCGACGCCGAATTTCTGGCCGAGCTGGACGCGCAGGCCGGTGACCGCGAAGGCGTAGTCCTTCTTCGACTTCGGGAAGAGCGACAGCGTGCCGCTCGAGCCGGACGAGGTCGCCACGTCGAGCGGGGTCTCGGTCTGCAGCCTGGTCAGCCAGCCGTCGATGGAGTCGCAGTCCGAGACGTCGACGCCGGAGACGTCGTAGGGCGTCAGCCGGCCGAGCCATGTGTTGAGCTGGGCGAACCGCTGCTTGGCGAGGAGCGAGATCGGATAGGACTTGTAGGTCTCGTGGGTGAACAGCAGGGGGGCTGCGTCGTCCAGCGTCGCCACCGTCCCGATCCCTTGCGCGTCGGCGAGCTTGGCCAGCACCGGGATCTGCTGGCGGCGCTGGTCCAGCCTGAGGTTCAGGGCGGCGAGCAGGACCGGTTCGGCCTCCTTGGGCGAGATCGAATGGATCTTCGTCGTCGACATGCCGAAGTGGCCATAGGGATCGTCCATCCAGGCGAGCGCCTCGCGCTCGAGGCCGGCGTCGTTCATCAGCGTTTCCTTCCGCCGCTCTCCGTCGGTCGCAGAGGCCTCGCTGATCCGGGCCGCCGTCGCCGAGGACAAAATCCAACCATGTGATTGGTTGTTTCTGACTTGCAGGCTAGCAGTCTTGATGCGACTTACAACCATCTGGTTGGAATTTTTGCGGGCGGCGGATCGCGCGCCCTGGAACGGAGTGAGCATGCCGACGTCCCGCAGTCCGCGCACCGCCGACGCCGAGCCGGAGGCTGCGCCGCGGCCGCGCCGGAAGTATCTGCGCGCCGACGAGCGACGCCGGCAGATCATCCTGGCCGCCCAGGAGGTGTTCTCCCGCACCAACCTGCAGGGCGCCCGGACCCGTGACATCGCCAAGGCGGCCGAGGTCAACCAGGCCACCCTGTTCGAGCATTTCGCGTCCAAGGAGGCGCTGTTCCAGGCCGCCGTGGTCGAGCCGCTGATCGCGGCGATGCAGGGAATGCATGAGCGGGTCCACGCCTACCAGGCGGCGGACACCGACGAGGAGCTGCTGAGCCTGGCCCAGGCCTCGGCCAAGATCCACATCGAGCGGCTGATCGAGGTCTTCCCGTTGTTGACCGCCTCGCTGTTCTCCGATGCCGCCCTGGGCAAGACGCTTTACCGCGAGCAGATCGTCCCGCTCTTGAAACAGAGGGGCGAGGTGCTGGACGGTCTTTTAAAGGACGCCATCGATCCGGAGTTCGCCGGGCTGGCGCTGTTCGGGATCATGTTCGCCGTCGCCATGGACCAGACCTTCAAGGGCCGGAGCGAGGACACGTCGGACCTGGCGCGGCAACTGGTGCAGTTCGCCGCCCTCGGGTTCCTGAAGGACCGCGATCCGGCCTGACGGGCGGCGCAAGACGAAGACGAGAGGAAACGACCATGGCCGACCGGCTCGACAACTATCGCCTGCTGGGCCGCTCGGGCCTGCGGGTCTCGCCGCTTTCGCTGGGAACCATGACCTTCCGCACGGGGTCGGACTGGGGCTCGAGCGACGAGGAGGCCCAGGCCATCTTCGACGCCTACGTCGAGGCCGGCGGCAACTTCGTCGACACCGCCAACTTCTACGGCCAGGGCGGGTCGGAGACCCTGACCGGCCAGCTGATCAAGGCCAAGCGCGAGCAGATCGTGCTCTCGACCAAATACTCCCTGACCATGCGTCGGGGCGACCCGAACGGCGCCGGCAACCATCGCAAGAACATGGTCCGCTCGGTCGAGGCCAGCCTGAAGCGGCTGGACACCGACTACATCGACCTTCTGTACCTGCACGTCTGGGACGACCGCACCCCGGTGGACGAGATCCTGCGCGCCTTCGACGATCTCGTTCGGTCCGGCAAGATCCTCTACGTCGGCGTCTCCGACAGCCCGGCCTGGCAGGTCTCGCGGATGCAGGCGATCGCCGAGCTGCGCGGCTGGGCGCCGCTGGTCGCCCTGCAGGTCCCCTACAACCTCACCGAACGGACGACGGAGCGTGACCTCCTGCCGATGGCGAAGGAGATGGGCCTGGGCGTCCTGCCCTGGTCGCCGCTGGCCGGCGGGGTGCTGTCGGGCAAGTACAGCCGCGAGGACCTCAAGGCCAAGGCGCCTGAGGCCATCGGCGGGATGAACAGCCGCAAGGACATCAACCTGGCCACCGGCCGCCTGAGCGAAAAGAGCCTCGACATTGCCGAGGTGGTCAAGGCCGTCGCCCAGGAGATGGAGCGCACGCCCTCGCAAGCCGCCCTGGCCTGGACCTTGCTGCACCCGGCGGTCACCTCGCCGTTGATCGGCGCCCGCACGCCCGCCCAGCTGCAGGACAACCTCGCCGCCCTGGAGGTCAGCTTCAGCGACGACCAGGTGGCGCGCCTGAACGCCGTCAGCCAGATCGACTTGGGCTTCCCCCACAGCATGCTGAACTCCGGCGTGACGGATCAGATGTTCGGCGGCGCAAAGGTCGACAAGCGCGGCGCGCGCTGACGGGGCGGGGCGAGCGCGACATCCGGGCCGTGAACCCGCGCCGCAAGACCCCTTTTCCCGCGCCCCCGGCGCCGCTATGGTCCGCCGCCTGTCGCCGCCGTCGTGCTTGGGGCGCGCACAGCGCGGGTGTAGTTCAGAGGTAGAACGTCAGCTTCCCAAGCTGAATGTCGTGGGTTCGATTCCCATCACCCGCTCCAATAAATTCAATCACTTGGAATCCCCTGCGTCAGTCGCGGTTGGCGGTTTTTCCAGATTTTTTCCAGAGGCTGTTCCGGTTTCGGGCTCGCTCGGGCGGAGAAGGATCGTCAGCTCGAGCGGGGCGCCGCCCAGTCCTTGAAGGGCGCGCCGTTGCGCAAACGCCGGGCTTGCGGATCGGCCTTGGCCAGCAGCAACCCGTACAGCGCGACCATAACGCCGTTCTGTCCACTCCCAGACAGACGCACCGTTTCGGGTGTGCAATGCGGTATTGCGTCGCAGCAATGGGAGGCTCCCGGTGACCGACGAGACGACGAAAGCCGCAGCGAAGGCAAGGAAACCGGAACAGCCTGTTCAGGGCTCTTCAGGCGAGGCCGAGATGATCGCGCCGCACGCCGATCCTCCCGAAACGCATGCTGCGCAAGCGACAACCGAGCCGCAGTCCAATCAGGCTCGGACGAGAAACGCTCCTGTCCCGACAACAATGGAAAGACGTGAAATGGACGCAACCGAAGGCAAATCGTTTGGCGCCGGCTATGAATTCGACGCGATGTCGGCTTTCAAAACCGCGGCGGAAAAGGCGACGCACAGCCTGGACGCGGTGACGGCGGCGACCATGGCCGCAATACATGGCGCGGAGCAGGCCCGAACCTATCTCCTGAGCAACAGCAAGACGGCCCTCGAAAATCAGTTCGCCGCGGCCAGCGCCTTCGCGAAGGTGAAGACCCCGCAGGAGGCCTTCGATCTCCAAGCGCAGTTCGCGCGCAAGGCCCTCGACGCCTACAGCACGAACGTCAGCGAAATGAGCAAGCTGTTCAGCTCCAGCTTGAGCGCAACGCTCAAGCCGCTGTCGGCGACCTTCTCTTCGACCCGCTGAATCCATTCGCGAGGCGTGGCGCCAGGCTACGCCTCGCTCGCAGCATCAGCCTTGGCCAGGGGACTGGTCGGTGACGACAGCGGCGGCGCCATGGGCGTCACAGTCTGCGTCGAGAGAATTTGACGCTGAGCGCCTCATCTCGCGCGCTGGGCCTTAAGGGAGACGTTGATATGGGAAGAGTGGCTTTTGTCACTGGTGGAACGCGTGGCATCGGCTTGGCCATCGCGGAGCGACTGAAGGCGGACGGCTTCAAGGTCGCCGCCGGCTACTCGGGAAACGAGAAGGCCGCCGGCGCCTGCGCCGACAGGCTCGGCGTGATGGTGGTCAAGGGCAACGTCGGCGTGTTCGAGGACTGCAAGCGCGCCGTCGAGCAGGTCGAAGCGGCGCTCGGCCCTGTCGACGTGCTGGTGAACAACGCCGGCATTACCCGTGACGGCGTCTTCCACCGCATGACTCCCGAACAGTGGGGCGAGGTCATCCGGGTCAACATGGACAGCGTCTACAACATGACGCGCCAGGTGATCGAAGGCATGCGCGAGCGCGGCTGGGGCCGGATCATCAACATCTCGTCGATCAACGGCCAGAAGGGCCAGATCGGCCAGACCAACTATTCCGCGGCCAAGGCGGGCATGATCGGCTTCACCAAGGCGCTGGCCCTGGAGAACGCCAAGAAGGGCGTGACGGTGAACGCCATCGCGCCGGGCTACATCGACACCGAGATGGTGCAGGCGGTGCCGGAAAACGTCCTTCAATCGATCATCGACCAGATCCCGGTCGGCCGCCTCGGGCGCGGCGAGGAGATCGCCGACGTGGTCTCCTACCTGGCCGGCGAACGGGCCGGCTATGTGACGGGCGCTACGATGAGTCTCAACGGCGGTCAGTTCATGGCCGGTTGATCGCCGCCAGGGTCAGCCAGCCCTATCGCCGGTCCGCCCGCGGCAGGCCGGCGATCTCGTGAGACCAGCGGAACGCTCGTCATGAGCCGGTCGCTCAAGGCGCATAAGCCGCAGCGCAAGATGGCGGGGATTGTTCGCGTGCGGCAGGTGATGGTTCTTATCCTGGCCTGGGCTGCGCCGGGACTGCTGCAGGCCCACGACCTGCCCGCCCGCGCGCCCGCGCCTGCGGTGGCCAGCCCGAGCCGAGCAGATCCGGCGCAGCGTCTCTGGCTGGCAGGCGATCACCACGTCCACAGCCGCTTCAGCGTAGGCTGGAAGCCGTCGGCCGACCCCGCCAACCCGCCAGAACCCGTGCTCGCCGGCGACGCCATCTATCCGATCCCCATCAACGCGCGGATGGCGCATCGCTATGGGCTCTCCTGGATGGTCTCCACGGATCACGGAGGGCCGAACCATTCGAAGGTCAACCGCGACATGGCGTATCCGGAGCTGGAGCGCTCCCGCCGCGAGACGCCGGGCCTGATCCAGTTCTACGGCATGGAGTTCGACACCCCGGGCGCCGACCACACCAGTCTGATCCTGCCGCGGACGCTCGACGAGCGCGACGTGCTCTACGAGATCGAGAGCCGATACTCGAAACGCGACGCCTACCCGGCGGACCCGTCCCGCGACGCCGAGGCCAATATGGTCGAGGCGCTGAAGTTCATGGGCGAGGTGAGGGCGCCGCCCGTCGTCATCGCCAACCACCCGGCCCGCTCGGCGACAGGCGTCGGCGCCTATGGGCTGGACCGCCCGGCAGAGCTGCGCGACTGGAACGACGCGGCCCCGAACGTGGCGGTCGGCATGGAGGGCTCGCCCGGTCACCAGGCCGCGGCCCTCAAGCCTGACGGCTCCCCACGGCCGAACTTTCGTGGCGGCTACAGGGCCGCCCCGACCCTGGGCGGCTTCGACCAGATGACCGCTCGGCTTGGGGGATTCTGGGACTCCATGCTGGCCGAGGGGCGTCGCTGGTGGGTCACCTCCTCGTCGGATTCGCATCGCCACTACACGGAGGGCGGCTCGGACTTCTGGCCAGGCGAATACGCCAAGACCTATGTGCGGGCGGTCCGGACGCACGACGACATCCTCGATGGTCTGCGCAGCGGGCGCATCTTCGTGACGACGGGGGATCTGGTCTCGGAGGTCGACGTGACGGCGCAGGTGGTCGGCTCCAGGGCGGAACCGGCGCAAATTGGCGGGACCTTGCGGATTGCGCCGGGGTCGGATGTGCGGATCACCATTCGGGTCCGCGATCCGGCAGGGCCGAACCATGGAGGGCGAACCCCCTCCGTCGACCGCATCGACCTGATCCGGGGCGACATCACCGGTCCGACGCAGGATCGCGGATCCGACGCCAATCAGACCGCCCGGATCGAGCGACGGTTCACCTCCGCCGACTGGCGACGTTCGGGGGAAGTCCTGACCATGACCCACGTGCTGCGAAAGGTCGCCACGCCGACCTATGTGCGCGTGCGCGGGACCAACGGGGCGGAGCTCGAGGCGACGCCCGACCCGGCGGGCGAGGATCCCTGGTCGGACCTCTGGTTCTACGCCAATCCGATCTTCGTGGAGTTCCGTTGACCTTAGAGGAAACCTTCTCGCAGGCTCCGCTTCAGGATCTTGCCGCTGGCGTTCTTCGGCAGCGCGTCGACGATGATGATCCGCTTCGGCCGCTTATACGCTGCAAGCGATCGCCGGCAGTGCGCCTCCAGGCTCTCGAGGTCGATCGCTTCGCCTGAGCGGGCGACGACGACGGCGGTCACCGCCTCAATCCAACGCGCGTCCGGCACGCCGAACACGGCGGCTTCCGCCACCTGGGGATGGGCGAACAGGACTTCCTCGATCTCGCGGCTGGCGACGTTCTCGCCGCCCGTCTTGATCATGTCCTTCTTGCGGTCGACCACATAGAGGTAGCCGTCTTCGTCCATGCGGCCGAGGTCGCCGCTGTGAAACCAGCCGTTGCGGAACGCCTCGGCGGTCTTGGCTTCATCCTTGTAGTAGCCCAGCATCAGCTGGGGGCTGCGGTGGACGATCTCGCCGACGCTTCCGACGGGCGCGTCCCGATCGTCGTCATCGACGACCCTGGTCTCGACGTTGATGGCCGGAACGCCGGCGGAGCCCAGCTTGCGGAGCTGGTCATGGGGTTTCAGCACCGTGGCCATCGGCGCCATTTCGGTCTGCCCGTAGAAGTTCCACAGCCGAAGGCCTGGAAGGCGCTGGAGCAGTTCCTCGATGATGGCCGTCGGCATGATCGAGGCGCCGTAGTAGCCCTTGGTCAGCGAGGAGAGATCCCGTGTCTCGAAGTCGGGGTGGCGCAGGAGGGCGATCCAGACCGTTGGCGGGCAGAACAGCTTTGTGACCCGCTCGGCCTCGATCGCCTCCAGCATGGCGGCCGGGTCCGGCGCGCGCAGCAGGATGCTTGTCGCGCCGAGATAGAGGTCGACGGTCAGGAAGCAATCCAGCTGGGCGCAGTGGTAGAGCGGCAGGCAGTGGAGCTCGACGTCGCTTGCCTCCATGCCCCCGTCGACGATGCAGCTGACATACTGGGCGAGCAGGGCGCGGGAGCTGAGCAGCGCGCCCTTGGGCCGCGCCTCCGTGCCGCTCGTATACATGATCTGGACCGGATCCTCCTCGGAGCGGTCACATTCCACCGGCGTCTCGTCCGGGTGTTCGAGCCAGGAGTCGGCGTCGGCCCAGCCCTGCGGCGGGGCGACGCCGGCGTGGCGCACGAACGCCTGGATCGGCGGCGCAGAGGCCATCAGCGCGAACGCCGCCTCGCAGGTGGCGCACAGGGCGTCCTCGGCGATCACCGCCGAGGCGCCCGAATGCTCGACGATATAGGCGACCTCGGAAGCATTGAGCATGAAGTTGATCGGCGTGAAGATCGCGCCGGCGCGAATGATCGCGAAGCGGAGCACCACATAGGCGCGGTTGTTGTGGGAGAAGACCGCGATGCGGTCGCCCTCACGTACCCCGTTCGCCCTGAGGGCGGCCGCAGCGCGGTCGATCATCCGGTCCAGCGCCTGGAAGCTGTCGCGATGACCTTCGTAGACCAGCGCCGTCTTTGCCGGCGAGCGGCGAGCCTGCAGGCGCACGACATCGCTCACCAGCCGCTTGCGGGCCACATCGACCAGGGCCTGCGCCTCGAAACCAGCCACGCGAGAACCTCCATGGGCTTGAAGTTTGAATCCCAGGACCGAGCCTATCGGTTCTCGGAGCTTTCCGGATCGACCTTCTAGGTCGCCGGCGGCGAGGTCGCGGCGGGGTCCGTCCATCGCGCCGACACGTCGCCCCGGGTCAGGAACGACTGGATGGCGCCTGCGGCCTCCGGCTCGCTCAGATCGGGAGCGTGTCCGCGATCTGCGACCTCCACGACCTCCAGGCCGAAACGGCGCGCCATCTCGTCGGCGGTCTCTCGGGCGAGGATGTCGGAGAGCGCTCCACGGATGACGAGGGTCGGTATCCGCGAACAGACGTCGAAGAACGGCCACATGTCCGGCCCGGCGCCGCTGGCGGCGTCGAACGCGCGGCCCAGGGCGGCGTCGTAGTCGGGGCGCAGGCCGTCCGGGGACTGGACATAGGTCGCCCGGGCCATGCGCCGCCAATCGTGGTCCGTGTAGGTCGGATAGGCGGCGACGTGAACCTCCCGCAGCGTGGCCGCCGCGTCCGCCCAGCTGGCCGCCGGACCGCCCTGGCCCACATAGCCTGCGATGCGCGCTAGGCCCCGCGGGTCGATGTCCGGTCCCGCATCGTCGAGGATCATCCCGGCGATGCGTTCGGGCTTCTGGTTGGCCATGGCGACCGCCATCAAGGCCCCCATCGAGACGCCGATGACGACAACGGTCGTGACGCCGAGCTGGTCGAGAAGCCACCAGGTGTCCTGCACCTGGGCGCCGATGTCGTAGCGACCCGGATCGGGGTCGTAGTCGGAGCGCCCTCGGCCGCGCTGGTCGGGGGCCAGGACGCGGCAGCGCCCGGCCAGGTCCTCGGCGACCCGCTCGAAATCGCGGCTGTTGCGCGTCAGCCCGTGAAGGCAGAGGACGACGTTCGCTCCGGGCGCAGGCCCGGGCCACGCCCGCACCGCCAGGCGCAGCTGGTCGGGCGAGGTCAGGGTGATCAACGTGTTCGGCAAGACCTCTCTCCTAGAAGCGGTGGTCGAGCGTCAGGGTCACCGTGCGGGGCGGACCGTAGAAGCCGATCACGGAGTCCCCGAAGACCAGGGTCGCCGGAGCGGCCGGGTCGAACGCGAAGGTGTAGGCCCCGGTCCGGTACCGCTTGTTGGTGAGGTTGCGGCCGTGGAGCCCGACGCGCCAACGCTCGTCCGCGGAGGTGTAGACGAGGTTGAGGTCGTAGAGCTCGTAGGCCGGCTGGTCGACTTGCGGGAAGGGCGTTTCGAACATGGAGCTGTCCGACCGGAACGACATCGACCCGAGAAGTTGCAGACGGCCGGCGTCGCCGAGCGGGTGCTCGTAGGCGAGGCTGAGGTTTCCCGTCCACTTTGGCGTGTTCTGGAACTGCCTTTGATCGGCGACGTCAGCCAAGACAAAGGTCGGCGGCGGCGCTGCGTTCGGAACGTAGGACAGGAACTCGTCGAACTTCGCCTTGGTGTAGCCAAGCGCCAGGCTCGCGCTGAAGCGTTCCGTCAGCTGCGCCTGCGCCTCGAGCTCCGCGCCGTAGATCGTCGAGGAGCCCACGTTGTCGACGAAGCTGACCACGCCGGTGCCCGCCGGATTCACCCGTTGGGTGGTGATCTGCTGGCCCTTGTACTTGGTGTAGAAGGCCGCGCTGGTGAATCGCAGCCGGCGATCGAAAAGGGCGCCCTTCAGGCCGGCCTCATAGGAGTCCACGATCTCCGGGTCGTAGCCGTCCCGGGTGGCCGGCGTGGCCGTGGCGTCGCCCCGCATGTCGAAGCCGCCGGACTTGAAGCCCCGGCCATAGGCCGCATAGGCGTTGACGTCCGGTGTCAGCTCATAGGTCAGGCTGAGCCGCGGGGTGAACTCCTCGAAGGTCTTGGACGCGCCGTAGTTGGTGAGGGTCTGGAAGGGGGCGGCCGCGCGGCCGGTGATCGGGCTGCCGAGGCCGAGATAGTTCGCCTTGAAGACCAGGGCGTTTTTCTTGTCGCGGGTCCAGCGGCCGCCCACCGAAATGGAAAGGCGCTCGTTGAGGCTATAGGAAAAGTCGGCGAAGACGGCGAAGCTCTTGGTGTCGACGCTGCCGGTGGTGCCCTGGGTCAGGTTGGCGGCCTGGAGGATGGTGTCGAACTGGCCGCTCGCGGAGGCGTCGAGATAGTAGACGCCCGCGACGCCCTGCAGGCGCTTGCCCTCGTAGAGCAGCTGGAGCTCCTGGGAGAACTGATCGTCGCGGTAGATGGTGTCCGCCACCGCCACGTCCAGGATGCGCGCGGGCGTGTTGTCGAAGTCGATGCCCGTGCCGTGGGTCACGCCTTCGCGGTAGGCCGTGATCGACTTGAAGGTGAACGAGCCCTCCGGCGACCATTCCGCCAACAGGGACGCGCCCTTGGTGATCACCTCGTTGGCGTCGCCAAGACCGGCGCAGGTGTCATAGCGGCTTTCCAGAACTGCCCGGCAGGCCGGCGGGTTCACCAGGCCCGCCAGGGCGGCGGGGATCGGCCGCTCCCGGTGTCCGTGGTTGGTGTTGGAATCGTCCTCCATGTAGTCGCCGCTCAGGCTGAGGAAGAGATCCTCCGTCGGATGCATCTCCAGGCTCAGCCGGCCGGAGATCACGTCCTTGTTGTAGGTGCCCGCCCCGGTGAAGAGGTTCTTGCCGTATCCGTCGCGATCGTATTTGGCGATGGCCGCGCCGACCGCCGCGCGCTGGCCGAGCGGAAGCGACCCGGAGAGGATGAAGTCGCGCTGTTGGTAGCTTCCCAGCGCGGCCCGGGCGCGGAGCTGCGGCTTTGAGGTGTCCAGGCGCTTGGTGACGTACTTGATCGCGCCGCCGATGGTGTTGCGCCCGTAGAGCGTGCCCTGCGGCCCGCGGAGGACCTCGATGCGCTCGACATCATAGATGTCGAGGACGGCGCCTTGCGGCCGCGCGACATAGACGTCGTCGATATACAGGCCGACGCCCGGCTCGAACCCCCAGAGCGGATCCTGCTGGCCGACTCCGCGGATGAAGGCGGTCAAGGTGGAGTTCGTGCCTCGCGACACCTGCAAGGTCAGGTTCGGCGTCACCCTCTGGAGCGAGGTGATGTCCGGCGCGCCCCGCTGCTCAAGCTGCTCGCCCGTCTGGACGGTGAGGGAGATCGGGACGTCGTTGAGCGTCTCAGCCCGCCTGCGCGCCGTGACCACCAACTCTTCGACCACAGCGCCGTCCGGGTCTGCGCTCTGAGACCGCGCCGGAAGGGCGGCGGCGAGGCTTGCGACGCCGGCCATCAGGCCGAGCGTCCATTTCGAATGGCTGAAACAAGTCATGCCGGGCCTCCCCCCAGTCTTTGTCGTTGCGGCCACGGTCTCCCGGTCCGGCCCGGGCGTCAAGAATTTTATTGATCAACCAATAAAGATGTGGATGAAGGAGATGCCTGCGCGGCTCCTGTGCGCTAGGCTGCGCACGGGAGACTTCGGTGGTTCGACAGGCGAGACGGAGCAATCAGGCGCGGCGCGGCGAATCTCAGGAGCGGATCCTCGACGCGGCCGAGGCCCTGTTCGCGCGCAACGGCTTCAACGGGGTCAGCGTCAAGGACATCGCGGAGGCGGCCGACGTCGACGCCAGCCTGCTGCACTACTACTTCACCTCGAAGGCGGGCCTCTACTCAGCCGTGATCGGACGGCGGGCCGGGCAGGTGAACGCCGCCCGGCTCACGGCGCTTCAGACCTACGCGGCGGACGCCGGCGGCGCGGTCACCGTCGCCGGCGTGGTGCGGACCTACGTCCAGGCGACGTTCGATTTCGCCATGACGGGCGGAGAAGGCTACCTCAACTACCTCGCCGTGATCGCGCAGCTGAACAGCACCCCGGCCGGGGCGATCCCGATTGCGGAAGCGACGCCGTTTGACGACGTCGTGCAGGTCTTCATCGACCTGTTGAGACAGGCGAGCCCGGGATCGACGGACGCAGAGCTCTACTGGTTCTACCATATGCTCTCCGGGGCCATTTCCCTGTCGTGGGCGAGGACCGGCCGCATCGACCGGCTCTCCGGCGGCGTCTGCCGCTCGACGGACTTCGAGGCCATCGCCGCGCAAATGATCGCCGTCTTCTCGCGCGGCCTCGACGGCCCTGGGACTCCGGCGGGCCGCCGCCGCGGCGGGGTTTGAGGCAGGCGCGCTCATTCTCCGCGAACTGCGCCTTGGCGTAGCGGGAGGCGCATCGGCCGCCGTTCGACTGCCTGTTGACAGCTCCTTGGCGCTGCCACCCTTGGTTGGCAGAAGGTGGAGCTTTTATGCCAGGGCCGGTCTCCCGAAGAGGAATACTCAGCGCACTTGCCGCGGCGCCCGTGGCCGGGGGACGAAGCATTTCCCGCGCGGCCCCGGGGCCCGGTCTGGTCCTCAACGACGCGAGCGGCCTGAACCCAACCGTCGTGCAGCGCCATTGGCGGCCGACGAGCCACGAGACCGGCTTCCGAGACATGCTGCGGAAAGAGCTAAAGGAAGCGGCGGCCGCCGGCCGTCCGGTCTGCATTGGGGGCGCGCGTCACTCAATGGGCGGGCAGAGTCTCGCCGGGGCCAGCACCGCGGTGACCCTCGATCGAGGCTGGTGTCGGCCCGAGCCCCGCACGTCCGCATACCTGGCTTCTGCGGGCGCCAGGTGGCGGGATGTCATTCCCGTGCTCGACAAAATCGGCTTCGCCCCGAAAGTCACTCAGGCGAATAGCGACTTCACGCTGGGCGGAGCCTTCTCGGTCAACGTGCACGGCTGGGCCGCGCCGCTTGGTCCGATGGGTGCGACAGTCCGGGCGGCGACCCTCATGCTGGCGGACGGCGAGATCGTCCGCTGCTCGCGAACGGAAGAGCAGAGCCTGTTCCGCCTTGCGACGGGAGGTTACGGCCTTTTCGGAGTGATCCTCGACCTCGAAATCGAGATGGTTCGCAACGTCCGACTGGTCCCGCAGTTCAGGCGACTGCCAGCCAAGACGTTTGGTCCGGCGTTCGTGGCGGCTCTGCACGATCCACGCACCCGAATGGGTTACGGACGCCTGTCTGTCAGCAAGGGCCGGTTCCTCCAGGAGGCCTTCATGGTCACCTATCATGAGGTCGCCGGGAGGCCTGAGCCTCTGACTCCTGGTCGCGTGGACGTGATGGATGACCTGACAAGGCGGATCTACCGCGCGCAGACTGGATCAGACGCGTGGAAGGAGCTCAGATGGTTCGCCGAAACGCACCTGTCTCCGCAGCTCGATCACCGAGCCGTCACGCGCAATGCGCTAATCAGCACGCCTGTCAGCGCTCTCGCGGCCACGCGTTCGGATCGAACGGACATCCTTCACGAGTACTTCCTGCCGCCCGATCGATTGGCCGCCTTCCTCGCGGATTGTCGCGACATCATCCCACGATCCGGCGCTGAACTGCTGAACGTGACGCTTCGCTACGTGGCCGCCGATACGCAGAGCCTGCTGGCCTTTGCGCCGCAGGATCGGGTCGCGGCGGTCATGTCCTTCTCACAGGAGGCGTCGCTCCAGGCAGATCAGAGGATGAAGCCTGTCACCCAGGCGCTAATTGACGCCGCCCTTAGGCATGGCGGCTCCTTCTATCTGCCGTACAGGCTCCACGCTCGGGCGGACCAAATTGAGCGCGCCTACCCGCATCTCGACGAGTTTGTCCGCTCAAAGCGGGAGCTCGATCCCAAGGCGCTGTTCCGCAACACCATGTGGGACGTCTATTTCAGCCCCCGCGGGTAAGACGGGATTAGGGCAACGCTTGGCGCCAGCTAGAGCCCTTAGTGCGCAGGCTTGGAGGGCCGCGAAATGTCTTCCAGCGTCTCCCGCACGCCGCTTTCGGCGCTGGTCGCGATATCCCCAAGCGAAATGATGCCCACGAGCCGCCCCGCGTGGGTGATGACCGGCAGCCGCCGAACCTGGACCTCCTGCATCACCGCCTCGGCGTCCTCCAGCTCGTCGTCTTCATAGACGTAGCGGACGCCTTCCGTCATGGCGTCCGCCACCGTGGCGACGTCGGGCGGCTGCCCGGCGGCGCTGGCGCGCACGGTGATGTCGCGGTCAGTGATCATGCCCACTAGGCGGTCTTCTCGGCAGACCGGCAGCGCGCCGACGTTCAGCTCCTCCATGAGAGCTGCGGCGTGCTGCAGGGTGTCCTCAGGCGAGACCGGTTGCGGATTGCGCGTCATCAGTTCAGCCACTCTCATGGGTTCGGCTCCTTGTCTGACCGCGGACCGCCCGGCATCAACCGCAGCCCGTCCTGCGGGTTCCTGAGCCGCCAAGACTGGGGGGCGAAAAGGTCCGCAATCAGCGCGTCCGGGACCTCGCCGCTCGATCCGACGATCCCTTGTTGACCGCCACTTGATCGGCCACCGTCGCCAGCGGCCTCGTCCACCGTGGCCAGGCCGTCGTCCACCTCCGAAGAGGACCTTCCGAAGTTCCGAGAAGGGTGATTGCGGACTTGCCCGCCCCGCCTGCCGACAGGGTCCTTAGCTCGCGGGGTCGTACATGAACTCGCGGAGTTCTTGCGCGCAACGGCAGGCGACCGCAATCTTCCGCGCCCATGCGACGGCATCTTCGCGGGTCGGCAACTCCAGGACGGTGAACCCGCCCTTGATCCGGCTGCCTGGATAGATCTCCGTCGACACCGACCCGTCATGGGAGACCAACACGGGGTCGACCTGCTCCGCGATCCCCCCGCCAAACACGTAGACACCGGCAGCTTTCGCCTCTTCGATCACCGCATGTGCCTCGGCAGCGACGATTGGGAACTCTTCCGCGGTGAGCACCATGGCCTCGCTTGGGAAGGAGATGAGGTACTTGGTCATGCTCTGAGAATCCGCGCCGGCCGCATTGTCGGCTCCCGACCGAGGCTGTGTGAAAACTCGGTCTGCGTTCCGGCAGACGTCAATTTCTGCGGCTTGGCGATCAGGCTTGGATCACCTGCATCAGCGGTTTGACGCCGAGGATCTGGATCATTCTCTTCAGGTTGTAGGCCAGGACGTGGAGGCTCATCTCCGTTCGGACCTTTTCGAGGGTCTTGGTCAGGAAGTGAGTGCTTCCCATCCAGGATTTGAGGGTGCCGAAGGGGTGCTCGACGGTCTGCCGGCGGATGCCCATGGCGTGGGGCATGCGGTCCAGCCGGGCCTGCATCTGGTCCATGACGCCCTCATGCTTCCAGCGCTTGAGCCTCTTCAGCTTGTCCGGCGTGCATTTCGGCTTGAGCGCGCAGGTGAAGCAGGCCGTCAGGTGGCGGTAGTGGTCGATGTCGTCCTTGCGGTCCGATCGCGTCGCGCCCTTGGTCAGCTGCTGCCCCGCCGGGCAGGTGTAGTGATCGTTCTCAGGGTCGTAGACGAAGTCGTTTCGTGTGAAGACGCCGCGCTCGCTGGGCCACACGGTCTTGGGGATGCAGGGCAGGATGCCGGTTCCCTCGCAGGCCAGCACCTGCTCGCCATTGAAGTAGCCGCGATCCGCCAGGGCGGTGAGTTGCTCGCAGCCGGTCGCAGCCTGGGCCTTCAGAGCCAGGGGCTCCAGCTGGGTCCTGTCGTGACCCAGGTTAGTCACCTCGTGCGCCACGATCAGGTGGTGCTCGGCATCGACGGCGGTCTGCACGTTGTAGCCGACAACGCCCGTCCCCCGGCCGCTGGTCGCCATGGAGCGGGCGTCCGGATCGGTGAGGGATATCTGTTTGTCTGGAGCGGCCTGGACCTGCTCCTGCATCGCCTTCAAGTCCTGCATCTGGCGGCGCAGACCCGCGATCTTCTCATGGATGTGACTGGTCCTGGCTTCGGCGACGTCGCTGTCTTCGCGGTCGGCCCGGTCCAGGGCGGCGAGGTAGCGGTCGATGCTGGCGTCGACCTGCTCCATGCGCTTGGCGACCTTGGTCGCCGTGAAGTTCTTGTCGCGATTGTTGACCGCTTTGAACTTGCTGCCGTCGATCGCCACCACGGCCTTGGTGAACAGCTCCAGCCGGCGGCAAAGCTCGATGAACTGCCCGCAGGCCGCCCGGATCGCCACGCCGTTATCCCGGCGGAAATCGGCGATGGTCTTGAAGTCCGGCGCCAGCCGTCCCGTCAGCCACATCAGCTCGATGTTGCGCTGGGCTTCGCGCTCGAGCCGCCGGCTCGACTGGACGCGGTTGAGGTAGCCGTAGAGGTAGATCTTCAGCAGGGTCGAGGGGTGATAGGCAGGACGGCCCGTCGCCGCCGGCCGCACGCCGTCAAATCCAAGCGCCGCCAGGTCCAACTCATCGATGAAGGCCTCGACCACCCGGACCGGATTGTCCTCGGCCACGTAATCGTCCAGCGAAGCTGGCAACAGGAACGACTGCCGCCGATCCTCTCCCTCAACGAAACGCCCCATGACCGGCCCTCCGAAAGCCAGTCGATTCTAGCTAAGCTCGGCGCGTTTTCACACAGCCTGGACCCAACCAAGACATTCCGGGCTAGTGCGACGGCCTGCCCTCTTTGTACTCCCATAAGGGCGGCCGCTGGAGCGCGGTTCAGAATCCGATGTCGGCCGCGGACAGGCTGCCGCGTCCTTAGGTCCACGGACGCGCGAAGTGCCTGAGAGGAAATGCAGATGGGCGATCTGGTGCTGACGACTTTCGACTGGGTTCCTGAGCCGCCGAGGGGCTTTGTGCGCGACCTCCGCGTACGCTGGGCGCTGGAGGAGGCGGGGCTTGCTTATCGCGTGGCGACGACCCCGTTCGAGGGGCGCAAGGCCGTGCATTTCGCTCAGCAGCCGTTCGGACAGGTGCCGTGGCTCACAGACGGCGACATCACCGTCTTCGAGAGCGGGGCGATCCTGTTGTACCTCGGCGAGAAGAGCGCGGCGCTCATGCCCACCGATCCGCGCGGGCGGGCGGAGGCCGTGGAGTGGGTGTTCGCAGCGCTCAACTCGGTCGAGATGGCGAGCCTGCCGTGGTCGATGTTCCGGTTCATGGGCTTTCCCGGCAATGCGCCCGAGGCCGAGTTCGTGGACGGCTTCCTGAAGGCGCGGCTCGAGCGGATAGAAGCGGTGCTGGCTAGCCGCGAGTGGCTGGCGGGCGGCAGCTTCTCCGTGGCCGACCTTCTGATGGCTGACGTGCTGCGGCCGGTGGACCGGTTCGAGGGGCTTGCGGCCTATCCGGCGTGCCGGGCGTACCTGGCGCGGGTTATCGGGCGGCCAGCGTTCAAGAAGGCCCACGCTGACCAGCTGGCGGACTTCGCGGCGGCGGACGAGGCGCGTGGCGGCGGCGACTAAGCCTCCGGGCGGATGCCGGTCAGGGCGGGTGGCCGATCGGGTGGGCAGCCCGCCTGGTGGCTGTGGGAACGCAAGCTCCGGCCGCGCGTCATCCCGGCGATGCGAGTCTTCATCGACTTCGAGGCCTCGTCGCTCGGCGACGACAGCTATCCGATCGAAATTGGCTGGGTCGGCGAGGACGGATCGTGCGAGGCGCACCTGATCCGTCCGGCGCCCCAATGGATCGACTGGGATCCCACCGCTCAGGCGGTGCACGGGCTGACGCGTGAGCGGCTGCGCGCCGAGGGTGAGCCGCACGATCAGGTGGCGCGCCGCACGCTGGACGCGCTTGCGGGACACGACCTCTTCGCCAGTGCTCCCTCGTGGGATGGCAAATGGATGAGCGTCCTGCTCCGAGCGTCCGGCCTCCCCCGGCACGCCCTTCGGCTGAAGGATACGGACGAGGCGCACCGCCAGGCGGTCGCCGAGATCCTGCGCGACCGCGTTCCCGACGACCAGATCGAGGCCGTCGCCGTCCGGCTGGGCGAGCAGGCACGCCGGCAGATCGCCCTGGCGCTTCCCCGTCACCGCGCCCTGGCGGATGCTGCGGCCGAGCTGGAGGTTTGGCGGGAGGTCCGCCGCCTCGCCGAGGCGGTGGCCCGCCGCCGTCGACCGGTCTGAACGTCCGCAAGCAGGTGAGGGAGCGAAGTCAGGTTCTGGCGCTGAGCCGACCGCGTGTTTAGTGTGCAGCTGAGGCAAGACTGCGCTCGTAGAAAAAAAGAGAACGTTCAATGGCTACCGGCACCGTGAAGTGGTTCAACCCGACCAAGGGGTTCGGCTTCATCCAACCTGATGATGGCGGCGCGGACGTTTTCGTCCACATCTCGGCTGTCGAGCGCTCGAGCCTCGGCTCGATCACCGAAGGCCAGAAGCTCAGCTATGAGCTCGAACGCGACAAGCGCAGCGGCAAGATGTCGGCAGGTCAGCTCGGGCCGGCCTGACGCGTCCGCGCCAGATTTGGGCGCGAGCGGGTTTTTCAGCTCTTGGGCGCATTCCGGTCGGAAGGCGCTCAGGGGTTGATTTTCAAGACGTGGGGCCGGCCGGGCAACCGCAAGATGTCAGGCCCCGGATCATATTGCTGCGTGCGGCCGCGCCGTCGGGTGCGCAACGAATTCCAGGCGCCGCCAGATGGATTCGAGCGGCGCGATGCGAAGCGGGTTCAACCCTTGCCCGCGCCGCCGGCCGACCTCTCCGGCGACACCGTCGAACTGGTGGTCCCTGTGGAATTCTTCATTCGCTAGCAGCGAATTGGCGACCTTCCATGGTCGTGACCCAGCCTAGCTGGGCTTGATCTGCAGCATGCCGGAGTTGGGAACGAACTCCATCATCAGGAAGACGCCGATCGCCGAGACGATGATGATGATCAGGGCGACCGTGAAGTCGTGCGGGTTGTCACGGGTCCAGCGGGTGAAGAAGCGAAAGGGGCGGATGCGCATGAGCGGAGCCTAGCATCGGTGCGGCACCAATCGAAGATGCGAGCGCTGCTTGGCGCCTACAATCAGGCGGCGAGCGGCAGTTCGGCGAGCTGGCGGGCGGCGGCTGCATTGTAGGCGGCGCGGACGTCCGAACCGGCGGCGTCGCGGTCCGCGGCGAAGCCCGAGGCCACCGTCTCGCCGTCCGCGTCGACGACGCACCAGGCCCAGCCGAGATCCTTCGGCTTCAGCGAGTAGCAGAGCATGGTCTCTTCGAGCCCGGGCATGTCGTCCCTACCTGATACGGCGAAGTTCACGTTGAACCAGGTTTCTGCAACCTCGGCGCCAAGCAGGCCTTGCCTGTTAGGCGAAGGCGGCCTCGTCCGCGCGGATCAGGTCGTCGAGATGGTCCAGGACGTCGTGGTCCTCGAACTTGCGGGCGAACAGGGCGCCGCTGGCGCGGGCGGCGGCGAGGTCGTCGATCTTCAGGGTGATCGGGTGCGGCGTGTGCGGGGCGAAGGAGGAGTAGTTGAACCGCTCGCGCACCACCTCGTCCGCCAGGGGCGAATTGCCGAGGATGGTGTGGAAGATCATCTCGTCCGGGATCAGCACGGTCTTGAAGAAGGCCGCGACCCGCCTGTGTCGGGCGAGATAGTCGAGGACGTATTCGACGTGCTTGCGCGACAGGCACCAGTAGCTGCCGCCGCCGTGGGGGTGGAGCTGGTCCGGCAGCCGCCGGCGCGTGAGCGCCAGACGCCGTATCCGCCCGCGAAACACGAACCAGCGCCCATCGATGCGTTCGTAGCCGCCTGACGGGCCCCATTCCTCGATCGGGAAGGACCGCACGCGAAACTGCGAGCGGTCGCCCAGCTCGGCCAGCCGGCGCCGGACGGCGGCCTGGGGGGTCAGGGGATAGCATTGGACTGTCAGCAGCACCGCGTGGCTGGCGTCGGTCGCCAGGAACCACTTCAGGCCCTCGAGGCTGCCGGCGACATGGCCGTGGCCGGCCCAATGGCAGACATGGCGCGGCAGGAAGGTGACGTTCGGCCTGTTGCGGACGGCCGCCTCGAAGGGGGCGATGTCCGCCTTGCGGTCGATGTGGGCGCCGACGGGCGCATCCCCCAGCGCCGCGACCAGCCGCTCGAACAGGTCGGGCCGCTTGTGGCCGAGCACAATGTAGGCGGGGTGGGCCGGGCGCATGCCGGGCTAGCCTAAGCCATCGAACGGCGTTCTCAAGCTTGGCGGCGCCGGTGGGATCCGCCGGCCGTCGATGCGCCGCGAGCACAATCGCGCAGGTTCAGTCGGGCGATAGCATCCGCTCGAAGGCGGACGGCCGTCAGCTTCAGCCCGCCAGCGTGTTTCCCCACTGGAGGAGGCCGACGCTCGCCACGGCGATGCCGTGCCAGATCATCAGGCTGATCGCGGCGTTCACCGCGTGACCAACGGCGCGCGGCAGGCGGTCCCCGGTCAACAGCATTGGCGTCTCCTCGTTACCGTCGTCGTTGTTTTGACGAAGAAGATAAAAAATATAGTTAAACCTGATACCGTTCTTCCGTGAGTGCAGCGAAAAATCCAGAGAATTTTCGCTTTCTGCGCGATTTTGCCACAATTGCCAATTTTGGCGGGCGAGCCGTCCGACGGGTTCCTTGACCTTGGCCGCATCTAGGCCGTCGGCGGACGTTCGCCGACGGCTTCGCTAACTGTCGATGACGCCGCGCCATCTGCCTGGGATGGCGGCGGCCTGGTCGTATGATCAGCGGGCCAAACGCCGCCGGCCGCCGTCGTTCCATGACGAACGTCAAAGAGGACCTCCGCCATGTCATTTGAGTTGAACAGAAGACTCGCGACCAAGCGTGAGCTGCTCCCCACCTCGGCGAACGTCGACCCGGTCACCGCCGCCATCATCCGCGGCGCCATGGAGACGGTCTGCTACGAGGCGGCGACCCATCTGGGGCGCGCGGCGTCCTCGCCGATCATCAACTCGTCGAACGAGCGCAACGCCAGCATCATCGACGCCCATGGCCGCCTGGCGGCGGTGTCGATCGGCACGCCCCACCTGACCTTCGTCTCGCAACTGTCCGTCCGCTACGGGCTGCAGATGTTCAAGGCGTTCGACTGGGGCCCCGGCGACGTCTTCGTGGGCAACGACCCGGACTACGGCGGCGGCCACCTGCCGGACTACCTGGTCTATGCGCCGATCTTCGACGACGCCGGCGAGCTGATCCTGGTCCAGGTGCTGCAGGCCCACCAGGGCGACACGGGCGGCAAGGACCCCGGCGGCTTCACCCTGGAGGCCACCGACATCTTCACCGAGGGCCTGGCGATCCCCTGCCTCAAGCTCGTCCACCGCGGCGAGAAGCGGATGGACTCGATCAAGCTGCTGGAACGCAACAACCGCTTCGCCACCTTCTCGGGCGACCTGGCGGCGATGATCACCGGCGTCCAGCGCGGCGTGCGCATGCTGGAGGACATCATCCGCAAGTGGGGCTCGGAGACGGTCAAGGCGGCGGTCAACTACCAGATCGACCAGACCGAGAAGCGCGCCCGCCAGGAAGTCGCCAGGTGGGCGGACGGGGTCTACGAGGCCGACGTCTTCATCGACCACGACACTCAGGGCGTGAAGGACGTGCGGGTCCATGTGGCCTGCACGATCAAGGGCGACCAATTGACGGTGGACCTGACGGGCACCGACGACCGTCCGAACCTCGTCGGCGTGTGGAACACCTTCGGCAACAGCCGCAGCTACATCATGACCCAGATCGCGGCCTCGATCGATCCGTCGATCATCAAGAACGAGGGGCTGTTCAACGCCGTGGAGATGGTCATTCCGGAAGGGACGATCGCCCAGCCGCCGCCGAACAAGCCGGCCGCGCTCGGCTCCTTCCACCCGGCCTGCGAGATCACCGAGGCGGTTTGCGTGGCCCTGTCGCAGGTGGTGCCGGAGCGGTCCTCGCCGCAGGTCTACAAGATGGGCATGCCCAACGCCGTGGTCGGCTTCGACGAGCAGGGCCGGATGTGGATGGACCAGGGCGTGGATTCCCGCACCCATGACACCTCGGCGGTGCCGGGCATCGACGGCTGGGGCGCCTCGCCGGTCTCCCTGGGCAACCTCCTGCTGTCGCAGGCGGAGGATCTCGAGAGTCGGTTCCCGACCCTCAATCTCAGCCGCGAGATGGTCACCGACTCCGAGGGCGCGGGCCGCTGGCGCGGCCAGCCCGGCAGCCTCGCCGTGAAGAAGGTGCTCAAGCCCGTCACGGCGATGACCTGGATGGTGACCTCCCGGCATCCGTTGCGAGGAATGTGCGGCGGCGACGACGCCAGCCCCTATTCCAACCGATTCCTGGTCGGCACGCCCGACGAGCACCAGATCGAGCTGTCCGAGACCGCCCAGCTGCCGGAGGGCGCGGTCATCGCCTACCAGTACGGCGGCGGCGGCGGTTTCGAGCCGGCGTTCCTGCGCGATCCCGAGGCCGTCAAGGAAGACGTGCTCGACGAGATCGTCAGCCTGCAGCGGGCGCGCGACAAGTACGGCGTCGTGCTGAAGGGAACGCTGGAGGACTACGACCTGGAGGTCGACGTCGAGGCCACCGAAGCGCTGAGGCGCGACCTGCGCGCAGCGTCGGCCGCGTAAGTTGAGGGGCGGATCTATGAGCTATCGGGTCGGCATTGATATCGGCGGCACCTTCACGGACTTCGCCCTGCTCAAGGGGGCGGAGGTCATTCTGCACAAGAACCTCAGCACCCCCGGGGACCGGTCGTTGGGGGTGATGACGGGTCTTGAGAAGCTCGCCGACAAGGAAGCTCTGACGCTCCGCGACTTCCTCGGGCAGTGCGACGCCATCGTCCACGGCACCACCGTCGCCGACAACACCCTGATCGAGATGAACGGGGCGATCACCGGCCTGATCACGACCGAGGGGTTCCGTGACGAGCTCGAATATCGCCGCGGCTTCAAGGAGAGCATCTGGGACACCCGGCTGGAGCCGCCGAAGCAGATCGCGCCGCGTCGGCGCCGGCTGACGGTCCCGGAACGGATCCTGGCCGACGGCTCGGTCTACAAGCCGCTGGACGAGGCTGCGGTCCGCGAGGCCTGCCGCCGGCTGAAGAAGCAGAACGTCGAGTCCGTGGCGATCTCGCTGCTCTTCTCCTTCGTCAATCCCGCCCATGAGCTGCGGGTCGCCGAGATCGTCGCCGAGGAGATGCCCGGCGTGCACCTGTCGATCTCGCACCAGGTGCTGCCGCGCGGCCCTGAGTACGACCGCACCAGCACCGCGGTGGTGAACGCCTATGTCGGGCCGCGGGTGACCTCCTACCTGGAGCGGCTGGTCACCCGCCTGCAGGAGGGCGGCTACCGCAACCAGCTGATGGTCATGCAGGCCTCGGGCGGGGTGATGACCAAGGCCTACATCGACGGCTCGCCGATCCGGGTGCTCGCCTCCGGCCCGGCCGGCGGGGTGATCGGCTCGGCTCACGTCGGCGTCGCCAAGGGCTATTCGAACCTGCTGTGCGTCGACATGGGCGGCACCTCCTACGACATGTCCATGGTGCTGGACGGCGCGGCCCCGGCGGTCGCCGGCTGGAACATGCACCACCGCAACCTGGTCGGCGTGCCCATGGTGCAGGTGGAGACCCTGGGCGCCGGAGGCGGATCGATCTGCCACGTGGTCAGCGGCGAGGTGCAGGTCGGGCCGCAGTCCGCCGGCTCGACGCCCGGGCCGATCTGCTACGGCCGCGGCGGGACCCAGCCGACGATCACCGACGCCCTGCTGATGCTGGGCATCCTGTCGGCGGAGTCGGAGTTCGCCGGCGGCAGCTTCCAGCTCAGCAAGGCCGGGGTGGTCGAGGCCTTCCAGGCGATCGGCGACCAGCTGGGCTACAGCGCCGAAGACGCCGCCTTCGACTGCTGGCGGGTGGTCAACGCCAACATGAGCCAGGCGGTCCGCCGGACCACCGCGGGCAAGGGCGTCGATCCGAAGGACATGGTCATGCTCGCCTATGGCGGCAACGGCCCGGCCTTCGCCGCCATCCAGGCCGACGAGCTCGGCATCGAAAAGGTGCTGGTGCCGAAGGCTTCGCCGACCTTCTCGGCCCTCGGCGCCTTGGTGGCCAAGCCGAGCATCGACGAGGAGCGCTCGGCCATCTCGCCGGCCAACGCCGCCGACATCGAGAAGCTGAAGGCGCTGTGGAGCGAGCTCGACGCGCGCGCCGACAGATATTTCGGCGACGCCGGCTTCACCCGCGATCAGGTGACCGCCAACTACCAGATGAACATGCGCTACCCGGGGCAGAATTGGGCGATCACCTTCGACATCGCCAGCAAGACCGGGTCCCAGGACCTGTCCTTCGTCGACGAAGCCATGGGCCAGCGGGCCATCGCCCTCTTCAACGAGCGGCACATGGCCGACTTCGGCCACATCCGCGAAGACGAGATCCCGGAAATCGTCGGCGTGCGCCTGGCGACCTTCGTCGACACGCCCGCGCCGCCCGCCGGCAAGGGGTTCACCGCGCCGTCGGTCGCGGCGCCCGTCGCGAAGACCCGCCGCGCGAACCTGGGCGCGGGCTACCAGGACACCGACATCATCCGCGGCGCCGAGCTGAAGCCCGGCCACGAGGTGACGGGCCCGGCGATCATCGAGGAGACCTTCACCACCATCGTGGTCTACCCGGGCTGGAAGGCCCAGGTGGACGACTACGGCGACTACGAACTGACGCGCGTTTCGTGACGCGCCCTGGGCGCCGGCGATCCGCCTAGCCATCGGCCCGTGACCTGAGCGCAGCGCAGTGATTCTCGGCGCGCGCTCCGGGCCTTGCGCGCTCAGGGTCCAGCCCCTTCGCCAGGTCCGCGGGCGCCTAATCTGCAGGCGTTGGCGCTGGCCCTTTCGGCAATTGCCCACGAATTGCGCGACCGTGGGCCAGCTGTCTCATTTGGCAAGGAAGGCTTTACCCTCGGAGGGCCCCGTTAGGGGCTGGTATGTACGAGCGGGGCGGCTTGCAGTTCATGGCGGGGTGGTGGAGCGCGGGGCTTTCGGCCCTTCGGCGCAGGTCGCGTTTTGGGCGGGCGCAGGACCTGGCGGCGGCCGAGGCGCGCGCGGCCCTGGCGGAGGCGCGGCTCGGCGCCGTGCTGGAAGCATTTCCGGAAGGCGTGGTGCTGCTCGACCCCGAGGGCCGCTACGTCATGTGGAACCAGGCCTACGCCGACATCTATCATCGCTCCGCCGACCTCTTCGAACCTGGCCAGCGGCTGGTGGACGTGCTGCGGATCGGCGTCGAGCGGGGCGACTATCCGGACGCCGTCGGCCGCGAGGAGCAATGGCTGGCCGAGCGCGAGCGCCAGCTGCTGGAGAGCGGCGCACGGCACGAGCAGCACCTGGCCGACGGCCGCTGGCTGCTGATCGAGGACCGGCGCACGGCCGACGGCGGCATGCTCGGTCTGCGCGTCGACATCACCGACATGAAGGAACAGACCCTGGCGCTGGCCCGCGCCGTCGCCGCGGCCGAAGCCGCCAACCGGGCGAAGTCCGAGTTCCTGGCCAACGTCAGCCACGAGATCCGCACCCCGCTGCACGGAATCCTCGGCATGACCCAGGTGCTGGCCCGCGACGAGACGTTGTCGGACGACCAGCACGCCCGCATCGGCCTGATCCGCCAGTCCGGCCATCAGCTCCTGGAGCTGCTCAACGACCTTCTGGACCTCGCGAAGATCGAGGCCGGCAAGCTGACCCTGCAGGCGGTGGCCTTCCAGCCTGCGGCGATCGCCCAGGCCGCCTGCGCGCCGTTCGAGAACCTGGCGGCCGACAAGGGGCTGACGCTCGACCTGAAGCTTGCGGCGCTGGAGGGCGCGGTCTGGACAGGCGATCCGCTGCGGCTGCAGCAGGTGCTGGCGAACCTGGTCTCCAATGCGGTCAAGTTCACCGCCCACGGCCGGATCTCGGTGCGGGCGGAGCTCAACGGCGCCGGCGAGGCGGAGTTCCGGGTGGCCGACACCGGCATCGGCATTCCGCAGGAGCGGCTGGCCGAGGTGTTCGAGAAATTCGCCCAGCTGGAGAGCGCCAAGGACCGCCGCTTTGGCGGCACCGGCCTGGGGCTGGCCCTCTCGCGCGAGCTGGCCGAACTGATGGGCGGGGTGCTGGAGGCGGAAAGCGCGCCGGGCGTCGGCAGCGTCTTCAGCCTGCGCCTGCCGGTGACGCCCGCCGCGGCCCCGTCGCAGGACCTCGACGAGGCCCGCCCGACGGCGGCCGGACCGCTCGACATCCGCATTCTGGCGGCCGAGGACAACACGACCAACCAGGTGATCCTGCGCGCCTTGCTGGAGCCGCTCGGCGCCCAGCTGACCCTGGTCGGCGACGGGAGCGAGGCGATAGAGGCCTACCGGGCCGGCGGCTTCGACCTGGTGCTGATGGACATCCAGATGCCGGTGACCGACGGAGTCTCGGCGACGCGCGAGATCCGCAGCCTGGAGGCCCGCGAGGGACGGCCGCGCACGCCGATCATCGCGCTGTCGGCCAACGTCATGGCTCATCAGGTGGCGGAGTATCGCGCCGCCGGAATGGACGCCGTCGTCGGCAAGCCCTTCGAGGCGGAGGCGCTGTGGTCAGCGGTGGCCGAGCTGGTGCTTTCCGACGCGCCCGAAGCCCGGACGGAGATGGCCACGGCGATGGCCAGCTAGACGCCTTCGGGACCATCTCCGACTATCGCCGCTCGGCGGCGGCGGGTTAGATCGGCGGGACATCGATCCGGAGGCGCCATGGAATCCGCCGACCCCGCGGCCGTCCACACGGCCCAGCTCGCCGCGCCGTCCTGTCGGCTGGCGGGCGTTTGAGCCGGGAGGTCAGCGCCGGGCTGGTGGTCTGGCGGCCAGGCGTCGCCGGGCCCGAGCTCCTGCTGGCCCATCCGGGCGGTCCCTACTGGCGCGGCAAGGACCAGGCGGGGTGGTCGATCCCCAAGGGGCTGGTCGAGACGGGCGAAGATCTGCTGGCGGCGGCGCGCCGGGAGTTCGCCGAGGAGCTGGGGCTTTCCGTCGATGGACCGTTTGTCCCGCTGTCGCCGTGCAAGCTGCCGGGGGGAAAGCTGGTCCACGCCTGGCTCGTCCGGGCCGATCTCGATCTTTCGGAGCTGCGCAGCAACCTCTTCGAGATCGAATGGCCGCCGAGGTCCGGGCGGACCCAGGCCTTTCCCGAGGTCGATCAGGCGGCCTACGTTCCCGCCGAAGCCGCCCTGACCAAGATCCACCGCGGCCAGCAGCCGATCCTGATGGAGGCCTTGCGGCGGATCGCGGCGGAGCAGGATTAGCCCCGCGCGGGCAGCAGGCGCTCGTAGTTGCGGTGGATGACGCCGTAGCATTCGCAGGCCAGGGTCTCGAGCGCGCTGCGGTCGATGATGTCCACCACGCCGCGCCGATAGCGGATGACGTTCTTGCCCTGCAGGCTGCGGGCGACGGCGGTCACCGTCGTGCGCTGCACGCCCAGCATGTCGGCGAGGAACTCCTGGGTGAGGGCGATGGTGTCGCTGGAAATCCGGTCGTGGCAGGTGAGCAGCCAGCGGCAGAAGCGCGCCTCGACCGAGTGCAGGGCGTTGCAGCCCACGGACTGCATGGCGTGGCCGAACAGGGCCTCGCTGTGCCGCTCCACCAGCTCGCGCAGGCGGGCGCTCCTCGCCCAGGCGTCGTGCAGCTGGGCGGCGCTGATGCGGCTGGCGCGGAGCGGGGTCTGGACGATGGCGCGCGACATCGACTGGCGCGGCGTGACCGCGGCGTGAAGGCCCAGCGCGCCCTCCCGGCCGATGGTGGCGCTTTCGATGGCCGCGCCGTTCTCCATCAGGGTCATCAGCGAGATCACGCCGTCATGCGGGAAATAGACCGTGTCGATCCGGTCGCCCGGGTCGTACAGGAGCCGCCCGCGCTCGAGCTCCACCGCCGTCAGGTGCGGGGCCAGAAGCGCGGTGTCGTCGGCGGGCAGAGATACGAGCAGGCGGTTTTGCAACGCGATTAAGGGCCTTTGCATCGGAGAATCGAAACGTCGCCGTACGGCTTCGGTTTCAAGTTATCGATGCAGGGCCGATAAGACTGTCGAGAACTCGACATTATTTGGCGAACTTGGGCAAAATTTTTGAAAGAGTAAGAACAGGAGCAGAAGAAGCAGCTGTCTCCGTCAGCCCAAAAGAAAATTCGAGAATCCGACTTTCTATAGTTGGCTAAGGTTTACGTGGGTTCGCCGAAGGCCGGGCTGGATTTGCGGCGGCTGAACACGAAGACGGCGTCGAACAACGATCCGACGCCGCTTGGAAACCGCAATAAGCTCTCCAGGATCAGTGGAAATTCAGGTGCGTGTGGCCGCCGACCTCTGGCGTCGCGTGGGTGGCGTTGGCCTTGACGATCTCCCAGACGTAGCGCAGCGGCCCGCCTTCGGCGATCCAGACCTCGGCGTCCCGGGCCTCGAGGCAAAGCATGGTGAGGCGGGGATCGTCCTTGCCCTCGGGGTACCAGGCCGCGACGAGGGCGTTCCAATAGCGGTTCATCCGTTCACGGTCATATTCGACGCGGAGCTGGCCGCCGACGCAGGCGTAGAACTCGCGCCCGTCCTGGAAGACGAACATCGCCGGCGCGCCGTTCGCGACGGCTTCGGCGAGGTCGGTGTCCTTGTAGGTGAAGAACCACATCCGGTTGTCGGACCGCTCCAGGAAGGCGGTCATTGGCTGGAAGTGCTGCGGCTCGGCGCCGACTGGGGCCAGCATGCCGATCTGGCGCTTTTCGATCTCGTCCCACAGCCGGTGTTGAACGGCGGCGGCGTCGTGGGTGTCCGTGCTCATGGAAGGCTCCCTTTGCATGAGGTCGCCTTCTGAACACCGTCGCTGCGGCGCAGTTCCTCACGGTCGGGGGCAGGTCCTATGAAGCCGCTCAGCTCAGCCAGCGGCGCGGATAGCGCCATCCGAGCGGACGAACCTGGCCGGCCGAGAGGCCGAGCGTCGCCATCCGTGCGCGGGTCAACGGGTGCAGCGCCTGGACGGGCTCGGTTCCGTCGACCGGCCCGCTGGCCACCTCGCCGTCCCGCACCGCCTGGTCGATGGCGGTCCACTCGGCCTTGGCCCGGTCGCCATGGCCGACGCCGAAGTAGTGGCGCTGCATCGGCTGGTCGGCGGTCGCCAGCATCACGCCGATCACCCAGCCGGCCGGCGCGCTCCTGGCGTCGCTTTCACTCATGGGGCTGCTTAGCTGGCCGTCGGCGAGGTTGAAAGCGCTGCGTGGGCGTGGGCCGTTTACACGACCCGCCGGCGGCCTTAGGGCTCTGCGGAACGGTTGGGAGGCGAGGTCGTCCGTATGCTGAGGTGGTTCCAGGCGCTGATGCCGCGCGAGGAGGCCTTCTTCGATCTGTTCGAGGCTCATGCCCGGACCCTCTGCGCCGGGGCGCGGTCGCTGCGCGACCTGCTGCAGGACGGCGGCGAGGGCGTACCCGGCTATTGCGCCGACATCGCCCGCCACGAGGGGGAGGCCGACGAGGTCACGCGCGAGGTGCTGCTGGCGGTGCGTCGGACCTTCATCACCCCGTTCGACCGCGCTGATATCCGTGACCTGATCACCTCGATGGACGACGCCATCGACCAGATGCACAAGACCGCCAAGGCGATCACCCTGTTCGAGCAGCGGCGATTCGCGCCGCACATGGTGACGCTGGGCGAGGTGATCGTGAAGACCGCCGACCTCACCGCAGAGGCCATCCCGCTGCTGCGAGCGCTGCGGACCAACGCCACCCGGCTGAACGCCATCACCGAGGAGGTGACCCGGCTGGAAGAGGATTCTGACCAGCTCTACGACAAGGGCATGGCCGCGCTGTTCCACGGGCCGGCGCGGACCGACGCCATGGCCTTCATCGTCGGCTCGGAGATCTATGATCACCTGGAGAAGGTGGTCGACCGGTTCGAGGACGTGGCCAACCGGATCAGCGGTGTGCTGATCGAGCACCTCTAGGGGCTGACCTGACGTGGATTTCGCCGGTCCGGGCGCCCTGCTCGTCTTCCTGGTCGTCGTGGCGCTGGCCTTCGACTTCCTGAACGGCCTGCACGACGCGGCCAATTCAATCGCCACCATCGTCTCCACGCGGGTGCTGCCGGCGCGCTACGCCGTCATGTGGGCGGCCTTCTTCAACTTCATCGCCTTCCTGTTCTTCGGCCTGCACGTCGCCCAGACCGTCGGCAAGGGGATCATCCACACCGAGATCGTCTCCGACGCGGTGATCTTCGGCGCGCTCGGCGGGGCGATCACCTGGAACGTGGTGACCTGGCTGGCCGGCATTCCCTCGTCGTCCTCGCACGCGCTGATCGGCGGACTGCTGGGCGCGGGGATGGCCAAGGCAGGCCTGGACCCGATCGTCTGGTCGGGAGTCTTGAAGACCGTGGCCGGCATCGTGGTCTCGCCGGCGCTGGGCTTCGGCTTCGCGCTGGTGCTGGTGCTGCTCGTCTCATGGGGGTTCCGCCGGGCGGTCCCGGCGATGGCGGACTCGACCTTCCGCAAGCTGCAATTCGTCTCGGCCTCGCTCTACTCGCTGGGCCACGGCGGCAACGACGCGCAGAAGACGATGGGGATTATCGCGGTGCTGTTGTACGCCCATGGCCAATTGGGTGGTGAGTTCCACGTGCCACTCTGGGTCGTGTTGAGCTGCCAGGCGGCCATGGCGCTGGGAACGCTGGCGGGCGGCTGGCGTATCGTGCACACCATGGGTTCAAAGATCACACGTCTCTCGCCGCAGCAGGGCTTCTGCGCCGAGACGGGAGGAGCGATCACCCTGTTCCTGGCCACCCACATCGGCGTTCCGGTGTCGACGACGCACACCATCACCGGCGCGATCGTCGGCGTGGGCGCAGCGCGCCGGGTGTCGGCCGTGCGCTGGAACCTCGCCACCGGCATCGTCTGGGCCTGGGTGATCACCATGCCGATCTCGGCCGCCATGGGCGCGATCTTCTACGGCCTGGCCCGTTTCGCCGATCGGCTGGCGGGCTGATGGCGAAGAAGGGCCAGGTCCCGGCCGAGCCAGACCGGGAGCCGCGCGCCCAGTCGGCGGCGCTTCCCTGGCGGCGCAATGAGGCCGGCTTGATCGAGGTGCTGCTGATCACCTCGCGCGAGACGCGCCGCTGGGTGATTCCCAAGGGTTGGCCGATCAAGGGGCTGACCTCGCCGCAGACCGCCGCGCGCGAGGCCTTCGAGGAGGCCGGCGTCGAGGGCGAGGTGACGATGAAGAAGATCGGGATCTTCCATTACGACAAGCGGCTGCGCAGCGGCCGCATGCAGAGGGTCCGCGTCGGGGTCTATCCGCTGAAGGTCGACACCGAGCGTCAGGCGTGGCCCGAGGTGCAGCAGCGCGAGAAGCTGTGGACCACGACGCAGGCGGCGGCCGACCTCGTGCAGGAGCCGGAACTGTCGCTGATCCTGCGGACGTTCTCGCCGAAGTAGCGTCCGCCCGGCCTCAGGAACCGGCGGGCGTCGTGGTTCCGGACCTGCCTTCGGCCGACGGCTCGGCGGAGGTCTGGCGCTCTTCGAGCGCGGCGAGCCGGCGGGCCTGGCCGGCGCGCATCTTGTTGCGGACCGCGACCGCCACGCCCGCCGCCAAGGGCCATAGCAGCGCGCTCCCGATGCTGGCGAATTCGGAGGGAGTGAGATGGCGCATCCGCAGGTCGTCGTCCCAAAGGGTGTGATCCCGCCGTCCCCAGGCCCCGCCGGCGCGAGCTTGGCAACGGGAAACCGCCGGCCCTATTGCGGCAAGCTGTCGTGCTCGGGTTGGGAGAGGCTGTGTTCGTAGATCGCCGCAGCCATGCCGCGCAGCGTACGGCAGGCCGTCTGCAGCGCCGTGCCGCCGATTAGGCTGACCCCCTGGGAGGCCAGCTTGTCGAACTCGTCGGCGATCGTCGCGAAGCGCTGGTAGATCTCGAGGTCGCTGGTTCCGCTCATCGGCCGTTGAATAGCGGATTCGCCGGCGCAGTTCTCCCTCCGCGACGCCGCAGACGTGACGCCGCGGAAATCAGCTATAAGCGAAGGTTCCTGCCACGGGAGAGGCCCCCCTCCGCATGTCGTTCTGGAGAGACCTGAAGCCTGCGCTCTACGCCGCAGCGCCTTGGACGGCGGCGGTGCTGACGCTGGCGGCCGGGGTGATGCTCGTGGCGTCGGGGGCGACTCCGTCGGCGCCCTACCGCTTCATGCGGCTGTTGGCGATCACGCCCGTCTTCCTGATCGAGATCAGCCACTTCGCGTCGAGCGTCGTGGGGCTGGTGCTGGTGCTGCTGGCCTTCGGCCTGCGGGCGCGGCTCGGCGCGGCCTGGGGCGCGACCATGGCGGCGCTGCTGATCGCCGCTCCGCTGGCGCTGCTGAAGGGCTTCAACTGGGAAGAGTCCGCCGCCCTGGTGGCGCTGGCGCTGCTGCTGGCGCCGGTCCGCGGCGCCTTCCCCCGCAGCGCGCGCCTGACGCGGATGGAGATCACGCCGGGCTGGCTGTTGTCGGCCTTCTGCGCCGTCGTCGGCGCCGGCCTGCTCGGCCTGTGGTCCTTCCAGCACGCCGACTACGCCGACCAGCCCTGGTGGCGGGTGATGGCCGACGCCGATGCGGCCCGCGCGATTCGCGCCTGGGCCGGCGCGGCCCTGGTGCTGTTCGCCGTCGGCATGTGGCGGCTGTTCGTCTCGGCGGCGACCCCGCCGGTGGTGGGCGAGGCCGACCCGAAGTTCGCCCGCGTCCTCGGCATCCTGGGCAAGGCCGAGGTCGCCGAGCCGGGCTCCAACCTCGCGCTGCTGGGCGACAAGCGCTTCCTGTTCTCGAACTCCGGCGACAGCCTGCTGATGTTCGGCGTCCGCGGGCGCAGCTGGATCGCGCTCGGCGGGCCGGTGGGACGTCGCGAGGAGCGGCTGGAGCTGCTCTGGCGGTTCCGCGAACTGGCGGACAGCCACGCCGCCCGGCCGGGCGTCTACGGCCTGACCAGCGAAGACCTGCCGGACGTCGTCGAGCTCGGCTTCTCGATCCAGAAGGTGGGCGAGTCGGCCGCGGTACCGCTGGACACCTTCTCCATCGAGGGCCGCAGACGCGGCAACCTGCGCCGGGCCTGGCGCAAGGCGGCCGAAGAGGGCGCCAGCTTCGAGATCCTGCAGGATGAGGCGCTGATGCGCGTCATGCCCGAGCTGCAGGCGATCTCGGACGAATGGCTGGCGCATCACGCCGGCGGCGAGAAGGCCTTCTCGATGGGCGCCTTCCTGCCAAGCTATGTGGCGCGGTTCCCGGTGGCGGTGGTGCGCGACCAGGGCCGGCCGGTGGCCTTCGCCAACATCTGGACGACGGCGGCGCGCGGCTCGTTCTCGATGGACCTGATGCGCTACGCCGACGACGCGCCGAAGAACATCATGGACTACCTCTTCGTCGAGCTGATCGCCTGGGGCCGGGTGCAGGGCTACGAGGCCTTCGAGTTCGGCATGGCGCCGCTCGCCGGCCTCGACGACCGCCCGCTGGCCCCGATCATGTCGCGGGTCGGCAAGCTGCTCTTCGAGCGCGGCGAGGAGATCTACAACTTCCAGGGCGTTCGTCGGTACAAGGACAAATACGACCCGGTCTGGCAGCCGCGCTACGTCGCCGCGCCGCACAAATGGGCCATCCCGCTGCTGCTGGCCGACGTGGGCCTGCTGTCGTCCGGCGGCATGGCCGCGCTCGCCAAGCGGCCGAAGCGCGAGGAGCCCAAGCCGGTCCGCGAGGCGGCTTGAACAAGATCCTCCCCCTCAGGGGAGGTGGCGCGGAGCGCCGGAGGGGGCTCCACTCAGATGTGGATGAAGCCCTGGGGCAGCCTTCTGAGCGGAAGCCCCCTCAGTCCCTTCGGGACAGCTCCCCCACAGGGGGAGCATCTTGCCTCACCGCCCCGTCCGCAGGCCGAGCAGGTTCACCAGGTGAACCACCAGGACGACGGCGGCGCAGGCGGCCAGGGTCATCAGGAAGCTCCAGGGGACTAGTCTTGGGCCGCGTATGGGATCGGGCGGCCGGGCGCCCCGCCACCCGGCGAAGACCGCCAGCGCCAGGCAAGCGATTAGCAGACAAATAGTAAGCTCCAGATGCATCTGCGACGCCGTAGCGCACCCTTCTGAACGGTTGAGGTCGAGACCCGCTCTGGTTGTTGAAACATCCACAGGTCAAAGGTCGTGAACGCTACATGTGGTGTTTACGTCGCGTTTACACCCCAAGAATTCGGTGCGTAGCCTTGACGGGCAGGGGGAGATCGATTCGATGAGTGCGGGGGCGCCCTGGAGCGTTAAGGGAATAGACCCGAAGGCGCGTGAGGTCGCGAAGGACCATGCTCGTCGTTCGGGCATGACGCTGGGCGAGTGGCTCAATCGTGTCATCCTCGAGGATGAGGAAGCCGGCGGCGATCTGTCCGCGCCGGATTCCGCCCCCTATGCGGCCCCTGAGCCGCCGCCGCGCGCCTTCACCGATGCGCCGCGGCCGCGCCTCGTGGCGGAGACCCCGGCGCCGGCGTCGCGCAACAACGACGAACTGACCCGGGTCGCCCATGCGCTGGATCGCCTGACCGACCGGCTCGAAGCCTCCGAGACCCGCACCGGCCTCGCCGTCTCCAGCGTCGAGCACACCGTGCGCCAGGCGGTGGCGCGGATCGAAGCCGCCGAACGCGAAAGCCTGGCCGTGGCGACGCGCTTCGAGGGCGCCGTCGAGCTGATGGGCGGTGAACAGGCGCGGATCGGCGAACGGCTGCGCCGGTTTGAGAGCGACGCCGCGGGCCCGCGCTCCACCGAGGCGCTGCGGGCGATCGAGCAGTCCGTCGGCCGCATGGCCGGACAGCTCTACGAGGCCGAAGGGCGCACGCGCGAAAGCGTCTCGGCGCTGGAAGCCCGGCTCGAGCGGGCCGAGACGCGGATCACCGACCCGGCCAAGTTCATGGACGAGGTCGTCCAGCGGCTGGGCGAACGGCTGGCGGCCGCCGAGGGCCACACCGCCGAGGCGCTCGACACCCTGCGCCGCTCGTTCGCGGCTCTGGATTCGCGCCTGCGCACCGTCGAGGGCGGCGGCGCGGGCCAGGATCAGCGCTTCGAGGCCTTGGCCCAGGCTCTGATCCAACAGGTGGACGCCGCCCGCGTCCAGGTGTCGGAGCGGCTGAAGGCGGTCGACGGCGGCCGCGTGGACGAGAGGTTCGCCGAACTCGCCGCCGACGTGAAGGCGGCGGAGCAACGCTCGGCCCGGGCCATCCAGAAGATGGGCCATGAAGTGCTCACCATGGCCGACACGCTGAACCGTCGGCTGCAGAGCTCCGAGGATCGCAACGCCGAGGCCATCGCCCAGGTGGGCGGCGAAATGGCCCGCGTCGCCGGGGCCATGGAGGCTCGCTTCGGCCGCGCCGAACAGGCCCAGGCCCAGGCGCTCGAACGGCTGAGCACCGAGCTCGGCCGCATCACCGACAAGCTCAGCGAACGGCTGCTCCTCTCCGAGCGCCGCGCCGCCGAGGCGATCGACGACGTCGGCGAACAGGTCGGCCGCGTGACCGAGCGCATGACCCAGAGTCAGGAGCGCACGGCCCAGGATCTCGCCGACCGGATCCGCGAGAGCGAGGCGCGCACGGCTCTGCTGCTGGAGGATGCGCACAGCCGGCTCGAACAGCGGCTCGGCGAGGCGCCGCGTCCGGCGGCTGCTTCGGCGGCGCTCGAATCGTCCGTGGTCGAACCATCGGCGATCGCGCCGGCGACGGAAGCCGCCGGCGAGCCGGCGTTCGAGACGGCGCAAGCCCCGCCGGCGCCCTCCGCCGCGGCCTTCGGTCCGGAGCTGTTTTCCCGCGCCGAGGAGGCCGAGGACGACGAACTCGATCTGGTCGACGCCCTGCCGGCCACGCCGCCGCCGTTCGCCCCGTCCCGTCTGGACATGGGTCGCCCGGACATGGGTCGCTTCGAGTCGGACGAGGACTATGCGCCGATCCCCGAGCCGGAGGAGGATCTCTTCGGTCTCGACCAGCCAGAGCCGCCGGCGGACGGCGAGGTCGTGCGGTCGCTGTCCACCCGCGAGGTGATCGAGCAGGCGCGCGCCGCCGCTCGCGCCGCCGCCCCGCAGGAGAAGCCCGAGCGGCTGCAGGTGAAGGCGAAGGCCAACTGGCGCTCCAACCGCCCGGCCTTCGGGGCCAGCCTGTTCGGCATGCGTCCGCGGCGCGGACCGAGCTCGACCCTGCAGACCGCCATCCTGGTGGCCGGCGGCGCCGCCTTCCTCAGCGTCGGCGCGGCGGGCGTCGTCCTGATGCAGGGACCGTCCGATCGGCCGGCCGAAGCCGCCGCCATCGAACAGCCCGAGGCCCGCGCCGCGGTGGCGCTTGCGCCCCAGGCGCTCGGCTCGATCACGCCGGCGCTGGGCGAGGCGGATCGTGCGCGTCCGCCGGCCCAGCTCGCCGACGCCCTGCTGACCGCCTTCGCCAAGGCCGCGAAGGGCGTGGAGTCGGGCGAGCCCGGCGCCCTGGCCAAGCTCAAGGCGATCGCCGAGGCCGGCCATCCGCCGGCCCAGTTCTATCTCGGCAAGCTCTATGAGACCGGCGACCACGGGGTGAAGCAGAACTTCGCCGAGGCGCGGCGCTGGACGGAGCGCGCGGCCGAGGGCGGCGACGCCGCGGCCATGCACAACCTCGCCCTGTTCGACTTCCGCGGCGAAGGCGGGACGCAGGACCTGGCCGGCGCGGCGCGCTGGTTCCGGGCGGCGGCCGAGCAGGGGATCGTCGATTCCCAATACAATCTCGGGCTCCTCTACCAGTCCGGCAGCGGGGTCCCGCGCGATCCGGCCCAGGCCTACATCTGGTTCTCGGTCGCCGCGGCCGGCGGCGACGCCCAGGCGCGCACCAACGCCGAGACCCTGCAGGGCCAGCTCAGCGCCCAGCAACGCGCCGCCGCCGATGGGGTGGTCGCCGCCTTCACGGCGCGGACCGGCGAGGCCAGCGCCCAGGCGGCCGCCAGCCAGCCTTCGGTCTCCGTCAGCGTGGTCGCCGCCCAGCGGATCCTCGGCCGGCTCGGCTACTTCCAGGGCCCGGCGAACGGCCTGGGGTCGACGCGGCTGGCGACGGCGGTCGCCGCCTATCAGCGCGACCAGAAGCTGCCCGTGACCGGCGACCTCGACGCGCGCACGGCCCAACGGCTGGCGGTCTTCGCCCGGTGACGTCGGGCGGCCTGCGGGTCGGCTCAATCCGCCGCCAGTGAGCGCCAGCCGATGGCGTGGACGCGGTCGCGGCCGAGGGCGCCGGCGAGCAGGGGGCGGGTGAAGAGGCCGGCGAAGGCTGCGTCGCGCACGTTGAGGCCGCCGGCGTAAGCCCCAAACGCCGGCAGGATCAGGCGTTCGCCGTCGGTGGCGAAACAGCGGCGGCGGACCGCGCCGCGCGCGCTGCGCACCTTGGCCGCCGGATGCAGGTGACCGGAGACTTCGCCGGACTGAACGCCCGCGCGCGGCTCGTGACGCAGGGCGAGGCCGGACATCGTGAGCTCCGCCGCCCGCTCCCCCGGCAGGGCCCTGGGCCCGTCGGCGTCGTGGTTGCCGACCACCCAGATCAGGCGTCGGCCGCCGGCGAGGGCGGCGATCCGCGCGGCGTCCGCCGCGTCGAGCCGCTCTTCCGACGTGCGGTCGTGGAAGGTGTCGCCGAGGAAGACCAGGATCCGCGGAGCCAGGGCGGCGACCTCGGCCTCCAGCCGTCCGAGGGTCTCACGGGTGTCGTAGGGCGGCAGCATCTGGCCGCGGCGGGCATAGGACGAGCCCTTCTCCAGGTGCAGGTCGGCGACGACCAGGCAGGCCTCGGCCGCCAGCCACAGGGCGCCGGACGGCCGCAGCATCACCTCGGCGGCGGCCACGGTGGTGCGCAGCGAGCCGCAGGTCGCGACGGCGAAGTCGTAGACGAAGCTGGGAGCGACAGCGTTCACGCCAGGGCCTCTGCGATCAGGTCTTCCTCCGCCTCCGCCAGGATCATCTCGCCCGCGCCGCCCGGCGACCGCTCCTTGCCGATCTCCAGCAGGATCGGGACGGAGAAGGGCGACAGGTGGTCGAGCGGGGCGTGCCGGATCCGCCCGCGGATGCGCGTCAACATCTGCGCCAGCCGCGCCACGTCGATGAGGCCGGTCGCCGCATCGGCCCGGGCGCAGCGCAGCAGCAGGTGGTCCGGCTGGTGGCGGCGCAGGACGTCGTAGATCAGGTCGGTGGAGAAGGTGATCTGGCGGCCGGTCTTCTGCTGCTCGCCGGGAAAGCGTCGCTCGATCAGGCCGGCGATCACCGCGCAGCCCTTGAAGGCCCGCTTCATCATGAAGCTCTCCGCCAGCCAGTCCTCGAGGTCGTCACCCAGCATGTCCTGGTCGAACAGCCGGTCGAAGTCGAGGCCGTCGAGCGGCTGCAACGCCCAGACTGCGAGAGCATAGTCATTACAAACGAAGCCCAGGGGGCCGGCGCCCAGACGCTCCAGCCGGCGCGTCAGCAACATGGCGAGCGTGGTGTGGGCGAGCCGGCCCTCGAAGGGGTAGCAGACCATGAAGTTGCGCTTCCCGCGCGGGAAGGTCTCCAGCAGCATTTCGTCCGCGCCGACGATGCGGGAGCGGGCCTTCTGCATCTCCAGCCATTCGCGCACGTCGCCCGGCAGCACGGCCCAGTGGCGCTCGTCGAACATCAGCTGGCGCACCCGGCGGGCGAGGAAGGTGGACAGGGCGAACTTCGAGCCGCCCCAGGAGGGCATCTTCGGGTCCTTGTCCGCGGCCGGACTGACCAGGACGTCGAGGTTGGTCACGCCCATCAGCCGCCAGACCTGGCCGGCGAAGACGAAGGTGTCGCCGGGGTCGAGCATCTCCAGCATGCCCTCCTCGACCTCGCCGATCTTGCGCCCGACGCCGCCGCGGCGACCGGCGATGCGCACCGACAGCATGGCCGGCGAGACGATGGCGCCGACGTTGAGGCGATGGCGCTGGGCGGTCTGGGCGTTGCGCACCCGCCAGAGCCCGTCCTGACCTTTCACGATCCGGCGGAAGCGGTCGTAGGTCTTCAGCGCATAGCCGCCGGTGGAGACGAAATCGACGACCTGTTCGAAGTCCTCCCAGGCCAGGTCCCGGTAGGGGCCGCAGGCGCGGACCTCGTCGTAGAAGGCCAGGATGTCGAAGGGCTCGGAACAGGCGCAGCCCATGACGTGCTGGGCCAGGACATCCAGGGCGCCGGTGCGCGACGGCTCGCCGTCCAGCGCGTTCTCGGCGATCGCCTCGCGGGCGGCCTGGCATTCCAGCATCTCGAAGCGGTTGGCGGGCACGAAGAGGGCGCGGCTGGGCTCGTCCAGCCGGTGGTTGGCGCGGCCGATCCGCTGAACCATGCGCGAGGCGCCCTTGGGGGAGGCCAGCTGGATGACCAGGTCGACGTCGCCCCAGTCGATGCCGAGATCCAGCGTCGAGGTGCAGACAACAGCCCGCAATTCGCCGCGGGCCATGGCGGCCTCGACCTTGCGCCGCTGTTCGGCCGCCAGCGAGCCGTGGTGCAGGGCGATCGGCAGGCTGTCCTCGTTGAGCCGCCAGAGCTCCTGGAAGGCGAACTCGGCCTGAAAGCGGGTGTTGACGAAGACCAGCGCCGTGCGGGCGCGCTTGATGACCTCGTAGACCTCCTCCATGGCGTGCTGGGCGGTGTGGCCGGCCCAGGGCACCTTGCCGTCGGAGAGCAGGACCTCGACGATCGGCGGGGCGCCGGCCGGGCCGGTGACGAGGTCGACCGTCGGGAACGCCCCTTCCGTCTCGGCGCTTCGCGCCGATCCACCTCCCCCGTTGCACGGGGGAGGAGCGAGGTCCAGCTGCTCCCCCGCCTGCGGGGGAGCTGTCAGCGAAGCTGACTGAGGGGGCGCGTAGCCCATCCACCGCTTGATCACCTCCGGATCGTCCACCGTCGCCGACAGGCCGACCCGGCGCAGTTTGGGGGCGAACTGCTGCAGGCGGGCGAGGTCGAGGGCCAGCAGGTCGCCGCGCTTGGAGGCGTGGAGGGTGTGGATCTCGTCGAGGATGACGCAGTCGAGGCTCTCGAAGAACAGCCGCGCGCCCTCCCAGGCGCAGAGCAGGGCGAGCTGCTCGGGCGTGGTCAGCAGGATGTCGGGCGGCTTCACCTTCTGGCGCTGGCGGCGCGAGATCCCGGTGTCGCCGGTGCGCGATTCCGCGGTGACGTTCAGCCCCATCTCGACGATCGGGGCCGTCAGGTTGCGCTCGACGTCGACGGCCAGGGCCTTCAGCGGCGAGATGTAGAGGGTGTGCAGGCCGGGGTGAATGTTGGCGGGCGGCCGCTCGGCGAGCTGGATCAGGCTCGGCAGGAAACCTGCCAGGGTCTTGCCGCCTCCGGTGGGGGCGATGAGCAGGGTGTCGCGCCCCTCGCGGGCCTTCTCGACCATGGCCAGCTGGTGCGCGCGCGCCGCCCAGCCGCGGCGCTCGAACCAGTCGCGGAACCGGGGCGGCAGGAGGTCGGAGGCGGGACCGGCGGCGTCAGCCATCGCCTCCGCCTATAGCACGTTCCCGTTCCGTTTCCATTCGCCTCCGTCGTCGCCCGGCGGGCGATGACGACTAGCAGGCGTAGCGGCTGCGCACCTCGACCCGGCGGCGGATGTAGGGATCCCAGACCAGGCGGCTGCTCTCGCAGACCCGGTAGCCGTCGTCGTAGTAGCCGTAACCCGGATCATAGTAGCTGGAGTAGCCGTAACCTGGACCATAGTAGCTGGAGTAGCCGTAGCTGCGGCGGTAGCCGCCGTCGTAATAGCCGCGGCGGCCGGAATCGCTGGCCAGCGCGGCGCCCAGCGCCAGGCCCACGACGCCCGCGGCGATGGCGACGCCGGCGTCGTTGCCGTGGTGGCGGTGACGGTGGTCGTAGCGGTAGCCGCCGTGGTTCCAGCCCCCGTGAGGCCGAGCCGCGGCCGGCTGCGCTGTCGCGGCGACGGCGCCGCCGAACGTCAGGGCGGCGAGGGCGGCGGTCAATGTCTTACGCATGGTTCAACCTCCTGAGCCGTTCGTCCCCACCAAAACGGCATGGTTAAGCAAAGGTTACGCGGGCTTCCCTGAACCGCGGCTGAATGTTGCGGTTATCTGCCCCGCCGAGCGTCGGTTTCTGTTTCGTTCCGAGGGGAATAGGGCTAGCCCTGGAGCCGTGAACGCGCCCGCCGTCAGTCTCGATCTCGCGCCTGCGCTGGTGGTCCTGCCGGGCCCGCGGGCGGCGGTGGCCGACGCCTCCGGCGACTGGGCGCTGCGGGCGCCCGACGCGCGCGACCTCTTCGAACGCGGGTCGGTGCTGCTGGCCCATTCGGCGATGACGGCGCGACGGCTCGCCGTGCCGGCCCCGCCGCGCAACCCGCGCATATTCGACGCCCTCGAGCTCTTCGCCTTCGTGCGGCCGGCGCGGTTCTGCGCGCCCTCGGCCGCCGGCCTGGCCCAGGCCCTGGGTCTGCCGGAACCGAAGGGCGCGCCGGCCCAGGCCGCCGCCCTGCGCGAGGCGTGCAAGGTGCTGCTGGCGGAGCTTGCGACCGCGCCGGAGCCGTCGCGGGAGGAGGCCCTGGCGGTCGCCGAAACGCTGGCCCGCGCCGGCTGGTCCTGGGGGGCGGCCGTGGTCGGCGCGCTTCGCTCGGCGCCGGTCGGGAACATGTTCCGCAGCTCAGGCCTCGACGTCTGGAGCCGGCTGACCGAATGGGAGGCCGACGCCCCGCCCGGCGAGGCCGGCTCGCGGCCGATCGACCCCGTCGCGGCGGCCGAGCGCCTCAAGGTCCTGCTGGCCCAGGCCGGCCTGTCCGAAGCCCGTCCCGCCCAGGCGGAGTTCGCCGCCGAGGCGGCTTTCGCCTTCCTGCCGCGCGAGCGGGAAGGGGAGCCGCGGATGATGCTGGCCGAGGCCGGCACCGGCGTCGGCAAGACCCTGGGCTATCTGGCGCCGGCCTCGCTGTGGGCCGAGGCCAACGGGCCGTCGGTCTGGGTCTCGACCTATACCCGCGCCCTGCAGCGGCAGATCGAGCGCGAGAGCCAGGCCATCTATCCGGATCCCAAGGTGCGGGCGAAGAAGGCGGTGGTCCGCAAGGGGCGCGAGAACTACCTCTGCCTGCTGAACTTTCAGGACGCGACCAACGCCGCGCAGCTGGGCAATGGCGACCTGGTGGGCCTGGGGCTGGCCGCGCGCTGGGCGCGGGTCAGCCGCGACGGCGACATGACCGGCGGCGACTTCCCGGCCTGGCTGCCGACCCTGTTCCACATCGCCCCGGCGGCCCAGGCGAGCGCGGCCAATCTGGTGGACCGGCGGGGCGAGTGCATCCACGCCGGCTGCGCCCACTACCGAAGCTGTTTCGTCGAGAAGGCGATCCGCGGCTCCCGGCGCGCCGACATCGTCATCGCCAATCACGCCCTCGTGCTGACGCAAGCCGCTTTCGACGGCGCGCGGGCTGCACGCGGCTCCAAGGCCGACGGCGAGACCAGCCTCCTGAAGCGGATCGTCTTCGACGAAGGCCACCACCTGTTCGACGCCGCCGACAGCGCCTTTTCGGCGCAGCTCTCGGGCGCGGAAGCGGCCGAGCTGCGCCGCTGGATCCGCGGGCCGGAGGGTCGTGGCCGGCGGGGTCGTGGGCTCGAAGCCAGGCTGATGGAGGTGCTGGGCGACTACGAGGACGCCCAGCGCGCGCTGCACGATGCGACGCGCGGCGCCGCCGCCTTGCCGGGCGAGGGCTGGTCCGGCCGGATTGCGCCGCCGAACGGCGAGGTGAACCCGATCGGTCCGATCGAGGCCTTCCTGGTGGCGGTGCTGGAACAGCTGCGCGCCCGCTCCGCGGGCTCCGACATCGGCATGGAGTGCGCGGCCCGGCCCGCGCTGGACCTGGTGCGGGAGACGGCGCGCGAGGCCGCCGCCGCGATCGCCAAGATCGAGGCGCCGCTGCTGGCGCTGGCCCGCCAGCTGGAGGACGTGCTCGACGACCAGGCCGGGACCCTGCAGCCCTCCGACCGGGCCAGAATTGAGGGCGCTCTCAGGGGACTAGACCGGCGGGCGCGGATGACCCTGCCGGCCTGGCGCTCGATGCTGCGGGCGATCGACGAGGACAGCGAGGACGATCCGGACTTCGTCGACTGGTTCGACGCCACCTTCCTCTACGGCCGGGTGGTGGACGCCGCCTGTCGCCGCCACTGGGTGGACCCGACCGAGCCGCTGACCAATGCGGTGATCGCGCCGGCCCATGGGGTGCTGGTGACCAGCGCGACGCTGGCCGATCCGACGCTGGACGACCCCTTCGCCCTGGCCGAGATGCGCACCGGCGCGGCCCGGCTGCCCGAGCGGCCGAAGACGCTGAAGCTCGCCTCGCCGTTCGACTACGCCTCCCAGGCCCGCGCCCTGGTGGTGACCGACGTCTCGCGCGACGACGCCCGCCAGGTGGCGGCGGCCATGCGCGAGCTCTTCCTGGCGGCCGGCGGCGGGGGCTTGGGCCTGTTCACCGCCATCCGCCGGCTGAAGGCGGTGCACGAGCGGATCGCCGCGCCCCTGGCGGACAAGGGCCTGGCGCTCTACGCCCAGCACGTCGATCCGCTGGAGGTCGGCGCGCTGGTCGACATCTTCCGCGCCGAGGAGGACAGCTGCCTGCTGGGCACCGACGCCGTGCGGGATGGCGTCGACGTGCCCGGCCGCTCGCTGCGGCTGCTGGTGTTCGACCGCGCGCCATGGCCCAGGCCGGACATCCTGCACAAGGCCCGCCGGGCAAGGTTCGGCGGCAAGAACTACGACGACGCGGTGGCCCGCGGCCGCATCGCCCAGGCCTTCGGCCGGCTGATCCGACGGGCTGACGACAAGGGCGTGTTCGTGATGCTGGACGCCGCCTCGCCGACGCGGCTGTTCTCAGGCCTGCCGGCCGGCGTGGAGATCCAGCGGGTCAGCCTGGTCGAGGCGATCGAGACGGTGGCGGGGTTCCTGAACCCGGCGCCTTCGGCCGGTCAGGCCTAGCGGACGATCTTGAAGCCCCAGGAATTTTTCCCGTTGCCGCAGCTTCCATCGATGCGGCCGCCCTCGGTCGAGAGGTCGCCCGCGCAGGTTCCGCGGTCGTGGGTGCGGTCGTCGACGTAGGCGTAGCTGAGATGACGGCCGTCGATCGTCCCTTCGCCGGAGCCGGCGTGGAAGCCGTTCTGCAGTTGCTCGTAGCTGAATCGATCGCCCGCGACCTTGAAGGCGTAGGTGAAGCCGTCGTCGTCGCGCCAGGTCCCGGAGATGTCGTGCTTCGAGGTGGCAGCGGGGGTGGACGTCGCCGGCGGGGCGATCGATGCGGTCGCGGCAGGAGGCGCCGTCGTGTTTCCGGCGCTCGCCACCGCGACAGGCGGCGGCGAAGCCGCGCTCGCGGTCTGGCTCTGCCGCAGCACCGAGACGCCGAAGCCGACCGCGGCCACCAGCATGGCGGCGAAGACGCCGACCTTCACCTTGTCGCCCGAGCCCTTGAAGAAGCCGTAGGCGAGAAGCGCCACCGCCAGGATGACCAGCGACAGCACCCCCAGCGTGCTGGCGGCCGCAGCCGCGATGATCTTCGGAAAGTCGAATGAGCTCATCTTCGGCTCCGCCAGTCCTCGCCATGAGAGCAGATGACCAGAGGACGGGCGAGCAGGGAAGCCGGAGCATTACGGTGACACTGTATGAAACTTCGCTGGGCGCCTGAGGCAATCCGTCAGCCGAGAACAGCTTCGCACGGCCCGCGTTGCTGCGATCTCTTGGCGTTAGTCGCAATCTTGGGCGGGGGCTATAATTCAGACAGTGTCACCGAAATCCCATGCGGTCCCTTCCAGGAAGCTGACATTGCCGACGGCGCTTCAGGGTGGAAAGACGACCTTAGTGAATGCTCGGCGATTGTGCGCCTCGCGCGAAGTTGCGGAGGAACACTTGAAGGGCGATCCCCTGCGAGATGTCGCCAGCGGTCGACCGAGGCCCGTTCCGCAGCGGCCGGGCGTCATCCGCCCAGGAAGCCCCGCTGACATAGCCCTCGCCTGTGCACTCGTGCTGGCGATGATCCTGTTCGGCATCTGGCACGAGAAGACCCAGGGCCCCCGGCACTTGCAGGCCGCGATGAACAAGCTAGAGGCCGCCGGGCTAGGGAACGCACAGGTTCGCCGAAAATGGTCTTTGTGCCCGAAAGGCAGCAAAGGCTACGCTTGGCGTACGGCGGAAGCGGAAGGCTACGTCTGCTCATATTCACGCAAGGGGCCGGTCATCATGCAGCGGTTCAAGCCTGGCGCAGAGCCTTCGGCTTGATCAGCACCGTGTAAGCCCGGACGTCCGCGACGGGTCGAGGCGCCGACAGGCAGCGGACATTGCGAACCGCGCTTCAGGGTGGAAGGAGGACCTAGGTCCCTTGAGCGCGGCGGCGCGATATCCAAGCGAGCATGTAGATAAGCGAGCTCGCGAGCGCGCTCAGACAAAGGGACAAGACGAAACCAAATCCGTCCATAAAGCCGCCGTCGCCGCCCAGCATGAAGTAGCCCACAAGTGTGACGGTCACCCAACCGGCGAATGACATGGCCATCGCGATAGCTTTAGCCCCGCCGCCCGACGTTTTGAGCAAGCGCAACGCCAGCCACGCGGTTGCAAAGACAACAGCGCCCTGAGCTGCAGCGAAGGCAACCAACACCAGGATTCCAATCATGCAGGACCTTTCCCGATTGGCGAGCCGTCGGATGATACCGCGGAGCTGAGCGCCGACAAGCGGCCCTCCGAACCTCGCCTAGGGGTCGCGACCTACCCTGAGGTTGCGGCCGGGAACCGGACGTCGCGAAAGCCTGGTGGGGGTGGATCTCGCCCGTCGGCCGTTCGGCGGACGAACGTCCGACCTGAGATCACAATCCGGACCAACGCGACCGCCACTCTGAGCGCATGGCTTACGCCTGGGCGGCGCCATGACCGGACCTTGAGCTGCAGTTGAGGTCCTACACGCACCGGCTTGCGGCTGCCCATCGCTCACACGCTACAAGCCACTTTGAACCTGCCGTCGCAGCGGACAGCCGGCGGCACGCTTCCGTTAGTTCCGACGCAGAACTCCGCGTTCCCCATCTTGCGACGCCGTTTGCCACTTCCCGGAACTAAACGGACGCGATCAGGCGCGCTAAATTGGTCGCCTGAGCATAGGGTGCCCGCTGAGATGTAGCGTGGAGATCCCCAGGGCCGGCCTCCTCCTCGGCAAGGGTAGACGAATGATCGGTCTGAAGGGCAAGCGCGCTCTGTTTGCTGGGCGGCTCCCGCGGTATCGGGGCAACCAACGCACAGCTTCTGGCTGAAGATGGCGCCGACGTCGCCATTACTTCACAGCGCGCCGCCCAGAAGGCCGAAGCGGTCGTCAAACGCACCGAGAGCCGCGGGCTACGCGCGCCCTTGCGAGTCCCGTGGCGAGCATGATCACGGGCGCCGTCCTGAGCGTCGACGGGGGCGCGTTCGACCGAAGCCCTCCATCGGCGCCAGCCCACTACCCCGCATGTGACCTGGTCGAGCCATGGCGCCTCCTGCGTCGGCGACCCGGCCGCCTTAGCCCCGGAGACTTCATGACCGAGCCAGAGATCCGCGACAATGCCGCGAGCCGCCGCTACGAACTTGCGGTCGATGGCGAGATGGCCGTTGTCACGTACAACCTGAACGCTCCGAACCTGATGATCACGGAGACCCTGGTTCCTCAGCAGCTCGAAGGTCGGGGGCTGGCTAGCCGCTTAGCCAAGCACGTGATCGCCGACGCGAAATTGCGCGGCTTGGTGATCCTTCCGGTCTGCCCCTACTTCTCAGCCTATCTGCAGAAGCATCCCGAACATGCAGACGTCGTACATCCGACCTATCGAGGCATCCTCGGCATCTAGCCGCTCGTTCCAGGGCGTCGTTTAGGCCGGTTGCAGTACTCGATCAGTAGCTCGGTGAGCAGGCGGATCTTGCGCGCGGGATGTTGCCCCGGCGGCCGCAGGACATAGGCCGCCGCCGGCGGCGGCGGATAGCGCGTCATCACCGGGACCAGCGCACCGGCCGCCACGTGCTCGTCGATGTAGTAGTCCGGGACCCAGGCGAGCCCGATGCCGGCGAGGCATGCCTCGACCAAGGCGGCGGCGTTGTCGGCCTTGAACCGCCCTTGGGGCCGGACCGTGACGACCCTATCGCCGTCAAGGAACGACCAGGCTTCCGTGCCCTGCATGAGAGCTTCGTGCTGGACGAGCTCATCCGGGGTTTCAGGCGCGCCGTGCGCCTCGATGTAGGCCGGGCTCGCGACAAGCTTGCCGAGAATCGGCGCAATGCGACGTGCGATCAGATTGGAATCCGGGAGATACCCGACCCGTATCGCGCAGTCGAAGCCCTCCGCCACAAGATCGACGAATCGGTCCGTGTAGCAGGTCCGGATGCTCAGCTGCGGATGTCGGCGCGCCATCTCGGCGAAAGCCGGCGCGAAGTGTGTGGGTCCGAAGGTCAGAGGGGCCGAAATGCGTAGCTGCCCCCGCAGTTCGCCCTCCGGCAGGATCGTTTCCCGCGCCAGGTCGAGTTCGGCTGTGATGCGCGCGGCGTGATGCCTGAAAGCTGCTCCGGCCTCGGTTAGAGCGGCACCGCGGGTGGTCCTCGTCAGGAGTTGCACGCCGAGCTCCGCCTCAAGGCGAAGTAGCCGTCGGCTCACGATCGACTTGGCGATCCCGAGACGACGTGAGGCCTGAGAGACCCCGCCGGCGTCGGCGACTTCCACGAACGTTCGAAAGTCTTCGATCTCCAAGTCGGCGTTCCTCAAAGCGGGACACGGCGTACCGCTCTTACGTCATATCGCAGCGGAATGGGGGATGCCAATGTCCGGCCGCCGCCCTTGTGCGGCCGTCGTATTCCCCGCCCCTAGCTCAACAGCAGAGATCATCATGACCTTCCGCAACGGCCTGGATTCGCTACTCCGCCCCGAGGACTCGGTCCTCCTTCTGATCGATCACCAGCCCTTTCAGCTTGCGAACCTGAACAGCCATGATCCTCAGGCTGTCATCAACAACGTGACCGCGCTGGCGAAGCTGGCGAAGGCATTCAATGTTCCGACGATCCTCACCAGCGTGCTTGCGGCTCGGGGCGGCCTGCTCTTCAGGCAAATTACCGACGTCTTCCCGGGCCAGGAAGTGATCGACCGGACCTGGGTCAACACCTGGCAGGACGAGAAGGTGGTGGATCTGGTCAAGGACACGGGCCGCAAGCAACTGATCATCGCAGGCCTGTGGAGCGAAGTCTGCGTCGCGATGCCTGTCATCCAGGCTCTCGGCGAAGGCTGGGACGTGACCGTGATTACCGACGCATCGGGCGGAAGCTCGACCGAGTCTCACCAGGTCGCCATTCAGCGGATGATCGCTGCTGGCGCGAACATGATGACCTGGATGGCTCTGGCTGGCGAATGGCAGCGGGACTGGGCGCGCACCGAGCACGTCGAAGAGCTGACCGAAGTGCTCATCTCGCACATGGGCGGCAGCGGCATCGCCTATCTCTGGGAGCAGCAACTGCTGAACACGCCCGTCTCGACCGCGCAGGGCGTGGGCGCCTATCCAAGCCCAGTGTGAACCAGGATCGGGCAGTTCGCGGGCCTGCGATCTGCCCGATGCCCTGGCTTGCGTGCTCGATCTCACACCCCTTCGCCGAGCTGGCGCTGAGCCCAGGTCCTCGGCGCGCCAACCGGAGACATCGAAGTGATTGAGATGGTGATCGACCAACGGCGTCGTAACCTCGGCGGCGGTCTCGAGGTCGGCAGAGTGTTGCCGTTCGCTCAGCGGCGGATGGTCGGGCCGTTCATCTTCTTCGACCATATCGGACCGGTCGACATCGCGGCCGGCATGAGTCGCGACGTCGATGTTCGACCGCACCCGCATATCGGCCTTTCGACCGTCACCTATCTGTTCGCAGGAGAGATGATGCATCGCGACAGCCTCGGCTGTCGGCAGCCCGTCCGCCCTCAGGAGGTAAACTGGATGACGGCGGGCCGCGGAATCACGCACAGCGAGCGCCTTGAGACGGTTCGGGCCGTCGGCGACCGCCTGCATGGCATCCAGGCCTGGGTCGCCTTGCCGATCGAGGATGAAGAGACTGCCCCCGCCTTCTCACATCATGAGCGGGATGACCTGCCATCCTGGCAAGCCGCTGGCGTGCGAGGTCACCTCATCGCCGGAAGCGCCTATGGCTTGACCGCCGCCGCCCGAACCCACTCACCGCTATTCTACGCCCATCTCGACTTGGGTGCAGGCGCCGTCGCGGAGATCCCGGCAGGTCACAGCGAACGCGCCGTATATGTTGCAACCGGCAAGATCGAGATCGGCGGCTCACCTGTCGCGAGCGGCCAGATGGCGGTCCTGAATCAAGACGCGTCGCGCATGCGCGCCGTTTGCCCCTCCACCGTCATGGTGCTCGGCGGAGAGCCGATTGGCGAACGCTACCTCTACTGGAATTTCGTGTCGTCTTCGCCGGACCGCCTCCGCCAGGCCGCCGAGGACTGGAAGGCCGGGCGCATGAAGCTTCCCGACGGCGACGACCACGAGTTCACCCCGCTGCCGGACAGCGGGAAGGTCTCGCCGCCTCTGGCCGACCAGCGCAGATCAGGCGGCGTCTGATCCGATCGGCTCGGCCACAGAGCCGGCCCGCTGCCGATGTCTGGCCTGCGCCAAAACGTTCCCGGCACCCGCGCGCCGTCAGGCAATGTCCGCTTTGGCTGGCGAAGTCGGACATCGTCCACGGCGATGTCGGACGTCGCAGAAGGGTCGTGAGCGGAAACGAGTTCCAGGCCAGCAACCGGACATTCGCGCCTGCGCTGACCCGGCTCTGATGACAGGCGTAGGAGATGGCGGCGCGAACCTCGCAGGGGCTCAGTGTCCTCCTGCATTCGTAGAAAGCCAGAGCAACCCTTGCCTCCATGAACTAAGGGCTGCTCTGTCGCGGGCTGCTGGCGAGGTCGCCCAACGCCCCCTCCGTCTCGCGCTCGGTCCTCAACGGCCAACCGTCCAAGCCTGTGAGCGCGATCCACCTCCCCCGCTGCGCGGTGGAGGATCTCGGCGCAAGATGCTCCACCGCTTGCGGGGGAGCTCCCGCGAAGCGGGTGAGGGGGCGTTCGGGACGTCCCGATCCTCACGCCCTCTTGACGACCACCGCAAATCGTTCGTGGTTTGTTCGCGAATGACCGCCCCCGCCGCCCGCCAGACCGAACGCCAGGAGCTCGCCGAGCTGCGCGCGGTGATGGACCGGCAGCTGGCGGTGTTGGGCCGGCTGGCCGAGGCGGGGCTGAACCTGGCGACCCACGTCGAGCGGCAGGCGACGACGCCGGGCGCGCCGCTCGAGGCGCGGCCCGATCTCGCGCTCGCCTATGCGCGGGTCTCGCGCGCCGTGCGCTTGACGGTCGCCCTGCAGTCCAAGGTGATCAGGGACATCCAGGCGCTGAGCGAGGCGGCGCACCGCCATCGCGCCGCCGACGACAAGAAAGCCGCTCGCGACCACAAGGATCGCATTACGCGCGTCCTCGATCGGGTGATCGCGGCCGAGGTCGACGACGAAGACGAGGTCGACCGGCTGGCCGAGGAGGCCTGCGAGCGTCTCGAACACGACGACATCTACGGCGACCTGCAGCAGTACGGCGCCGGCGAGATCATCGCCCGGGTCTGCCGCGACCTGGGCCTCGCGCCCGACTGGAGCCGCTGGGCCGAGGAGGCCTGGGCCAAGGGCGAGGTTCGCCGCGGCGCTGCGGGCTCGCCCTTCGAGATGCTGAACTGGACAGGTCCGCCGGCGGTCCAAGCCGCCGCCGATCCGGATCCGACGGACCCCCAGGCCGCATCGCCTTGAACGCAGCCCCGGCGCTGCTCTCACTCTCCTCACCCGGCCTTCGCCGGGATGAGCGGGATTTATTGCCGATGATCCCGGCCGAAGTTGGCTTCGGGAGTTTCCTGGCCGGCGGCGACGATGCCGCGGCGGATGGCGCGGGTGCGGGTGAAGAGTTCGAACAGCTTGTCGCCCTCGCCCCAGCGGATCGCCCGGGACAGCGCCTGCAGGTCTTCGGTGAAGCGGCCGAGGATCTCCAGCACCGCATCCTTGTTGGCCAGGAAGATGTCGCGCCACATGGTCGGGTCGGAGGCGGCGATGCGGGTGAAGTCGCGAAAGCCGCCGGCGGAATATTTCATCACCTCGGCCTGGGTGACCTCTTCAAGGTCGGCGGCGGTGCCGACGATGTTGTAGGCGATCAGGTGGGGCAGGTGGCTGGTGACGGCCAGCACCAGGTCGTGGTGCTTCTCGTCCATGCGGTCGACATTGGCCCCCAGCGCGCGCCAGAAGTCGACCAGGCGCTGGACGGCCTCCAGGTAGGGATCGTCCTCGCGCGGCAGCGGCGTGAGGATGGTCCAGCGGTTCTGGAACAGCTCGGCGAAGCCGGCCTCGGGGCCGGAGTATTCGGTGCCGGCGATCGGGTGGCCGGGCGCCAGGAAGACGCCCTCGGGGACCAGGGGCTTGAGCGCTTCGACCACGGCGGCCTTCACGGAGCCGACGTCGGTCACCGTGGCGCCGGGCTTGAGCGCCGACGCGGCCTGGGCGAAGGCGCCGCTCATGGCCATGACCGGGGTGGCGAGGACCACGAGATCGGCGTCGCGCACCGCCTCCGCCGGGTCGGCCGTGACCAGGTCGGCGTAGCCCAGCTCCAGGACCTTCTGGCGATGTTCGGGCGAGGCGTCGGCGACGGAGACCTCGCCGACCGCGCCGGCGGCGCGGGCGGCGCGGATGATCGACGAGCCGATCAGGCCGCAGCCGATGACGGCGAGCTTTGGATAGATCAGGCCATTCGCTGCTTGGGGGCTCATCGCTTCAGGAAGTCCGCCAGGGCGTCGAGGACGGCGTGGTTGTGCTCGTCCAGGCCGATGGTGATCCGCAGGTGGTCGGGCAGGCCGTAGTTGGAGACCCCGCGCACCAGGAAGCCCTTGGACGCCAGATAGGCTTCGGCCTCGATCGCCGTGCGGCCGGCGACCTTGGGGAAGCCCACCAGGACGAAGTTGGCGGCGGAGGGGCGCACCACGTCGAGGCCCAGGCCGCCGAGCTGCTGCTCCAGCCAGGGCCGCCACTGGTCGACGAGCGCGATCGAGCGCTGCTGGAAGTCGTCGTCGGCGAGGGCGGCGACCGCCGCCCGCTGGGCCGGGATCGAAGTGTTGAAGGGCAGGCGGATGCGGTCGACGGCGACCGCGATTTCAAGCGGCGCATAGCCCCAGCCCACCCGCAGGGCGGCCAGGCCGTGCAGCTTGGAGAAGGTGTGGGTGACGACGATGTTGTCGGTGGTCCGCGCGTACTGGAGCCCATCCTCAAAAGTCGGATCCGTGACGAATTCGGAATAGGCGCCGTCCAGCACCAGCACCACGCTGGGAGGCAGGGCCTCGTGCAGCCGGCGAACCTCGGAGAAGGGGATCCAGGTGCCGGTCGGATTGCCGGGGTTGGCCAGGAAGATCAGGCGGGTGCGCTCGTCCACCACCTTGAGGATCTCGTCGACGTCGATCCGGTAGTCCGGTTCGCGGGCGATCTTCACCTCGGCCTGGCAGGCGTGCGCGCCGATGGCGAAGGCGGCGAAGGCGAACTCGCCCTGGACGATGTTGTCGCCGGGCTCGAGGAAGGTCTGGTTGAGCAGCTGAAAGACCTCGTCCGAGCCGCAGCCGAAGATCAGCCGCTCCGGCTCCAGGCCGTAGCGCTCGGCGATCGCCTGGCGCAGGATCGTCGTGCGGCTGTCGGGGTAGACATGCAGCTCGTTCGCCGCGCCGGCGTAGGCCTCGCGCGCCTGGGGGCTGGAGCCCAGGATGTTCTCGTTGGCCGACAGCTTGATCGGGTTGGCGACGCCCTCGGCCTTGGCCTTGCCAGGGACGTAGGCGTGGATGTCCAGGATGCCGGGCTTGGGGAGGGGGCGCGAGGCGCGCCCGCGATCGGCGGGCGGGAAAGATCCGGACATCTGCAGAACCGTAAGGAGAACGGAGCCTTGAGACAGGCTTGAGGCCCGCCTCTTACACGTCCAGCGGCGCCGGCGCAGCCCCGATGACGCCGGAAAGCCGCCCCGGCGCGCGCGCCAGGCGCGGATCGTCGGCCTGGTAGAAGCCGGGGAGGACGAACAGCTTCAGGCCGCCGCCCTCCAGCAGCAGGGTGGCGGCCACGCCGTCGCGGCTCAGCGCCTCGATGATGGCGCCTGCGCCTTGGGTCGCGTCTGTGACCCAGAAGGTGCGGTCGTCGCCGGTGGGCTCGACCTCGACCTCGGCGACGCCCAAGCCCGCCAGCGGCCCCCAGGCGGCCAGGCAGGGCAGGGTGGTGAAGACCTTCAGCTTCGGTTCGGCCAGCAGCCTCGCCCACCAGGCGCTGTCCGGGGTGAGGGCGAGGACGGCGACGCCGCCGCGGGTGCGGGCGGCGGCCAGGGCGTCTTCGGGCTTGGCGACCTGGCGGACCGGGGGGGCGGCGCCGAAACGCATGCGGGCCAGCTCCATGGCGCGGCCCGGATCGCGGCCGCCCCAGACGCTGATGTGGAAGGGGCCCTGCAGGCTGAGGCTGTCGGCCATCAGTTCGCGCCAGATGCGCACGACCAGGGCCGGACGGGCGGCGGTGCGGCGAACGGCCAGCAGCTTGCGCAGCACCTGGGTCTCGCGGCCCGGGCGCAGGCCGAAGCGGTCGGCGTCGCCGGCGGCGACCTTGGCGGCGGCGACGTCCCGGGCGAGCGCCGAGCGCTCGTCGACCAGCTTGAGCAGTTCGGAATCGATGGCGTCGATCCGCGCGCGGACGGCGTCCAGCGACGGCGCGGACTTGCTCTCGGCCATGTTCCCCCTCCGGAAGATCCGCGCCAGCGGTTAGGTCATCGACGCCGGGGGCGCAAGATCCGCGATCAGAAGCGCTGGGTCACCGCCACGCCATAGGTGCGCGGCTCGAGGGTGAAGGTGTTGGTGAACAGGCCCGAGGAGTCGTCGGTCAGATAGGCGTCGGTCATCGGCTGGGAATTGGTCAGGTTCTTGACGAACAGCTGCACGTCGAGGCGCCGGCCCGGGCTGGCGATGGTCAGGGTGGCGTTGACGATCTGATAGCCCCGCAGCTTGTCGCCCCCGGTGTTGAAGATCCGCGCGTAGCTGCCGCCCTGGCGGTAGTAGTCCCCGCGCAGCGTCGCCAGCCAGCCCTCGACCTCCCAGCCGTACTGGGCGCCGACGGCGAGGGTCCAGTCCGGCGCGTTGGGCAGGCGGTTCCCGTCCAGGTTCGCGAGCACGCCCTGGCCGACATTGACGATGGCGTTGGGCGCGGGACTGCGATCCACGGCGATCGGGGCGGTGGTGACGTTCATGCCGGCGTAGTCGTAGAGCCCGAGGGACGAATAGAGCCCCGAACAGGCGCCGAGCAGGGCCGAGGGATTGCCGGTTATGCCTGCGACGGTCGGCGCGCCCGGCAACCGTTGCTGGATGGCGACGAGGCTCGCCAGCGCGGCGCGATTGACGAGGCAGTTGGCGCCGTCCTGCGCCTTGACGATCGCCAGTCGCGGGTCGCCCTGGGCGCGGTCGAAGGTGTCCAGCACCGTCCCGCCGCGGATGCGGGTCTTCAGCCAGCCCGCGCTGAGGTTGAAGCGCAGGCGCTGCACGGGCTCCCAGACGCTTTCCAACTCAAGACCGTCGATCCGGGCGTCGATGTTCTGGTTCACCGAGGATTTGTTGATGGTCGAGGAGACCTGGTAGCCGCGGTAGTCGTAGTGGAAGGCCGTCAGGTTCAGGAGCAGGCGGCCGCCGGCGAGGACGTTCTTCGTCCCGATCTCATAGGCGTCGACGAACTCCGGGGCGAAGGTCGTCGGCACCGAGCCGCAACCGGGGCTCTGCAGGTCGCAAGGCGTGTTGAAGCCCCCCGCCTTGTAGCCGCGCGAATAGCTTGCATAGACCATGGTCCGGTCGGTGAAGCTCAGCTTCGGCGTCCAGTCGAGGTTGAGCCGGCCGGTGGTCGATTGGTCGTTGCGGACCAGCCGCGGCGCCGGGGGATGGCCGATCCCGCCGTTGAACGCCGGGTTGGGCCGCTGGCCGGACGCCGGCGGCGTCGCCACCAGGGTGGGCGGGGCCAGGAGGGTGACGGCGCTGGGCTCGCTCTCCTTGTGGTCGCGGGTGGTGCGCAGGCCGAGCGTCAGCTTGAGGCCGGAGGCGGGCCGCCAATAGATCTCGCCGAAGATGGAGTTCGAGCGCGCCCGGTTCACCGACTGGTTGTCGTAGTAGTTGTGGCCGCTGCCGTCGGCCGGGAAGCCCGGGTCGATGTAGATGGGATAGGTGTTCGGGAAGCCGGCGAGGATGTCGCGCAGCTGGGAGAAGGCCGTCAGCCCGTTCGAGAAGACGTAATAGTGGCTGAGGACCGAGTACTCGCGGTGCAGGGCGCCGGCGTTGAAATCCCAGGCGCCGCCGGTCACCGAAGAGAGCCGCACCTCCTGGGTGAACTCCTTGGACTGGGTCGGGTAGTAGTCGAACGAGCGAAGGGTGTTGCTCCTGCCGACCTGGGGGTCGTTGACGAACCCGCCGGGGAACAGGGCGCTGGCCGAATAGGCGATGTCCGGCACGACCCGCAGATAGTCCTGGTAGGACGAGCTGCGGTCGTAGCTGAACCCGGTGAGCGACTCCAAGGTGAGCTTGGGGCTCACCCGCAGCTTGGCGTCGATCTGGTAGAAGTTGGTGTGCACTGCATAGACCGGGTCGAGGGCGGACTCGATGCGACGCAGGTGGGCGTCCTGCATCTGGCCGGCGAACAGGTCGCCCTGCGCGAGGCCGGTCAGCGGCAGGTACAGGCCCCCCAGCGTCGCGGCCGAGTTGACCGTGCCGTAGGCGGCGTCCTGGCGGCGTGATCCGGGCAGGCAGCCCTGGCTCAGGAAGCCGCGGTTGGCGCCGAGCACGGGCACGGCGCCGAGCGCGCTGGGGCCGGGATCCTTGATGCACAGCGGCTTGCCGACGCGCGAGCGGCTGTCTTTCTCGTCGAACCGCTCCCACATCACATTGAGGTCGAGCGTCTCGTTCGGATGCAGCCGGAAGCTCAGCCGCGACGCGCCGATGTCGCGGTCGTCGACGTGGCGGCCGGTCGCGGTGTTGGTGGTGAAGCCGTCGCGCTTGAGCACGAAGCCGGCGAAGCGCACCGCCATCATCTCGTTGAGCGGAATGTTCAAGGCGCCCTGGAGGCGGACGGAGTTGTAGTTCCCGTATTCCGCGCTCGCCTGCCCGCCGAAGGTGTCGGCGGGGCGGGCGGTGATGACGTTGAGAGCCCCGCCGGTGGCGTTGCGGCCGTAGAGGGCGCCTTGCGGGCCGCGCAGCAGCTCGACCCGTTCGACGTCGAAGAACTCGGCGTCCGCCAGCCGGCTGAAGGTGAAGGGCGTGGCGTTCTCGTGGATGCTGACGCCGTATTCGCCCGACAGGCCGATGAACTTCGAACCGATCCCGCGGATCGACAGGTTGTAGCCGCCGAAGTTGGAGCGCGAATAGTTGACGTTCGGAACCGCCTGCAGGAGGTCGCGCGGACCGTCGAGGCGCCCGGCGCGCAGCGCCTCGCCCGAGAAGGCGGAGACGGCGAGCGGAACCTGCTGCAGCGTCGCTTCGCGGCGCTCGGCGGTGACCACCAGCTCCTCGATCGCGCTCGCGTCTGTCGCCTTGATCTCACGGGCTTGGGCGGTCGGCCCAAGCACCATCCCGACAAGGGCGGCCGACGCGCCCGCCATCAGCGAGCGCTGCAATTTCCGACTCACACCCATGGAACCCCCGTTCGCACGAAGGGCTTACCCTGGGTTTAGCCGCAGCGGGAGCCGAAGGTCGCCTGCGGGGTGGGGGTCGCGGCGAGAGGTCGCGCTCCGGCCACCTCCGCGACGCGTTCCAGCAGGGCGTCGGCCAGGATCGGCTTCGACAAGTGGCCGTCGGCGCCGGCCTGGAGCGAGGCGCTGACATGCTCGGGCATGGCGTTGGCCGTCAGCACATAGGTGGGCGTCGCCGGCGCGCCCGCCTCGCGTTCGAGCTCGCGGATCCTGGTGATGGCGGTGAGCCCGTCCATCACCGGCATCTGCATGTCCATCAGGATCAGGTCGAAGACACCGGTGCGGAAGGCCTCGACGGCGTCGGCGCCGTTCTCGACACAGGTCAGGTCGACGCCGGCGGCGCCCAGGATCAGCTCGACGACCCGGCGGTTGGTCGGATGGTCTTCGGCCAGCAGCACGCGCATGCCGACCATCGGGTCGTGGGGGTGCTCGTCCTCGGCCTCCTCGCACCAGAGGTCGAAGGCGCCGACGCAGCGCGGCAGCTCGACGGTCAGGATGAAGACCGCGCCCTGGCCCGGCTTGGCGTCGGCTTCGAGCCGTCCGCCCATGGCTTCGGCGAGCGAGCGGCAAATGGCCAGGCCAAGGCCCGAGCCGCCGAACCTGCGGGTGATGGAGCCGTCGGCCTGTTCGAAGCGGGAGAACAGCCTGGCCTTGGTGTCTTCGTCGAAGCCGATGCCGGTGTCGCTGATCTCGAAGCGCAGCTCTGAGCTGGTCTCGCCGCGGCGCGCCTGGACGGTCAGGCGCACCCGCCCGGTCTGGGTGAACTTCACCGCGTTGCCCAGCAGGTTGGAGAGGATCTGCCGGATGCGGGCGGCGTCGCCGACGTAGGCCCCCAGGGCAGCCGGCGCGATCGCCACCTCCATGTCGAGGCCCTTGGCCTGGGCGGCGGCGTCGAACAGGGCGGTGCAGGCGTTGACCGAGGTCGCCAGGTCGAAGGGCTCCGGCCTGAGCTCCATCTTGCCGGCCTCGATGCGCGCCAGGTCGAGGATGTCGCTGAGCAGGGTCTCCAGGGTTTTGGCGGAGGTCTCGATCAGCGAGACCATCTCGCGCTGGGCCGGGTTGAGCGTCGTCTTGGCCAGGGCGCCTGCGACGCCCATGACCCCGTTCAGCGGCGTGCGGATCTCGTGGCTCATATTGGCCAGGAATTCCGATTTGGCGCGGTTCGCCGCCGCGGCCTCGGCGGCCGCACGTTGCAGCGCCTCCGCCGACTGGCGCAGCTCGGTGATGTCCTCGGCGATCCAGAGCAGCTGGCGACGCCCGCGGGCGTCGCGGAAGACGATGTGCTTCAGGCGCGCGGTCCGGCCTTTGAGCGGTCCCGAAACGAGGACATGCTCGGCTTCAAGCACGCCGCCGGCCATCTCGGTCTCAGCGACATAGCGCTCCAAGTGCTCCAGTTGCGCGGGCTCCAAGATCTCCTGACAGGTGCGGCCGACCGACTCGCCCATGACCTTCACGGCGCTGTTGTTGAGCAGCTCGACGCGTCCGGACTCCAGATCGACCAGCGCGATCTGGGCGGGCAGGTTGTCCACCACCGCACGCAGCTGCGCCGCGGATTCTTCGCGCGCCAGCCGCGCTTCGATCTCGGCGCCGATGTCCTGGTGAACCATGAGAATGGCGCTCGGCTGGCCGGCCTCGTCGCGCCAATAACTGGCCTGGCAGCGCAGCCTGAGGCAGCGGCCGTCGGGGAGCGGCAGGTCCTGCTCGATCTCGACCGTGGGCTCGCCGCGCGCGAGGCGCGCGTAGATCTCGCTCACGACCGGGCCGACATCGGGCACCGATTCGGCGGCGTGCTTGCCGAGGACGTCGGCCTGCGACACGCCGGTGCTGTCGACGAAGGCCTTCACGAAGACCTGGCTCATCTCGATGACGCGGCCTTCGAGGTCCATCAGCGTCATGTAGATCGGGGCGCACGCGACGAAGCGTCGCGCCACGTCCGTCAGGCCGTAGGAGGTGGCCTCAGTCATCGTTTCCCCCTGATGCGGGAACAATCTAAAGCGGAGTTGCTTAATTTTTCCCGCAGCCTAGCGGGGGCTGTGCGCCAGACGCGGTCCCTCAGAAAGTGTCCCAGTCGTCGGCGCGCGAGGCGGCCATGCGTTCTGCGGCGGGTGCGTAGACCTGCCAACGCGCGCAGCTCCAGCGGCCGGTGGCGGCGCATTGCACTGCGGACGCGATCTCGCCCGCCTCGCAATCGATGCGTTCGTCGGGATCCCAGCCCTCGGACGCGCAAAGTTCGCGTGCGAAGGCCTCGACCTCGGGTGAGGGACAAGCCGCTTCCATCATAGCTGTGGCTACAGCAACTCGGTGTGCGGAAGGTTTACGAGACCGACCGACGCGAGGGGGACGCCCGCGGGCCTATTGCTGGCGCGGCGAGGGCGGCGAGGGTGGCGCGTCGGGCGGCGTCTGCGGGTCCCACGAGCGCGCCTCGATCCGTTCGGCGAGTCGGCGCAGCTCCGCGGCCTTGGCGGTGAGCCATTGCCTGTCCGGCAGATAGCTCACGACCTTGGCCATGAACTCAGCCGAAGCGGCTTCTTTTCTGAGATCTTCTGGGTTCACGGCTGCACAACTGACATCGGCGGCCGCGGGTTCCCAAATTGTCGCTCCGGGCCTGATTGTCTTGCGAGCTTTCGCGCCTGGCCTCCGCCGCGAGTCTTCCCCCGGGCCGCCCCAACGCGCATATGGGGGCGATGAACGGGACTTCGGCCGCGCTTGTGCTGTTTTCCGGCGGACAGGACTCCGCCGTCTGCCTGGCCTGGGCGCTGGATCGCTATGACCGGGTCGAGACCGTCGGCTTCGACTATGGCCAGCGCCATTCGGTGGAGCTGCAGGCGCGCGACGCCGTGCGCCAGGCGATCGTCGAGCGGTTTTCGGACTGGGCCGCGCGACTTGGCGAGGACCACGTGCTGGAGATGCGCGGCTTCGGCGCCGTGGCCGAAAGCGCGCTGACCGCCGACCGGGCCATCGAGCTCACCGAGAAGGGCCTGCCCTCGACCTTCGTGCCGGGTCGCAACCTGGCCTTCTTCGTCTATGCGGCGGCGCTGGCCGACCGGCGCGGCCTGAAGCGACTGGTCGGCGGGATGTGCGAGACCGACTTTTCCGGCTATCCGGACTGCCGCCGCGACACCCTGGACGCCATGCAGCAGGCGCTGAACCTGGGCATGGCCCAGGACTTTGCGATCGAAACGCCGCTGATGCGGTTCACCAAGGCCGAGACCTGGGCGCTGGCCAAGGGGTTGGGCGGAGAGCCGCTGGTCGAGCTGATCGTGCGCGAGAGCCACACCTGCTACCGCGGCGAGCGCGGGACCTTGCACCCCTGGGGCCACGGCTGCGGGGCCTGCCCGGCCTGCGAGCTGCGCGCCCGCGGCTGGGAGGGCTGGGTCGAAAGCGGCCGGCCGGCGCTGATGGCGGAGGAGGCCGTGGCGTGAGCTACGCGGTCAAGGAGATCTTCCTGACCCTGCAGGGAGAGGGCGGCCAGGCTGGGCGGCCGGCGGTGTTCTGCCGCTTCGCCGGCTGCAACCTGTGGTCCGGACGCGAGGCGGATCGGGCCGACGCAGTCTGCAGCTTCTGCGACACCGACTTCGTGGGAATGGACGGGCCGGGCGGCGGGCGGTTCGCCGCCGCCGACGACTTGAGCGCTGCGGTCGAGCGCGCCTGGACGGGCGGGGCGGACGAGCGGCTGGTGGTGCTGACCGGCGGCGAGCCTCTGCTTCAGGTCGATACGGCGCTGATCATGGCGCTGCACGCCCGCGGCTTCGAGATCGCGGTGGAGACCAATGGCACGCTGGAAGCGCCGAAGGGGCTGGACTGGATCTGCGTCAGCCCCAAGGCCGACGCCCCGCTCGCCCAGACCCGCGGCCAGGAGCTGAAGCTGGTCTATCCGCAAGAGGGCGTCGATCCGGCCCGGTTCGAAGGCCTGGATTTCGAGCGTTTCCTGCTGCAGCCGATGGACGGACCGGAACGGCTCGCCAACACCGCGGCGGCGATCGCCTATTGCCTCGCCCACCCTCGCTGGCGTTTAAGCGTGCAAACCCACAAATATCTCGGCATCGCCTGAGGCATTTTCGAAGCCACGGCCGCCTAAGACCCTGATGAGCCCAGCCATTTTCGAGATCACCAAAGCCGCCGGCTTCGATGCGGCGCACAATCTGCCGAACGGCCCGGTCGGCAGCCCCTACACGCGCCTGCACGGCCATTCGTTTCGCGTCGAAGCGACCGTGCGCGGCGAGCCTGTGCCGCCGGTCGGCTGGGTGGCGGACCTGGGCGAGCTGGACCTCGCCCTCAAGGCCGTCGCCGCCGAGCTGGATCACGGTCTGCTCAACGACAAGCCAGGGCTGGAGAGCCCGACTCTGGAGAACATCTGCGTCTACTTCGCCGAGCGCCTGAAGCCGCAGTTCCCGGGGCTCTGCCGGGTGAAGCTGTCGCGGCCGACCATCGGCGAGAGCTGCACCTACCTGCTCAGCTGAAACCTCGGCTGGCGGGGCAAAATTTAGCGCGAGTTCTGGGGGAACAGGGCGGCCCCGCCGGCGGTTGACACGATGTTGCTGCATTGCAGCATCACCGTGCCGTCGCGTTCAAGGCCGGGCAACCTGGCCCGCCGCACGCGGGCCCCTCCAGCGAGGATTTTCCCCATGGCAGATGTTCAAGCTTCCAAGGGTGCGTCCGCACCCAAGAACGGCGGCGGCGCAGCTGCTTTGCAGGCCGCCCGGGCCGCCGAAGCGGCGGCCGACAAGAGGGCGGAGGCGAGCCGCGCCGCGACCAAGGCCAACAGCGAGATCCTCAATAGCCAGATCGAGACCGCCCAGCAGGCGGTGAGCTCGAGCCTGGAGACGGGCGTTCGGAGCCTGGAAGGCCTGACGCAGAACTGGCTCCGGGCCTTCGGCGCGACCGCGTCGAACCCGGACCTCGCCGAGCAGTCGGCGAAGAACGTGCAGGCCATGTCCCAGGCGTCCAGCGCGCTGGCCAAGGGCGCCCATGACGCCTCGCGCGTCTGGTTCGACCTGACCCAGAAGGCGGTGCAGACCAACCTGGAAGCCTTCGGCCAGCTGGGCGCCTGCAGCTCGCTGCAGGAGTTGGCGGCGGTGCACAGCAAGCTGATGCGGGACAGTCTGCAGCAGGTGATCGAGAGCGGCGAGGTGATCGCCCGCATCTCCACCGATGCGATCCGCGAGGCTGCCCAGGCGATGCGGTCGCAGGCCCAGCCGGCGATCTGATCTGGCGAAAGTCGGCGTCCGCGACGCTCGCCGTCTTGTTGGCGGGATGGCGGCGTCGCCTGTTTTGGGTCAGTTCGGCTTGAAGGACGTCACGAAGGCCGAGATGTGGGCGCTGAGGTCCAGGCCGCACGTCTTGTCGTAGGCGATCCAGGCGGTGGTCACCGCGATCGTCCAGAGAATGCTGAACAGTGAGCCGACCAGGAAGTATTCCGCGTCGAGGCGTTCATCCAGCTCCTTGAAGCGAGCGACCGTCTTGAGCGCAACGACGGCGGCGAAGACCTCCCACGATCCGCTGAGCATGCCGGCCGCCAGGATCAGGCGTTCGAACGCCCCGATCACCCCGCCCACCTTGGGGTCGAACGCAGGGGGCGGCGGGGTTTGACCGCGCGCCGCGGCCTGGGCCTCGGCCGCCAGCCGACGCCGGGTCATGGCGGCGGTGAGGCCGCAGGACTTCAAGAGCAGCTTGCAGAGAAGATTTCCGCCCCAGATCAACAGGAGCAAGGCGACCAGGGTGTAGGCCGCGCCGTGCAGCAGGTCAGTCATCCGAGAGCCCGTAAGAGAGGTCCAGAGCCTGAACGGCGGCCCCGAGCGAACGCCACTGACTCTGATAGAAGTCCAACCTTGCAGAGCTGCGGATTTTGTAGAGCGTCCGCACGCCAAGCCCAAGCCGGTCGGCAAGCTGCGGGGCGGAGCTTTCGCCGGACAGCGAGGCGATGGCGATCTCGCGCTGACGTTCGGTCCAGTCGAGCTCGACCAGGGTGACGGAGTAGCCGATCGCTTCCAGCAACGCCTGAAGGACAGGCTCCTCGGGCAGATGGAACCGGTAGGCGTTCGGCCCCCGCTTGTCGGCCAGCTTCTCGCGAGTCGCGGCGAGGCCCGCGCCCATCATGTTCCAGGCGCGGTCCTGGCGGAGCGGGGTCTCGAGGCGGATGACGCCCAGGGCGAAGCGGCACTCGACCTTCTCGGCCAGCAGGGTCAGCCTCAGGGCCTTGATGATCTCGAGCCCGCCGGCGAGCGAGCGGCAGAGGCCCTGGAACTCGTCCCCCAACGTGATGGTCAAGGGCGAGGCGATCTCGGCGACCTTCGCCGCGTTCATCTCGTCGATCACGCGATTGAACAGGCTGTGGAGGCGCTCGACAGAGGGCGCGGCTTCGCTGCGGATGAGGTCGCCCATCACGACGGCATGGGTGTAGTCGCGATGTCGGGTGGGCGTCATCTGTGGATCCCGCGGCGCCAGCGCCGTGCGCGAAGCCTTATGACCCATTTCTGGGGCATTTCATAGATGCGACCCGTTTTTGGGCCGTATCCGCCGAATGGCCCCTTATCAGCTCAACCTGGCCTAGCGCCGCTCACGCTCGCCCGGGTGGAAGGCGCCGCCGCCCGTCTGGGCGCGGTGGCGCAGGAAGGCGTCGGCCAGGACGCAGGCCATCATCGCCTCCACCACCGGCACGGCGCGGATGCCGACGCAGGGGTCATGGCGTCCCTTGGTGCGCAGCTCGATCTCCTCACCGGCCTCGTTCAGCGTCTGGCGCGGGGTGAGGATGGAGGAGGTCGGCTTGAAGGCGATCCGGGCGGTGACCGGCTGGCCGGTGGCGATACCGCCCATGACCCCGCCGGCGTTGTTGGCCAGGAACTCCGGCCCGTCCTGGCCGGCGCGCATCTCGTCGGCGTTCTCCTCGCCGGAGAAGGCGGCCGAGGCGAAGCCGGCGCCGAATTCCACGCCCTTGGAGGCGTTGATCGACATGAAGGCGGCGGCGAGCTCGGCGTCGAGCTTGCCGTAGATCGGCGCGCCCCAGCCGGCCGGGACGCCGAGCGCCTCGACAGCGACGACGGCGCCGGTGGAGGAGCCGGCCTTGCGGATCTTCTCCAGGTGCTCTTCCCAGACCGGGACCATGGCCGCGTCCGGACACCAGAATGGGTTCTCGAGCGTCTGCGTCCAGTCCATGCGGGCGGGATCGACGGCGTGGGGGCCGATCTGCACCACCGCGCCGCGGATCTCGACGTGCGGGATGATCTTGCGAGCGATGGCGCCGGCGGCGACCCGGGCGGCGGTCTCGCGGGCCGACTGGCGTCCGCCGCCGCGGTAGTCGCGCACCCCGTACTTGGCGAAATAGGCGTAGTCGGCGTGGCCGGGGCGGAAGGCCTGGGCGATCTCGGAATAGTCGCGGCTGCGCTGGTCGAGGTTCTCGATCATCAGCGAGATCGGCGTGCCGGTGGTCACCTGGCCGGGCGTGCGCTCGTCGCCGAACACGCCGGAGAGGATGCGCACTGCGTCCGGTTCCTGGCGCTGGGTGACGAACTTGCCCTGGCCGGGCCGGCGCCGGTCGAGCCAGGGCTGGATGTCGGCCTCGGTCAGCTCAATGCCGGACGGGCAGCCGTCGACCACGCAGCCGAGCGCCGGCCCATGGCTCTCGCCCCAGGTGGTCACGCGGAACAGGTGGCCGAAGGTGTTGTGCGACATGGCTTCGGCTTCTAGCGGAACCGGCGCCGCGGAACAATTCGGCGCATGGGTGGGGCGGCGCGCCTAGAACGCCGCCGGATCGAGCAGGCCGAGCTGAGCGACGGTGATCAGCAGGGCGAGCGCCAGCAGTTGCTCCAGCCCCAGGGTCCACCAGAGCGCGCGCGACGCCGCGGCGGGATTGCGGGCGGAGAGCGGCGTCACGGCCCAGCGATTGACGCCCGCCACGACGCCCAGGCAGAGCACCAGGGCGAGCTTCACGCCGAAGGTCATGAGGTAGGTCGGTCCGGGCGGACCGCCGGCGAGGCTGACGACGACGGCGGCGATGACCAGGCCGGTGGTCGCGAGCGCCGCAACCGCGCCGATCGCCATCTTGCCGAAGGCCCGCAGCAGGCGCTCGGTCTCCGCGCCGGGCGTGCGCAGGGCGATGATCAGGGGGAGCAGCCCGCCCAGCCAGGCGCCGGCGAACAGCAGGTGCAACGCCATTACGGCGACCCGCACGGCGCCGGCGACTCCGCCGATCGTCGCGGCGTGGCCGACAAGGGCCAGGCTCGCCAGTAGCGCGCCCGTCACATAGGCCCGGACCCGCGGCGAGCGCGGCGGTGCGAAGGCCATGCCGACGAGCACGAGGCAGAGCCCGACGGCCGCTGACAGCGCCCCGCCCGGGACTGTGGTGAGGCAGAACTGGACAAGGCTCGGGCGGGCCGGCGTCTGGGCCCACAGCGAGAGGAGCCAGACGACGCCGGCGACGGCGGCGGTGGCCGGCGCGGTGACGCGCAGGCTGGTGGGTTCATGGCCGCGCCGCGTCCAAGGGGCGTAGAGCGGGAAGCAGGCGCCGCCGAACAGGGCCACCGCGAGGGTCAGGAGGCCGAAACGACCGATCAGGAGGGGCCAGTCCGCCACTGAGCTCAAAGCGCTGCCTCTTGGGGTCGTGTCATCGGCGCTGATTGCGGCAGAGCCCTGGCGAGAGCAAGTGATCATTCCGCAGGGGGCGCACGGGGCGGCGCCGGCGGCCGGACTGCGCTATATCCCGCCGATGACCGACAAGAGCCTGATCCCGCCGTCGCCGAGCGAGGACGACTACGTCCGCCAGATCGAGCGCGCCGAGCCGCCGCCGCTGCTGACGGCGGACGATCCGATCGCTCTCTTCGGCGCGTGGCTGATGGAGGCCGGCCAGAAGGAAGCGAACGACCCCAACGCCGCGGCCGTGGCGACGGTCGACGAGGACGGCCTGCCGGACGTGCGCATGGTGCTCCTGAAGGACGCCGACGCGCGCGGCTTCGTCTTCTACACCAACCTGGAAAGCGCCAAGGGCCGGCAGCTGGCGGCCAACCCCAAGGCCGCCCTGCTGTTCCACTGGAAGTCGCTGCGCCGGCAGGTGCGGGTGCGCGGGTCAGTCTCGATGGTCAGCGATGCGGAGGCCGACGCCTACTGGGCGACGCGGGCCCGGCCGGCGCAGCTGGGCGCCTGGGCCTCTGCGCAGTCGCGGCCGCTGCCGGACCGGCTGGCGCTGGAGAAGAAGATCGCCGAGCACGGCCTGCGCTTCGGCCTCGGCAAGGTGCCGCGACCGCCGCACTGGTCGGGCTTTCGGGTCGCGCCGGAGGTGATCGAGTTCTGGCGCGACCGGCCCTTCCGGCTGCATGAGCGGCTGGTGTTCGAGCGCGTCGAGGCGGGCTGGACCACGCGCCGGCTGTTCCCTTGAGCAGCGGTCGGCAAGCCGAGGCGGGCGCCTGGCTGGAGGGGCAGGCCGAGCGGGTGATCGAGACCGCGCTCGCCCGGGTCTTCCTGACGCCCACGGCGGTCTTCAAGCAGAAGAAGGCGGTCCGGTACGACTATGTGGACCTGAGCACCGAGGCGCGCCGGTTCTGGGCCCTGGAGCGAGAGCTGGCCTTCAACCGGCCGGCCGCGCCGGACATCTATCGCGCGGTGCGGCGCATCACCCGGCGGGCCGACGGCGGGCTGGAGTTCGACGGCCCCGGCGAGGTGCTGGACCAGGTGCTGGAGATGCGGCGCTTTCCTGACGAAGCGGTGCTCTCCACCAACCCGGAGGCCATGGACGGAGAGATGGCCGAGGCGCTCGGCCGGACCATCGCCCGCTACCACGCCGAGGCGCCGGTGAGGACAGCCTCGGGGATCGCCTACACCCTGCCGTCCAACGCCCACGTCCTGGCCGATCTGGCGCCGCAGCTGGGCGAGGCGGCGGTGGCCGAGCTGGTGGCCGCGACGGCGGCGGAATACGCGCGGCGGCGTCCGCTGCTCGAGGCGCGCGCCGAAGCGGGCTTCTCGCGTCGCTGCCACGGGGATCTCCACCTGGGGAACATCCTGGTGGAGCAGGGCCGGCCGGTGCTGTTCGATTGCATCGAGTTCAACGACGCGCTCAGCGACATCGACGTCTTCTACGATCTGGCCTTCCTGCTGATGGACCTCGACTTCCGCGATCGCAGGGCGGCGGCGGTGCGGGTTCTGTCCGGCTATCTCGATGAGGCGGCGCGCCGCTTTCCGGCGACCCTCTGGGAGGGGCTGGCGGCGCTGCCGCTGATGCTGTCGGTGCGCGCGGCGGTGCGGGCCCATGTCAGCGCCCACAGCGGGAATGCGCCGCTCGGACGGCGGTATCTGGCGGCGGCGATGCAGCATCTTTCGCCGGATCCGCCGGTGCTGGCGGCGGTGGGCGGCCGCTCGGGGTCCGGCAAGTCGACGGTGGCGCGCGAGCTGGCGCCGGGGCTCGGCGCGGCTCCGGGGGCGGTGATCCTGCGCAGCGACGAGATCCGCAAGCGGCAGGCGGGGCTGACGCCCACCGAGAGGGCCGGGCCCGCGGCCTACACGCCCGAGGCCGACGCGGCGGTGTTCGACGAATTCTTCGGCCTCGCCGAGACGCTGCTCAAGTCCGGGCGGGCGGTGGTGCTGGACGCGACCTTCCTGCGGCCGGAGATGCGCGCGCGGGCGCAGGCGGTGGCGACGGCGGTGGGCGCGCCGTTCCACGGCCTCTGGTTGGAGGCGCCGGCGGCTGTGCTGGAGGCGCGGGTGGCGGGCCGGACCGGCGACGCCTCGGACGCCGACGTGCGCGTGCTGCGCGACCAGCTGGCGCGCGATCCGGGGCTGATGAGCTGGCGAGTGCTGGACGCGGAGCGCCCCATCCTTCCAGACTGGGCCCTTCCGGATGGGGCCCGGCAGCCCTAGATCTCCTGGATGGCAGTCGCATTCACCCGTGAGGAAGACTACGAGGCCCGCGCCGCGGACCTTCCGGACCGTCCGATCTCGCCGCATCCGAACCTGGTCACCGCCTCCGGCCTCGCCGCGATCGAGGCCGAGCTGGCGGCGGCGCGCGCGGCTTATGCGCAGGCCCAGAGCGAGGGCGGCATCAGCGCCGACCGCACCGCCATGGCCCGCGCCACGCGCGAGCTGCGCTACTGGTCGGCGCGCCGGGGCAGCGCCCAGCTGATGGAGCCCGAGGGTGTCGCCGAGACGGTGCAGTTCGGCCGCACCGTCGAGATCGAGCGCGACGACGGCCGGCGCCAGACCTTCCGCATCGTCGGCGAGGACGAGGCCGATCCGGCCCGGGGCAGCGTCTCCTATGTCTCGCCGCTGGCGCGCGCCCTGCTCGGCAAAGCGGTCGGCGACGCCGTCGAGGTGAACGGCGCCGAGGTCGAGATCGCCGGCGTTCGCTGACCCCTCATCGCCGCCCCCTTATCGCTGGACGATCGCGCCGGCGAAATCGATGACGCACATGGCGCCGTATTCCGCGTGGGGGCCGCAGGCGACGCCGCCGGCCTGGTAGGCGGCGGCGAACAGATCCTTGCGGTGGGCGCGGCTCGGCACGCCGCTGTCCACCACCAGCTGGCGCACCACGTCGCGGGGCGTGCGCTGGCCGTAGGAGATGCTCTCGGCCTGGATCCCGGCCCAGAGCCCTTGCGCCTGCAGGCGGCGGCCCAGCGCCCCCGGCGCGCCGTGGCCGACCTCGCCGCGCGGCCCTTGCCGCGTCACATGGGTGCGCGCCGCCGCCGCGAGGCGTGAATCGCGAGCGAGCGGCGGGAGCGGCGGCTGGCGCATGAGGAAGTCGATGGCGTCCTCCACCGCGTCCGGATCGTCCCGGCTCATGCCATAGCCGTCATCGGAATAACCGCCGTCGCCCGCCCACTGGCGGCGCAGCTCGCGGGCGTAGGCCCGGGGGTTGGCGCGAACCTGGTTGATCTCGTCGAGGACGGCGTCTTCGAATCCGGCCGCGCGGAGCGGCGTCGGCGTGGCGAGAAGGACGGGGACGGCCAGGAGACCTAGCCAGGCAAGAGCGTGCGCACGCATGCGGTGATGATGACTCGCAGCAGATGACGCCCCCCGAGGCCGAGCTCGCACGGCCAAGCTCCATCCGTCCTGCGACCGGACGCCTCTCTCCGCGCCCGTGCGGATCGCCGTGGCGGAAAGTGCGGGCAAGGGCCGGCGACGGTGGAGACAGCCGCTATCGCGGGGACTAAGTTGCCAGCTGGTAACTAAGAGCCTCGGGGCCAATCTGACCTGCCGCCACGCGGCGCCAGGCCGGGGACAGAAGATCAATTCAACAAGGGTGGACGACATGATTGGGGAAGATCCGCTGGACCTGGGCGGCCAGGTGGCCCTGGTGACCGGGGCCGGCCAGAGCGTCGGCCGTGAGATCGCCTTGATGCTGGCGCGCCACAACGCCGGCGGCGTCGCGGTGAACGACTTCGTGCCGGAGCGCGCCGCAGCCGTGGCCGCCGAGATCGAGGCGATGGGCGTTCCGGCGATCCCGGTCGTGTTCGACGTCGGCGATCTCGCCGCCGTGCGCGCCGGCGTGGCGACGGCGACCGAAAAGCTGGGGCCGGTCACCCTGCTGGTGAACAACGCCGGCAACGCCGGGCCGAATGCTCAGATCGGCCTGTCGCCGGAGTTCTGGGAGACCGATCCGAGCGAGTGGGATCGCTATTTCCGCACCAACACCTTCGGCGTGATGAACTGCTGCCATGCGACGATCCCCGGGATGATCCAGGCGGGCGGGGGCCGGATCGTCACCATCGTCTCCGACGCCGGGCGCGTCGGCGAGGCGAGGCTTGCGGCCTATTCCGCGGCCAAGGCGGCCGCCGGCGGTTTCGTGCGCGCCATCGCCAAGGAGGCCGGCCGCTACGGCATCACCTCCAACGCCATCGCGCTCTCGGCCATCCTGCCGCCGATGGAGGACAAGGCGAAGGAGCAGGCCTTCCTGGAGAGCGACGGGGCCAAGCGGCAGGTGTCGCGCTACGTCATCCGCCGCTTCGGACGCCCGGACGACGTCGCCGGGGCGGCGCTCTTCCTCTGTTCGGACGCGGCGGGCTTCATCACCGGCCAGACCTATCCGGTGAACGGCGGCTACAGCTTCGCGGTCTAAGGTTCCGGACTTTCGAGGTGGCGGGCGAGCTTCTCGAGGCTGAGGCGCGCGCCTTCGTCATTGTCCTCGGGCTTCACGCCCGGGGGCAGGTCCTCGAACAGCATGGCCACCTCCGTGTCGGCGCCCCGCGTCTCGAAGGTCACGGTCATGCGCATTTCGCCGGCGAAGGCGGCGTCGTCAGAGACGAAGTCGGCCGCCTTGACGATGCGTTCCGGCGGCGACAGCTCGAGGTAGCGGACCCGGACGCGATCCTCGTCGGCCGCGGTCTTGCCCCGGCCGGCGTCGGCGTCGGCTGGATAGAAGAGCGACATCTCGAACCCGCCGCCCGGACTTGGATCGAAGGCGTGGAAGCGGGCGGTCATCTCGCCGGGCGGCAGCCAGACGGCGAGGTCCTCGGCCGTCAGGAAGGCCTGATAGACGCGGTCGCGGGGCGCCCTGATGGTGCGCGCGGCCTGGGATCGAGCGCGGCTCATGGAGCACATCTTCGGCGACCTGGCGGCCAAAATGAAGCCCCGGCCTCCGTGGGGGAGGCCGGGGCGGGCCGACGCGTGACTGGCGCCGGCGGAAGGCAGGGCACTTTGGGCTCGTTCCGCCGCCTTCTCATGGGCCGTCCCGACTGGAGACACTCTGGGACGGATGAGACGAGCTCTGCAGGATGCGTTCCAGTTCGGCCTTGGCGGGACCTTCGGCCGTCCGGGGGCGTTAGCGCTGCGGACGTCAAAGACCGGGCGTCGCAGCTGGGGGCGGTAAGATGCGGGTCCTGATCGTCTATGGCTCGACCGAGGGGCATACCCGGGACCTCTGCCACTATGCGGCGCGCGCCCTGGGCGAGGCCGGCTATCCCACGGCGGTGGAGCCGGCGGGGCCGGATGCGTCCGAACCGGATCCTGGGCCATATGATGCGGTGATCCTGGCCGCCTCGCTGCATATCGGCCGCTACCAGGCGCCGCTGGTCGCCTATGCGCGCGCCCAGCACGAGGTCCTGAACGCCAAGCCTGCCGTCTTCATCTCGGTGTCGCTCTCGGCGGCGGGGTTCAATCCGCACGACTGGGAGGGATGCGAAGACTGTCTCGCCAAGTTCCAGCACGAGACTGAGTGGACGCCGGCGTTAGTGCACCACGCCGCCGGGGCGATCCGCTACAGCCAGTACGACTTCTTCAAGCGACTGGCCCTGAAGTTCATCGCCGCGCAGCGCGGGCAGCCGACGGTGACCTCGCGCAATTACGACCTGACCAACTACGACGCTCTGCGTCAGTTCGTGACGACCTTCGCCTTCGGCGTCTCGCAGGCGCGCTGAGGTTCAGACGAGCCGGTATTCGTTCAAGGCGCCCGGAGCGCCCTCGGTGCGAACCTGGCCGCGCCGGACGAGGTCGATCATGGCGGCCAGCATCGAGCGGGCCGCGGCGGGGTGCAGCCGCGGATCGACGTCGGCGTAGAGGCGGGGCACGAGGTCGGCGATGCGGGCAGGGCCGGCTTCGAGGGCGCGCAGGATCTGGTCCGCGCGCTCACGGCGATGGGCGATGTAGGCATCGAGGAAGGGCGCGACTTCGCGCACCGGCGGGCCATGGGTCGGCCAGAGGGTGGAGAAGCCGCCGGCGCGGACCTGCTCCAGGCTCGCCATGTAGTCGGTCATGTCGCCGTCGGGCGGGGCGATCACCGTGGTCGACCAGCCCATGACGTGGTCGCCGGTGAAGAGGGCGTTCTCCTCGGCCAGGGCATAGCAGAGGTGATTGGAGGTGTGGCCGGGCGTGGGGATCGCCTCCAGGGTCCAGCCGGGGCCCGAGATCCTGCCGCCCTCGCAAAGACTGACGTCGGGGGCGAAGTCGGCGTCGTGGCCGGCTTCCATCCGCACCTCGCCGGTGTCGACCTGCGCCGGGTCGGCCAGCGCGCAGCCGTAGACGGTCGCGCCGGTCCGGGCCTTCAGCGCGACGGCCAGGGGCGAGTGGTCGCTGTGATGGTGGGTGATGGGGATGGCGACGATCCGCTCGCCCGCGGTCGCGGCCAGGATGGCGTCCAGGTGCTCGGGCAGGTCGGGGCCGGGATCGATCACCGCGACCTCGCCGCGGCCGATGATGTAGGTCCCGGTGCCGACGTAGGTGAAGGGGCTCGGATTGTTGGCGATCACCCGGCGAACCAGCGGCGAAACCTGGTCGACCCGGCCGTACGCGAAGTCGAAATCGCGGACGTACGGGATCTTGGGGGGGATCATGGTGCTCAGCGCGGCAGGACGCCGGAGAGGTCGTAGCCGGCCTCGCGGCCGAGCTGCACGAGCTCGTCGCGGCTGTGGGCGCCGGACTGCGCCTCGCCCAGCGACCAGGTGACGATGGAGCGGGTGCCGGACCGGCAGAAGGCGAGCACGGGGCCATCCGCCTCGGCGATCACCTGGCGCTGGGTCTCGACCTGCTGGGGGGTCGGGCCGCCGCTGACCGGGATGTGGACGTAGGCGAGGCCGGCGGCGGCGGCGGCGGCCTGGAAGGCGCTGCTCGGCGGCTGGCCGGGCTCCTCGCCGTCGGGGCGGTTGTTGACGATCAGCTTGAAGCCCTGGCGCGCGGCCTCGTCGACGTCGGCGAGCGTGATCTGCGGGCTGACGGAAACCTGGTCGGTGACGCGGCGGAACTGGCTCATGCGGCTCTCGTCTCTCTAGGTGGCCGGGGGCTCTGGGTGGCCGTTCTCTGGGTGTCGGTCTCTAGGTGGTGTGGGACCCGTTTGACATCAATCCGACCGGGAGGGAAGGTCGCGGACCAGCCCTGTTTCGGCCCCCGGTCCCCATGCTCCGCTTCATTGGCCGGCGTCTGCTGGTTGCGATCCCGACGCTGCTGCTGGTGATCACCCTGGCCTTCTTCATGATGCGCGCGGCGCCCGGCGGGCCGTTCGACACGGACCGCAAGCTGTCGCCGGAGATCGAACGCAATGTGCTGGCGCGCTACGGCATGGACCGGCCGCTGGGGGCGCAATACCTCTCTTATCTGGCCGGCGTCGCGCGGGGCGATCTGGGGCCGTCCCTGAAGTACAGGGACAAGAGCGTCCTGCAGATCCTGCAGGAGAATGCGCCGGTCAGCCTGAAGCTGGGGGGCCTGGCCATTGCGCTCGCCGCGGTGACGGGGGTGAGCCTGGGCGTGCTGGCGGCGGCGCGGCAGAACGGCGGGCTTGATCACCTGGTCATGGGCGCCGCGGTGCTGGGCGTCTGCATTCCGACCTTCGTCACCGCCCCGCTGCTGGTGCTGGCCTTCGGCTCGAAGCTGGGCTGGCTGCCGAGCGGCGGCTGGAACGACGGCGCCTGGCGCAACCTGGTGCTGCCGGTGATCGTCCTGGCCCTGCCGCAGGTGGCGGTGATCTCGCGCCTGACCCGGGCGGGCATGGTCGAGGTGCTGCGCGCCAACTACATCCGCACGGCCCGGGCCAAGGGCCTGCCGGAGCACCGGGTGATCGCCCGCCACGCCTTGCGCGCGGCGATCCTGCCGCTGATCAGCTATCTGGGGCCGGCCTGCGCGGGCCTGCTGACGGGGTCGCTGGTGGTGGAGCGGATCTTCAACCTGCCGGGCCTGGGCAAGTTCTTCGTCATGAGCGCCCTGCAGCGGGACTACACGGTGGTGATGGGGATGGTGATCGTCTACGCGGCCCTGATCCTCGCCCTGAACCTGCTGGCGGACCTGCTCTACGCGGCGCTCGATCCGCGGGTGCGGCTGACGTGAGGCGGATCACGCTTGGAACGCCCGGGGCGGCGGCGAAGCTGGAGCGGGCGGCGCGCGGCCGCAGCCTGTGGGACGACGCGCGGCGCCGGCTGTTTCGCAACAAGGCCGCGGTGGGCGGCTTGGTCGTGCTGGCCGCGCTGGCGCTCGGCGCCCTGCTCGGGCCGCTGTACGTCGGCTTCGGCTACGACGAGGTGCGCAAGGCCGACGTCTGGGCGCCGCCGCTCACCGGCGGCCATCTGCTGGGGACCGACGCGCTGGGCCGCGACCTGCTGGCCCGACTGCTGATGGGATTGCGCGTCTCGCTGGCCATCGGCCTGACGGCCACGGCGGTCTCCCTGGTGATCGGCGTCGCCTGGGGGGCGACCGCCGGCTTCGTCGGCGGGCGGCTGGACGAGGCGATGATGCGCCTGGTCGACGTGCTCTATTCGCTGCCCTTCATCTTCTTCGTCATCCTGCTGATGGTCACCTTTGGGTCCAACCTGGTGCTGATGTTCGTGGCCATCGGGGCGGTCGAATGGCTGACCATGAGCCGGATCGTGCGGGGCCAGACCCTGACCCTGAAGCAGAAGGAGTTCGTCGAGGCCGCGCGCGCCGCGGGGCTGACGAACGTGGCGATCATCCGTCGCCACATCGTGCCGAACCTGCTGGGGCCGGTGGTGGTCTATGTGACCCTGACCATTCCGGCGGTGATCCTGGCGGAGAGCTTCCTGAGCTTCCTGGGCCTGGGCGTGCAGCCGCCGATGGCCTCGCTGGGCGGGCTGATCGCCGACGGCGCCCAGCAGATGGAGCTGGCGCCCTGGCTGCTGATCTTCCCCTCGGCGGCGATGATCGTGACGCTCGCCAGCTTCAACTTCATCGGCGACGGCCTGCGCGACGCGATCGATCCGAAGGACCGGTAAGGCGGACGCGCGCGCGGTGCGGGCCCCTATCAGCGGCCGCGACCGGAGTCACCGGAGTGAAACAAAGGTGACGGTCACCAAGTGACAGGTGTTCGCAAATTGACCATCGCGCTGCCCTAATTCGATACATGGCTGAATGGGCGGCCGGCGCCGCGCGACGGGGGCGAGCGCAGGCGGCGCAAGGCGTCCGCCGGGATCCGCGAACGCGCCGCATAAGTAACTGATAAGGTGAAGAAATCCGCCGCAGAAGCGTGACCTCTGCGAGGGCGGGTCTGGCTGTAACGGCGAAGGCGCCGCGCCCAGCTCTGTATCTCTGCTGTGTCTAGAATGTGACATCAGACCGGCGGAATTGGCCGCCCGTTCGGTTGGGCGTTGACGCTCATTTCGCAAGGGCCGTAACACAAACGTAACCGGGGTTCACTGTGACCCTGGGTTCGCACATTTGGAAGCAGGCTGGCCGGGGGAGCACCAGGCGCGGGCCCGCTGGAGGACAGACAATCGTGACGACGAAACATGTTCGGGAGCGCCTTCTGGCCTCTTCGATGATCGGCGGGTTCGCCCTCGTGGGGGTGACGGCGACCCAGGCCATCGCGCAAGACGCGCCCCCGGCGTCCGGCGCCGTTCAGGTCGAAGAACTCGTGGTCACCGGTTCGCGCATTCCGCAGCCGAACCTGAGCAGCATCAGCCCCATCCAGACCGTCGGCAGTCGGGAAGTGCTCCTGGGCGGGCGGCCCCAGACCATCGACATCCTGAACCAGCTGCCGCAGGTGACGCAGCAGCCCGGGGTTGACCTGGGCCCGACGTCCGACCCGCTGAGCGGACCCGGCGGGGTTGCGACCGTGAACCTTCGCGGTCTCGGCCCGCAGCGGACCCTGGTGCTGGTGAACGGCCGTCGCCTGGGGTTGGGCGATCCGAACACCGGCAACCCGAACCCCGCGCCGGACATCAACCAGATCCCGTCGCAGCTGATAGATCGCATCGACGTGCTGACCGGCGGCGCCTCGGCCGTCTACGGCTCAGACGCCGTCGGCGGGGTCGTGAACTTCATCATGAAGCGCAACTTCGAAGGAATTCAGTTCGACGCCCAGTACGGAGTCTACCAGCACAGCCAGGGCAACGACCTGATGCAGGGGCTGGAGGAAGCTTCCGGCAACGCCGTTCCGGGCACCCGCTGGGACGGCAAATCCGCCGACTACAGCCTCATGATGGGCGCCAACGCGCCGGACGGCAAAGGCAACGTCACCGCCTACTTCACCTATTCGAAGCAGAAGCCGGTCCGCCAGGCCGCGCGCGACTACTCGGCCTGCCAGTTCGCCGTCAACGCCGCGGGCGCGCTGCGTTGCTCCGGCTCGTCGAACTCGAACATCCTCTATTTCGCCAACGGAGACCTGCTGGACCTCGACGGCGACGGGACGCCCGACACCGCCGAGGCCGCGGTGCTCGGCAACCAGTTCGTCGAGTATGGAACGCCGGGCACGACGCCGCCGGCGATCTTCAACTCCAACCCCTACATGTATTTGCTTCAGGACAACACGCGGTACACGGCGGGGTATTTCGCGGAGTACGAGGTCAACAAGCACGTCAAGTTCTATTCGGACTTCGGCTTCATGAAGAGCGAGTCCAACGTCAATATCGCGCCGAGCGCCCTTTTCCAAGGTAGCGGCGTGACCGATTCGGGCGGGTTCCTGGTCAACTGCAACAACCCCTTCCTGAGCGGCCAGCAACAGACGGCGCTGGGCTGCTCGGCGGCGGACATCGCCAGCGGAGGAACGCGCGAGCTCTACTTCGGCCGCCGCAATGTCGAGGGCGGGCCGCGTAACACCTATTACGACCACACCAACTACCGCTTCGTCTTGGGCGCCACCGGCGAAATCTCGTCGGCGTGGAAGTACGACATTTACGCGTCCTATTACCGGACCACCCTCAGCAGCCGGTCGGAGAACTACCTGAGCCTCCAGAAGCTGCAGGACGCCCTCCTGGTCGGCCCCGATGGAACCTGCCTGTCGGGCAACGCCGGCTGCGTGCCCTACAACATCTTCTCAGATGGCGGCGTGACGCCGGCGGCGGCGAATTCACTGACCATTCTCGGCACCCAGACCGGCAGCACCACCGAAAAGATCGTGGAAGCCTCGCTGCTGGGCGACCTCGGCGAGTATGGGGTCAAGTCGCCCTGGGCGCAGAGGGGCGTGCAGGTCTCGCTCGGCGCGACCCGTCGGCACGATCAACTGGAGTTCGCGCCCGACGCGGCGTTCGAGAGCGGCGACCTTTCGGGTTCCGGCGGCGCGTCCGTTCGGATCGACAACAGCCTGCGCGCCGCAGAGGCCTATGGCGAAATCAGCGTGCCCCTGGTCAGCGACATGCCCTTCGTCAAGGACCTGGTCCTCGAGGGCGGCTATCGTTATTCCGACTACTCCACGGGCATCCAGGCGAAGACCTACAAGGTCGGCTTCCAGTACGCGCCGATCGACGACATCCGCTTCCGCGGCTCCTACAACAAGGCGATCCGCGCGCCGAACATCCTCGAACTCTACACGCCTCTGTCGGTGACCAACACCAGCGACGTGGCCGAGGACCCCTGCGCGCGCGGCGCCGAGAACCCGGCCACCGCGGCGCAGTGCGCCAACACCGGCGTCACCGCTGCCCAGTACGGCAACATCCCGCAGTGTCCTGCCAACCAATGCGCCGTGCTCACCGGCGGCAACACTGAACTGACGCCGGAGACGGCGAAGACTTTCACCGTGGGCTTTACGACCCGGCCGCGCTTCCTGCCGGGCTTCACCGGCAGCATCGACTATTACAGGATCAAGATCAGCGACATCATCAGCACCATCCCGCTGGAGATCATCCTCCAGCGCTGCCTGACCACCGGCGAACCGATCTTCTGCAGCCAGGTGGTGCGCAACCCCAGCAACGGGATCCTGTTCGGCACCACCTCCACCGGCGGCGGCTACATCAACGGCACGAACGTCAACGTGGCCAAGAGCGTCACCGAAGGCTTCGACATCCAGGCCGGCTACGTCTTGCCGCTGTCGGACTGGGGCATCGAGAATTGGGGCGGGCTTTCGATCAACATGGCGGGGTCGCTGCTCCTGGAGAACTCGACCGTGCCGCTGCCGGGCGATCCGGCCTACGACTGCAAGGGCTTCTTCGGTCCCAACTGCACCTCGATCTTCCCGAAGTGGCGTCACACGGCGCGGCTGAACTGGACCATGCCCTGGGCCGAAGCGACGGTCTCGCTGGCGTGGCGTTACTACGGCAGCACCAAGTACGAGCGCCTGTCGGACGACGAGGGCCTGTCGGGGACGCCGAACCCCTTCATCAGCAAGATCAAGGCGATCAGCTACTTCGACCTGTCCGGTCAGTGGCGCGTGAACGACAGCTTCAGCGTCCGCGGCGGCGTCAACAACATCTTCGACAAGGACCCGCCGCTCATTCCGAACGCCATCGTCGGCGGCGGCCTGCCGAACACCTATCCGCACTACGATCTGCTGGGGCGGCGCCTGTTCGTCGGCGTGACGGCGAGCTTCTAGATCGGCGCACAAGCGGCGTGGATCGGGCGGCGGAGCAATCCGCCGCCCTTTCTTTTTCGTCTACTGGTCGCGATGGACGCGAATGGCGGCCTGCTTGTCCACGTTCATCATGTAGCTGCCCATGCTCGCCCGACGGATGGTGACCTTGGTCCCGGGACGCGGGTCGCGCGACAGCGTCTCGTCGGAGATCTGCCGCCAGACGGCGCCGTCGCTCAGTTCGATGGTCCATTTGCCGAAGGCGTCGGCGCGCGCGCTGCGGACGAAGCCTTCGATGCGGTTGGCGTCGGTCGGCGCGAGGCCGCGGGTGATGAAATCGAGACTGGGCAGGGATAGGCCGAACGCCTGTTCATGCGCCGCCCGCGCCTGGGCGCGGTCGATGACGACGATGTCGCCCCGGGTCTCCGCCGCCCCCATCTTCTCGACGGCGACGTCGTAGCAGGCCAGACGCGCCGCGCTGTCCGTCAGGCCGCGGCAGTTGAGAATCTGTTGCACGGGTTCGGCGTGCTTGGCGGGTTGCGAGGTCTCGGCCGCAATGGCGCTTGCCGGGCCGAAGCTCAAGAGCGCGGCGAAGCCGGAACAGAGCAGATGTCGACGCATGAGATCTCCTTCGGTCGAGGCTAGGACGCCGCCCGTCGTGCGGCAAGCGAGCCTTGGCTCCGAGCGACCGCACCTGCGCCCAGGAGCCGGCGGTTGGCGGACCGCCCCCTTCATTTCCGTGCGCCGCAAACGTCCAAGGCGCGCCGCTAAGGATTCCTCAAGCACACCGTCGTCTTAATGCGCACGCCGTCTGAGGGGGCGGCGTCAATTTTCGTCAAATACGGCCTCCTCGGGCCGGTGTGTTTAGCGGAGCCGCACGGCGCTTAGCGTCGCGCGGCGGACCGGAGGACTGAACGTGAACTGGATCAGCATGCGGACGCGCCTCCTGGCGTCATCCGTAATCTTCGGCGCCACCGCGGCGGTTCTGACGGCCTCGCCCGCGGGTGCGGCGGAAGCCCCCGGCGCAGAGCTGTCCGAGGTCGTGGTCACTGGCTCGCGTCTTCCGCGGCCTGGCCTGGAACAGCCGACGCCGATCGCGGTCCTCACCAGCTCGGCGATCGAAGGCGCGGGGCCGCAGAGCCTCGGCGACCTGATCGCGCGCCTGCCCCAGGCCGGCTATCGGGGCACGCTGCGGGCCAACTCCAACAACTTCGCCAACAGCGCGGGGATCAGCTCGATCGATCTGCGCAGCCTGGGCGTCTCGCGCACCCTGGTGCTGGTGGACGGGCAACGCCACGTCGCCGGCGACCTGAGCAGCAATGCGGTGGACGTGAACGCAATCCCGCCCGCCCTGGTGGACCGGGTCGAGGTGATCACCGGCGGCGCCTCGGCCATCTATGGTTCGGACGCGGTCTCCGGCGTCGTCAACATCATCACCAAGAAGAGGTTCGAGGGCCTGCAGGCCGACGTCCAGCTGGGCGGCTACGACGACGGCTTCGGCGCCAAGTACAGCGCCTCGGTCACCGGCGGGCGCAGCTTCCTGGACGACCGGCTGAACGTGGCGGTCTCGGGCTTCTGGCGGAAGGAAACCGCGGTCGACGTGCGCGACCTTCCCAGCGCGAACAACTACGGCCTGATCAGCAACCCCGCGGACGTGGCGGGCCTCGACCCCAGCTTTCGCTCCAGCGGGCCGACCGTCCCCAACAACGGCATCCCCGACCGGCTCTATGTGCCGAACGTCGGCAGCGACCTGACCACACGCAACGGCGTGCTGGTGAACGGGATCACCGGAGCGCCCATCCTCTTCGACGCCGCCGGCAATCCGGTCGCGACCCCGACGCGGACCGGCTACAACAGCTTCCCGTTCGGCCAGCTGAACGACTGCGCCAACTGCTTCTTCCCGGAAGACTACAAGCAGCTGACCTCGCCCATTGAGACCAAGGGCTTCGCGCTGAACGCCAACCTGGACTTCAGCGCCCATCTGCACGGCTTCGTCGACGCCAAGTTCGTGCAGAGCGACGTCAGCAACGCGATCCAGCCGTCGATCTCGGCGAACACCTTCCTGAGGCCGGACAACGCCTTCCTGACGCCGGCCATTCGCGCCGCGCTCGGCCCGTATCCGGCGCAGTTTTTTGTCATCTCGCGCTTCCTCAACGACGGCCGCGAGCAGGACATCCGCCGCCGCACCTACCGCGCGGTCGCCGGCCTGAACGGCGACTTCGACGCCCGCTTCGCCCAGGTGACCTGGGACGGGGCGTTGAACTACGGCGAGACCGACACTCGGATTCTCAACAAGAACCTGCGGATCCTCGCCAATTTCGCCGCCGCCCTGGACTCCGTGATCGACCCCGCGACAGGGCAGGCCGCCTGCCGGAGCGCGCTCCCGGGCTGCATCCCCTACAATCCCTTCGGCCAGCAGAACGGGGCGGCCGCCATGGCTTATTCGTTCGGCGACTTCGCCACCACCGATCGGTTGACCCAGCAGGTCGCCAACCTGAACGCCCGCTTCGACACTGGCCGCTTCCTGCAGCTGCCGGGCGGTCCGATCGCCGTGGCGACCGGGGCGGAATACCGGATGGAGCGGACGCGCGAGCGCAACGACCCGATGCTGACCTCGGGCGCCACCGAGAATTTCGCGACGGACTCCGCCGGCGGCTACAACGTCTACGAAGGCTATCTCGAGCTGAACGCGCCGATTTTCCGCGAGGCGGGCCCTCTGCTCGACGAGCTGTCGGTCAGCGCCGCCTATCGCGGGGCGCACTACAGCACGGTCGGCGACGTCTCCGCCTACAAGGTTGGCGCGGTCTATGGCCCGGTCTCGTGGTTGAAGCTGCGCGGCACCTATTCGCGGGCGATCCGCGCGCCGAACATCACCGAGGCCTTCCAGCCGGTGTCGGCGACCGCATTCAGCGTCCGGGATCCGTGCAGCACCGAGAATATCCGCGCGAACGTGAACTACGCCGCCAATTGCGCCGCGGCCGGTCTTCCGCCAGGTTTCGTCGCGGTCTCGAACATTTCGGTCCCGGGCATCATCTCCGGCAACAGCAGCCTCGATCCGGAGACCTCGTTCAGCTACACGGCCGGCGTCGTGGTCCGGCCGCCGATGGTCGAGAACCTGACGGTGACGCTCGACTACTACTCGATCAAGATCAAGGACGCGATCACCGAGGTTCAGGCCCAGGACGTCCTCAACAACTGCTACGGATCAAGCGCCGGCCTGGATTCTCGATACTGCAGCCTGTTCACCCGCGCCGCGACGCTGAACAACATCTCGTCGATCCGCACCACCTATGTGAATGCGGCCAAGCTGTTCACCGAAGGCTTCGAGCTGCAGGTGAGCTATGCGGCCGACGTGGCGCCGCTGACCAGCGCCTGGCGCTACACCCAGGCGCTCGACGGGCGGATGAGCTTCAACCTGACGGCGAACTATCTGGCGCACCTGAGGAACTATCCGTTCCAGCAGAACCCCGCCCAGGTGAACATCCTGGAAGGGACGGCCAACGGCACCTTCGGCAACAATCCGCAGCTGAAGGCGGTGGCCGAGCTGGGCTATGCGCAGGGACCGCTGACGCTCGGCTGGACCACGCGCTACGTCGGCCGTCAAGCGCTGTTCAACCGCGATCCCACCGCGGCCAACCACTCGGAGTCGCTGAACATCCCGTTCACCGAGCCGGTCTTCTATCACGACCTGTCGGTGGGCTGGCGGATGGGCGGCGGGGCCGAAGGGGCCGAGCTGTTCGCCGGGGCGCAGAACCTGTTCGACGAGCAGCCGCCGTTCACGGTGGCCGGCACGCGGCAAGGCCTGGCCTTCGACCTCGGCCGCTTCCTCTACGTGGGCGCCCGCTACCGGCGCTGACGAAGGTTCAGGTCCGGACGACGGCCTCCAGGAAGGCCGTCGCCTGGGCCCAGGACAGCTTGTCGAGCAGCGGGTCGTAGCGGAGCCCCGGGACGGGTCTCTCATCCGCGCTCGGATCGGTGAAGGCGTGGAAGCCTTCGCCGTAGGCGGTGATTTGCCAGTCGGCGCCGGCGGCGGTCAGCTCCGCGCGCAGCGCCTGCACATCCTCGGCCGGCGCATAGGGATCCTGGGCGCCGGTCAGCACCAGCACCTTGGCCTTCACCGCGCCGGGCCGCGCGGGCAGCTGCGTCATGAGCAGGCCGTGGAAGCTCACGACCCCCCGCACCTCGGCGCCGCTGCGCGCCAGTTCCAGCACGCACTGGCCGCCGAAGCAGAAGCCGACGGCGCCGATGCGGCTGGCGTCGACCTGCGGCAAGGCGCGGAGAGTCTGATAGGCGGCGAGCACGCGGCCGCGCAGCCGCTCGGGCGCATTCTGCAGGGCGGCGAAGGGTTCCCCCGTCTCCGCCGACGAACCGAATAGCCGACCGCCGCCGTACATGTCGGTCGCCAGGGCCGCATAGCCGGCCTCGGCCAGCCGCAGCGCGCGCTCGCGGACCTGTTCGCCCAGCCCATGGGCGTTGTGCATCACCAGGATCGCCGGATGCGGCCCGGGGCCGGCCGGCGTCGCCAGTTGGCCGATCAGGCCGACGCCCTCGTGTTCGTAATGCAGCGCGCGCAGTTCACCCATGTTCCGCGGTTCTCCCCACCGGCGCTGTCAGCGCGCCTTGCGGGCCGACAGTGCAACGGATCGGCGGGCTTGGCCACCTCAGCCCGTCTTGCGAGCGCGGCCGGCGTTCAGCTGGCGGATCCCCGCCTCGATGGTGTCGCGCATCGTCAGATAGAAGCGCGCCATTTCCTTGAGCCGGCCTGCGACCACGCCTGACCCGGCGGTGGCGGCGGAGTCTTCCATGAGCGCGCCCATGGCGCCCCAGAGGGCGGACTGCTCCAGCATCCCCGCAGCGTAGTTTTCGCTGGGGCCGAAGAGGCCGCGCTTGCTGCCGCGCTCGCCGTAGCGACGGATCTGTCCGCAGTGCACCAGGGTCTTGGCGGCGTTCCAGGCGCCGCCCTTGCTCATGTCGAGCTGGGTGGCGATCTGCTCCAGGCTGACCGGGGCCTCGTTCAGCAGCAGGTAGCCGTAGACCCTGCCGGCGCTGGGCGGCATCCCGCGCGGCGCGAGCAGGGCGGCGATCTCGTCAATGAACCGGAGATCGTCTTCGGAGAGCGGGGCGGGACCTAAATTCACCATCTTGTGAATATCGTTGAGATATGCGACGTCATCAAGCTGAAACGGGACGGCGAGTGTACGACCGGTCCGAAGATGGCGGGAGGGACTATGGATTTCGCGGAACGTTACGGCCCGTGGGCAGTCGTCGCAGGCGCCTCGGAGGGCACCGGGCGGGAGTTCGCCAAACAGATCGCCGCCCAGGGCGTTTCCTGCATCCTGATCGCCCGACGCGAGGGGCCGCTGGCCGAGCTCGCCGAGGAGATCCGCCAGACCGGCGTCGACTGCGTCACCGCCAGCGTCGATCTGACCAAGCCCGACGCCGTCGACCGGATTAGCGAGGCGGTGGGGTCGCGCGAGGTGGGGCTCTACGTCAACAACGCCGGCGCCGACGCCAACGGCTCGCGGTTCCTCGACAAGGACGTCCAGGCCTGGGTCGATCTCGCCCAGCGCAACGTCATGACGACGCTGAAGTGCTGCCACCATTTCGGCGGTCCCATGCGCCAGCGTCAGCGCGGGGGTCTGCTGCTGGTCAACTCCGGCGCCTGTTACGGCGGCGGCAGCTTCATGGCCACCTATTCCGCCAGCAAGGCCTTCGACCTCAACTTCGCCGAGGGCCTGTGGGCGGAGCTTCGCGGCTACGGCGTCGACGTGCTGAGCCTGGTGCTCGGCCAGACCGACACCCCGGCCTACCGCGCCCTGCTCGCCGAGAAGGGCCAGGCGCTTCCCACCAACTGGGCCTCGCCAGTGGATGTCGCCCGGGTCGGCCTTGCCCAGCTGCCGCACGGGCCGATCTACAACTGGGGCCAGACCAACGACGTCGCGGGCTGGGCGCCCAGCTCCCCGGACACACGGCGCGCGCGCATCCTGATGATCGACCAGCACAGCCGCAGCACCTTCGGGGATTGAGACGATGAGCGACACGGAGACACTGCAGGCCCTGGCCGATCGCCAGGCCATCACCGACGTCATCTATCGCTACTGTCGGTCGATGGACCGGATCGACCACGAGCTCGGCTATTCGGTGTTCCACGACGACGCCACGGTCGACTACGGCGAGGAAGTCTATCAGGGCTCGGGGCGCGGCTTCATCGACCATGTGTGCGCGCAGCACGCGCGCACCCTGATCCACCTGCACCAGGTCACCAACATCCTGATCGAGCTCGACGGAGACCGGGCCGCCAGCGAATCCTACGTCTTCTCCGACCTGCGGGTCGGGTCGGAGGAACAGCCGAAACAGATCACCACCTGGGGCCGCTACATCGACCAGTGGTCCCGGCGGGACGGGCGCTGGGCGATCGACCGGCGGATCGCCATCCGCGACTTCTCCGAGATCCGCGAGGTCACGTCGATGCCGCTGCCAAAGCGGAGCAGCCGCGACAAGACCGACCCTTCCTACGCCGTCCTTCGAGGCCCGCGATGAGCCAGACCCGCACCTCCGTCATGTTCGACATGCGCGCGCCCGCCTTCGGGACGCCGTCGGCCGAGCTCTACGCCGAAGCCCTGGAGATGGCCGCCTTCGCCGACCAGATCGGCGTCACCTCCGTCAACCTGATGGAGCACCATGCCTCGGAAGACGGCTACCTGCCTCAGCCCTTTGTCATGGGCGGCGGGGTGGCGGCGCGCACCAAGCGGTGCCGCCTGAGCCTGGGCGCGGTGATCCTGCCGCTGCACGACCCGGTGAAGCTCGCCGAGCAGATCGCCGTGCTCGACCTGATGAGCAACGGCCGCCTGCAGGTGATCTTCGGCGCGGGCTACGTCGCCGAGGAGTTCGCGGCCTTCGGGGTCTCGCTCAAGGACCGTGGACGCCTGCTGGACCAGGGCATCGAGGTCATCCTGCGCGCGCTGCATGGCGAACGCTTCCAGGCGCCCGACGGACGGCCGGTGTTCGTGCGCCCGCTGCCGGCGCAGAGGCCGGAGGACATCCTACTGGTCGGCGGCGGGGTCGAGGCCTCGGCCAAGCGCGCGGCCCGGTTCGGCCTGGGCTTCTCGCCCCTGAAGGTCGATCTGCTGGGCGTCTACGACGCCGAGTGCCGCCGGCTCGGCCGCGAACCCGGGCTCAAGCAGAGCCCGGGCGGGCTGAGCAACGTACACCTGAGCCGCGACCCGGAGGCGACCTGGCCCCTGGTCATGCCGCACCTGAAGCACGTGATCGCCGAATATGCGAAGTGGGCCGAGGCCGAGCCCAACTCCAACTCGCCGTTCCGCGGGCTGCTGACCAACGACGAGGCGCTGAAGCACTGCGGCGTGTTCAACCTGATGACGCCCGAGCAGCTGCTCGAGCGCGCGCCGCAGATCGGCGAGTTCAGCTCGGTGAGCCTGATGCCGCTGCTGGGCGGCCTGCCGCCCAAGCTCGGCTGGGAAAGCCTGGAACTGTTGAAATCGGCGATGCCGAAGCTGCAGACGCCGGCGCTGGCCACCGCGTGGCGGACCTGAGGAAAGCACGATGAAAGCGGCCTATCTCGAGAACGGCCAGATTCATGTCGGTGAGATGCCCGCCCCCACGCCGACGAAGGGCCAGATGCTGGTGCGGACGCATCGCTGCGGGCTGTGCGCGTCCGACGCCCACTTCCTCTGTTCGGGCCACGAGATGGTCGCCAAGTCGCAGGAGTTCGGCGGACCCTATGCCGCTGTCGATCTCGGCAAGCGCATCGTCATGGGCCACGAGTTCGTCGGCGAGATCGTCGACTATGGCCCGGGCAGCCGACGGCCGCTGAAGGTCGGCGCCAAGGTGACCTCCGCTCCGGTGATGCGGCAGGGCGGCAAGACGGGAATCATCGGCTACGTCAACGAGCTGCCCGGCGGCTTCGGCGAATACATGCTGCTGGACGAGGACTTGGCCATGGAGGTCCCTGCGGACCTTCCGGACGACCTGGCGGCGTTGATCGAGCCTCTGGCCGTCGGCCTGGAGCACGCCCGCTCCGGCGAGCCGCAGCCGGGCGAGATCCCGCTGGTGATCGGCTGCGGCGCGATCGGCCTGGGCGTGGTCGCCGGGCTGAAGCTGAGGGGCATAGGCCCGATCGTCGCCGCCGACTTCGACGCCGGCCGGCGCGCGATCGCCATCCAGATGGGGGCCGACGTGGCGGTCGATCCGCGCGAGCTGTCGCCCTATGACCCGATCCCCGACCTCGGCATGAAGAAGCCGAACCTGGTCTACGAATGCGTCGGCAAGCCGGGCCTATTGAACCAGATCGTCCGCGGCGTGGGCTTCGGCGCGCGGATCGTGATGGGCGGCTTCTGCCTGGAGCAGGAGCAGCTCTATGTCCCGCTTGCGCAGATGAAGCGGCTGAAGATCAACTTCGCCTGCGGCGAGGAGCAGGAGGACATGGAGCTGGCGCTGCGCGCCATCGCCGATGGCCGGATCGACGTCACGCCCTGGCTGGGCGCGCGCATCGGCCTCTCCGGCGTGGGCGAGGCGCTGGACAGGATGACCGATCCCGCCTCGCCGGTCCGCACGGTGGTCGATCCGCGGACGCTGTAGGAGGCTCGCACCAACAAGCGCGCTTCCCCGCGAAAGCGCATAGCCCTCTTCCAACGAAGTCGGGAGAGGCTCCCGTTAGCGCACCCGCTCGGGCGCCAGCACCATGGCGCCGCCTTCGCGCAGCCGGGCCTGGGCGAGCTGGTCGATGATCGCTTCGGCGCGCGGATCGCCGAACACCCAGGCCGCAGCCGCCAGCGTGCGGGCGGAGGTGCTCTCGACCCCCAGCAGCTTCTGGAGCGCCTCGACGGGCGAGGCCTGCGGGGTCATCCGCTTCAGCCGCGGCTCGCCGGACATGTTGGCCAGGGTCTTGGCGCGGTCCACCGCCTCGTAGAAGCCGCCGACCTGGTCGACAAGGCCCAGCTGGCGGGCCTGGACGCCGGTCCAGACATGGCCGCGGGCGATCTCCTGCACGCGGGCCAGAGGCAGCTTGCGGCCCACGGACACCCGCTGCACGAAGTTGGCGTAGATCTGGTCCATCCAACCGGCGAAGGCGGCGCGCTCCTGGGGACTGAATTCGCGGCTGCCGCCGAAAGCCCCGGCATAGGAGCTGCCGACGCCCAGCTGGCGCAGGTCGACGCCGAACTTGGCGAGCGCGGGGCCGACGGCGAACTTGCCGCCGAAGACGCCGATGGAGCCGGTGAGGGTGGTCGGTTGGGCGACGATGGCCGAGGCCTCGGACGCCACCCAGTAGCCGCCCGACGCGCCGTAGGTCCCCATGGAGACGACCACCGGCTTGCCCGCGGCCTTGGCCGCGCGGATGCCAGCGGCGATCTGCTCCGAGGCGGTGTCCGAGCCGCCCGGCGAGTTCAGGCGCAACACGATGGCTTTGACGTCGTGGGCCTTGGCGGCGTCGTAGAAGGCCTTGGAGAGGTCGTCGGAATAGATGTTGGAGCCGCCGGTGAACGGATTCCGTCCGCCGTCCTTGCCGGTGATGATCGGCCCCTCGGCCTGGATCACGGCGATGGCCGGGCCGGTCGTCGGATTGCGGCGGCGGCCATGGCCGTAGTCGTCGAAATCGACGGCTTCGCCGCCGGTGCGCTTCAGGAGCGCCTGCTCGGCCTCGCGCACCTGGCCCACATGGTCGATCAGGCCGAGCTTGAGGGCTTGTTCGGCAAGGTAGGGGCCGGCCTCCAGGGTTCGGCGCAGGGCGTCGGCCGGCCGTTTCCGGTCGGCGGCGGCCGCGGCGATGTTGGAGGCGTAGATCGAGCCCATCCAGGAGAGCTCGGACTCGCGGTGCGCCGGCGTGTAGTCGTCGTGGAGGTAGCCGTTGACGGCGTTCTTGAACTCGTAGCGCTGCTCGTAGTCGGCCTTGATCCCGTATTTGTCGAAGAAGCGCTTGAGAAAGACGTCCTCGCCCGCCAGGCCGGTGACCTGGAAGGAGGCGGCGGGCTGCATCCAGAGCTCGTCGGCGGCCGCGCCGAGCATATAGGTCGCCGTCGTCACTCCGGAGGGATAGATGCCCTGGCTATGGGCGACGACGGGCTTGCCGGCGGCGTGGAAGCGGCGCAGCGCCAGCCGCAGTTCGTCGGCCGAGGCCGGCTCCATCCCGCCCTCGGGGAGGCGGATGAACAGGCCCTTCACCCGTTCGTCGCTCTCGGCGCGATGCAGGGTCTCGACGATCGACATCACCGAGTTGGATCGGCGCCCGAGGCCGGACAGCGGATTTTGCGCCGACTGGTCGGTGAGGGGTTCGCGCAGGTCGAGCTCGAGCACAGCCTTGGCCGGCGTGGTCTCCCGGCCCGCGGCGCTTGCGGCCATGGAGATCAGCACGATCGGCACGCCGATCAGGAAGATCATCAGGCCCGCGAACACGCCGGCGGCGGTGATCAGAAACTGCTTCATCGTGGGTGAGCCAAGCCTCGGGAACCAGCGCCGATCAGCGGCTGTCGCACACATTCGTGGCGGCGGGAAGATGGGGGCGGGGATGGGCGAGCGCCGGACGGCGCGCCTCGGGATGGCGCGTTCGCGACAATCGGATTTGACGTGGCCTCTCTGTCTACTCAGCGACAGAACTTGCGCGCCCCTGCGGTTATCAAACTTGCCATGCAACCCGCATCTGGAGAGGGCGATGGCTGAGTACAGACTGTATTTTATCGATGTAGAGGGACGCGGAACGGGTTGCGCCGAGTTCTCCAGCATCGATGACCAAAGCGCGCAAGCCGAAGCTCAGCAATTGGTGGGGCAGGCCGGCGGCGAGCTTTGGCGTGGTCCCCGCTGGGTGAATACCTGGGTCGCGGGGGGCGAGGAGGTCCGGGCCGTGAACGCCGATCCGCCGCAACGGAAAGCGCCTAACGGAAACCGCCAGCGCGCGGCCTATTCCAGCTGGGCGCGGCGACGCAGCGGCTCGGAGTGGGTGAGGCGCGAGGGGTCGACACAGTCTTGATCTGAGAGAGCGCCATGCGGCCCGCGTCGGCTGGGCGACCCTGGCCGCAGGCGTTCAAGGCCGGTTCGGCGAACCGAGCCGGCCCATGACCTCGTTTCCCGGCCGCGCGTCGTCGAGGCAAAGGGCGCGGCGGAGCGCCAGGCGACATTCGCACGCACGTCGGTTGAGCCGATCCGCATCGACGATAAGGACCCGGCTTCGAGCCACATCGACCAGTCCTTCGGACTTGAACCGTTGCAAGATGAGATTCACGGCGCTTCTTTGGAGGCCGAGCCCGCTCGCAAGTTCCTCCTGGGGCAGCCGGATCTCAGAGCGGCCAAGCAGATCGGCGGCGGTTGTGAGCCATCGTGCTATCCGCTGATCGGCGGAGTGCATCGCATTGCAGACGCCGACGTGGATCGCGTAGCCCATTTCTGCGAAGCAATAGAGCTTCATCTGACGCTCGACCGTGGGCACGCTGCGTATCGCAGCCACCAGGTGCGGTAGGGCGATCTTCCAAGCGTGTCCGTCGGTCAGGCAGACAAAGCGCGTCGGAGCCCGCGCGAACCCCAGCGCAGCCACGACGCCTAGAGCATTGGTTCTGCCGATGAGCGCGCATTCGATTTCGCGTCCGTCCTGAAGCACGGCGCGGGTAGACGTTAATCCGTCCGTGGGAAAATAGATGCTCTCTACGTCGTCGCCGGCATGTTTTATTACTTGTCCTGATTTAAAGCACATCGTCGAAAGATTGGGTGTTAAATGTTCGACGTCTGATCCAAGCGAGCGGAGCAAGATATTTCTACTGGGCACTGAAGGTCCGTGATCCTCGAGAATGAATTTCCGGATGTTAGTCGTCCACTCCCTCGGGAGCCGTCTGTCCAATATCAAACACTTCGGTTAACCCGCGTGGGCGGCGCCTCCACCGCCCGAATCCTGGGCGCTGATTCCCTAACTGGCGTCGACAAGTTCGCCACACGTCAGGGACTTTGTCCGCAGCCCGAGCCCGGTTCAACAGCACCCTGCGCCATTCCAAATTCCCGCGCCCGCAGCAGATGTGCTGGAGTAAATTGCACGCTTCCATTGAGAGATCGGCGTGATCGGTCATTTGACGCCAATGAAGTCACCGCGATTTGATCGTGTCAAATCGGATCCGAGAGAGCGAAATTCTGCGGTGCAATATGCCGGTTCTCTTTAGATAGGCCTCACTTAGGAGCTCGATTGTTGCGAGTGCTAACAGCGTCCCTGTTAATTTGGCGGTCCGGAAGCAAAACGAAGATAGTCGCGGCGCGTTCTTAACTTGGGCCAGACCGTGTGGTCTGGGGCTCATGGTTCGGGTGCCAAGTTGTCAAAAAGCAATCTGCTGCTTTCAGCGTTGGGTTCGGACCTTCCCGCTTCGTGGGTCCGTGAGGTCCACCTGCGACCTCGCCAAGTTTTGTGCGAACAAGGTGAGCCGCTGGACACTGTCTACTTCCTGCACAGTGGCGTCGTCTCGAAGCTCGCCATATTCCAGGATGGAACCGAGATCGAGTGCGTGCTCGTCGGTCGCGAGGGCGCCGTGGGGGCGATGGCGGCGCTCGGACTGCGGTCCGGCCTGACCCGCGACGTCTGTCACATGGAGGGCGTCGCCTCGGCAGTGGACGCAGACCTTTTCCGTTCCGCGGTCCAGAACTCCAACCACATGAGCGGGATCGTTCTTGGATACTGCGCCTGGAAGATGAGCTGTGCGATCCGTAACGGCGCCTGCAACGCCCTTCATCCCATAGAACAACGCCTGGCGAAGTGGATTTTGACCTGCTGCGATGTGCTCGAGCAGTCCGAGATCTCACTTTCACAGGAGGTGTTCGCAAAGATGCTCGGCGCCCAGCGATCGTCCGTAAACATCATCCTGCAGCGGTTCCGGTCGGAAGGGCTGATCGAGCTCGGCCGTTCGCGGCTCACCCTTGTCGATCGCCAGAAGCTCATTCGCCGCTCGTGCGAATGCTACGCTGACCTGAAGGTGATGGAGCAGGAGATCAGCGGCGGCATGGGCGAGATCCGCGAGCCCGCGCCAAGACGGCCGGAAGAGCCACGCGTCTGGACTTTGAACGGCCAGACCTCGCCAAGTGTCCGCTGAAGAACATATCCCGCTGATATTCTGTGGGACCGTTCGCTTGGCTCAAGGCCATTGGAGGAAACGTCGACCCAAGAAGCGTTCCCGGGCGGCGCCCGGGAAACGCTCTTCGACAAGGGAGTGGCAGGTATGAAATCAGTCGAGTTATACCGGCGGCGTGCTCACGATTGCGCAAGGCTCCGGGACCTTGCGAACACGGAGATGGCCAGGCGTCGCCTAGACCGCGAATGCGCGGACTGGCTCAGCCTGGCCCACATCGGCGCGGATGGCGAGCGCCACGGACAGACCGTGGGGCGGCTCTAATCGCCGTGTCGACGACGCGACGCCTTTGAACCTCTGACCACCGAAGAGCCACGCGCTCAGCGTCGCCCGATCAGGGGGGGCGGACCATGTCGACTTCGGTCCGGCGCGTGGCGATCTTCGGACGATTGCAGTCAGCGCGGCGCGGCGGCGACGGGCGCGCCCAGTGAACTCAAGCGTCGAACTCAAGCTTCGCCGATCTCGGCGGCCCAGGCGCGAACGTCCTCGACCTCGCACCGGATCTCGCAGCGAACCCCCTCCGGCGCAAAGGTGAAGGCGACCTCGCCGTGCAATTCATGGGCGAGGCTGCGTTGAAGAAGCCGCGTGCCGAAGCCGGAGTGGGAGGGGGCCGCAACCGGCGGACCGCCCTCCTCGATCCAGAAAAGCCTCAGCTCGTCGCCGCAAACGCTCCAGCGGATCGTCACCCGGCCCTCCGGAACGGACAGCGCGCCGTACTTCGCCGCATTGGCGGCGAGCTCGTGCAGCGCCAGGCTGAGCGCGAGCGCGCGATACGCCGTCAGCCAGACGGGCGGTCCGAAGCGGACGATCTGCGGCCGCTGCGTCGTCTCGAACGGGGCCATGGCGGTGGCCGCCACGTCAGTGAGCCGCGCGCCGCGCCAGCTTTCCGCCGTCAGCAGGTCGTGTGCGGCGGCGAGCGCCACCAGCCGCGCTTCGAAGACTTCCCGGGCGCTCGTCAGGTTGGACGCGGAGCGCAGCGTCTGGGCCGCGATCGACTGCACTGTGGCCAGGGTGTTCTTCACCCGATGGTTCAGCTCGTTGATCAGCAGTTGCTGCCGCCGCTCGGCGCGGCGCCGTTCGGTGACGTCGTCGACGACGCCGACCACCCGCGTCGGCCGCCCGTTCGGCCCGGGGGAATGGTCGCTGACGCTGATCACGTCGCGGATCGAGCCGTCAGGCAGGTGGATGCGGTATTCCCGCTCCCGCCGCGCCTCACCGGCCGCCTCGGCGGCGGTCGCTTGGGCGCGGAGCCGTTCGAACTCGTTGCTGTCGATGCGCCTGATCAGGTCGTCAATCGTGAGGCTTTCGTCGGGTCCGAACCCGAGGATTTCGCGCGCGCGAGCGTTGAACGTCGCTTGTCGGGTTTCCAAGTCCAGTTCGAAGACGCCGAGCCGCGCGGCCGCGGCGTTCAGCCGACGATTGCTTTCCTCGACGGCCGCCTGGGCGCGCACTCGCTCGGTGACGTCGAACCCTTCGACGAAAACGCCTGTGACCTTGCCGTCCTCGCCGGTCACCGACTGCATGATGTAGTCGATAAAGCGGACCTCTTCGGGCCCTTCCGGGCTCCTCTTGAGGGGGGCCGGCTGCGCCCGCGCGACATAGCGTTCCCCAGTGGCGTAGACGTGGTCCAGGATCTCGCTGTGAGCGTGCTCGAGCGTGTCGGCGAACACCTCCCGATGCGGCTTGCCGATGATGTTCCGCTTGCCGATCAGGCGCATGTAGGCTTCGTTGGCGAACTCGAAAATGTGGTCCGGGCCCCGGGTGAGGCGGATGAAGCCGGGCGCCTGTTCGAACATCCGCCGCTCCTGCTCGGCCCGAGCGCCCGCCTTGCGCTCGGCGAGTACGCGTTCGGTGGTATCCGCCACGATCGCCAGCACACCGGCGGGGCGGCCGCTCTCATCCAGCACAGGCGAGTAGTCGAGCTTGACCCAGACCTGTCGCGGCTTGCCCGAACGATAGCTCGTCAGCTCCAGGTCCTGGAACGTCAGCGCGCCGCCGGCCAGCGCCGTGGTGATGGCCTGGTCGCTGAGATCGGCGAACTCGCGCAAGCCCTCACGCACCTTGGCGCCGAGCAGTTGCGGGTGGCGCGCCCCGACCATGGCCGCAAAGGCGTCGTTGTATATGGTGACGCCGTCCAGGCCCCAATGCAGCGCCATGGGCACAGGCGAGCGCAATAGGATCCCCGTGGCGGTCTTCAGGCTTTGCGGCCAGGCGCTGAGCGGTCCGAGCGGCGTCGACGCCCAGTCATGCTTCGCGATCAGCTCACCCGTTTCGCCGCCGCCGCGCAGGAACGCCGCCTCGTTCACGTGAGAGTGGATTTCCCATTTCGAGCCAGCACGTTGGCGGCTAGGAAGCACACCATCCGCGGTCGAGGACAAGCAACTCAGGCGAGAACCGGAACCCGCACCCCCCATGCCGCAGCCGCGCCGCGGCGCAGGTTCCGCCGGGTCAGGAGGCGACAAGCGCCTACTCTGTCGAGCCCATGTTCCAGGAGAAGCTTGCGCTGAGCCACGCATCGTGATCGTCCCAAGTCAAAGACGACAAGAACAATGAGGAACGCGTCATGATGAGTGAGACTGCAGCCGCGAGGCGAGGGAAGACCGGCGGCGAAGCTGGGCGGGAGCCGGCCTATCCCTCGTCCGGGCGGGCGTGGTGGTCGGTGGGGGTGCTGACGCTGCTGTCATGCCTGTCGCTGCTCGACAGGCAGATCATGGCGCTGCTGATCCCCGACATGCGTCGCGATCTAGGGCTCACGGATTTCCATATGGGCCTGCTGCAGGGCGTGGTCTTCTCGGCCTTCTATGTGACGTTCGGGCTGCTGTTCGGCTGGATCATCGATCGGTTCTCGCGGCGCGCGGTCATCTTCGCAGGCGTGACCTTCTGGTCCATGGCCACGGCGGCGTGCGGACTCGCCGGCAACTTCTTTCAGCTGATCCTGGCGCGCTTTGGGGTCGGCGCCGGCGAGGCGGCGCTTAATCCCGCGGGGTATTCAATCATCAGCGACACCTTCCCCAGGCACCGTCTGTCGTTGGCCATGTCTGTATTCGGGGCGGGGTCCTATCTCGGGATCGGCGTCTCGCTTGTGCTCGGCGGGTACCTGATCGACGCCTTTCCGAAAGAGGGCGTCGTCGTGCCGGTGCTGGGCCACCTGAGCGCCTGGCGCGCGGTGTTTCTGGCGGCAGGACTGCCTGGCCTGCTGATCGCCTTCCTGATCTGGACCATGGCCGATCCTCCCAGGCGCGGGCGCGTCGAGCAGGCTTCGAGCTCGATCGGCGACACGGTCGGATTCATGCGCCAACACTGGCGGTTCTATACCGGCCACTTCCTGGGCTTCGCCATGCTGGCGGCTTCCGGATATGGGTTTCAGGTTTGGTCGCCGACCTTCCTGCTGCGCAATTTCGACATCGAAATCACTCAGGTGGTCAACATCCTGGCCCCGATCACCGTTATCGGCGGCATCACGGGCGGCCTCTTGGCGGGTTTTGTGACCGACCGCCTGTTCGCGCGCGGCATGCGCGATGCTCACCTGCGCTACTTCATGGTGACCGCCGTCTTTCACGCGGTGTTCCTGCTGCTGGCGATGACCAGCACCTCGCTGGAGCGGTTCATTGTCTTCATGATCCTGGTCAACATCACGTCGGGGTACGCAGGCGTCGGGCCTGCGGCGCTGCAGCTGGTCACGCCGAACAACTATCGCGGCCAGGTCTCGGCCTGCCTGCTCTTCGTCACCTCGCTCCTTGGGACGGGCCTCGGCCCGGTGATCGTCGGCGGGTTCACCACCTATTTGTTCAAGGACGACGCCAAGGTCGGGTGGGCGATCGCCCTGAACGCCCTTGTCGTCATGCCGCTCGCCATACTGGCCTTCGCCAGCGCTCTGAAGCCGATGCGGCGCGCGGTCGACGAGGCCGAGGCGCGCGCCGGGAGCGAAGCGTCGGGCGCCTGACGTCACGCCCAACGCGGAGTTGACGTTCGCAGCGACCAATTCGGGGCCGGTTTCGTTTTAGGTATCCAGAGTTGTCACGCGGTGAGGCCGACATGACCGACGAAGGCGGAGAGCCATCTTTGCGCGGGCGGGTGGCTGTGGTGGCGGGCGCCACCCGAGGCGCTGGCCGGGGAATCGCAGCGGCGCTCGGCGAAGCCGGCGCCACGGTGATCTGCACCGGACGCAGCACGCGCAGGCCCGGCGCTTCCTCCAGGTCCGACTACGATCGGCCAGAAACCATCGAGGAGACGGCGGAACTCGTGACACGTCTGGGCGGCCTGGGCGTGCCCAAGGTGGTCGACCACCTGGATCCTGCACAGGTGGAGCGCCTGGCTGACGAGATCCGCCAGGACCACGGCCGTATCGATGTCCTGGTGAACGACATCTGGGGCGCGGAAGTGCTGAAAGGCGGACCCTCGCAATGGAACAAGCCGATCTGGGAGCACGACCTGCAGAAGGGCCTGCGCATCCTGCGACTGGGCCTCGAGACGCACCTGATCACGTCGCACCACCTCTTGCCGCTTCTGGTGTCGCAACCGGGCGGCCTTCTCGTCGAGGTGACCGACGGCACAGCCTCGTACAACGCGACCCACTACCGGATTTCGGTCTTCTACGACCTGGTCAAGGTGGCGGTGAACCGGCTGGCTTTCTCGCAGGGCCATGAGCTTGCGCCTTGCGGGTGCACGGCGCTCGCCATCACCCCTGGCTGGCTGCGGTCGGAGATGATGCTCGACAACTTCGCGGTTACGGAAGCCGACTGGCGCGACGCGCTGACGGATCGGGGGCCCGGCAGGCCCCAGGCGCCGCCCGGGTTCGCCGCCTCTGAGTCCCCTCGCTACGTCGGCCGGGCGGTCGCCGCCTTGGCGTCCGATCCCGCACGAAGCCGCTGGAACCAGGCGTCGCTCACAGCGTCCGAATTGGCCCGCTGCTACGGTTTCACGGACACGGACGGCTCGCAGCCTGATGCGTGGCGTCATATCTCCGAGGCCTGAGCGAAACTCACCCGTTCGGGCCGCCTCGCGCTTGACGCGTCTTCACGCAGATCCGTCTTCGCTCCCACCCACATGCCGCGCTATCGTGTTCTCCGGCGGGAGGGGCTCCAAGCGTTGGAGATCATGCGTGCACCTTTCTGCTCTAGCCGCAGCCCTTCTCACCACCATCGCCCTGGCCGCGCCGGCGCGCGCCCAGCTGCTGGTCGACTGGCATAGCTGTCTTGGCGACGACCGCGCGGGACCGATCCGGCAGGTCAACGGATGCACCGGGGTCATCCTCTCCAAGCGCGAGATCCCGGTCCACCTGGCCGTGGCGCATTTCAACCGCGGCGTCGGGCGCCAGGATCAGCACGCCCTTGGTCTGGCGCTCGCCGACTATGAGGAGGCGATCCGACTCGATCCCACGCTCGCCGAGGCCTATGCCGGTCGCGGCGGGGTCCGCTTCGCCAACGGGGACTACGCCGGAGCCGAAGCCGATTATCAGGCGGCGATCCAACTGAAGCCCACCTTTGTGGACGGCTGGCTCGGACGGGCCGCGACGCGGATCGTCCGGGGGAACGGGGCGGCTGCGCTGTCCGACTATGATCAGGCCGTGGGGCTGGCCGAGCCCTCGCCCGAGCTTCTCGACGATCGCGGTCGAGCCCATCAGCGCCTCGGCGACGAGGACCGGGCGCTGGCGGACTTCGCCGCCGCGCTCAAGCTCGACCCCGGCTACGCCCCGTCGCTGACGCATCGGGCCGCCCTGTTCGCCGGGCGGCGCGAGTTCGATCGGGCGCTCGCCGACTATCACGCGGCGCTCAAGGCGCAGCCGGACCTGGCGGAGGCCCTGCTCGGCCGAGCCGCCGTCTGGACCGCCAAGGGCGAGTTCGGCCGCGCGACCGCCGACGCCGAAGCCGCGCGTCAGGCGGCGCCGAACGACGCTCGGCCGCACTTCAACATCGCCTATCTGCAAGCCGCGCAAGGCGAGTACGAGGCGGCGGTTCGGACCTATGGCGAGGCGATCGAGCGCGATCCTCGGGACGCAGCCGCCTACAACAACCGCGGAGACGCGCAGCTCAGCCGAGGCGAACTGGAGGCCGCCAAGGCCGACTTCGATCAATCCTTGGCGCTTCGGCCCGGCTATGACCTGGCGCTCGCCAACCGCGCCCAGGTGCGGCTGGAGCTGGGCGACGACGTCGGGGCGGCCGAGGATCTCACCGCGCTCCTCGCGCAGAATCCGGAGAATATGACGGCCCGCATCCGTCGCGCGGCCGCCTACCTGGCCGCGGGCGATCCAGACCGCGCCTTGGCCGATGCGAACGAGGCGGTCCGCCGAGCCCCTGCCTCGGCCGAGGCGCTCGCCGCACGGGCCTGGGTCCGCGCCCTGGCCGGCCGCGACCTCGACGCCGCCCTCGCCGACGCCAGCGCGGCGATCGCGCGCAATCCGCAGCTGGCGGAGGCCCATGACATCCGCGCCCTGGTCCGGCTCCGTCGCGGCGACACCGTCGAGGCTGTCGCCGACTACCAGGAGGCTCTGAGGCTCCGGCCCACCATGGCCAGCGCCCTGTTCGGCCGCGGCCTCGCCGAGAAGCGCCTCGGTGACGTGGCTCGCGCCGAAGCCGACCTTACCCAGGCGGCGGCTCTCGACCCGAAGATCGCAGCCAATTTCGAGCGATATGGGGTGACGCCCTGACGTCGTTTTCGAGCCGCAGGGCGGCCCTTATCGCCCGCGCCATGGATCGGGCGCCTTGCGCGTTCGGATGGGCGTCCCCTTTCAAGCGCTCGTTCGGCGGGATCGGGATTTGAATGTAGTCGATGCCGCCCTCGTCCAGGACCCTTCGGCGGAGAGCGGCCTCCTGCGGCGACTCCGGTTCGAGAATGGGGACGATGATCAGCGACTGCGCTTCCCGCTCCTGCGCGAGCGCGGCCGTGGCCCGCAGCGCGGCTCTCGCGGCCCGCACGCCCTGTTCGATCTCGGCGGCGGAGCGATAGGGCGCGAGACGGCGGAAGGCGCGGGCCAGCCGCCACTCGCCGGCGGCGGGCCTCCAGCGCAGGTCGGCGTCCAGGTGTGGGCGGTCGCGTTCCAGCATGCGGAAGAAGGCGGACGGGAGGAACAGGGTGACGATGGCTGCGGGATGGGCGACGGCGCCGATGTCCCGCCGCAGCCGCATGTAGGCCTGGTCCACAGCGTAGCCGTTGTAGGCGAGATCGACCGCCTGCAGTCCTGTCATGGCCTGGACCTGGGCCGGCGCAGTTTCCTCCCAGGGTAGACCGTCGCCCAGCATGATCGACTCGCCGGCGAAGACGACGCTGGGGCGGGTCAGGTCGACGACCTGGCCCGGTGCGCCGACGCGAAGGCCATGGGCGTCGAAGGCGTATAGGATGCGCCGTCCGGCCGCTTGGTCATAACCCGTGCGGTTGGGGCGGGACGTCCAGCCGATCTCGGCGTCGCTGCGCTGCAGCGACTCTCTGTGCAGCGTTTTCGGGGGATCTGTCGCGTGCTCTGCGACCCGGAGGATCAGCTCGGCGGCGCCGACCGCCAGGACGACGGCGAGCGCGGTGGGCGCCGCGGCGGCGAGAAGCGAGGCGAGGGTCCGGCGCTCTCCCAGCCTGCCGAGCTGCGGCCGGACAATCACAACAAGCGTTAGGGCCAGGCAGGTCGCCAGGATTCTGCCCCAGGCGACCACGGTGAGCGGCAGGCTGCGGTCGGTCCGGAATTCCGGCAGGAAGTGGCGGTCGATCCAGGCGCGGTCGGCCATCGCCGCCCAGCCGAGCAGCGCCGCCGCCAGGATGATGGTCAGTCCCTCGAGCAGCACCCGGCGGATCCGCGACCCCGCGGCGCCGTCCGTCGTTCTGGATGAAGGCGCGTCCCACGCTGGGCGGAACATGGGCAGCTCCTGCCGCAGGCGCGCGCCAACGCGCCCTCTGACCACGGGTTAATGCCTGGCCGGAGCTCGGCGGTTCAAAGCTTTTTGGCGTGGCGTTGAACCTCTTCGATCGGCTCTGGCATTAACGAGCAGGACGTTCGAACCCGATGCTGAGCAGGCCCCGCACCACGCACGTCGACGGCGGCCCGGCCGCTGAGACCGCCGCCCGCCGCGACGCGCGCCTGATCGCGCGGATCGCCGAGGGGGAACCGCGCGCGTTCGAGGAGCTCTACCGGCTCTACCAACCGCGGCTGACCCGCTTCCTCTCGGGCCTTCTGCGCCGGCCGCATCTGATCGAGGAGGTGCTCGATGACACCCTGCTGCGGGTGTGGGATCGGCCGGACGCCTACAACGGCGCCAGCAAGGTCTCGACGTGGATCTTCGCCATCGCCTACCGCAAGGCGCTCAAGGTGCTGAAGCGGTGCGACGAACCGGTGGACGACGCCGAAGCGGCCGACCGGCCGACCGGCGAGCCAGGTCCCGAGGCGGAGTTCGGCCGCCGTCAGGCGCGCGAGGCGCTGCTTCAGGCCATGGCCGAACTCTCATTGGAGCAGAAGACCGTGGTTGAACTCTGTTATTTCCACGAGATGGGATACCGCGAGATCGCCGACATCATGGGTTGCCCCGTCGATACGGTGAAGACGCGCATGTTCCACGCGCGCCGCCGCATGAAGGCGAGCTTGGCGCGCCCGCTCGCCGACTGGCTGTGAGCGTGTAAGCCGTGGGCCGCATCATCTCCTTCCGTGGCGACGCGCACCACGAGACGCAGCTCCTGCTGCCCTGGTACGTCAAAGGCCGGCTCGACCCAGACGACCATGCGCGGGTGGAGGCGCATCTCGCCGCTTGCGCCGAATGCGCGGCGGAGCTCGAGCTCGAACAGGCGCTCGCCAGCGAGGTCGCCGATCTGCCGGTCGACGCCGATGACGGCTGGACGAGGCTCCGCGACCGGATGGTCGCAGACCGGACCGCGTCCCGCCGCCCGACGTCGGGACGTTTGGGGCGGGCCGCGACCTGGAGCGCGCTGGCCGCCAGCCTTTGCCTGGCGGCCCTGCTGGCCGTCATGACCTTCCGGAGTCTGGAGGCGCCGCGCTACCAGACCCTCGGCGCTCGCCCCGCCGGGGAGGCCGGTTCGCTGATGGTGGTGTTCCGCCCGGAGGCGCGGGAGGCGGACCTCAGGCGCATTCTCGTCGAGGCGCATCTTCGGCTGGTGGACGGACCCACGGCGGGCGGCGCCTATGTGCTGCGCGCCCCCCCGGCCGAGCGGGACGCCGCGCTCGCCGCCCTGCGCCGGCAGCCGGAGGTGGTGCTCGCCGAGCCGATCGACGCCGGGACCGGGCGGCGGTGAGACGCCCGCCGTCCTGGCTCCGGCGCACGCTCGCCGCCTGGGCGGCGGCCGTGGGCCTGGTCGTCGCTGCGCCGGCCGCGACGGCGCCGAACGAGGCCGCGGCGTCGCAGCCGGCCGAGGTGCTAGTGCTTTTCCGCGCGCCGCCGCCGCACTTCCGCGCCGGCTCGGACTATCAGGCGGGTTACAGCGACAAGCAGGGGCGCGCGGCGCGACGGCGCCTCGCCCGCGAGATCGCCCAGGCGCGCGGGCTGACGCTGGTGACGGACTGGCCGATGCCGGTCCTCGGTCTTGACTGCTACGTCATGCGCGCCCCGCCAGGACGCTCGGCCGACGAGGTGGCGAGAGAGCTTTCCGGCGAGCGGAACGTCGCCTGGGCCGAGCCCATGAACCTCTATCGCGGCCGCGCGGCGGCCCACAACGACCCTCTGTTCGCCGTCCAGCCGGCGGCGCGGCTGTGGCGGCTGGGAGAGCTGCACGAGATCGCCACCGGCCGGAACGTGCGCGTGGCGGAGATCGACAGCCAGGTGGACGTCTCGCATCCTGACCTGCGGGGTCAGATCGCGCTGGCGCGGGACTTCGTTCCCGACCGTCCCGCGTTGGGCGAGCGCCACGGCACCGGCGTGGCGGGCGTGATCGCCGCCCGGGCGGACAATGGCCTGGGCATCGTGGGCGTCGCGCCGGGCGCGCGGCTGATGGCGCTCAGGGCCTGCTGGCAGAGCGCCGACGACCCCGCCGTCGCGCTCTGCGACAGCCTGAGCCTCGCCAAGGCGCTGGTGTTCGCCATCGATCACAAGGCGCAGGTGATCAACCTGAGCCTCAGCGGACCGCCGACCCTGCTGCTCGGCAAGCTGATCGACGTGGCCGGCGCGCGCGGGGCGGCGGTCGTCGGGGCCTATGACCGGGCGCTGCCGGCAGGCGGCTTTCCGGCCTCGCATCCGGGCGTGATCGCCGTCGCCGACGCGGGGCCGGCCCCGGCGTCGGTCTTCCTGGCGCCCGGGAGTGACATTCCCGTGCCTGAGCCGGGAGGGCGGTGGGGCCTGGTGGACGGCAGCTCCTACGCTGCTGCGCACGTGAGCGGCCTCGTCGCGCTTCTGCGCCAGGGCGGCCGGGTCTCGCGCGCCTCGCTGGCGCTCACCTCGGATAGTGGCGGCCCGCGCGCCATCGACCCCTGCGCGTCCCTGCTCCGCGCGTTCGGGCCCTGCGCCTGCGGCTGCGGCCGTGTTGCTGACGCCGCGCCGCGCCGCCGCTAGGGGGCGCGGTCTGGCGGCCCCGGCGTGCTGGGCCGTCGCGGCGGCGATCGCCATGGGCCTCGCCGGGCCGGCCTACGGCCAGGTGGGCCTGAGCCTCGCCGCGGTCTCGGACTACCGCTACCGCGGCGTCTCCTTGAGCGACGCCCGCCCGGCGGCCAGCCTCAGCCTCTCCTATGACCACCCGAGCGGCCTCTACGCCGGGACGCAGCTGATCGCCGCCCAGCCACGCGGCCAAGGGGCGGAGGTGGTGGCCAACCTGACCTATGCCGGCTATGTCGCCCGTCGCGGCCGCGGGCCCGCCGTCGATCTCGGCGCGATCCGCTACGACCTGACCAGCTACGGGAGCCGCAAGCGAACCGTGGACTACGGCGAGCTGTACGTCGGCCTCGTCGGCGACCACCTGAACGCCCACCTCTACTATGCGCCGGACTACTACCAGTCGGGCGTGCGCACCCTCTACGCAGACCTGGCGGGCGGATTCCGGCCGACGCCCGCGGTGAGGTTGTTCGGCCATGTGGGCGTCCACGCGCCGGTCGGAGGGCGCAAGCGCCCCCAGGCGCGCAAGGTGCGTTACGACTTCAGGGCCGGCACCGCGCTCGACATCGGCGCGGCGGAGCTGAGCCTCTCCTGGACACGGCTTGCGCCGGCCTACGCGCCCGGCGGAGACGCCGACGACAAGGTCGCGGTCGGCCTGGCGGTTTTCTTCTGACGCCGGCTCGCCGGCGTGAACCTTTCGCCGCGGCCGGGGAATAGACCGATCGGTGAACGATCCGAGCCGCGCTCCCGTCCCTCGATGTGTGTTCGGCGTCGCCTCACCGTCGCAGCCCGAGGCCGCAAGGCCTTGGGTTGCCCCCTTGCGGGAGGCGAATGGTGGCCAGGGTCGTCATGCCGGAACGTTCACCGCCCACCGGAGGCCTCATCGGCTCTCACGCGCGGCGGGCGGCCGGATGATCGCCTTCCTGCAGCGCCTAGTGTGGTCCAGCACCTATCGCCGGGCGAAGCTTCTCCTTCGCTTCGCCGAGGTGGAGGCGGATGGCGGCCATGACCTGGTGCGCGCAGCCGAGGTCACACGCGATCCCATCTTGCGCAAGCTGTTCCTGCGCCACGCCAGCGACGAGGCGCACCACGCCGCCCTGTTCCGGCGCCGCGGCCTGGACCTGTTGCGGAGCGGCCAGGCTCAGACGGCGATGACTGCGCCGCCGTGGCTGGCGCCCGGCGAGCGGGGGCTGGACGACGTCCGGATCGACGAGCAGCAGGAGGAGAAGCTGCTGGCCTTCCTGCACCTCTCCGAAAAGGCCGCGGCCAGGGATTTCGCCAGCTACGCCAAGGTCCTGGAGCGGGATCCCGACACCCGCGCGGTGTTCCAGATGATCCTCCGCGATGAGAGTTTCCACATGCGCTACACCCATCAGCAGCTCATCCGGCTGGAGCCCCGACGTCACGCCCAGATCCTCTGGCGAGCCAGGCGCAGCCGGCTCTGGCGGCTCTACCTCCGGCTCGCCGGCGGGATCGGCGCTCTGTTCGGCGCCGTCATGCTGAGCGTCCAATATTTCGTCCTTCTTCCCCCCTTCGCGCTGCTCGCCCGCCGCGCGGCGCGCTCCGAGCCGGAAGGCTGGCGCGCCGTGGCGGACGACCGCGCACGCAGACTGACGAGCCAGTACTGAGATGAACATCCTCGGGATTTCGGCCTACTACCACGACTCCGCCGCCGCCCTGGTGGTGGACGGCCTGCCGGTCGCCTCGGTGCAGCAGGAGCGTCTCTCGCGGCGCAAGAACGATGCGGCCTTCCCGCTGGAGGCGATCGACTGGTGCCTGGAGCACGCGGGCCTCGAGCCGGACGACCTCGATGCGGTCGTCTTCTACGAGCGGCCGCTGCTGAAGTTCGAGCGCATCCTGACCACGGCGCTTCGCGTCTTTCCCCACGGGCGAAGAGCCTTCTCCCACGCCATGCGCAACATGCTCGGGGAGAAGGCCTGGGTGCGCGGGACGATCTGCGGCCAGCTGGCCGTCCCCGGCCGCACGGTGCTGTTCACCGAGCACCATCAGTCGCACGCCGCGGCGGCCTTTCTCACCGCGCCGACCGACGCGGCCGCCATTCTCACCGCCGACGGAGTCGGCGAGTGGGCGACGCTCAGCATCGGCCGCGGCGAGCGCCGGGGCGGGACTGCGCGGATGGAGCTGCTGCGGGAGATCCACTTCCCGCACTCGCTGGGGCTGCTCTATTCGACCTTCACGGCCTACCTGGGCTTCGCGGTCAACGAGGGCGAGTACAAGGTCATGGGCCTGGCCGCCTACGGCCGGCCGCGCTACGCGGACGAGGTCCGCCGGCTGATCCGGCGCACCGCCGACGGCGCCTTCGTCCTCGACCTCGCCTATTTCGACTTCCAGGCTCGTGTCGAGAGCGCCTATTCGCGCAAGTTCCTCGAACTCTTCGGTCCGGCCCGCACTGGCTACGAGCCGATCGATCTGGAGACCGACGAGGGGCGTCGCTTCGCCGACATCGCCGCCAGCGTGCAACTGGTGCTGGAGGAGGTGCTGGTCGACCTGACGACCTCGCTGCGCAAGGAGACGGGGCTGCCCGACCTCTGCCTGGGCGGCGGCGTCGCCCTGAACGGAGTCGCCAACGCCCGCATCCTGGCGGAATCCGGCTTCGAGCGGGTGATGCCGCCGTCGGCGCCGGGAGACGCCGGCTGCGCCATGGGCGCGGCGCTCTACGCCGACCGCCTGTATTTCGGCAATCCGGACCGGGAGGTTCCCGACCATCCGTTCTGGGGACCCTCGGTCGACGCCGACGAGCTCCTTCGTCTCGGCCGCGAGGACAGGTTGGAGACGGCGCTGCACGCCGAGCGCGACCTCATCGAACAGACCGCCGATGACCTGGCGAGCGGTCGCATCGTCGGCTGGATGGACGGGGCGCTGGAGCTTGGGCCCCGTGCGCTTGGCCATCGCAGCATCCTGGCCGCGCCGCACGACGCGGCGATGCGCGACCGGCTGAACAAGGACATCAAATACCGCGAGGAGTTCCGGCCGTTCGCCCCGGTCGTGCCGATCGAAGCCGCCGACCGCTATTTCGAACTGCCGCCCGGCGGCGCGCGGCTGGGACGCTACATGTCCGGCGTCTTCAAGGTGCGGCCCGAGCATCGCGACCGGTTGGCCGCGGTGACCCATGTGGACGGCACCGCCCGAGTGCAGACCCTCGAGCGGAGCATGGAGCCCAGGCTGTACGAGCTGCTCGCCGCCTATGGCCGCCGCAGCGGTCTGCCAGTGCTGCTCAACACCTCGTTCAACCTCGCGGGCGAGCCTATCGTGAACCGGGTCGCGGAGGGCTATTCGACCTTCCGCCGCTCAGGGATCGACGTCCTCGTCGCCGGCCGCGCGCGGATGCTGAAACCGGCCCTCTCCCACGTTGAACCTCAGGAGATGTTCGCATGATCCCGAAGCGCCGGCGCATGCATCGGCAGATGATCGTCCTGGGCAGCATTGCGGGCGCAGCCAACGAGCTGACGCAGGGGCTGTGGCGCGACCGCGGTCACAAGCGTTGGCTCATTCCGCTGGCCCTCTTCCTGTGCCTGACCGGCGCGCTGCTGGTCCTGGCGGTCACGGTCGAGGCGCTCGCTCCCTTCATCTATCCGATCTTCTGATGTCCATCGCATGGGACCTGCTGGCCTGCCCCGCCTGCCGCGGCGAGCTTGCGCCAGGCCCGGTCTGCCACGCCTGCGGGCGGACCTATGCCGAGGAGGCGGGGGTGATCCGGCTGCGGCTGCCGGCGGCGGCGCGGATCGAGGCCGTGCGCGCCTTCTATGAGCAGGCGCCGTTCCCGGGCTACCCGCCGAACAGCAGCCTGGCCTGGCTGCGTGCGCGCGGCGACCGCAGCTCCTTTGCGCGCCGGCTGGACCACGCCATCGCCGGCGACGCGCGCATCGTCGAGGTGGGCTGCGGCACGGGCCAGATGAGCCTCTATCTGGCCAAGGCCGACCGCATGGTCATCGGCGCGGATCTCACCATGGCCTCGCTTCGCCTGGGCGCGGCGGCGGCGCGGCGGTTCGGGCTGGAACAGGTGCGCTTCGTCGAGACCGACCTGCACCAGCCGGGTCTTCGCAAGGCCGCATTCGACGTGGTGGTCTGCTCCGGCGTCCTGCACCACACGCCCGATCCACGGCGCGCCTTCGGGCAGATCGTCGAACTGGCCCGTCCCGGCGGGATGGTGGTGGTGGGCCTCTACAACGCCGTGGCCCGCATTCCCCTGCGCCTGCGCCGCGCCGTCGCCCGGCTCAGCGGCTACCGCTGGATTCCGTTCGATCCGGTCCTGCGGGAACGCGGCGGCGAGCCCGAGCGCCGCCAGGCCTGGCTGCGCGACCAGTACATGCATCCCGAGGAGCACCGGCACACCCATGGCGAGGTGCTGAGATGGTTCGCCGAGCACGACGTGGACTATGTGCGCGCCTTCCCAAGCGCCCTGCTGGACGACCCGAGCGAGGACCTGTTCGAGCCCTGCGGCGACGCCTGGGCCCCCGAGGCCTGGCTGGCCCAGCTCGGCTGGATGGCGAGCCTCGGTCAGGAGGGGGGGCTCTTCGTGATGATCGGCCGTCGCGCGTCTGCGATCGACGCGCGGCCGCCCGCTCGTGGAAGCGACGTCCCAAGCCCTGCGCCCGCGCTCGTCGGTGAGGAGGAGTTGAGATGAAGACCAAGGCGATGCTGTTGGGCGTGGTCCTCTGCCTGACCCTGGCCCCGGCGGCGCCGGCCAACCCCGAGACGACGGATCCCGCCAAGACCCCGGCCGGTCAGTACGAACTCGACAAGCGGCACGCGAGCCTGATCGTCCGCGTCGGGCACATGGGCTTTTCGCACTACACCATGCGCTTCACCGGCCTGTCCGGCAGCTTCGTCTACGATCCCGCCAGCTGGCAGACCACCAAGGCGACGATCACCGTCGATCCGAAGTCGATCGACACGACGGAGAACAGCTTCGACAGGACGGTCGCGGGCTATTTCGAGCCCGACAAGTATCCGGTGATCCAGTTCGTCTCCACCGAGCTCAAGTCGACCGGCGACGGGCAGGGCGAGCTGACCGGGGATCTGACCCTGCACGGCGTGACCAAGCCGGTGACCCTTAAGGTGGTGTTCAACGGCGCCGGCCCGGGGCTGCTCGGCGCGGGCATTAGGATGGGCTTTTCCGGCGTCGGCCGGATCAAGCGCTCCGAGTTCAACGTGACGGGCGGGCGGCCCTGGGCCAGCGACGACGTCGATCTCATGTTCGAGGTGGAGTTCGTCAAGAAGTAGCCGCAGCGATGGACGCAACTCACCCCCGCGCTCAGACGGAAGGCGCCCGCTACGCGGCCGGGGCGATCCTCTTGCATTGGCTGATCGCGGCGCTGATCGTGCTGCAGGTGGTGCTGGCCACGCGCATGGAGGATGCGCGCACGCCCGCGACCTTCGCCCTCTTCCAGCTGCACAAGTCGGTCGGGATCACGGTGCTGCTGCTGTCGCTGGTCCGGCTGGCCTGGCGCCTGGTCCATCCGCCGCCGCCGCTGCCGGCGACCCTCGCGCCCTGGGAGCGGCGGCTCGCGCACTGGACCCACGTCGGCCTCTACGTCGTCATGTTGGGCATGCCGCTCACCGGCTGGATCATGGTCTCGACGAGCCGCATCGCTATTCCCACGCTCCTGTATGGCCAGGTCCCCTGGCCCATGATCCCTGGGTTGCCCGACCTGTCGGCGCCCGCAAAGGCGGTCTGGCACGAGGTCGGGGAGACGGGTCACAAGCTGATCATCCGGGGCGCCTTCGTCCTGGTCGCGCTGCACGTCGCCGGCGCGCTGAAGCACCAGCTCTTCAGGGGGGACGAGCCGGTGCTCGCACGGATGGCGCCGGGCGCCGTTCCGGGGAGATGGCTCGAGCCGCGCCTCCTCGCCATCGTGCTGGCCGTCGCCGCCGTCGTCGCTTTCGGCGCAACGGTGCGCCCGCCTGAGCCGCGGATGTCCGCCGCGACGCTGGCTCCGCCGGTCCAGGCGCCGGCGCCGCAGGCGAGCCGGGCGCCGATCCCCGCCGAGGCTCCCCGGGCTCCGGCCGAGAGGCCCCCTGCGCCCCCTGCGCCGCCGCCGCCGCAGGCCGCCGCGGCTCCGGTCCGGTGGACGGTCGTGCCGGGCTCACGGCTCGTGTTCGAAAGCGCCTGGGGCGGCGAGCCCGTGCGCGGGGTCTTCAAGCGATGGCGGGCCGACATCCTTTTCAGCCCCGAGGCGCTGGACCGCTCGAGGATCGTCGTGACGGTGGACATGACCTCGGCGGACACGGGGGATGGGCAACGCGACGCGGCCCTGCCGTCCGCCGACTGGTTCGACAGCGCGCGCCATCCGAAGGCGGTGTTCACCACCGATCGCATTCGAAAGAGAGGCGAGGGGAGCTTCGTCGCCGAGGGGACGCTCGACCTCAAGGGTATCGCCCGTCCGGTGAGCCTGCCCTTTGAGCTCAGCATCCAGGGCGAGCGGGCGGAAGCGCGCGGGATCGCTCGCGTGAACCGCACACGCTTCGGCGTCGGGCAGGGCGAATTCGCCGCCGCCGATCAGATTCCGGAGGAGGTTCGGGTGAGCATCGACGTCAAGGCGCGGACCGTCAGATGAGCGAGAGGTCCGGAAACGAGGGGCAAATCCGGCGGCCGGAGAGCCGCTCGCAGGGCCGGACCCGCGCCTGACGGACGGGAACTTGAAGGTGTTCGCGGGAGAGAGTTCACCCCGCGTCAGCAGGGGAAAGAATGGTCGGAGTGGCAGGATTCGAACCTGCGACCCCCGCGTCCCGAACGCGGTGCTCTACCAGACTGAGCCACACTCCGACTTGAGAGCGCGCCTTATAGGGAAGGATTTTCACGCCCGCAAGCAGACCATTTTCGATGTCGCAACTTGGTCGAGGGGCGTTGCATCCTGAGGGCCGCTGCGCTATCTCGACCGCCTCGCGAGGGGCGACCCCCCTGCGCCGTTCCTGCTGGGGAATGGTGTAATGGTAACACTGCGGTTTTTGGTACCGTCATTCTAGGTTCGAGTCCTAGTTCCCCAGCCACTTCCCCCGTTAGCCAGTGCGAAGATCGGCGGCGCTGGGAAGGCTCAACTCCGGTGTGCTGAAGCGCGACGTGGGCCCGTCGGCGCGTCGAGATCTCCGGTGACTCGCTGGAAAATCTCAACGGCCCCGACCTGAGACTTTCCAGATTGCCGAGATGACGCTTCTCCAGCCGGGCTGAGGTGCTTGCTTCGCTTCAGCCGATGGACCAGGGGATGCGAGCGGAGTCAGCCAAGCGGGACGCGGCTTGAGCGCAGGCGGGTTGGCCAGAAACCTGACGGCGCTCGGTTTGAAAGCTCCCGCCGGGCGACGGAGGTTTCGGCTGAGCGCCAGGTCTTCCCGCACGAAGACGCTTTGTCCATTTACGATGAGCGGGCGGCCCCTGACGCTCGGATCGGCGAAGAATAGTCTGCCCCGAAGCACGCTGAAGGGACTGCCGCATATTGGGCAGCTGTCGGCCCAGCCTTCGCTGCCGAACAGCCGCGGCGCGCCCGCCTGGTTGAGGGTGGTCCAGTTTGCCATTGGCCGAGCTTTCCGGCGGACCTCGCCGACAAAGACGGTGCTCTCGTCGATGAGATCCTCGATTTCGGAAAGTCAGGCCTGGCTCAGGACGTGGACGCCGTAGTCACAGGTCCAGTTGAGCTCGATATCTGCAGTTGGCGCCTTGGCCACATCGACGTCTATGCGGCCAAGCCGGTGATCGATGTGAAGCCCGCCGTTTGGCGACTTGCACACCCAGGCGGGCAACGGCGTCGGCTCCCCATTGAAAACGGTGGACGGATAGGCGGCGGGGTCCAGCGGCACGCAGCGCCCGGTACGTGCGGCGTACCAGAGCCAACGATCCAATCTCTCCTGAACCCGCGCCACTCAGCAGGTTCCCTCATTTGCGGGGCGGCGGAACCTTGGGTGGCGGCTTTGCAATCCTCAGCTCCTTCTCCAAAGCCGGCCGAGAACTAAGTGACGGGCGAGGATGGCGCTACTTGCCGCTCCGAAGCGCGTCCCGAATGTCCTCCAGGAGAACTTCGGTTCGCGTGGGCTCGGGCGGGGCGGCGGACGCCTCGACCCCCTTGCGCCGCAGATTGTTGATCAACTTGACGATCAGGAAGATCACGAAGGCGATAATGGCGAACTGGATGAGGGTGTTGAGAAACGCCCCGTAGTGGATGGCGACCTCGGCCTGTTTGGCGGCCGGGTCGGCGGCTTTCAGCACGACCCGCAACTGCGAGAAGTCGATCCCGCCGGTGGCGAGGCCGATCGGCGGCATAATGACCTGATCGACCAGACTCGTGACGATCTTGCCGAAGGCGCCGCCGATGATCACGCCGACCGCCAAGTCAACGACGTTGCCCCTGGCGATGAACTCTTTGAACTCGCTGGCGAACGACATGATTTTTCTCTCCCGGACCGGATGGATCAAGTCCTGTTAAGACCTGAACCGCCGGCCAGTATTGGGAACATTGCGATGGAAATCCATCGCTCGCGAGCCGGGCGTCATCGAACCCAGGTCGCCGTCGTCGAGCCGCTCGCGACGGCGAGCGACGGAACCGCATGAAGCTTAAAAATTGTCGCTGGCGTCGAAACTGGCCGTGCCGGTCGCCGGTTTTGACGGATCTGCCTGCGACTCATTGAACCATCCGACTTCTCGCGCGTAGGTAGAGAGCTTTTGTGAACCCCAATTTGGGCCGCCGCAGGATTGCGGAACTCTCCTATCGGTTGTGTGGTTTGATTAGTACGAGTTAGGAGTCAAAGTGGCCGAAATCCTTGATAAATTCGAGGTCCATACGGCATCGGACCTTGCTCACTCCGTCCATCGGAAGTTGAAGGGCGGCATCGTGGCGGATGCGCCGCCGGAGGCGGATCGCGTCCTCGAATCGGTTCGGCCGCTGCCTGGTTGGGCGCGGGTGGCCGTGGTCGTGGGCCTGTCGATGGCGCTCTGGGGGGGCATCATCGGCGGTGTCTGGTGGCTGATCGCACGGTGATCCGTCGCCCTAGGCTGAATGTCGATTCAGCCTAGGCGGTCGCGGTCATCTTGAAGATGCCCTGGGCGTTGGCGCTGTCGAAGCGCAGATCGAGCCCGCCGGTCGGAAGCGGTTCGCGGGTGATGAACTCGTAGAACGACCCCGGCACCAGCCGGCGCACGGCGCCGGCGAGGTCGTGGAAGACGCGCTCCACGGGATCGGCCTTGAAGGCGGTCTGGCGGACGCCGCCGCTGGCGGAGCGCTCGACCTCGGCCTTGATCGGACGTCCCAGACGGCGCTGGGCTTCGGCCAGGGCTTCGACATTGTCGACGCGGTCGGTGGCGTGGTTGAAGGCCGAGCCCTCCGTTGCAATCCAAGCCGCCTCGGGAGATTCGGCGAGCAGGGCCTCGTAGGCGAGCAGGCTGGGGGCTTCGTGCCAGCGGCCGAAGGCGGCCACCAGTTTCGGAAGGGCCCGCCGGGCGAGGTCGAAGTCGCAGACGCCTTCGCGTTCAAAGGCGTCGAGGGCGGCCGTCGCGGTCGCGTCGAGCGGATCGCGGGTGGAGCCGAAGACGTGCGCCGCCACCTTCTGGAAGGCCGGGGAGAAGCGCTCGACGTGCAGCTCGCTGACGAAGAACTGGGAGAGTTCCTCCGGCAGGTCGCGGTGGCGAAAGGCGCGACCGGTCATCTTCAGGCGTTCGAGGGGGTACAGGCCGGCGACCTCATAGCCGAGCGGCTCCAGGATGCGGGCGAAGGCCAGATAGCCGGGCGGCAGGGCGCCGGTCGGGCCGGACGGCAGGGCGATCGTCCGCAGCGCGCCATGGTCCAGCAGGATCCGGCCGCCCGCCGCCCGCACGTCGCTGACATAGGCCGCCCCGGTTGGAACCCGCGCCAGCAGGTCCTGGAAGAGGGCGGCGTTGAGCGCCATGGCGAAGACGGCGCGCGAGACATAGGGGCCGCCGTTGGTGGCCAGGGCGGCGGGGACGACCAGGGTCGCAAGCGCCTCGCGCGCGGCGTCGTCGCCCAGGGCTGCGGCGACCAGGCTCTGCAGGTGGCCGGGGATGTCTTCGGGCATGGCGCGGGCCTCGTTCGGATCAGAAGTCGAAGCTGACGCCCTGCGCGAGCGGCAGGGTACGGCCATAGTTCAGGGTGTTGGTGGCGCGGCGCATATAGGCCTTCCAGCTGTCGGAGCCGGCCTCGCGGCCGCCGCCGGTCTCTTTTTCGCCGCCGAAAGCGCCGCCGATCTCCGCGCCCGAAGGGCCGATGTTGACGTTGGCGATGCCGCAGTCGGAGCCGCGCGAGGAGATGAAGAGCTCAGCCTCGCGCATGTCGTTGGTGAAGATCGAGGACGAGAGGCCCTGGGGCGCGTCGTTCTGCCAGGCGATGGCCTCCTCCAGGTCGCGGTAGCGCATGACGTAGAGGATGGGGGCGAAGGTCTCGCGCTGAACCACCGCTGTCTGCGCGGCCATCTCGACCAGGGCCGGACGGACATAGAAGGCGTCTGGGAAGGCCTCGAGAGCGCTCTCGACGCGCTCGCCGCCGGTGATCTGGCCGCCGCCTGCGCCGGCTTCGGTCAGGGCGGCCTGCATGCGCTCGAAGGCGTCGCGATCGATCAGCGGGCCGACCAGGGTCGAGGCGTGGCCCGGATCGCCGACCCTCACCGAGGCGTAGGCGGCCTTCAGGCGCGGGACGAAGGCGTCGTACTGGCTGTCGTGCACGAAGAGGCGGCGAAGGGTCGTGCAGCGCTGGCCCGCGGTGCCCATGGCGGCGAAGGTGACGCCGCGCAGCGCGAGGTCGAGGTCAGCGGAGGGGGCGATGATGGCGGCGTTGTTGCCGCCGAGCTCCAGCAGGGCGCGCGCGAACCGTTGGGCGAGGCGCGGGCCGACGACGCGGCCCATGGCGGTGGAGCCGGTGGCGGAGACGAGCGGGACCTTCGGATGGTCCACCAGGGCCTCGCCCGCCTCGCGCCCGCCGATCACGACGGACGAGAGCCCCGCAGGCGCGTCGCCGAACCTGGCGCAGGCGCGGTCGAACAGGGCCTGGACGGCCAGCGCGGTGAGCGGGGTCTTCTCCGACGGCTTCCAGACGCAGGCGTCGCCGCAGACGACGGCCAGGGCGGCGTTCCAGGACCAGACGGCGACCGGGAAGTTGAAGGCCGAGATGATCCCGACCACGCCCAGCGGATGCCAGGTCTCCATCATCCGGTGGTCCGGCCGCTCGGTGGCGATCGTCAGGCCGAACAGCTGGCGGGAGAGGCCGACGGCGTAGTCGCAGATGTCGATCATCTCCTGCACTTCGCCGAGCGCCTCGGAGGTGATCTTGCCGGCCTCGAGGGTGACGAGGGCGGCGAGGTCGGTCTTGGCGGCGCGCAGCTCCTCGCCGAACAGGCGGACCAGCTCGCCGCGGCGCGGGGCGGGGACGTTGCGCCAGACGAGGAAGGCCTGGTGGGCGCGCTCGATGGCGGCCTGGACGTCCGCGGGGGAGGCGTCATGCACCGCCCCGATCGGCTCGCCGGTGACCGGGGAGCGGACGGAGCGCGCGCCTCCAACATGGAGCTCGGCCGGCACGCCCAGCGCGGCGAGCAGGTCGGCCGCGGAGCGTAGGTCGCGGGGGGACTCGAAGGCGTTCATCTGGTTCTCGACGGATCGCGGCGGGTCAGGCGGCCGCCTGGGTGGCGGTGGCCGGTGCATAGAAGCGGCCGAAACGGTTCTGCAGGAAGGCCGAAAGCGCGACTTCTTCCTGGCGCACGAAGCCGGACTGGGGAATGGCGCCTGCGGCGAGCAGGTCGAGGACGGCGCAGATGGCGCCGGCGGTGGTGATCTGGATGGCGCTGCGCAGCTGACCCTGGACGGGGCCGGCGTAGATCTTCTGGGCGTAGGTCTCCTGGACCAGGCGGCCGGCGCGCTCGCCGCTGACGCTGGCGTAGACGATGACCACGTCCTGGTAGGTGGCCGGCACCGAATTCTCCAGGATGTCCTTCAGCACGTCGCGGCGCTCGCGTAGGCGCAGGTCGTTGAGCAGAGCCTTCATCAGGGCGGCGTGACCCGGATAGCGGATGGTCCGGTAGCTGAGGTTGCGCACCCGGCCGGCCAGGGTCTCGCAGAGCGTGCCGAGGCCGCCGGAGGTGTTGAAGGCCTCGTAGACCACCCCGTCGAGGGCGAACTGCTCGAGGTCCTCCAGCGGCTGGGTCTGGCGCAGCACGCCGTCGACGATGGCCTCGCAGGGCTCGCAGTATTCGTTGATCAGGCCGTCGGTGCTCCAGGTGAGGTTGTAGTTCAGCGCGTTCGACGGGAACTGGGGCAGAGCCCCGACCCCCATCTTCACTTCGAGGAGGCTGTCGAAGCGGGTGGCGAGGTCGTGGGCGACGATGGAGATGAAGCCTGGCGCCAGGCCGCACTGGGGAATGAAGGCGGTGGCGGCGCCCTGCGCCAATTCCTTGACGATGCGGGTGCTGGCGACGTCCTCGGTGAGGTCGAGGTAGTGGACCTTGGCCTGTTTGGCGGCGCGGGCGGTGTCGGGCGTCAGGTGGTAGGGGGCGGCGCTCATCACCGCGAAGGCGCCGTCGAGAGCGGCGGCGAGTTCGGCCGGCGCCTGGATGTCGACCTGGCGGCGCTCAACCGGCGCGCTGGCGTCGAGCCGCTCCAGCGCCGGTGCGGACTTGTCGGCGACGACGACCTGATAGTCGCCGGTTCCGGCCAGCAGGTCGGCGATCGTCGAGCCGATCTTGCCGGCGCCCACCACGACAACCTTCTTCATCGCCGTCCTCCGCATATGGAGGGATCATCGAGCTTGGCGACTTCGAAAGACAGTGGCTGAACCGTCGAAATGCGGGCTACCTTTCGGCAGTTCGCAGGGGAAGCTTGGCCAAGTGCAACTCGACGCCATCGACCAGAAGCTGATCGCCGCCCTGCGCCGCAACGGCCGCGCCTCCACCGCCGAGCTGGCGCGGCTCGTCGGCCGCTCGCGCACCACGGTCCAGGCGCGAATCGAGCGGCTCGAGCGCGACGGGGTGATCATCGGCTACACGGCCAGGCTGGCGCCCGAGCGCGAGCAGGGGGCGGTGCGCGCCCACGTGATGGTCAAGGTCGAGCCGAAGAAGGAGGCCGCCGTCGGCGCGGCGCTACGCACCATCGACGAGGTCCGGGTGCTGCACACCGTGGCGGGCGTGTTCGACATGATCGTCGTCGCGGCCGCCGACACCGTAGGCCAGATCGAAGTGGTCATCGACCGGATCGGCAACCTCGAGGGCGTCGAGCGGACGACGTCTTCGATCATCCTGTCGACGAAGCTGGAACGGTGAAGGGAGCGCCCATGGCGCCTACACCGCCGGCGGATTCGACCATAGGTTGGCGAACATGGTGTTCATGCTTCCGCTTTGGCTCACGTTCCATGTCCAGGGGCTGGCCTACGCCTACGCGATCTGGAACGGGGACGCCGAAGAACGGCTGATCGGCTGGGTCGAGGCGGGCGTCCTGGCCTTGGATATCGTCCTGCTGGACACGCATGTTGGAAACATCAGCGTCGAGTTGCTGAGCGTCATCATCGATGTGGGGATCGCCCTGTCGGTCGCGCTCAGATCAAACAAGACCTGGCCGCTGGCCTATTCTGCGGTCGCTCTGGCGACGCTCTTGACGGTCGTCGCTCAGCTCGTCGCGCCCGTCAGTCACTGGGCCTATGTCACCACGCTGTTTGTCTGGATCTATCTGGAGTGCCTGGTCCTGGTGGTCGGCGCCTGGCGCGCGGGGCGGGCGCGACGCGCGATCTCCATCGGCGGCGCACCCTTGGCCATGGCGAACTCACATGCGGCTTAACGTCCATGCGCCTGCGGCGGCTACGCGGCCGGGGGATTCGACCCTAGGTTGGCGAAAATGCTGTTCGAGCTTCCCACCTGGGTCACTGCGCACGTCGAGGGCCTCGCCTATGCCTACGCGATCTGGAACGGGGACGCCGAAGAGCAGGTGATCGGCTGGGCCTTGGCGGCCGTCCTGGCGCTGGACATCGTCCTGCTGCACGCCAACCCCCACCTTGGGGTGGAGATCATAAGCGTCATGATCGAGTTGGGCGTCGGGCTGTCCGTGGCGCTGCGCTCGGACAAGGCATGGCCGTTGCTCTACGCCTCGGCTGCTCTTGCGTGTGCGCTGACTGTCTTCGCCCAGATCATCCATCCGGTCAGCCTCTGGGCCTACGTCACGGGCAAGTTCGTCTGGTATTACCTCGAATGCCTGATCCTGGTGATCGGCGCTTCGCGCGCGGCGGCTGAGCGAAGGCGTCACGCCCACCTGCCCGCCCAGCCCGCCGCCGCCTGATTTACAACTAAAGGGCGTTGGCGGGTTTTTGATCGCAATAAAGTTGTCGTTCGCAAAGCGTCGAATACATCAGCGCAGTCGGAATTCGTCGCCCGGTTGTGCGGCGTAAGCGCACACCCTTTGCGGTTTCTCTCGTCTGCAACCGGACGGACGCCTTCGTCATTTGCAAATACTAGTTGGTGCTCTCGTTAACTCGTGGTTAGGGTTACTGCATGGTTAAGCTTAATGGTGTCTTAGCCGCAGACAAGGGGTTGAGGGCAATGGACAAGGATATCCGGGCTCAGCGCGTGGCGGTGAAGGTGCACGCCGTGGAACGCAGCATTGACGATACTCTGGCGCTTGCAGCCGAACTCATGATCGAAATGCGGGGCGCCTGCACCGATCTGAACCTGGCCGCGCAGGTGAGCGACGGCGCTTTCGCCAAGCTGGTGGAAGCGATGACCGAGCTGCAGGCGGCGCGCAGCAGCGTCGTGGCCTCGCACAAGCGCATGGACAAGATTCGCGAGGCCCTGGGCCTGCGGACGACCGGCTACACGACCGGCAAGACCCTCGTCGCGGATGAGGAGCTCGAAGTTAAGGCGGAGACGGCTGCGGCGCGCCTGAGCGCCTAAGCTCTTCGCTGATGCTTAAGGACTGTGTGCTTCTGCTCGACGCGGAGGTGCGCAGTCCATGCATCCGTATGTCATACCGCTATCCGAGAATCTTCTGATCCTCGGGTGCGCGCTCTTTGCGTATCGCGAGGGCGGCATTGCTGAGCGGATCGGTTCGGTCTGGCTGGCGTGCAACACGATCGTCGGCTCGCTTCTCCTCGTGTTGAGGGTTGATTCCCTGACAACCCATCTCGTCGCCGACGGCGTCTTCGCCACCGGCTTGTTGCCCTTGGCGGTGATTTTCGCCAGCTATTGGGTCGGCCTCGTCACGCTCGCCGCGTCAGCGCTCTTCGCGCTCGAGGCTGTCTATCTGATCAATGATTGGCCGATCGACCGCCTCTTCGCCAATGTGAACAACGGCCTCGCGATCGCCATTCCGCTTGTCATTCTTTGTTCGGGGCTGGCTAATCGGCGACGCCGACGGCGGCTGGCCGCGGCCAATGGGCGGCCCGGATCCGCAGGCGCCGCCCTGATCTGAGCGTTGCTTGGCCGCGAGCTTCATCTCCCTGATTGGCGACGCCGGCGGCGCCTGGTCTTCTCAAGTTGCATTGGACGTGGCGAGGCGAGGAGCCCAATCTGCTCGGTAAGAGCCCTTCGCGGGCGCGGGGCCACGTTCCAGCCGGACGCGGAGCGGTGAACCCGGGGGCGAGACGAGGTCTTCGCGCGGCGCGAGCTCGCCAAGCGGGACGAAGTCTTCGAACATTCGCTCGCAATGCTAGGCGATGCGATCGGCCTGCCGATCGAGCGGTTCGAGACGACCAGCGAATTCGCCCTCAGGATCTGTGTGACGACGGCTGGCGGGTGACGGTGGAGGGCGACACCCCGCTCGACGTCACCATCGGCTTCCCCATTGAAGTCGAGGATCGCCAGCTGACCCTGCCGCGCCTGACCGCGCACCGGCCGGTCAACGCCATTCCGCATGTCTGCGCCGCGCCTGCGGGGATCGTCACAACGGCGGACCTGCCGCAGGTCATTTCGCGGTTGGGGTGAGCCGGTCCAGCGGCTCGCCGCCTACTCGGCCGCGAGCCTCATCTCTCCCATGAGCAGCTCCGTCAGCGCCAGGCAGGCGCGGCGCGACTCGGGCTGGTCGAGGCGGCCGAGGGCGGCGAGCGCGGCGCCGATTTCGGCGGGGCAGGCGGGACGGTCGGGATCGGCGAAGCCGCGGGCGAAGGCGGCGCGGGCGGTCTCGGCCGGAGCGGCGTAGCCTTGCTGCTGGAGCGCTTGCAGACTGTGTAGGAACTGACCCCGGGGACTTTGGGCGAAGGTCTCGGCGCGGGCGAGCGCGGCCTCGGCGGCGGCGCGGATCGCCTCGGAGGTGCGTGGGGGTCTCGGGGGCGCTGCGCCGAGCCCGGACCAGGCGACGCCGGCGCAGCGATGCGCCTCGGCGCGGTCAGCGGCCTGGCGCGCGGCGTCGCGCCCTTGCTCCTGGGCCGCATAGGGCGCGATGCAGATCTCGCTCGCGTCCCCGAAGCTGAATCGACCGCTCGTCATGACATCCCTCCTCGATAAGGGAATGGTATAAAATATACCGGATTTGTCAAGGAGCGGGTAGGTTAGCCATCTCACAGGGGGTCGGTCTGCCGCCTCAGGCGACTTGGCGCTCGCCCGCGCGGCGGATGATCCGGCGGGCCTGTTTGGGCGGGATGATGGCGGTCGGCTCCGCCGCCCAGCGTAGGCGGACGTCCTCGATCGGCGGCCCGACCTGGCTCTCCAGCACATAGAGGCCGGGGCCGGAGCCGCGCAGCAGGCGCTTGAACAGCACCCGGCCGTCCTCGGTCTCGACGATGCAGTAGTAGCCCAGCATGTCGGGCGTCGGCGGATTGCGCTGGTCCTCGAAATAGATCAGCGAGCCGTCCTCGGCGACCGCCCGCATGGAGTGGCCGACCACCTCGAGCGCCACCGCGGCGGAGGTTCCCCCAGGGGGCACGGGGGCGGTGTCGAAGCCTTCCTGTCCAGTGGTGTGGATCACCGCGCCCTCGCTGTCGGCGCCGACGCGGCCGATGATCCGCACCATGGGTTCAGCCGTCGCCTGCACCGGACCCGTCTCGTCGTAGAGCCATTCGGCGCGGACGCCGAAGGCCTCGGCGTAGTCGCGGGCCTTGCGGAAGGAGAAGGGCGCGTTGCCGTTCTCGTTCGACTTGTAGGTGTTCTCGTTCCAGCCGAAGCGCGCGGCCGCGTCGCTTGCACGGTCGAAGCCGGCGGCGATGCGGGCCTGACGCAGGCGGTCGTGACGTTCAGCCATGCGGGCAGGTCTAGCACGGGTTGGGGTATGAATGCTACCAAAAGGCTTGACTCCGGAACGGTATCAAAAATACCGTAACGCCATGCCTCACCCCAGAACCGCGCCGCCCGCGCCGCCCTCAATTCCCGAGTGTTCGTGTTTTGTTTCACGCGCATATGGCGTCCCGATTGAGCTGGCTTGTCAATCCGCCGGCGGGTCTCGCTCGCGTGAGGACGTCCGAATTTGTCGTAGAGAACAAAACATGAACTCGATGTCCACTGGAGCCCTTCATGACCTGGACTGACGCACGCGTGGCGCAGCTCGCAAGCCTCTGGGCGGAGGGGGTTTCCGCCGCCGGCATCGCGGAGGCCCTCGGCGACATCAGCCGCAGCGCCGTGCTGGGCAAGCTCTACCGATTGGAGCTGCTGGGCAGCCGCAAGCCGGCGTCGGCGCCTCGGCGATATGACGGGCCGGCGGCGAGCCCGCGGGTCGGAATGGGCGAGGGCGTCGCGCTACGCGGGGCCCCGGCCGTGCGCCCGGAGCCCGCCGGACCGGCGGCCCCGTCCGAGCCGCCGAGATCGCCCTGGCGAGAGGCGGCGTTCGCGCCGCTGCCCGGGACGACCCCACGGCCGTGGCTGTCGCGCGACTTCGGCGAATGCGCCTTTCCCGTCGGCGGCGACGGCGACGCCCTGGTCTCGTGCTGCGCCGCGGCCAGGCCGAGGAGCGGCTACTGCCCGGCGCATCACGCGATCGTCTTCAAGGCGGTCGCGCCCGCCGTCCTGGCGGCGGAGCAGCGGCGCTGGACGCAGGCGGCGGAGCGGTGGGCGGCGTGAGGATCGAGTTCGGACACGGAAGGGGAGCTGCATGATGCGACGAAGCAGGGGCGGGCGTCCGCGCAAGGAAGGGCCGCGACACCCCTCGGGCCAGCTGGTGCAGAAGGTCGAGCCCAACGCCAAGGTGGTGGCCTTGCGCCGCGCCCTGTTGGGGGAGGCGCCGTCGGCGCGGCTGGCCGATGCGGAGGATCCGATGCGGCTGGCGCTGGCGCGCGGCTGGATCAGCGAGGCGCAACACCGAGGCGGGCTGCTTTACGCCGGCGCCTGGCGCCGGTCGCACTTGCAACACCGGACCCCGGGGCTGACCGAGACCTCAGAGCCAGCCGCGCGCGATCTGCGGCGGGTGAGCGAGATGTCGGACGCGGAGATCGCCGCGGCTTTCGAGGCGGTGCTCTGCTCGGCCGAAAGCCGTGGTCCGCCCAGCGACGCCGAGCGGGCCGACGCCCGGCTGCGCTACAACACGATGAGTCGCGCGATGACGGCGGAGGAGCAAAACGAGGTCTTCCTCTGCTTCTGCCTGGCCTCCTGGCCGCAATGGATCCTGCAGCGTTGCGCCGGACGGTTCGACACCAGCTGGGAGCGCAAGCACCGGCTGCTGGTCAGCGGACTTGAGACCCTGGCGGGGATCCGCCCCTACCGGCGGGCGGCGTCGTGATGGCGGCCGCGCCCTAGTAGGGCGGGACGAGCTCGGGCGCGGGCTCGGCGGGCGGCGGCGGAGCGAGCTGAGTGTCGCCCGTCGCCGCCGCATCGACCGCGGCGTCGGTCTCCGGAGCGAGCGCCGGGGCGACCAGCTCGACCGGCGGGGCGACATCCGGGGCCGCGCGGACGCGGCGAGGGGGCGGGACTGTCACCGGCGCTGCGACCGTCGGGGTCATGACGGCGAGGGGGGCGGCGGCCGGGGGCGGCGCCTGCGACGAAACGACCACCACCTTGGCGCCGCGGTCGGGGCGCGGCAGGTCCAGCTGGCGCCACAGGCTCGCGGTGAAGCTGGCCACCGCGAGGGCGACCAGGATGAGGCCGGCGAGGGTGACAGAAATCGGGCCGGAAAAGGGGCGAGCCGTGTCCATGGGCGGCCAACTCACGACGTCGACGGAGGTTCCAGAATCCGAGACTCGCCGCCGCGACGCCGGTCGTTTTTGACAAATCGGCTCAAAATGGGCCGCAAGACGCCACCTTTGCGCTCAAATGTCGCAAGACTCGCGCGTAACGTTTGGAATGTCTTAAGTCTGTCGGTCGTCAGATAAGGTCCAGTATAGTGGCTCTAGGTGGGCGCCTTAACCATGGTTCCGAACGCAAACGACGGACGCGCTGCCCCGCGTGTTCTTTATGTCGACGACAACGTGGTGAATCTCCGAGTGGTCGCGGCCATGCTGGAGGCGCTGGGCATCGCCGTCAGTTGCTGTATCTCTCCGGCGGAAGCGCTCGAACTACTGGAGCGCGAGGCCTTCGACATCATCTTCACCGACATCCACATGCCCGAGATGAGCGGTTTCGACGTGCTGCGCGAGATCCGGCTGCGCAAGGGGCCGAACCGCGGCGCGCCGGTGGTGGCGCTGACCGCCGACCTGACCCGGGACGAGGCCCAGTATCGCGAACTCGGCTTCGACGGCTTCGTGTCGAAGCCGGTGACGCTGCGGCCGCTGAGCGAGGTCCTGCTGCTGGTGCTGAGCCCCCGCGGACGCGCCTCGGCGGCCCGAGACCCGGGCGCTTCAGCGGTCGCGACGTAATCCTGGCTTTTTTCGCGGCGATGGTAGTTTCAGCAATTCGCGGCCAACGCGGGTTGTTTCAGCTTCGGATCGAATCAGCGAACGGCCCAGCCATGACCGACACCCTTTGCGTGATCGCGCTCAAGCATATCCAGCGGGTGGTGACGATCGCCTCGTCATCAAATGCGCCGATCACCACGGCCGAGGCGCTGGAGCAGATCGTCGAGATGCTCGACCTGGCGGGCTTCGCGCCCGGGCTCGCGCAAACGGAGCCGCCGGCGGCGGCGGCGGCGACGCTGCAATAGGCCGCCGGCGGACGCCGCGGTCCGCCAGCCGACCCGCTCAGTAGCTGTACGGGTCGTAGCGGTGGCCGCGGTCGCGCGAGCCGTAGCTGCGATACTGGCGCTCGCCATAGCCGCGGTCATAGCCCTCACCGTAGTAGGGGGTGGTCTGGCGGTAGGCGACGCGGCCGTAGTCGCGCGACTCGCAGACGTTCGAGGTCTTGGCGCTGCTGCGGCCGAGGCTGTTGCCGAGCAGGGCGCCGGCCACCGCGCCGATCGCCGCCCCGCCGGTGCGACCGCCATGGCGGCTGGCGAGGCTGGAGCCCAGCAGGGCGCCGGCGACGCCGCCGACCACCGCCCCGGTCGTCCCCTTGTCGTGCTGCTTCGAGGCGCAGGCCTCGTCGTAGCCGTAGCCATAGCCGCGATAGTCGCGGGCGAAGCTGGGCGTGGCGGCGGCGCCGGCTGTGAGGACTGCGAGGGCGACTGCGGAAATGGCCGAGATCTTCTTCATCTGTCTGTCTCCAGTTGCGGGCGAGGCCTGACGCCCCGTGTTGACCGCAATAGAGAGCGGGGCCGCTGAACGACCTCTGAGGCGGCTGTTGTCGCGCGTTCAGGTGTGAGAGAGGTTCGGCTGACCTCTCTGGGAGCGGCCGCGCGGGCCGGGAACGAAGCCGTATGAGCGAGCCTCTCGACACCTCCGACTATCCGACCGGCGCCGCCGAGGTCGACTATGGCGCGAAGGCGCTGACGGCGCTCGAGGCGCTGAAGGCCGACGCCCGGGCGCACGTGGAGAGCTGGGCCTCGTCGCCGCCGGTCAAGGAGCTGGTGCTGGCCTTCGGCGTCGCCCCGCTGGTGGGGGTCTTCCTGGTGCGGTTCGCCGAGCCGATCGCCAGCGGCGAGCTCGAGGGCGGGACGGAGATGTGGGCGGTCGCCGGCGACCTGCCCGCCATGTGTTTCGAGACCGAGGACGCCCGCGTGCCGTCCGATGCGCTTCGGCTCTACTGCGCCATCGCCGAGGACTGGGCGGAGACCGTCCTGGCCGACGGCGATCTTTCCCAGTGCTACCCGATCCCGGTCGAGCCGAGCGCCGAGCTGGCCGAGATGCTGCAGGAGCGCATCGCCCTGCTGCGGAAGGACATCATTCCGCTGGCGTGACGCTGGCCGTTGAGGCTTGCGAGCGGCTGCAAATCACCGCGGAATTCACGAAATGGCAGTATCGGAGTGCGAACGCGCTTCGGCTTTACTGCGCCATCGCCGAGGACTGGGCGGAGACTGTCCTGGCCGGTTGCGATCTCTCCCAGTGCTATCCAATCCCGGTTGAGCCGAGCCGCGAGTTTGCGGACATGCCGTTGAGCCGCGTGAAGTTCCTGCGTGAGGCGTTCGTTCCGCGCGCGTGAGGGAGCGGCTTGCGGATAGACGCAAATCACCTGGGAATTCACGAAATGGCAGGGTCGGAGTGATGGGCAGCCATCGCCGGTTCGAAGAGATGGACGTGAGCGCGGTCCCAATTCGATCCGCGGCGGAAGGGCGTTGCTTCGATCTAATCCTCTCTCACCTCAGAGCGGGACAGATGTCGTCCCCTAACCACCAATTTGCAGCCTGACGCCTCGGCCGAGGGCGTGCGGCGAAAATGAGGCGGTGCAGTGTAAAGTGTTGCTGTGGAGACAACTTCCAATTGTGCCCGTCACAATTCTAAACTAGCCATCTCCCCGAGATAGATTTCGGGGGGCAGGGTGTGACGACGACTACTTTAAACGTGTCTATTGGGCCGACGTCGCCGAGTGGCCTGACCGACGCCGCCATCGTCAACGGCTACGTCAACAACGTCCGCGACACGGCGAGCCAGAAGCTGACCGGCCTAGCCGACGCCGGCGTCACCGTGCGGGTGTACAACGGCGCGACCCAGCTCGGGACCGCCACCGCCGACGAGAGCGGGGCCTGGAGCTTCACGCTCGGGCGGCTGGCGGACGGGCCTTACAAGCTGACCGCCACCGCCGTCGACGCGGAGGGACACGTCAGCGCCGCGAGCGAGGTCCTCAGCTTCAAGGTCGACACCCGGCCGCCATCCAAGCCCGGAACCCTGGCCGACGCCGCCATCTCGAAGGGCTGCGTCAACGCGGAGCACAACACCGCCAGCCAGGCCTTCACCGGCAAGACCGACGCGGGCGCCACGGTCACCGTCTACGACGGCGAAATCCAGCTGGGGACCGTCAAGGCCGGCGGCGACGGGACCTGGAGCTTCACCCTGGGGCAGCTCTCCGAGGGCGCCCACAAGCTGACGGCGAGCGCCACCGACATCGTCGGCAACACCAGCGACCGCAGCGACATCCTGGCCTTCACAGTCGACACCCATGCGCCGGGCGCGCCCAGCGGCCTTGCGGACGCCAAGATCATCGGCGGCTATGTCAACGCCGCCCACAACACCGCCGCCCAGGCGCTGACCGGCAAGGCCGAGGCCTATTCCTTTGTTTCGGTCTATGACGGGGCGACCAAGCTGGGCGCGGTCCAAGCCAGCGGCACGGGCGTCTGGAGCTACACCCTAGGCAAGCTCGCCGGCGGCGACCACAGCCTCACCGCCACGGCCACGGACAAGGCCGGCAACATCAGCCCTACGAGTTCCGCGCTCGCGTTCACGGTCGCGGCCTCGCCGCACCCGGCGACGATCAGCGGGACGCTCGTGGCCAACCAGATGGTCACCTTCAACGACTTTCCGCCGCAGAGCGCGCCCCCCTTCATCGGCGATGTGCCGGACGGATACGCAGGCTTCCACTGGGGCAGCAGGGGCGATCTCAACTATAGTGAGACGTCGTCCGTCGGCGGCGACATATCAGTCTACAACCTGAATGACAGGCTCGCCATTTCGCGCGCGGACGGGTCCAGTTTCGGCATCGTCAGCCTGGATATCGTCAGCGACAGCAGGTACGGGTCCGACGGGGCGTCGGCGGCCTATATCACGGGATATCGGCACGGGATCGCCGTCTACTCCACATCGGTGGAGCTGTTGAACTATTCGGAAGACCCAGATCACGTCGTGCCGACTACAGTGCAGACGCTAAACCTAAATTTCGAAAACATCGATAGTCTGGTGATTTATGCGGGCGGCCTTAACCCGCACGGAAACCCATACCTGCTGGATAACCTCAATTTCGTCTTGAATGGTCCAGGCGTGACGACCGGGACGGACAGTGGCAGCGTCGGGGAGGACGGCGCGCTCAAGGCCAGGGGCCTGCTCACCGTCACCGATCCGGACAGCGGCGAAGCGCACTTCAAGGCGCCGACCAGCGCAGCGCTTCATGGAACCTATGGCGACTTCGCCTTCGCCGACGGCGCCTGGAGCTACACGCTCAACAACGACGCTACGAATGTTCAGGCGCTGGGGCGGGACCAGGTCGTCCACGACACCTTGACGGTTACCTCGCTGGACGGAAGCGCCACACGCACCATCGATGTGTCAATCATCGGCGTCGCCGAGCCGATCACGCCGAACCATGTGGTCACCTTTGACGACCTCCCGAGCGTGGCGGTCGGCGACTCGATACCGCAAGGCTATGCTGGATTTAACTGGGTCGGCCTGGAATACTTCGAGGAGGAGTCGACGCCGATAAAGAATCAATACGACGCATCGCAAGATGCGGATTTTGAGTTGAGCAATACAGCCTTCTATAGTTCATCGCTGACTATTGCGCGGGAAAACGGGTCGTCTTTCTCGATTTCCAGCCTGAAGATTGCTGACGGGTCCATGCCCAATGACATGGTTCTCGGAAACGTCGACATAATTGGAATTAAGGCTGGCTCTCCGGACATCGTCACCCACGTCTTGATGCAAGACTACGATCAGACCGTCACCCTGAACTATGCCGACATCGATGAGTTGGTGATTGAAAGGACCGGGACCGGACGCTGGTTTGAACCAGCGCTCGGCAAGTTCACCATCGATGATCTTGGATTTTCGTATTGAAATAGCTCGGCGCTCAGCGCCCTTGCCTTCCACCGCAAATCACCGCGCTGGGAAGGCGGCTGTCGTCCACGATTACCTCTATGCGACCGGGGGGCTGGGCGGGCGTTACAGCCGGGCCGAGGCCGACGGGATCTTCCGCGAGGCCTTGGGCGCGCTGGGCGTGCCGTTGTGGAAGCGGAGCCTGCTCTGGGCTGCGGTCCGGCTTGGGGGTGCGGGCGGCTGGAGGCGCTGAGCGGGCGTCAGTGTCCGGTGAGCGTCAGGCCCGTCGCGTCCGGCGCGGTGGCGTCCCCGCCGTTCAGCGCCTTCTGCATCCAGACGACGTCGACCCAACGCCCGTGCTTGAAGCCGACGTTCCTGCCGACGCCGGCAGGTTCGAAGCCGAGGGCGCGGTGAAGGCCGACCGAGGCGGCGTTCCGGGAATCGCCGATCACGGCGACGACCTGGCGCAGGCCCATCGCCTCGCAGGCCGCGAGCACTGCGGACAGGAGGGCGCGGCCCAGGCCGCGCCCGACCGCTTCGGGCGCGAGGTAGATGCTGTCCTCGACGGTGTAGCGGTAGGCGGCGCGCGGCCGAAACGGGGCGGCGTAGGCGTAGCCCAGAACCCGGCCGGCTTCTTCGGCGACGAGCCAGGGCAGGCCGTGCGCGACGACGGCCAGGCGTCGCTGATCCATCACGGCCGCGGACGGCGGAACCTCCTCGAAGGTGCCGAAGCCGTGCAGGACGTTATGGCCGTAGATGGCGGCCAAGGCTTCGGCGTCCGCAGCGGTCGCCGGGCGGATCAGCGGTTGGGTCATGTCGTCCGCCAGCCCTTGTCGATCGCCCAGATGGCGAAGGCGTAGTCGAGGGCGATCTCCTTCAGGAAATCAAAGCGGCCGGAGGCGCCGCCGTGGCCGGCCTCCATATTGATCTTCAGGAGGATCGGCGCCTCGCCCGTTGTCTGTTCGCGTAGCTTAGCGACCCATTTCGCCGGCTCCCAATAGGTGACGCGCGGGTCGGAAAGGCCGCCGGTGGCGAGCACCGGCGGATAGGCCTGCGGCTTCACCTGATCGTAGGGGCTGTAGCCGGCGATCCGGTCGTAGGCTTCCGCGTCCTCGATCGGATTGCCCCATTCGGGCCATTCGGGCGGGGTGAGCGGCAGGGTGGTGTCGCTCATGGTGTTGAGCACGTCGACGAAGGGGACGGCGGCGACGATCCCGCCCCAGAGGTCGGGGCGGAGGTTGGCGACGGCGCCCATCAGCATCCCGCCCGCCGAACCGCCATAGGCCGCGATCCGGTCCTTCGCGCTGTAGTTTTCGGCGATCAGATGTTCGGCGCAGGCGATGAAGTCGGTGAAGGTGTTGGTCTTGGTCTCGCGACGGCCGTCGAGGAACCAGCCCCAGCCCTTGTCCGAGCCGCCGCGGATGTGCGCCACCGCCCAGATCCAGCCGCGGTCGACGAGGCTGAGGCTGCGGATCGAGAAGCTCGGCTCCATGGCGTGGCCGTAGGAGCCGTAGCCGTAGAGAAGCAGAGGCGCGGAGCCGTCGAGCGGCGTGTCCTTGAGCATGAGGACCGTCACCGGCACCTGCTGGCAGTCCTGCGCCGTTGCGTAGAGGCGCCGGGCGACATAGCGCGCCGGATCGTGGCCCGAAGGGATCTCCTGGGTTTTGCGCAGGATGCGCGCGCGGCTTTCGAGGTCGTAGTCGAACCACTGCCGGGGAGTGGTCGGCGACTGGTAGACGAAGCGGGTGGTGGTGGTTTCGTACTCGTAGCCGCCCTCAAGGTGCAGGGCGTAGGCGTCCTCGGCGAAAGCGATCTCGTGCGTGCGGCCGTCGCGGGCGACCACGACCAGACGGTCCAGCGCATTGACCCGCTCGGCCCGGACCAGGTGGCCCGAATAGGCGGCGAAGCCGGTGATGTAGCGGCCCGGCTCGTGCGCGATCCAATCGCGCCAGCTGACCTTGGTCGGGATCGCCGCGTCGGAGACGCTGAGCTTGAAGTCGACCGCGCCGTCGTCGTTGGTGCGGATCACCCAGCGGTCGGTCCAGTGGTCGAGCTCGTATTTGACGCCGACGCGGCGCGGTTCGGCGACGACCGGGGCTGCGGTGGGATCGGTGGCCGGGACGAGCCAGAGCTCGGTGGTCTCCTGGTTGCCGACGTGGATGACGACGTGGCTGTCGTCGGCGGTGATTCCGACGCCCAGGAACATGCCGTCATCGGTCTCTTCATAGACTAGAACGTCCTCGCCACCGCGTGCGGGTCGGCGGAAGACCTTGGCGGGGCGCGCGTTCTCGTCGCGCCAGATCCAGAAGAGATATTGGCTGTCCGGCGAGAAGGTGAAGTCGCCGTAGGCGCTTTCGACCGGGGCGCCGATCTCTACGCCCGAGTCGAGGTCCTTGACGCGGATGGTGAAGTATTCGGAGCCTTGCTCGTCAGCGGCCCAGGCGAAGAGGGCGTGGTCGGGGCTGTGGCTCGCCCCGCCGACCTGGAAGTAGGCCTTGCCCCTGGCCAGCGCATCTTCGTCGAGCAGGATCTCCTCGCCCTTGTCCGAGCCGCGGGGACGGCGGGCGTGGATCGGGTGCTCAGCGCCGATTTCGTAGCGCGAGTAGTATTCCCACGGCCCATCAGGCGTCGGGACCGAGGCGTCGTCTTCCTTGATGCGCCCCTTCATCTCCGCGAACAGCTGGGCCTGCAGCTCTTCGGTCGAGGCGAGCATGGCCTTGGTATAGCCGTTCTCGGTCTCAAGGTGTTCGCGGACGTCGGCGCGCAGGCTCTTGGGGTCGCGCAGCACCTGCTGCCAGTTCTCGTCCTTCATCCAGGCGTAGTTGTCGACGCGGACACGGTCGAGCTGTTCGATCCGCTTGGGATCCTTGCGGGCGACGGGCGGGGCGGGGGAGGTCATGGCCGCCTAAATGCGCTGCCCCGGCTCCAGGCTCAAGACGCCGCCGGCGGATGGCGACGCGGGGGCGGAATTGAGGCGCCCCCGCGTCGCTTAGGCGCAACCCTCTCACGCGCTCTTTTCTTGGCGCGGACCTCTGACTCTGATTCACTCAGTTCACATCGAGATCGCGCAAAGACGCGAAGGGCGTAGTTTTCTTGTTCAGTCGTCGGGGTTCCCAATGAACGTGGATCTCTCCGTCGAGCTGATGCACGCGACCGTTCAGCTGGAGCAGCCGCTCGGCAATGGCACGCGCACGGTCGGCACGGGGTTTCTGATCTCTGATACGGCGCCTGACGGGCGGCCGCGGACGGTGCTGGTCACCGCCAACCATGTGTTCCGGATGATGCCGGGACAGGTGGCCCGCATCGGCTATCGTGTGGCGAACCCCAACGGCAGCTGGAGCTATACGCCTCAGCCGTTGCACATTCGCGACCCGGGCGGGCAGGAGCTCTGGACCCATCATCCGTCGCGCGACGTCGCCGCGATCGTCATTTCGGCTCCGCCGGAATTCGCCAAGGCTGCGATTCCGAAGGATTATCTCGCCTCGGACGACACCTTCACCCAATATCAGGTGGAGGCGGGCGACGAACTGATGGCCCTGGGCTTCCCACGGGGCCTGGCGGCCAACCAAGCGGGTTTCCCGATCCTGCGCTCAGGCCGGATCGCCTCCTATCCTGTGGCGCCCGCGAAGATCTTCCCCACCTTCCTGCTCGACTTCTCGGTGTTTCCCGGCAACTCGGGCGGACCGGTGTTCATGCATAATGGCGGCAGGCGCACGCCGGGCGACGCCACGCAGCCGCCGCGGGACGCGGAGTTCATCGCAGGCCTGCTGACTCAGCAGGTTGAGCTCAACAACGAGCGCCTGGAGATCGGCATCGTCACCCACGCCAAGTATATCCGTGAGACGATCGACCTCGTGGACAATCCGGCCGCGCCGGTGACCATAGCCGCGAGCGAGCCGGTGACAGGCGCTCGAGCGGCTTCGGCCGAGGAGGCCGCAACGCCGAACTGATCAAGAGAATGTGCCTGCGCCTCTCGGAGCGGGGCCTGGAGTTGCTTTGCGATCGATCGACGGCCGATCAGGCGCCGAAGTAGATCGTGAGGGTCTCGGCGATACAGACGGGCTTGGCTTCGCCTTCGATCTCTATGGCGCACTCGGCCCTGACCTGCAGGCCGCCACCCTTGGGATCAGCGCTCAGCAGTGTGGTGCGCATCCGAATCCGCTTGCCGACCTTCACCATGTTGATGAAGCGGATCTTGTCGGAGCCGTAATTCAAGGCGCGGCTGGTCCCCACGACCTCCATCAGAGTGTCGTTGAGCAACGGAATCAACGAGAGGGTCAGGTGCCCATGAGCGATGGTTCCGCCCATCTCGCGGTCGGCGCGTTCGACGTCCACATGGATCCACTGAAAGTCGCCGGTCGCCTCGGCGAACCTATTCACGCGCTCCTGGGTGATCTCCACCCAGTCCGAGACGCCGACCTCCTAGCCGACCAGCCCGGTCAGATCCGTGAACTCAACCTGCCTCATTCTACTTAGTATTCCTCTCGACCTCGCCGCGGGGTTGTCAGCCAATTGCGGGCGCTCCTTGCCCAGCCACGGCGACAGCGTCTTCATGGACTTGAGGGTGAAGGAGGCGGCATCTCCGACGCCTGTGTCGAGAAGCGGAGGCGCGGATTTGCGAAGCTATGTCAAATGATCTTCGGGATACCAGCACGCCTCTCAGCTTCCGACACATCCGCCAGTCGCTTAGGCGCATCAGCTATCGTTGTTGGTGCAAGGTGCATTGGATGTCAGCTTCGGCGCGTGATCTCGTTTTATTGTGAGGACGGCTCAGGTAAATTCGGCCACAATAATCATCCTTGTGCTTGTGCTTGACCTCAGTTCCCGTTAGGACGCGCTACTGATGATGTGAATCGCATCTGCGGCCTATCGTTCGCAGATCCAATGGAATGACAAGAATGGACGAGAAGTCGGAAGTCATCGAGATGACGGCGGATATTGTCTCCGCCTATGTGGGTAACAATTCGGTTGCGGCGGCGGATCTGCCCGGCCTGATCCAAAGCGTCCATCGCGCCCTCGCCGGCGTGTCGGCTGGCCAGGAAGCGCCGGAAGTCGCGCCGAAAGAACCTGCGGTGCCGGTTCGTCGCTCAATCACTCCGGACTATCTGATCTGCCTCGAGGACGGACGCAAGTTCAAGTCGCTGAAGCGGCACCTGCGCACCAAGTACAACATGAGCCCGGAAGAGTACCGGGCGAAGTGGGGCCTGCCGAAGGACTATCCCATGGTCGCCCCGAACTACGCCAAGGCGCGTTCGGACCTGGCCAAGCAGATGGGGCTGGGCCAAGGCGGCCGTCAGGCTCCGCGCAAGAAGCGCTAAGCGCTTCCTGTACGACTGAAACAAGACAACGCCCGCCGGCCCGGCGGGCGTTTTTCTTTGCCTGAAGAATGTCGGGCGTGGATGAAATCACGTCTTCGCCACAATTTTAGCTTGCCGCCGATTCGCGCTTTGGGCGATAAACGAATCGTTATGATTCCAAGCAGTTGTTAAGGAATCTGAAGATGGCGGCGCAGATCGGGGCCCCCGCCGCGGCGGCCCGAGCGCACGAAGAACTGTTCGCCTATTGGGCCTCGTTGCGGGCGGCCGGACGGCTGCCTGGACGTCGAGACATCGATCCCGGCCGGTTCAAGCGCCATCTGCCGACCGTCAGCCTGATCGACGTGCTGTCGGATCCCCTCGATTTTCGCATGCGTCTGGCCGGGACCGGGCTTTACGGGGTCTACGGGCGCGAGATCACCGGACGCCGGTTCGGCGAAATCTATTCGGGCTCAGCGACCGAGTACTGGCGCTCCGAACTGGCGCAGGTCGTCGAGGAGCGGCGTCCTTCGGTGGGCGCGCATAACCTCGCCTGGCGCGGCGCCTCGCACATGTCGATCCTCTGGCTTCGACTGCCCCTCGCCACCAACGGCCGCGACGTCGACATGATCCTGGGTTTCGACGCCCTCGTGGGAATGAGCCAGTCGGCGACGACGGGTATCCGCGCTGCCTAAGGACCGTCAGGCCGCGGCGTACTCCGCATCGCGACGGATGCGGGTGACCATCGACGCGAGACCGTTCGACCGTTGCGCCGACAGGGCGCCGGCCAATCCGAGCTTCTCAAACGCCGCCTTGGCGTCGAAGGCGAGAATTTGCTCTGGCCGGCGACCGGAATAGAGCCGCAGCAGAACCGCGATCAGGCCGCGCACGATGTGGGCGTCGGAATCGCCGCGGAAGGCGAGGCTTCCGTTCGGGTCGGGCTCCGTAACCAGCCAGACCTGGCTGGCGCAGCCGCGGACCTTGTTGGCGTCGCTGCGCTCGGAATCGGTGAGGGGCGCGAGTTCGCGACCGAGGTCGATGACGTACCGGTAGCGCTCCTCCCAATCGCCGAGGACATCGAATTCGGCGGCGAGATCTTCCAGGGTGTCTTCGATGGCGCTCATGGCGCTCGCGACTTAAGGGCGGCAGTCGCGCTCCGCAACGGCCTTACCCCGTCGGCAGCACGATATGGGCGGCGAAACCTTCGCCACGGGCCGAAACCAATTGCAGCCGGCCACCCATCGCCTGACAGGTGAGGTCGCAGATCGCCAAGCCCAGCCCCGCGCCCTCGCCCTGGCGCGTCAACGCGTTCTCGCCCTGCTCGAAGGGGCGCAGGAGGCGGGGCAGGTCTTCCGGATCGACCCCGCCGCCTTCGTTGGCGACGACGATCTCCAACTGACTGTCGCTTGACTTCGCGCTCACCGTGATGGCGCCGCCGTCCGGCGAGAAGGCCACGGCGTTCTCCAAGAGGTTCGCGAGCACGCAGCGCAGGGACCGGCCGTCGACCCGCGCGGCCAGGTCGCCGCATGGCGCCACCTGGAACCGGAGGCGACGTGCGGCGAGCGTGGCGTGCAGCCCGTCGCCGAGGGTCTCGAAAATCGGCGCCAGGGGTTCGATCTGAATGTCGAACTCGACGTCACCGGTCTGCAGACGGGCGATTTCGACCACCTGGTTGACAAGTTTCAGCAGCTTTTCCCCGCTGCTGCGTATGATCTCGGCGTATTGACGGTACTGGTCCGTCCCCAGCGGTCCATAGAGCTCCGAGGCGAGGATTTCGGAGAAGCCCAGTATAGAATTCAGCGGGGTGCGCAGCTCATGACTGACGACGCGCAGGAAGGATCTGTTCGGGACCTCGGGTGCGTCATCTTGGCGGACAGCTGGAAGCATATTGATGCGCGAGGCGTCCATTTTGGGGAGTGCAGCTTGCCCGGATGCGCTTACGATTTGGTTTCCTCTGTCGCGTGGTGAAGGTTTGAGTCGCGTCGGAGGCGAGCGGCCTTAACCGGACTCACCTCCGGCGCTAGGCTGCTTCGATGGAGGATCAGAAGCGGGTGCAAAAGCCTTGAACGCCATCCGCCGCTCACGGCGGCCGCCGTTGAAGTCCAGGCGACGCATCGTTGGTGCGGGGTTTGCGGTCGGCTGGCATCTGGTGTGGGCGGCCGGCGTCGCCGCGACCGGCGCAGGGTTGGTCGCCGCAGATCGGCTGATGATCGGGCCGGACCTCGCGCCCCTGGCCGTCGGCGTGGTCGCGGGCCTCGCTGGCGCCCTGCTGGCCGCCGCGGGCGAGCGGGCCCGCACCGCCTCCCTGCTCGTCTGGACCCTGGCGGCCATCGCCGCCGTGCTGATGACGGGCGGGGCTTCAGGGCCTCTCGCCGCCTGGTGTCTGGCGCCCCTGGCCGCCGCCGCGGCGTTCCGGAGGCCTGACCTGCTTCCTCTGGGCGCGGCGGGGGCGCTCGCGACCGCCGCCGTTACGGCGCTGAGTTCCGCGCTACTGCCGTTGCCGACGGCGCCGGCCGCCGCTGCGGTCTGGCTGAGCCTGGCGGCGCTGTGCGGCATAACGCTCGCCCTGGGCGTCGCAATGGTCGTCCTGCACGCCGAAGCGACCCGTGAGCGGCGCATGCGCGACGGCATCGAGACCGGACTGCTCGAAGTCCTCGACAACCAACCGCAGATGCTGCTGGACCTCTATCCCGGCGGACGGATCCTTGAAGCCTTCGGACAACCCCCACCCGGGTGGCGCACGCGCGACCTGATCGATCGCAACTTTGGCGACTTTGTGCAGGCCGACGACCGGCCGAAGGTCGAAGAGGCCCTGCAGCGGGCGGTGAGCGAAGGCTCGTCAGCGATCGCCTTTCGCCCGGCGCACGACGCGGAGGGCTGGTGGGAGCTGTCGCTACGGCGGATGAGCACCATCCGTATCGTCGGCGCCGTACGGGACGGTCGAGCGCAGCGGGCGCGTGAAGTCGAACTCGAAGCCGCACGCGTCTCGGCCGACCAGCAGAACGCCGGCAAGAGCCGGTTCCTCGCCAACATGAGCCATGAGCTGCGTACGCCGCTTAATGCGATCATGGGCTTCTCGGACATCATGCGGCAGCGGCTGTTCGGTCCGATCTCGGACCGCTACGCGGAATACGCTGACCTGATCCACGAATCCGGCGCGCACCTGCTGGAACTGATCAACGATGTGCTGGACATGTCGAAGATCGAGGCGGACCGCTTCGAACTGGCCCGGGAAGTCTTCGACGCGCGGGAAGCGATCGCGGCGGCCCTGCGGTTGATGCGCGGCCAGGCGGACCGTGCAGGGGTCAGCCTGCGCGGCGTCCTTCCGCCGGAGTCGATGCCGGCCAACGCCGATCGTCGGGCGGTCAAGCAGATCGCGATCAACCTCCTGTCCAATGCGCTGAAGTTCACCCCGCGCGGCGGATCCGTGACGCTCACACTGCAGGCGGCGGGCGACACGCTGGAGCTGGTGGTGGCGGACACCGGCGTCGGTATCGCGCCGGATGACCTGGAGCGACTCGGGCGGCCCTTCGAGCAGGCCGGCGATCCCAGCCAGAAGGCGGCCGGCTCAGGACTTGGGCTGTCGCTCGTGCGCGCCTTCGCCCAGCTGCACGGCGGCGAGATGTGCATCGAGAGCGTGCTGGGCGACGGGGCGACGGTGATCGTCCGCATGCCGGTGCTCAGCGACGCAGACGTCGCGCCCCAGGCCAAGCCCCTCGCCGCCCAGGCCTGACGGGCGCTCGGCGTCCCTCAGCGGCTTGCGAGACTGAGGAAGGCGCGGCCGGCGGCGAAGTCGCCGACCTCCACATGGGCGCGGCGCACGACATCGCCGGGGAAGAGGAATTCGATCGCCACGGCTTCGCGCGGGTCCAGGCTCGCCAGCTCGGCGGCGGCCTGGGCCGGGAAGCGGAAAGCCCAGCCGGTTCGCGCGTCCTTCGGCCGAAGGTCGGATCCAGCCGTGCTGCGGGCTTCGGCGGCGTAGCTGCGAAGCCCGCTCCGCGGCGGCAGGCGGCGATCGAGCGGCAGGGCCTGGCGCGACGCGCCGGGGCCGTCGAGGTAGGGGCCATCGCTTCGGGCGCTGTCGCGCATCAGAAGCCGCGCGCTGTAGGGCGTCTCGCCATCGACGAATTGGGCGACGGCGATCAACACCCCAGGCGCCTGACGTCCGGCCAGCCCGAAGATCATCCGGTCCGGACCGAAGCGGGCGTCTTGGGCGAGCCGCCAGCGGATTGCGCCAACGCCTGTGCGATCGGCGCGCCAAGCGGCCTGCTCGCCCGGATAGTCGATCCGCTGCATGCGCGCGTAACCGGCGAAGGCGTCGCGCACACGTCCGGCCGCGACCGCGAGATCCTGCGAGGCGCAGTCCGTTCCCGCCGCCTTGGCTCGGGCCCTGGCCTCGACGGATCTCAAGGCGTCCACGCCGGCGCCGGCGCGCCGCGCGGCGCCGCGCGCCTGGACCTGGGCCGCAGACAGCGCCGCCGACACGTCGGGCGTGAACAGGCGGCATCGCCCGTCGGCTATGGTCATCACCGTGCGCTCGTAGAGCAGGTCGAGGATCTGCGCCTCTGCACAGCCTGGCGTCGACGCCAAGATCGCACCCAACAACCCCATCCACCGAGACGCCGGCCGCGCTTTGCGCGTGCTCGTCATGCGTCGTCTTTCTGCAGACCGTCGACGGCCTTGGACACAACCTAGGCTTGGGCTTCTTGCCGTTCGGTTAGCGCGGAGACACGGTCCGCCGGCGTCGGCAGGTGACAGTACGGGCAGGTCAGGCGCATGTTCCGGTGCCATGCTGCTCCACACAGACCTCTGGGTTAGCGCCTTGATCCGCCGGGCGGAGCTGGGCGGAGCCTTTCCGATCGTCGCTCGCAAGGGCGATGCGCGCGCGGGCGCGGTGCTGGTGAAGGTCGTCAACCGGAGCGACGGCACGGCGCGGCTCTACGCGGAAGCCACGCGAATGGACGGCGACCAGGTCTGGATGCAGCCGGCGAAATCCGACCAGGAGCCCGATCTCGACCGCTACATCGAGCGCGCCGTCCGCGTCGACCCGGACATCTGGGTGGTTGAGATCGAGGACCGGCTGGGCCGCCATTTCCTCACCGAGCCGGTCGAGGCCTGAGCCACGGCGCGAACCGCGCCTGCGGGGAACGGTTGGCGGATCTGCGAATTCGCAGCCCATGCGCCTCGCCGACCTGCCGGTCCCGCTCGACCTTTCCGCCATGGAAGCCAAGCTGGTGGACGAGATCCCCCAAGAGCCCGGCTGGCGGTTCGAGCCGAAATGGGACGGCTTTCGCTGCCTCGCCTTCCGAGCGGGCGACGAGGTCGCGCTGAACGCCAAGTCCGGCAAGCCGCTCGCGCGCTATTTCCCCGACGTCGTGGCCGTGCTCAAGGCGCTGCCCGTCGACCGTTTCGTCGTCGACGGCGAACTGACCATCGCGGTGAAGGGAGACCTGTCGTTCGACGCCCTGCAGCTTCGGCTGCACCCCGCCGAGAGCCGCGTCCGCAAGCTGGCGGCCGAACATCCGGCTTGTTTCGTCCTGTTCGACTGCCTGCTGGACGCCCAAGGTCGGTCGCTGGTCGAAGCCCCGTTCGCCCGCCGGCGCGCCGAACTGGAGGCGCTCTACGTCCGCCTCGGAAAGCCCGCGGGCGTGCGGTTGTCGCCGGGAACGGAAGACCGCGAGGAGGCCTCGGCCTGGCTGTCCGAGGTCGGTGCGGCGGTGGACGGCGTGGTCGCCAAGCGTCTCGACGGGCCTTATGCGCCCGGCGAGCGCGCCATGCTCAAGATCAAGCGGATGCGAACCGCCGACTGTGTGGTCGGCGGTTTCCGCTACGACCAGAGCGGCCGCGAGGTGGGCTCGTTGTTGCTGGGCCTCTACGACGCGGCGGGGCGGCTGAACCATGTCGGCTTCACCTCGACCATCTCCAACGCCGAGCGCGCCGAACTCACTCGCAAGCTGGAGGCGCTGGCGGGCGGCGACGGCTTCACCGGCGCAGCGCCGGGCGGGCCGAGCCGCTGGTCGACGGAACGCTCGAGCCAGTGGACGCCGCTGCGGCCTGAGCTGGTGGTCGAGGTCCGCTACGACCATGTCACCGGCGACCGGTTCCGGCATGGGACCAAGCGCGTGCGCTGGCGGCCGGACAAGGATCCGCGGCGATGCACGATGGAGCAGCTGCAGGCGGAAGCCTCGCCGCGGCGCCTGGCGGGCGCCCACGACCAATAGGGCGGCCAAGACCCGCGCCCATTTGATTATGCGGCCCCCGCGCGCTACCTGCCGCGCATGAGCAATTCTCCCGCGGCGGAAGCCGCCCGTCGGCGCACTTTCGCGATCATCTCGCACCCTGACGCCGGTAAGACGACCCTGACCGAGAACCTGCTGCTGGCTGGCGGAGCGATCCGCGCGGCGGGTCAGGTGCGCGCGCGCGGCGAGAACCGGCGCACCCGTTCGGACTGGATGAAGATCGAGCGCGAGCGCGGGATCTCGGTGTCGGCCAGCGTCATGACGTTCGACCACGACGGGCTGATGTTCAACCTGCTGGACACGCCGGGGCACGAGGACTTCTCGGAAGACACCTACCGGACGCTCACCGCGGCGGACGCGGCGGTCATGGTGCTGGACGCCGCCAAGGGCATCGAGCCGCAGACGCTGAAGCTGTTCGAGGTCTGCCGTCTGCGTGACATCCCGATCGTCACCTTCATCAACAAGATGGACCGCGAGGCGCAGGACCCGTTCGCCCTGTTGGACGAGATCGCCTCCAAGCTCGCGCTCGACCCGGCGCCGCTTTACTGGCCCGCAGGCTCCGGCAATCGTTTTCGCGGCATGCTCGATCTGCGCCGCGACCAGTTCATCCCCTTCGCCAAGAAGAGCTCCGCCGACAACGAGGGCCATCCCGAACCGGTCGCCTTCCGCGGCAACGCCGTCGTCAGCTACCTGGACGACGAGGAGCAGGGCGAGCTCGAGGAGGGCTCCATGCTTGTGCAGGAGGCGGCCAAGCCGTTCGACCCGCAGGCCTTTCTCGAAGGACATATGACGCCGGTCTTCTTTGGCTCGGCCTTGCGCCATTTCGGCGTCGACCAGTTGCTGGAAGGCCTGGGCGCCTATGCGCCGCCGCCGAAGGCCGTGCCCGCGGTCAGAGGCGGCGAGCCGACCCACGTCGCGCCGGGCGATCGCGAGGTCTCCGGCTTCGTCTTCAAGATCCAGGCGAACATGGACCCGAACCATCGGGACCGCGTCGCCTTCCTGCGGCTGACCTCGGGGCGCTTCAATCGCGGCATGAAGTTGAAGGTGCAGAACACCGGGCGGCAGCTGTCGGTCAACGCGCCGATCATGTTCTTCGCCTCCGATCGGGAGCTCGCCGAAGAGGCGTTCGCCGGCGACGTCATCGGCATTCCCAACCACGGCGTGCTGCGAGTGGGCGACAGTTTGTCGGAGAGCGGGGCGCTGCGGTTCGCCGGCCTGCCGAACTTCGCCCCCGAAATCCTGCAACGGGTGCGCGTCAAGGATCCGCTCAAGGCCAAGCACCTGAAAAAGGCGTTGGAAGGCCTTGCCGAGGAGGGCGTCACTCAGCTGTTCCGGCCGGTGATGGGCGCCGACTTCATCGTCGGCGCCGTGGGACAGCTGCAGTTCGAGGTCATGGCCGACCGGCTGGCCAACGAATACCAGCTCGAAGTCATCTTCGAAGCGAGCCCCTACGCCGAAGCCCGCTGGCTCTCAGGCGAGCGCGCGGACATCGAGGATTTCCAGAGCAAGCACCGCATGGCCATGGCTGTCGACATCGACGACCAGCCTGTCTTCCTGGCGAAGTCGAGCTGGGAGCTGGGCTACGTCAGCGAGCGCTTCCCGAAGGTGACGCTCGAGCGCTCCAAGGAGCGCGCCTAGGTCCGATCCAGACGGAGCAGGCGGCGCGCCGCCGCGAGACCGCCCGACAAGGGCGTATGCCTGTGCAAATTCACGCGCCGGAACGCGCCTGAATCCCGTGCTTTATTGTGGATGGTGACGCTCTGTTAACCATGCGCAAGAAGTTAAGGGATTGTTAAAGGCATCGGCTCCGGCTTTGCTATGGCTCTGGATAGCCCATGCAGACCGTCTCATCGCGGGACGCCTGCGGGATCGGAGCCGCGCAATGTTCGAACTGGGTCGGGAACTGAAGCGTCTGTTCGGCGCAGAGCCGGCATTCGGTTCGGGCGAGGGCCTGACTGGCGGCGACGGCGCCCTGCTCGAACTGCTCGACGCGAACCTGCTGGTCGCTGAAGGCAAGGCGGCCGATATCGCCGCCGGCCGCATCGGAGCCAAGGACAAGCCTGAGCGGCGTATCGAGGCGGCGTTCGTCTGGCGCGAAGCGGCCCGGCGGACGGGCGATGTCGTCCATCTGCGCAAGGCCGCGGCCACCGCCGAGGCCGCGACCGCAGGCGTCGAGCCGGGACGCCGGCCGGATCTCTGGGCGCGAGCCCGTTGCGAACAGGCCTTTTGTGCGCTGGCGGGCGCCGAGCTGTTCGGCGACCTTGGCCTCAACGCCGCCGCCGAAGTCGCCTTCCGCGAATCCCGTGCGAGCGCCCGTGGCGGCGTGGCCGCGGCCCAGGCCGACATCGGGCTTGCGACGGTCGCGGCGCGTGAAGTTCTCAGCCGCGCCACCACCGAAGAGACGCGCACGCTCGCGGCGCGGTTCACAGCGCCGATCGCCGCGCTGGAGACGCTGAGCCGCCGCACGCCGGCCGCCCGGACCCTGGCGGCGGAGGCGCGCCTGTTACGCGCCGAATTCCTTTGCGCGTCCGGCGCACGCCTCAAGGACGAGCGGTTCGTCAAAGGCGCGATCGACGACGCCACGGCGGCGGCGGCCCGGCTGAATCCCGCCTACGAGCCGTTGACCTGGGCGCGCGCCGAGGTGATGCGCGGCCAGGCGCTGACGCTCTGGGGCGAACTCACCGGCGACGTCGAGGCTGTCGCCCGCGCGGCAGCGGTGCTCGCCGAAGCGCTCGAACAACTTCCCCGCGACCACAGCCCGCTCGACTGGGCGCGCACCCAGTTGGCGCTGGCCGAAACGCTCCAGGTGCTGGGCGAAGCCTGCGCCGACGGCCATGCGTTCGAACAGGCGGTCACCTGCTACGATCGGGCGAACCTAGTCCTCAAAGGGATCCCCGCCATGCCCCTGCGCGGCCTCGCCGCCAGCGCGCGGGCCGTCTGCCTGGCGCGCTCGGCCGAAGTGACCGGCGACCTAGCGGTGCTCGACGTCGCCGAGGCGGCGATGAAGATCGAACTCTCGACCTTGCAGGCTCGGCGCGACCCGGTCGGCTGGGCGGTGGCCCAACTGCATCTGGCCCGGCTCTACGAAGCTCGCATCGATCTGACCGGTCGCGACCGCGGCCAGCGCGTGGCCGCCATCGTGGCCCTGGAGGCGGCTTGCGATGTCTTTGCGGACGAAGGCCTGCGGAGCCTGACCGTCATCGCCTCCGACGCGCTCGACCGCCTGCGGATCGCGCCGCTTCACGCGCCCGGCGCCGTCTGAGAGCTTGAGGTCAAAGCGCGTCGGGCGGGTTAGCTGACGCCCCCTAGCGCCCGCGCCACCAGCGCAGGCCGACCCGCTCCACCGCCTCCAGCACCGCGTGGAAGGCGACCCCCATCACGCCCAGGATCGCCAGGGCGGCGATCATTCGGTCTGTCTGCAGCTTGTTGCCGGCGTCGAGAATCTGCCAGGCGAGACCGCGGACCCCGCCGGAGCCGGCGCCGAACTCGGCCACCACGGCGCCGATGATCGCCAGCCCCGCGCCGACCTTGTGGCCCTCCAGCAGGAAGGGGACCGCCGAGGGCAGGCGCAGCCGCGTCACGCGCCGCCAGCGGCTTGCGCCGTAGAGGTCGAACAGCCGCTCCAGGTCGGGGTCGGCGGCGCGCAGGCCAGTGACGGCGCCCGAGAAGATCGGAAAGAAGGCGACCAGCACGGCCAGCGCGACGATCGCCCGCTCCGGGTGGTCGATCCCGGCCCAGATCAGCACCAGCGGCGCGATCGCCACTACGGGCGTCACCTGGATCACCGAGGCGAGGGGGCGCACCGCCCGCTCCAGCAGGGGATGGAGGCTGATCACCACGGCCAGCAGCTGGGCTGTAAGGCTTGCGATCACCAGGGCGGCGAGCGCCACGGCCAGCGTCCGCCCGGCGGCCTGCGCCAGGGTCGGGAGATCCGCCGCCATCGCCATTCCAACCCGGGACGGCGGCGGCAGGAAATAGGCCGGCACATGCAGAGCGCGGCAGGCGATTTCCCACGATCCGAGCAGCAGCACGGCGAGCGCCAGGGGCGCGGCCCTGTCGATCAAGCGGCTCATGGCGCGCCGGCCTTGGCGAGCAGGTCGGAGACCCGCTCGGCGGTGGCGCGGAAGCCGGCGGTGGTGCGGAATCCGGGCGGCCGGGGCGTTGGGCCGGTGACCTCGACCTCGCCAGCGGTTCGCCCGGGACCCGGGGTCATCACCACCACGCGCGAGGCCATATAGACCGCCTCCTCGACATTGTGGGTGACGAAGACGATCGCCGGCTGCGACGCGGCCCACAGCTTCAGGACATCATCGGCCAGCGCCCGGCGGGTGATCTCGTCGAGGGCGGCAAAGGGCTCGTCGAGCAGCAGCAGGCGGGGCTCGGTGACGAGGGCTCGAGCCAGGGACACCCGCATCGCCATGCCGCCCGAAAGCTGGGCCGGCCGCGCGGCCTCAGATCCGGCTAGACCGACCCGCGCCAGCGCCGCGTCTGCGCGCTGCGCGGCCTCTTCGCGCCGGACGTTGGCCAGTTCCAGCGGCAGGGCCGCGTTGGCGCGTGCGCTCAGCCAGGGCGCGAGCGTCGGGGCCTGGAAGACGACCGCAGTCTCGCCGCGTCCGGGCGTGCGGACGACTTCGCCGCGGGTCGGCGCTTCCAGACCCGCAAGCAGGCGCATCGCCGTGGACTTGCCGCAGCCCGAGGGCCCGACCAGGGCCACGATCTCGCCTGGCGACAGCGTCAGGCTGAAGGGGCCAAGCGCCCGTCCACGGCCGCGGTAGTCGACCTCGACCTCATTCAGCGCGGCGACGCTCATTTCCCCAGGAACTGCAGGGTGTAGGCGCGCTTGTAGTCGAGGGTTTTCGGATAGACGCCGGTGCCCGTGGCGATGTCGAAGAATTCCTTCCAGCGCGCCTCGGTCATGACGCCGATCCCCGCCGCCTTCGCCTCGCCGGAATCGACGATCCCGTAGGTCTTCATCTTCTCGCGGGCCTGATCGAGCACGTCCTGGGTCATCTCGGGGTTGTCTTTGCGGATCAGGGCGTCGCCGGGCCGGGGGTCGCCATAGAGGTAGTCATGCCAGCCCTTTGCGCTGGCTTCGACGAAGGCCTTCACTGCCGCGGGATTCTTGTCGATCAGGCTGTCCGGCGCCAGCGCCATGTTGGCGTAGCCAGGGTAGCCGTTGTCGGCGAGCAGGAAGACGACCGGCTTCATGCCGGCCTGTTTTTCCAGCGTGTAGGGTTCGCTCGTCAGATAGCCTTCCTCGGCCACGCGCTTGTCGGCGAGGAAGGGCGCGGAGTTGAAGGTGTATTTGCGGATCTGGTCGTCGCTGAACCCATACTTCGCCTTGAGCCAGGGCCAGAAGGCGCCGACGGAGGCGTCCGACAGCAGGATCGGATGTCCCTTCAGATCGGCGATGGATTTGATGCCCTGGTCCGGATGGGCCATCAGCACCTGCGGATCCTTCTGGAAGTAGGCCGCCACCGCCTTCACCGGCACGCCTTGCTGCGCCAGGTTCAGCGCGATGAAGCTGTTGGAGCCCATGCCCATCTCGACCGCGCCGGCGGCGAGCAACTGGGGCACGTTTACGCCTGGCCCGCCCTGGATGATCCGGACGTCGAGACCGCGCTTCTTGTACTCGCCGTTGGCGAGCGCCTGATAGAAGCCGCCCTGTTCGGCTTGGGCGCGCCAGTCGGTGGCGAAACGGATCACGGTCGTCTCGGCGCCGGCGCCTTGGGAGGCGGCCTCCTTCTTGCCGGGCGAACAGGCCGCCAGCAGCACCGCCAAGGCGACGATGATCGGACGAAAGGCTGTCATTGAAGAGCTTCCCCCGGGAACGGCGGCCGAGGGTAGGGCGGCCGCGCCTTGGCGCCAATAAGGTGATGCCGGCGTCGCGTGAAGCCCCATAGCAAGAGGGCGGCGCTCCGGTCGCCCGATGCGTCGCCCTCTCATCCAGATCCGTTGGGAGATCTGCGTCCCTCAGTCAGGCCGAGACTTTCGTTCGCGGGTCGCCCCGCTGGCGTCCGTCGCATCCGGGTCTCGGAGGGGTTCCGGGTCGCCCTGGTTCCGCTTCCGAGAGCTGGTCCGCTAGGTTTCCCGGTTTCCCGGGGGCGCCTGCGCTGCCGTTCCTTGTGACGTCTTGAGGTTGCGCCCGGACATTTTATCCGGCAAGCGCCCGCCGCAGGCCGACGGTGCAACAGTCTGTGAGCGAACTGTAGACCGCCCGTGGATAGGTCGTAAAATTTCCTGAAATGACAATCGGTTGTCGTTCTCCACAGGAGAGCTCAGCGACCGCCTTCCACCGCCTCGCGCTGTTCCTCAAGCGTCAGCCACTCCTCTTCAGCTGCGCCGAGCTGGATGCGCGCCATCTCCAGCGCGCGGCTGAGCCGTTCGAAGCCGGCCGGGTCGCGCGTGTAGAGCTGAGGATCGGCGAGGCCGGCCTCCAGGGCGGTGATCTTGCCCGGCAGCTCCGCGGTCAGGGTCTCCAGCTCGGCGAGCCGGCGCTGATCCTTGTAGGAGAGCTTGCCGGGACGGGGCGGCGCCGGCTTGGCCGCTGCAGGCGCGGCCTGCGGCTTGACGGCCGTCTTGATCACCGGCGGGGCGAAGAATCCCGGGTTCTGAGTCAGGAAGTCCTTCCAGCCCCCCGGCGTTTCGACGACCCGGCCGCGTCCGTCCAGGCCGATGGTCGAGGTGGCCAGGCGGTCGATGAAGTCCCGGTCGTGGCTGACGAGGATCAAGGTGCCGTCATAGTCCGCCAGCAGATCCTCGAGGAGGTCGAGGGTGTCTATGTCGAGGTCGTTGGTCGGCTCGTCGAGCACCATGACGTTGGCGGGGCTCGCCAGGGCGCGCGCCAGCAACAGCCGATTGCGCTCGCCGCCGGACAGGGTCCGCACCGGCTGGCGCAGCTGGCTGTCGCGGAACATGAAGTCCTTGGCGTAGCCGGCGACGTGCTTCGGCTGGCCGCGCACCAGGACCTGATCGCCGCCGTTGGGCGTGAGAATCTCCTTCAAGGTCGCGTCGCCGGACACCGCCGCCCGCGCCTGGTCGATGTAGGCGACCTCCAGATTGGTCCCGAGCTTCACCTCGCCGGAGTCGGGCGCCAGCTCGCCGAGCAGGATCTTCACCAGCGTGGTCTTGCCCGCGCCATTCGGCCCGACGATGGCGATGCGGTCGCCACGCAGGATGCGGGTCGAGAAGTTGTTGAAAATGATCCGCTCGCCGAAGGCCTTTGAGACACCCTTGGCCGCGGCGACCCGCTGGCCGGAGACGCCGGAGCTGGCGATGCCCATGTTGAGCTGGCCGCGAGCGTCCTTCAGCCGTTCGGATTTGGCTTCGCGCAGCGCGATCAGGCGCCGGCGGCGGCCTTCGTTGCGCGCCCGCCGGGCGGTCACGCCGCGCAGCATCCAGTGCTGTTCGCGCTCGAGCTCTTTGTCGAGCCGGCGAGATTCCTCGGCCTCCTGCGCCTCGATCTTCTCGGCCCAGGCGTCGAAGCCGGCGAAGCCCTCGTCGAGGCGGCGCACCTGGCGATGCTCCACCCAGAAGCACCGACGCGTGACCCGCTCCAAGAAGGCGCGGTCGTGGCTGACGATGAGGGCGGCGGCGCGCGAGGCGGCGAGCTCGGCCTCCAGGACCTCGATGGCCAGGATGTCCAGGTGGTTGGTGGGCTCGTCCAGCAGCAGGATGTCGGGATCTTCGGCGAAGCCCCGCGCCAGCGCCGCCCGCCGGGTCTCGCCGCCGGACAGGCCCTGCGCCGGCTTGGCCGGATCGAGGCCGAAGGTCTCGAGCGCCGCCTCCGCCTCGTGCGGCGCGGCGCCGCCGGCGGTGGCGAAGTCGAGCAGGGTCGCGCCGACGATCTCCGGTTCCTGACGCACGAAGCTGATGCGAGTGCCCGGCGTGATCGTGCGCTCGCCTTCGTCAGACTGGATCTCGCCGGCGATGATGCGCAGCAGGGTCGACTTGCCGGCGCCGTTGCGGCCGACCAGGCAGGCGCGCACCCGGGGCTCGAGCCCGAGGTCGACGCCGTCGAACATCATTTTCGGACCGTCGGCGAGCCGAACGGCCTTCAAGGCGAGGATGGGGGCTCTCATGGGCGGTCTCAGATAGCCGCTTGCGAGCCCCGCGCAAAGGCCGCGCCAATGATCACATTCCTGCATGCCCCCTTGGGGTCCGCGCCCGGCGGGTCTAGATGCTCGGAATGGCGGGCGAACCCTTCTGGCGCAGAAAGACTCTTGAGCAGATGACGGCTCGGGAATGGGAGAGCCTGTGCGACGGCTGCGGCCTGTGTTGCCTGGTCCGTTTCGAGGACGAGGAGACGGGCGACGTCATCCCGACCCGGGTGCACTGCAAGCTGTTCGACGCCCAGGCCTGCCGCTGCAGCGACTACGCCGAGCGGCATCGGCACGTGCCCGACTGCATCAAGCTCACGCCGCACAACATCGAGGCCCTGGAGTGGATGCCGAAGAGCTGCGCCTACCGCCGCCTGCATGAAGGCCGCGATCTGGCGCCCTGGCACCCGCTGATCACCGGCGATCCGGAAAGCCCCCACCGCGCCGGCGTTTCGGTGCGCGGCCAGACGGTGAGCGAGGCCGCGCTCGCCGATCCCGAGGATGCGCTCGACTTCACCGCCTACGACCTTATCTCGGAACGCGGGCGCGGCTGACGAGGCGTCTTTGCGCTTTGGGCTCCTCTGGGCGCCCCATTCGCGGCCATTCGGGATGTTGTAATTTTGCCACAGACGACCTTGCGTGCATGTGACGCCGGACCAATCTACAAGGCGAAGTCTGCAAGAACGTTTGTGAAGGGCTGAGGATTTTGGCGCGCGACCCCTATCAGGAACTGGGCGTCTCCCGCACGGCAAGCGCGGCGGAGATCCGAAAGGCGTTCCACAAGCTCGCCAAGCAGAATCATCCGGACACCAATCCGAACAACAAGGAATCCGAAGAGCGGTTCAAGCGGGTAACCGCCGCCTTCGACATCGTCGGCGACCCCGACAAGCGCAAGAAGTTCGACGCGGGCGAGATCGACGTCGACGGACGCGAGACCGCGCGGGGTTTCGCCGGCGGCCAAGGCCCGTGGGGCGGCGCTCCGGGCGGCGGCTCCACGCGGCGTGGCGGTTCAGGGCCCTTCCAGAACGAGACCTTCGAGGGCGCCGACCTGGGCGACATCCTGGGCGAAATGTTCGGCGGCGGCGGCCGCGCCGGCCGTGGCGGCGCAGGCGGCGGCTTCGGCGGTTTCTCTCAACGCGGCGCCGACGTGCGCGCCCGGCTCGAGATCGACCTCGAGGACGCCATCCGGGGCGGCAAGAAGCGGATCGCCTTCTCCGATGGTCGCACCATCGACGTCAGCATCCCCAAGGGCGCACAGGAAGGTCAGACGCTACGCCTGAAGGGCCAGGGTCATCCCGGCCGGGCCGGACCGGGCGACGCCTTCATCGAACTCACCATCCTGCCGCACCCGATCTTCCGTCAGGAGGGCGAGGTGCTGGTCATGGACGTGCCGGTGACGGTCTATGACGCCGTCCTGGGCGGCAAGGTGGAAGCGCCAACGCCCGACGGACCGGTGACCCTCACCGTCCCGAAAGGCGCGAACACGGGCTCCCGCCTCCGGCTGAAGGGCCGGGGGCTGTCGGACGCGCAAGGCCGGCGAGGCGACCTCTTCGCGCGGCTGACGGTGGTGCTGCCGGAGACGGTCGATCCGGAGCTGGCGGCCTTCGCCGAAACCTGGCGGCAGGCGCGGCCCTATGCGCCGAGACGCCGGAAATAGCCCAGCTGCAGCGTGAAGCCTCTGCGGCGTCCGTTCGAACAGGACCGTCGCCGTCGAGGGAGGGCAGATGACAGAACAGCTGAGCCGTTTCATAACCCGGCATTCAGGCCTGGTTCAGTCCCGGGCGACTAGGTGTGGCCGCATGAAACGCCTGCTCGTGATCATCACCCTGTTCGCCGCGACGGCCGCGCCGCTCGCCGCGACGGCGCAGGATACGGGTCCGCCGGCCCCCGCCTCCGGGCGCCAGGTCTCGCTGTCGAGCGTTATAGCCTCGATCAAGGGGCGTCAGCCGGGCCGGCACCTGAACACCACCATGGGCCAGGCCGGCGGACGGTCAGCCTATATCGTCCAGTGGCAGCTGCCGGACGGCCGCGTCGTGATCTTCATCGTGGACGCCGAAAGCGGCCAGATTCTCAGCCGCCAAGGCGGCTGAGCTCAAACCTGAAAGGGACGCCAGCAGTTGCGCATCCTGCTTGTCGAAGACGATCCGGACCTGTCCCGCCAGCTGAAGCTGGCGCTGGCCGACGCGGGCTATGCCGTCGACCATGCCCCCGACGGCGAGGAAGCCCAGCACCTGGGCGAGACCGAGCCCTATGACGCCATCATCCTCGATCTCGGCCTGCCGAAGGTCGACGGCGTTTCCGTGCTGGAGCGCTGGCGGCGTGAAAACATGTCGACGCCGGTGCTGATCCTCACCGCGCGCGCGGCCTGGAGCGAAAAGGTCGCCGGCTTCGACGCCGGGGCTGACGACTATCTCACCAAGCCGTTCCACACCGAGGAGCTGCTGGCGCGGCTGCGGGCGCTGCTGCGCCGTTCGGCCGGCCATGCGGCGCCCAACCTCTCCTGCGGCGGCCTGAGGCTGGATCCCCGCGCCGCCCGCGCCAGCGTCAACGGCGAACCGCTGCGGCTGACGTCGCTGGAGTATCGGCTGCTGCACTACCTGATGATGCACCAGGGCCGGGTGATCAGCCGCACCGAGCTGGTCGAGCACCTTTACGACCAGGACTTCGATCGCGACTCCAACACCATCGAAGTGTTCATCGGCCGGGTGCGCAAGAAGATCGGCGCCGAGCGCATCGAGACGGTCCGCGGCCTCGGCTACCGACTGACCTGTCCGGACGACGAATCCAGCGACGGGGGCGAGGCTGCGGCTCCGTAGTCTCCGCGCCCGTCTCGACGCCCTGCGGCGGCCCTCGCTCGCGCGTCGGCTGGTGCTGCTCGCCTTGGGCTGGAGCCTGGCGGCGCTGGTGATCGTCGCGGTGGTCCTGGCCTTCCTGTTCCAGCAGGCCGCCATCCGGCGGGTCGACCAGGGGCTGCACGAGCTGATCGACAACCTGGTCCGCTATTCCACGGTCGACGCCACCACGCAGGATGTCTTCGCCCCGCCGCTCACCGACGAGCGCGCGCTGGCGGCCTATTCCGGCCGCTACTGGGAGATCGCCGAGCCGACGGCGGACGGTCAGGTGCGGCCTATTGTGCGGTCCTATTCGCTGTTCGACGCCGTGCTGAAGACCCCGCCGGACCTTGTGGCGCACTTCAAGGCCGCGCCGGGCAAGTCGGTGGCCTACGACACCCGCGGTCCGCTCAACGAGCCGTTGCGCGCCCGGGCCCAGCAGAACTGGCTCCCCGGACGACCCACGCCGGTGATCTTCCTGGCCGCCGAGGACCGAACGGCGGTGGACCGCGACGTGCGCGGCTTCGTCGTGGCGACCGCGGTGGCCTTTCTACTGCTGGGCGGCGGGCTGATCGCGGCGATCGTCGTGCAGGTGCGGGTGGGCTTGAGGCCGCTGTTCGAATTGCGGCGCGAGGTGGCCTCGGTGCGTCGCGGCAAGGCCGAGCGGCTCGCACACGCCTATCCTGTGGAGCTCATCCCCCTTGCCGAGGAGCTGAACGCCCTCGTCGCCCATAACCAAGAGGTCGTGGAGCGTCAGCGTACTCACGTCGGCAACCTGGCGCATGCCTTGAAGACGCCGATCTCGGTGATGCTGACCGAGGCCGGCCAACGTCCGGGGCCGCTCGCAGAAGTGGTCAGCCGCCAGGCCGAGACCATGCGCCAACAGGTCGACCATCACCTGCGCCGCGCCCGCGCCGCGGCCCGGGCCCAGGGGCAGGGCGAGCGCACCTCCGTCGCCGAGATTCTCGACGAACTGGCCCGCACGCTCGAACGCATCTTTCGGGACAAGGGCATGGAGATCGACTGGGACGCCGCCGACGATCTCTACTTCCTCGGTGAACGGCAGGACCTGCTGGAAATCGCGGGCAACGCCATGGAGAACGCCTGCAAATGGGGCCGCGCCCGCGTGCGCGTCCGCGCGGAGCCCACCGGCGAGGAACGCCTTCGGCTGACGATCGAGGACGACGGTCCGGGTCTGCCGGAGGAGGGCCGCGAGGCGGTGCTGCGCCGCGGCGCGCGGCTGGATGAGAGCGCGCCAGGATCGGGGCTGGGTCTTTCCATCCTTCACGAACTCGCCCGCGCCTACGGCGGCGACCTCAAACTCGACACCTCGTTACTAGGAGGCTTACGCCTAGAAGTTGTACTTCCGCGCGCGGAAGCCTAAAATTTCCCGTCATTTGGGAAAAACTTAACCCGAACTGGCCATTCTTACGCTTGGCGGGCTTTCGGCGCGCAGGTGGAGCTACGAATGGCCGCTCTTTCTGAGCGCAAGCTGGAAATCGTTCGAACCCTGGTGGAGACGGCCCCCGACCAGGTCGTCGACGGTCTGCACCAGGCGCTCGCCGAAGCCAGCGGCGACACGGCCCTCGCCAGCGTGCGGCGTCTCGTGGAGACGGAAAGCCGCGACCGTCAGCTCCGCAACATCGTCCTGCTGCCGATCGCCCCGATGTGCGTCGGCGACGGGCGCGACCCGCTGAAGCTGACCTTTCCCGTCCGGGTGATGGGCCTGATCTGGCGTGGCCTGAAGGCCTACCACCCCGCCGTGGTGACCAACGCCGAGCTGGCGCTCTACGACTACCGGCCGGGCGAGACCTCGAACGAGCATTTCGACCGCCTGATGCGGCTGGCCGCCAAGGGGCTTCGCGCCGGCGAACACCGCGAATTCCGCGCCGCCCTCGAGATCTGCGACGAAGCGCGGTCCGACGGCGCGGTCAATCTTCTCGCCTGCCTCGACTTGGGCGGCGTCGTGCGCAGCGCAACGCACAAGCTGCCGGACTGGACGGGCCAGCAAAACAGCGACGCCACCATCGCCGCGCGCCTCGCCTACAAGGACGCCGTGGCCATCTCCGACGACGCCGGCCCGCGGTTCTTCCAGATGTTGGCCGCCCAGCTGCAAAGCCCCTGGATGATCCTGCGGATCGTCTCGGCGGTCATGGAGAAGCCGACCGAGCGCTATCTCGCCGAGACGGAGCTCGGCATGTTCGGCCAGTGCGTTCTTCGCGACATCGAGGACGCCCTGAAGGGCATCGCCGAGTTCGACCTCGACGGCGGCGCGCCAGCCGCCGTTCAGGCGGGACGCCAGGTCGACCAGGTCACCCAGGAGGCGACCGACCTGGAGACCTTCGTCACCCTTTCGCGCGAGCACGGTTGGGGGCAGGCCCTGGTCAAGCACCGAAAATCGCTCGCCTCCATCGTCGAAGGCCGTTTCCGCGAGGCCGAGAAATATTTCGACGAGGCCCTGCCGTGCAGCCGTTCCAAGCTCAAGCGCGTCCGCCGTGGCGTCCCCGACCTCAGCGATCCGCCGGATCCTGTCGCCGTGCGCCGTTGCGAGACCCTGTTGAACTTCGTCGGCGAGGTGCGCTTCAGTTCGAACTACGGCGGCTTCGCTTCGGCGCGCAGCAAGCTCCTCGAAACGCTTGGCGACCAGCTCGACCAGTATGTCGAGGAGCTGATCGACCTGCTGAAGACGGGCGAGCGAGAGCACGAGGCCAACGCCCGGGCCTTTCTCGACGTCGCGGCGGATTTCAGCGGTCTGGTGCGTGACGAAAAGGCCGCCGAGCTGGTGCGCCGCCGCGCCGCCTCGGCCGTCGCTCCGCCGCAGGTCGATCCCGTCGCGAGCCTTTTGACTGGGACCTGACGCGGCGCTCGCACGCGCGACGCATTTCGGCTAAAGCGCGCGCCATGATCGCGTTCTGGGCCGTCGCGGGCGTCCTCGCCGCCGCCGCGGCCGGCCTTGTCCTTTTCCGAGCCGCCCACGCCGCCATGGACGAAGCGGGCGATCCCACGCCCGCCGTCTACCGTCGCCAGCTGGCGGAGATCGATGATCTCGCCGAGCAGGGATTGATGGGTGAAGCCGAACGCCGGAGCGCCCATGCCGAAGCCGCCCGGCGGCTTCTGGCCGCCGCTGATGCGCCGCACGAAGCCTGGGCCGCCCGGCCGAACGCCCGCCGCGTGGTCGTGATCTCCGTCGGCCTCGCCGCCGCCGCCGCCCTGGTCGTCTATTTCGCGGTAGGCCACGTCGGCATGGCCGACCAGCCGTTCGCCGCGCGCCTGGCGTCCTGGCGCGCCGCCGATCCGGCCAGCTTGGACCCGCCCGAGCTCGCCGCCGTGCTGACCCGCATGACGCGGGAGCGGCCCAACGACGCGGAAGCCTTCCATTTTCTGGCGATCGCCCAGGGCGCCGCGCAGAATCCGGCCGAGGCCGTGCGCGCCATGCGGCGCGCCGTGCAGCTGGCGCCCCAGCGCGCCGATCTCTGGGAGCTGTTCGGCGAGGCCCTGGTCGCCGCGGCTGGGGGCGAGATCACCCCGGAGGCGCAGGAGGCCTTCCGTCAGACCCTCGCGCGTGATCCCAAGTCGATCGCCGCGCGCTTCCATCTGGCCCGCGCCCAGCTCCAGGCCGGCGACAAGGCGGCCGGGATCGCCGGCTGGCGCGGCTTGCTTGCGGATCTGCCCGCCGTCGATCCGCGACGTCCGGCGCTGATCCAGGCGATCGCCGAGGCCGAGCGTGCGCCGGCCGCCGCGCCCGGCCTTCCGGAAGGCCAGCTCGCGGCGATCCAAGGCATGGTCGAGGGACTGGCCCAGCGACTGAAAACCACCCCGGACGACCCGCAGGGCTGGGTGCGGCTGGTGCGCGCCTACGCCGTGCTCGGCGACACCGCCAAACGCGACGCGGCCTTGGCCCAGGCCAGGGCGCGCTATGCGGCAAACCCCGATATGCGCAGCCAGCTCGACGCCGCCGCGCGAGCGGAGCCCATGCGATGAGCCTGCTTCCGAAATCTCCCAAGGCGCGCCGCCGCCTGACCCTGGTCGCCGCGATCGCGCCGGTTCTGGCGCTCGCCGTGGGCCTGGCCCTCTGGGGTCTCGGCGACTCCGTCTCGTTCTTCTACACGCCGTCCCAGGCGGCCCAGGCCCGTCCGGCCGCCGGCCGCTCGATCCAGCTGGGCGGCCTGGTGGCCCACGGATCGGTGGTGAAGCACCCCGACGGGGCGGTTGAGTTCACCGTCCAGGACCAGCACGCGGTGGACAAGGTGGTCTTCCAGGGCGACCTGCCGGATCTCTTCCGCGAAGGCCAGGGCGTGGTGGCGGTGGGCTCGTTCCGCCACGACGGCGTCTTCGAGGCCAAGCGGGTGCTCGCCAAGCACGACGAGCGCTACATGCCGCGAGAGGTCTCCAAGGCGCTGAAGGCCCAGGGCGAATGGCGCGGGGACGGGGCGACGCCCAGCTACGGCGCGCCGGCCCCGGCCAGCCCGGCCCAGGGGGCCATCTCGCCCAGCCAGGACGGAGTCTAGATGCTCGTCGAGATCGGCTCCTTCGCGCTCGTCCTCGCGCTCGCCCTATCCATCGCCCAGCTCGGCCTGTCCGCAGCCGCCCGCGTGCGGCGGTCGACGACTCTGGCGGCGGCGGGGGAAGGCGCGGCGGTCGCTGCCTTCCTGGGCGTCGCCGTCGCCTTCGCCGTCCTGCTGCACGCCTTCGTCGTGTCGGACTTCTCGGTGGCGAACGTGGCGGCCAACTCCCACACCGACAAGCCGATGCTCTACAAGGTGGCTGGGACCTGGGGCAGCCACGAAGGTTCGATCCTGCTCTGGTGTCTGGCGCTGACCGGCTATGGCGCCGTCGCCGCGCTCCTGAGCCGCAGCCTGCCGCGCGGCCTGCGCGCGGTCATGGTGGCGAGCCAGGGCGGGCTGGGCGCGGTCTTCCTGGCTTACACCGTCTTCGCCTCCAACCCGCTGGCCCGCATCGCGGCGGCGCCGGTCGAAGGCCGCTCGCTCAATCCGCTGTTGCAGGATCCGGCGCTCGCCATCCACCCGCCCTTCCTCTACGCGGGCTACGTCGGCCTGTCGGTGGTGTTCTCGCTGGCGATCGCCGCCCTGGTCGAAGGCCGCGTGGATGCGGCCTGGGCGCGCTGGGTCCGGCCCTGGACCCTCGCCGCCTGGAGCCTTTTGACCGTCGGCATCATGCTGGGCTCCTTCTGGGCCTACTACGAGCTGGGCTGGGGCGGCTGGTGGTTCTGGGACCCGGTGGAGAACGCCTCCTTCATGCCGTGGCTGGTGGCCGCCGCCCTGCTGCACTCGGCCATCGTCACCGAGAAGCGCGGCGCGCTCGCCGGCTGGACCGTCTTCCTGGCGTTGGCGGCCTTCACCTTCTCCATGCTGGGCGCCTTCCTGGTGCGTTCGGGCGTGCTCAGCTCGGTGCACGCCTTCGCCGTCGACCCCCGGCGCGGGGTGTTGCTGCTGATCATCCTGGGGGGCATGGCCGGCGCGGGCTTCGGCCTGTTCGCCTGGCGCGCGCCGGCGCTGTCGCCGGGCGGGGTCTTCGCCCCGGTCAGCCGTGAGAGCGCACTGGTGCTCAACAACATCCTGCTGGCGGCGGCGACCGCCACGGTCCTGCTGGGCACCCTCTATCCGCTAATCCGCGAGGCGGTGACCGGCGAGGCCATCTCGGTCGGGCCGCCCTACTTCAACCTGACCTTCACGCCGCTGATGGCGGCCCTGCTGATCCTATTGCCGTCAGGCCCCCTGCTGGCCTGGAAGCGCGGCGATGCGGTGGGCGCGGTCCAGCGGCTCTGGGCCGCCGCCCTGATCGCGCTCGGCGTCGGGCTCGCCGCCTACGCCCTGGTCAGCCCGCGCAAGGCCTTGGGCGCGGCCGGCCTGGCGCTCGGCGCATGGCTGATCGCCGGCGTGGTCGCCGAGCTGGTCGAGCGGACCCGCGCTTTCCGCGCCCCCGCCGCCGAGAGCTGGCGCCGGCTGGTGCGGTTGCCGCGCGGGGCCTGGGGCATGACGCTGGCGCACCTGGGGCTGGGCGTCTTCGTCCTGGGCGCCTGTTTCGAGACCGGCTGGCGCCAGGAAGCGGCGGAAACCCTGCCCCTCGGCGGCAGCCTGAACGTCGGCGGCTACCACCTGAGCCTCGACGAGGTGGGCGTCGTCGAGGGGGCGAACTTCGAGGCCGAGCGCGGGCTGATCCGCGTGACCCGCGCGGGCGAGTCGATCTGTGAAGGCGCGCCCGAGCGTCGTTTCTATCCGGCCGGCGGCCAGACCACCTCGGAGGTGGCGCTCTGCTACCGCGGCCTGAGCCACCTCTACATGGTGCTGGGCGAACGGCGGGACGCCGCGGGCGAGCCGGTCTGGCTGGTCCGCGCCTATTGGAACCCGCTGGCGACCTTGCTCTTCCTGGGGCCGTTGATCATGGCCCTGGGCGGCCTCGTCTCGCTCTCCGACCGCCGGCTCAGGCTCGGCGTCGCGGCCCGCCGCCGGGAGCAGCCGGCGTGAAGGCGCGGATCCTCCTGACGGCGCTCGCGGCGGTCTTCTGCATGGCCGCGGCCTCGGATCCGTCGGAGCGGCTCCCCGATCCGGCGCAGGAGGCCCGCGCGCGTCAGATCTTCGAGCAGGTTCGCTGCCTGGTCTGCCAAAACGAGTCGATCGACGATTCCCAGGCCGAGCTCGCCCGGGACTTGCGCCATATCGTCCGCGACCAGATCCGCGCCGGCCGCAGCGACGGCGAGGTCAAACGCTTCCTGGTCGACCGCTACGGCGAGTTCGTGCTGCTCCGGCCCAGCTTCTCGATCGGCAACGCCGCCCTGTGGGGCGGGCCGTTTCTGGTGGTGGCGCTCGGCCTCGCCCTCTTGTTCGGGCGTCTGCGGAGCCGCGTTCGCGAGCCCGAATCGGAGCTGGATGCGGCCGAGGCGGAGCGTCTGCGGCGGCTGCAGGACGGCTCCTCCTGACACAGGAGCGCCTCAGAACCGTCGCGATGCGGCTCGGAGGCTGACCTAAACGTAACTTGAGAGGCTTTTCGCTCTCGTGCATCGAACCTAGGTTGTCGTGGCGCATCGTTTTCCCCGCGTCCCGCGCAAGGATCAAAGGCTTATGAGCTCAAAGAAGACCGGCTATTTCCTGGGCGCCCTTGCAGGCGCGGGCGTGATGGCGGCGGCGGTCGCCGGCGCAGGGGTGCGCCTGCCTCAGGCCCACGCCGACCAGCCGCAGCTGATCCGGGCGTCCACGGCGCCGATCTTCGCGCCGCCGCCCGGCGCGCCGATGTCCTTCTCCGACATTTTCGACCGCGTTTCGCCCGCAGTGGTTTCGATCAACGTCACCAGCCGGGTGGACGCCAGCGCGCTGCGCATCCCCGGCCTGCCTTTCGAGCTGACGCCGAAGGGCGCCCCGGACGACGAGGAGGACGGTGACGAGAGCGCGCCGCCGCAGGGCGGGCGCACCGAGAAGGGCCAGCCCAAGCTTCCGACCCAGCAGTCGGCCGGATCTGGCTTCTTCATTTCGGCGGACGGCTACGTCGTCACCAACAACCACGTCGTCGAGAACGCCGAGACCATCAAGGTCGTGCTGAAGGACGAGACCGAGCTTGAAGGCGTCGTCGTCGGCCGCGACGAGGCTACCGACCTGGCGGTGATCAAGGTGAAGGGCCGAAATGGCTCCTTCCCCTATGTCAATTTCGAGAACGCCGCTCGCCCGCGGGTCGGCGACTGGGTGATCGCCGTCGGCAATCCCTTTGGTCTCGGCGGCTCTGCGACCGCCGGCATCATCTCCGCCTATGGCCGCGACATCGGCGAGACCTTCGTCGACTACATCCAGATTGACGCGCCCATCAACCGCGGCAATTCCGGCGGTCCGACTTTCGACATCTACGGTCGGGTGATCGGCGTCAACACGGCGATCTTCTCGCCCTCGGGCGGCTCGGTCGGCATCGGCTTCGCCATTCCCGCGGATATCGCCGACCAGGTCACCAAGCAGCTGATCTCCGGACGCCGCATCGAGCGTGGCTACATCGGCGCGACCATCCAGAACTTCACCACCGAAATGGCCGAAGCCCAGGGCATGGGCGACCAGCGCGGGGCGATCGTCTCCGATCTCGCGCCCAACGGTCCGTCGCAGCGCGCGGGCCTCACGGCCGGCGACGTCATCGTCTCGATCAACGGCCACGGCGTGAAGAGCTCCTCCGAGCTCACCCGCGAGGTCGCCAAGGCGCATCCGGGCGATACCCTGAAGCTGGAGATCATCCGCGACGGCAAGCGCCGTACGGTCGAGGTTCGTTCGGGCACCCGTCCGTCCGAAAAGGAGCTCGCGGCGAATGAGAACGCGCCCGGCCAGGGCGGCGGCGGTTCGAGCGGCCCGCAGGCGCAACGCGCGCCGGCGGTGCTCGGCCTGTCGCTGGCGCCGCTCGACGACGTGCTCCGTCGCCAGCTCGGCCTGCCGGCCACGGTCCGCGGTGCGGTCGTGCTCAGCGTCGACGCCAGCTCCGACGCCGGCCAGAAGGGCCTGAAGCGCGGGGACGTCATCGTCCGCGCCGGCGATGCGGCCGTCGCCAGCGCTGCGGAAGTCCAGACCGCGGTCGAGGCGGCCAAGCGCGCCAAGCGCCCAAGCGTCCTGCTCGGCATCTATCGCGGCGGTCGGACGCTGTTCCTGCCGCTGAAAATTGGCGAGTAGTCAGGCGGGCCATGCACCGCCGAAGCGGAGTCCGGTTCGGCGTGGCGAATGGTCTGACTTCAAGGTCTTATGAGCATTCGACGGTTCATTCGAACCGCCGGATGCTCTAGCGGGGGGCTGGGTATGCGGATCCTGATCGTCGAGGACGACCTCGAGGCCGCCGAGGCGATGGAGCGCGGTCTCTCCGAGGCCGGCTTCTCCTGCGTGCGCGCCGCCGATGGGGCCTTCGGCCTCGAGGCGGCTCGCGCCGACGCCTTCGACGTCATGATCGTCGACCGGATGATGCCGCGCATGGACGGCGTCGCCCTGGTCGAGAGCCTCCGGCGGGAGGGGAACGCGACTCCAGTCCTGTTCCTCTCCGCCCTGGGCGAGGTTGGCGACCGCGTCACCGGCCTCCAGGCCGGCGCCGACGACTATCTGGTCAAGCCCTACGCCTTCGTCGAGCTGATCGCCCGGGTCGAGGCCCTGGCCCGGCGCCGCGAGACCGGCTCCGTCCAGACCTTGTTGCGGGTCGGCGACCTGGAGATGGATCTTATCGGCCGCACGGTGCGCCGGCAGGGCAAGGACATCGACCTGCAGCCGCGGGAGTTCCAGCTGCTGGAGTTCCTGATGCGCCACGCCGGGCAGTCGGTGACGCGCACCATGCTGCTCGAGAAGGTCTGGGAATACCACTTCGACCCGCAGACCAACGTCATCGACGTCCACGTTTCGCGCCTGCGCTCGAAGATCGACAAGGGCTTCGACAGGCCCATGCTGCAGACCGTCCGGGGCGCAGGCTACCGGCTGGACGCCTAACCCCTAGATGCGCCTGCCGCGGATCTTCCGCACGACGCCGTTTCGGCTGACGCTGCTGTTCCTGGCGCTGTTCGCGGCCGCCGCCAGCGCCTTCCTGGCCTACATCTACATCGCCACCGCCGGCGAGGCGACGCGGCGCACCGACCGCGAGATCCTGCGCGAGATGCGCTCGCTGACCGGGGCGTACGATCGCGCCGGCGTCAACGCGGTCAACCAGTCGCTGATCGAGCGCGCCGCCAGCGAGCGACCCTTTCTCTACCTGCTGATGAGCCCCGACGGGAAACGTATCTCCGGCTCGATCGAGGAGAGCCCCATCGAGCGTTTCGACGGCCAGCCGGCCTGGACCACCTTTCAGGTCTCCGAGGTCGTCGGCGGCCGTCTGCTGAAACATCCGGCGCGCGGCCTGCAGGAGCGGCTCAGCGGCGGCGAGATCCTCTTCGTCGGCGCCGACGTCGGCGAGGACGAGGCCTATGTGGTCAATGTCGTGCGTGCGCTCTGGGGCGCCGGCGCCCTGGTCATCATCCTGGGGCTGGCGGGCGGCGTCCTGGTCAGCCGAAACGTCTCGCGCAGCATGGCCAGCCTGACCGGCGTGGTCGACGCCGTCCGCGGCGGCGACCTCGCGGCCCGAGCGCCGGTGCGCGGCGCCCGCGACGAGTTCGATGAGCTGGCGGCCGGGGTGAACGAGATGCTTGACCGGCTCGAACGCTCGATGGCCGGCCACCGGCACGCCGGCGACGCCATCGCCCACGACCTGCGTTCGCCGCTCACCCGGCTGCGCGCCCGTCTCGAGGCCGCCTACCTCGACGTGGAGGCCGGCCGCGGCGACCCGACCCAGGCGCTCGCCCAGGCCTTGGAGGACACCGACGGCGTCCTGAAGACCTTCTCGGCGGTGCTCGCCATCGCCCGGCTGCAGGCGGCGGGGACCGCCCCTGACCCGACGGCCTTCGACCTCGCCGAGCTCGCCGGCGACGTGGCCGAACTCTACGAGCCGCTCTGCGAGGACAAGGGGATCGAGTTCGGCGCCGAACTCTCCCGTGGACTGACTGTTCGCGCAAACCGCGAGTTCGTCGCCCAGGCCCTAGCCAACATTCTCGACAATGCGGTCAAGTACACGCCCGCGGGCGGCGCCATCATGCTGCGGGTGCGCCGCCGCTCCTCCGGCGATGTCGAGGCGTCGGTGACGGACACCGGTCCCGGCGTGCCCGACGCCGATCGCGCCCGCGTGGTCGAGCGCTTCGTTCGCCTGGAGAACAGCCGCAACCAGCCCGGCGCCGGCCTCGGACTGTCCCTCGTCGCCGCCGTGGCGGAGGCCCACGCCGGCCGGCTGGAGCTGGACGAGGGCCCGGGGAAGGTCGGCGAGATGGGCCCCGGCCTTCGGGTGGCCCTGGTGTTGCCGCGGGCGAGCTGACCGCGACGATCTGCTTTGCCTGCCGTGATGACGGAGTCGCCCGGCGCAGCTAGACTCTGCTTCGCCGGAGACTGACTCGGGCGAGGGACGTCACGGGGGAGCGGCTGCTGTTGGCCAGAAGCGGAAGCGACAGCGCAGCTGCCCGCTGGCCCGCGCTCGCCACGCACGGCGGGCCGCGGTCGCAGACGCCCGCGCCGGATGCGCCGCCGACGCAGCGCTTCGTGCGCATCGCCGTCCTTTCGACGCTGGTCATCCTGGCCATCTACACGGCCGCGGCGCTCGTGCGTCTGACGGGAGCCTCGGAGTCCCATGCCGAGCAACGCCTCTGGTTTATCGCCCCGATGGTGGTCGCCGGCGTCCTCGGCGTCGTCATGCTGTTCGAGTCGCGCCGGGTGGAGCGTGCGCACGCGCGCTTTAACGAGTCTGAGCGGCGTTTCCGCCTGGCGGTGGAGGCGGCGCGCTGCGGCATCTGGGAATGGGACCTCGCCACCGACACCATCTTCATGTCGGACGTGACGGCCTCGCTGTTCAGCTGGCGCGGCGGCGTAGTGGAGGGGCAGAAGGTTCTCGACCGTGTCTGGCCCGGCCATCGCGACGGTCTGCGCGACGCCCTGCGCGCCGCGGCCCTCTATGGTGGGTTTGACGTCTCCTTCCGCGTCCCCAGCCTGACCGGGGGCCGGCCGGTCTGGATCGACGCCCGTGGCGAGGCCTTCGGCGAAAGCCCCGAGGGCGGCTATGCGCGGATCATCGGCGTGGCCCTCGACGTCACCGAGGAACGGCTGGCCCAGGCCCGCGCCCAGTCGGCCGAGGGCCGGCTGCGGGACGCCATCGAGAGCGTTTCCGAAGCCTTCGTGCTCTGGGACCGGCACGACCGCTTGGTCATGTACAATCGCAACTACCGGAGCTTCTTCCGCCTGGACCCGCTGCTGCTGAAACCCGGCGTCCAGCGCGACGAGGTGGAGCGGGCCGCGCGCGGCGCCATGCGCCAGGACGCTCGCGCGCCCGGCGACCGCAAGGGCGTGCGCGAGGCCGAGCTCGTCGACGGCCGCTGGGTGCAGATCTCCGAGCGGCGGACGGCCGAGGGCGGCCTGGTGGTCACCGCCACCGACATCACCGCGGTCAAGGCCCAGGAGGAGGCGCGCCGGCTGAACGAGGAGGAGCTGCGCAAGGCGGTGGTCAACCTCGAGCGTAGCCAGTCGGAGCTTTCGGATCTCGCCCGCAAGTACGAGATGGAGAAGGTCCGCGCCGAAGGCGCCAACCAGGCCAAGAGCGAGTTCCTGGCCAATATGAGCCACGAGCTGCGCACCCCGCTGAACGCCATCAACGGCTTCTCCGAGATCATGCTGGCGGAGATGTTCGGCCCGCTCGGCGACGGCCGCTACAAGGACTACGCCCAGGACATTCTCAACTCCGGCCAGCACCTGCTGGCCCTGATCAACGACATCCTCGACATGTCGAAGATTGAGGCCGGCAAGATGACGCTGAGCTTCGAGCAGGTGACGGTCGAAGACGTCGCCGAGGAGGCGGCCCGGCTGGTCCGCACGCGCGCCGAGGCCGCCGGTCTCACGCTGACGCTGGATCTGCCGCCGCTTCCGGAGATCGAGGCGGACTACCGCGCGGTGAAACAGGTGCTGCTGAACCTGCTCTCCAACGCCGTGAAGTTCACCCCCCGCGGCGGCCGGGTGTGGATCTCCGCCGAACAGGTGAGCGGCGGCATCGTCCGCATCGCCGTGCGCGACACCGGCATCGGCATCGCCGCCGAGGATCTCGCGCGTCTCGCCCGGCCGTTCGAGCAGATCGAGAGCCAGCACGCCAAGACCCAGCAGGGCACGGGCCTGGGGCTGGCGCTGAGCAAGGCGCTGGTCGAGATGCACGGCGGTTCGCTGGGGCTGGAAAGCGCGCCCGGGCAGGGCACGGTCGCCAGCTTCAGCCTACCGGTCCGGCAGGGGAGGCTTGCCGTCCAGAGCGGGGCGGCCGCCTGACCATCCCTCCATCGGCGGACCTCGCCGGTTCTTGCTGAGCGCCTCGCCGAGCTTGCGGCGCTCGTCCACGGGCAGGGTGGCGGCGAAGCCGACGACGGCGCGATCCATCTCCGACCGGGCCTGGAACTCCAGCCTCCGCGCCTGATCGAGGGCGGCGAGCGCGGCCTGGGGGTTGACCGGATCGGCCGTCAGGTCCCGCCAGGCGTCGCGCCGCACCTGGCGCGCGCGCAGCAGCTTCGGCGCGCCGGTCTCGGCGGTCTGGCGGATGGCGGCCTGCCACGCGTCACGCTGCGCGGGGGTCAGGACCTCGCCCAGGGCGACCAGGCGCGGCGGGCCCGACTGCGGCGGCGGTCGGTGTATCGGAAATCCCCGAAGCGCCACGCCGGCGAGCCCGCCGAGAACGAACAGGTTCACGGCTAGCGAGGCGATCAGGGCGATCAGGAGGCCGCGGCGGCTCATCAACCTACCTCCGGAACGGTTGAGACATCGAGGTCCGCCACCGCCTGGGCCGAGGCCTCTGGGCTGACGGACGACGTTCCGCTGAGCTGCACGCCCACCAACAGGCCCGCCGCGGCGACCCCCGCCAAGGCGGCGCTGAGGCCCGCGGGCGCCAGCCACAGCCGCCAGCGCCAGCGCGGGCGCGGGGCAGGCGCGCTGGCCACGATGCGTTCGTAGAGAGCGGCTGAAGCGGTCGCCCTCGGCAGGGCGTCCAGGGCGGCGTCCAGCTGTGACTCGCGCGCCAGCACCGCCTGGGCGAACGCCGGCTCGGCGGCCGCGAGCAGCGCCGCGTCCTCGCGGAGCTCGACCGGCCAGGCGGCGATCTCCGCGCCGTAGGCTTGCGCCAGCGCCAGGAACCTTTCCCTCGTCACCCTATCGCTCCACCAGATCGGCGAGCGCAGTGCGCAGGCTGCGCCGCCCCCGCGACAGCAGGCTTTCCAGCGCCTCCACTGTCACGCCCATGACCGCCGCGGCCTCGATATTGCCAAGCTCCTGATAGTGGCACAGCACGACCGCCTCGCGCTGCCGGTCCGGCAGCTTCGCCAGCGCCTGGCCGACCCGCCGTCCCGTATCCTCGGCCTCCAGGCCGCGGTCCGGAGCGGGACCTTCGTCCACCATCTCCGGCGGATCGTCCGTGCTGATCTCGCGGCGGCGCCGCAGCCGGTCGTAGCAGAGATTGAGCGACACCCGGTGCAGCCAGGTGTCGAACCGCGCCTGGCCGGGCCGCCATTTCGGCGCCTGCCGCCAGACGCGCAGGAAGGCCTCCTGCGCCACGTCCTCCGCCTCCGCCTTGTCGCCCAGCATCCGCTGCGCCAGTCCGAGAATCCGCGGCAACTTGCGCGCGACCAGGGCGCGCGACGCCGCCGGATCGCCGTCGGCGATCCGGATCAGCAGCTCCTCGTCGGGGTCCACCGCTACCAAACCCGTCCTCGCGCTGGATCCAACAACATTCAGGGGGGGGCTCAAGGCCCCGGCTCCGCCGCATGATCATCCGATCGTCCTCGGAGGATTATACGGCGGCGTCCGGGAATTCCGTCGCGCCAAGGCGCCAGGATCGAAAACGTCCGGGATCAGACCTTCTCGATGGCCGCGGCGGTCTCGTCGATCAGGGCGACGATGCGGTCCAGCGCCTCTGGCGTGACCGTCGGTTCCGACAGCCGCTGCTGCAGCGCCATGCCGAGGTTGGCCATGGCCCGGCCCACCCGCGGCGCCGTGGTTCCGCTGCGCTCGGCCGCGTCGGCCATCCGCGCGAATACGGCGTCGACGCTGCTGCGGTTCTGCGCCAGGGCTTCACGGCCCGGTTCGGTGATCTCGTAGAGCTTGCGCGCGCTCTCGCCGGTCGCCGGGCGAATGAAGCCCTCGTCCTCCAGCAGGCTGAGCGTCGGATAGACCACGCCAGGGCTGGGCCGATAGGCGCCGCCTGTCCGCTCTTCGAGCGCCTTGATCAGTTCGTAGCCGTGCCGGGGCTGCTCCTCGATCAGCGCGAGCAGGATGAACCTCAGGTCGCCGTGCTCAAGGAAGCGGCCAACCCGGCTTCCGCGGCCACCGCCGCCCCGGCCGAAGCCGCCGCCCATGCCGTGGCCGCCCCAGGGGTGCCGGCTATGGCGCTCACGGCCTTCATGATGAAATCGACTATGCATCTATGTTCTCCAAAACACTTTAGATGCAGCCTAGATATATCTAAATATCGGGCGCGCAAGCGCGATTTAGATATATCTCGGAAGTTCACGTACCTGTGATCAGGCTTTGAGGATGGCGGTATAGGCGCCGCGGGCCGCCGCCTGGGCCGTCTCCAGGCGCTGGCGCAGGCTGGTGAAGCTGCGGGCCTTCCCTGCCCGGGCCAGCAGGGCGCGGAAGGCCTTGGGCTCGTCCGCGGGATCATGGACGTCCTCGAGCGCCACCTTCAGCAGCTGGGTCAGGTCCTGCTGCAGGCGCCAGGCGTCTTCCAAGGCCTCCAGCGGTTCGCCCGGCGCCAGGCCTGCGCTGCGGAAGGCCGCAAGGGCTTCGGCGGTGTTCGGCGACAGCGGGCCGCCGTCGGCCGCGTGCGCCAGCTGCAGGAACTGGGCGGCGAATTCGATGTCGACCAATCCTCCGGGCGAGAGCTTCAGGTCCCAGGCCCCCTTTGGCGGCCGCTCGCGCTCCAGGAGCTCGCGCATCTCTCGCACGTCCGCCGCGGTAGCCTTCCGGTCGCGCGGCCGGCGCAGCGCCCGCTCGATCGCCGCGTTACAGTCGTCTTCGAATGCCTCGGAGGTCGCCCAGACCACCCGCGCCCGGGTCAGCGCCAGATGCTCCCAGGTCTCGGCCTCGCCCTGATAATAGTTGTCGAAGGCCGCGAAGCTGACCGCCACCGGTCCTGCGGTGCCCGAGGGGCGCAGCTGCATGTCGACTTCATAGAGACCGCCCTCGGCGGTCTGGGTCGACAGCGCCGCGATCAGGCGCTGGGTGAAGCGGCCGTAGAAGGTGGCGGCGTCCCAGCCCTTGGCGGCCGAGGCGGAGGCCGGATCGTCGGCCCGATAGAGCGTCATCAGATCCAGGTCGGAGCCCGCGCTCATTTCGCGCGAGCCGCATTTGCCGAGCGCGACCACGGCCACCTGGCCGGGGAAGTCGCCGCCCAGCCGCACGGCCTCGGCCAGGGCGGCCGGGGCCAGCGCCTGGATGCAGAGGTCGGCGAGCTGGGCGAAGGCCTTGCCCGCCGTCTCGGCGCTGGCCGCGCCGCTCATCACCTGAACGCCGACCCGGAAGGCCTGTTCGCGCTGCAGCCTTCGAACGGCGTCCATCGCGGCCTCGAAGCCGCCGGCCTGCGCCACCGCCGCGTGGAACATCGGCCGGTCCTCGACCAGGTCGATCTCCTGGAAGAATTGGGAGTCCAGCATGGCGTCGATCGCCGCGGGCCGCCGGGCCAGGGTGCTGGCCAGCCTCGGCGCAAAGGCCATCACCTGGACCACCAGTTCGAACAGGCGCGGTTGGGCGAGGAACAGCGACTGCAGCTGTACGCCCGAGGACAGCCGCGAGAAGAAGTCCGCGAAGCGGTTGAAGGCGGTGTCCGGGGCGCCGGTGGCCTGGGCCGCCTCCAGCAGTCGCGGGGCGAGGCGGGTGAACAGCTCCCGGCCGCGCTCGGTGCGGGTCGCCGGGATGTGGCCGTGGTGCCAGTTGCGGATGGTCTGGGAGATCCGAGGCGGGCTGGAGAAGCCCATCCGCGCCAGGGTCGCCAGTGTCTCAGGGTCGTCGTCCACCCCGGTGAAGACCAGGCTGCCGAACCGGGAGGAGAGGGGCTCCTCCGTCGGGAAGAGCTCGCCGTAGCGGGCGTTGACGGTCTTCAGCGTCCGGGTGATCGCCGCGTCGAAGCTGCGCAACAGACCGTAGCCGGAAAGCGCGGCGATCCGGCGCCGGTCGGGGTCGGACTCGGGCAGCTTGTGGGTCTGCTCGTCGGCCAGCATCTGCACCCGGTGTTCGACGTCGCGCAGCATGCGGTAGGCGCGGGTCAGCTCCTCGGCCGTCTCGGGCTGGACGTGGCCGGCCGCCACCAGGGCCGCCAGGGCGTCGAGGGTGCGGTTGCTCCTCAGGCTCGGGTTGCGGCCGCCGAGGATCAACTGCTGCGTCTGGACGTAGAACTCGATCTCGCGGATGCCGCCGCGGCCCAGCTTCAGGTCGACGCCCTTGGCCGAGACCCGCTCGTCGACCTTGTGCGCGTGGATCTGGCGCTTGATCGAATGGATGTCGGCGATGGCGGCGAAGTCGAGGTTCTTGCGCCAGACGAAGGGCCTCAACTCCTTCAGGAAGGCCTCGGCCGCCTCCAGGTCGCCGGCGCAGGCGCGCGCCTTGATGAAGGCCGCCCGCTCCCAGTTCTGGCCGACGCTCTCGTAGTATTCGAGCGCCGCAGGCGTCGGCACGGCAGGCGGCGTCGAGGAGGGATCGGGGCGCAGCCGCAGGTCGATGCGGAAGACGTAGCCCTCGTCGGTCTTCGCCTGCATCAGATCGGCCAGCCGTTGCGTCAGCCGTACGGCGAAGGGCTGGGCCTCGACCCCCTCGGCGAGCGACAGCCGGTCCGGATCGAAGAAGACCGAGATGTCGATGTCGCTGGAGTAGTTGAGCTCGAAGGCGCCCTGCTTGCCCATGGCGATGCAGAACCAGCCCGGCGCCGGCCCCTCGCGCCCCTCGCCGAGCCGGGTCATCCGCCCGGCCTCCAGCTCGCCCCGCGCGGCGACGGCGAGGGCGGCGCCGACCGAGGCGTCGGCGAACCGCGTCAACGCCCCGGTGACCGCGTCGAGGTCCCACACCCCGCCCAGGTCGGCGAGGGCGGTCAGGACGTGCAGCTCCGCCTTCAGCCGACGCAAGACGGCCGAGGCGGCGTCGAGATCGCCCTCGGCCACCGCGGCGGTGCGGGCCAGGAGGTCCGTCAGCCGCTCGTCCGGATCGCCATCGAGCAAGGCCGCCAGCCTCGTCGGCTCGCGCCGCGCCAGGCCCGACAGGTAGGGTGAGGCGCCGAAGATCGGCGCCAGCGCCGGCCAGGCCGCGTCGATCGCCACCGAGGGGCCGAGGATCTCGCGCGTGCGGGCCGCGGCCTTGGCGTCGATCACCGGACCGCAGGGCCGCATCCGCGCGCCCAGGCTCATGCTGTCACCGAAACCCATGCCGGGGAGCGTATCAGCCCTCTTCCGCCAGCGCGCGGCTCGCCTTTTCCAGCACGTTCTTCGACAGGCCCTCGGTCCCGGCGATCCGCTCCAGCTGCGCCTTCATCAGGGCGCCAAGCTCGGGCCTGTAGCGCCGCCAGCCGTCCAGCGGATCGATCAGCCGGGCCGCGGTCATCGGGTTGAAGCGGTCGACCGCCAGGATCTGATCGGCGAGGAACTGGTAGCCGGCGCCGCTGGGATCGTGGAACCGGGCCGGATTGAAGTTGGCGAAGGTCGAGACCAGCGCCCGCAGGCGGTTGGGATTCTTCGGTTCGAAGGCGGGGTGGGCGGTCAGGCCCATCACCCGGCCGAGCGCGGTCTCGCTGGGATCGCGCGCCTGAACGCTGAACCATTTGTCGATGACCAGGGGCTCGCTCTTCCAACGCTCGAAGAAGGCCATCAAGGCCTGCTCATAGGGCTCGCCGCCCATCTGCATCAGCGCGTTCAGTCCGCCGATGGCGTCGGTCATGTTTATCGCGGCCTCGAAGTGGCCGCTCGCCAGCTCAACATTGTCCGAGCGCGGGTTGGCCGCCAGCAGCTCGAGCGCGGCGTTGCGCAGCGCCCGGCGACCGGCGCCGGCGGCGTCCGGCGTATATTCGCCCAGGTCCTGCAGACCCATGTGCAAGCGGCGAAGCTCGTCCTCCAGGTGCACCGACAGCCGGGTCAAAAGGGCGTCGCGCGCCGCGTGGATCGCCGCCGGATCTGCGGCGGGTTTCATCACCAAGGCCAGGTCCGGCTCCGACGGCAAAGCCATCAGCAGGGCCTTGAACGCCGGATCCGCCGCCTGATCGGCGAGCGAGCGGCCGAGGGCCTCGGCGTAGCGCTCTTCGCCGACCTCGTCGGGCAGGCCGCCGGCGCGGGCGAGGATCAGCTCGCGCGCCAGGGTCTGGCCGGCCTCCCAGCGGTTGAACAGGTCCGGGTCCGAGGCCAGCAGGACGTAGCGGTCCCGGGGCTCGATGTCGCTCGACAGGATCACCGGCGCGGAGAAGCCGCGCAGCGCCGAGACCGCGGGGTCGCGGGCGACGCCGGTCAGGGTCACCGTCATCTGCGGCTGGGTGAGCACGATCACCGTCTCTTCGACCGTCTGGCCGTCGTGCTGGAAGCTCATCGGCCGCCCGTCGTGGTCCAGCAGGCCCACGGTCACCGGGATCGGCAGTGGCCGCTTCTGCGGCTGGCCGGGCGTCGGCAGGGTCTGCTGCTCAAGCTCCAGCGTCAGGGTCCTGGCGTCGGCGTCGTAGGTCTGTTTCAGCCTGACCCTGGGGGTGCCGGCCTGTTCGTACCAGGCGAAGAAGTGCGTCAGGTCCTGGCCGGAGGCCTCGGCGAAGCAGCGGATGAATTCCTCGACGGTGGTGGCGTGGCCGTCCCAGCGCTCGAAATAGAGGTCCATGCCCGCGCGGAAGGCCTGGGGCCCGATCAGGGTCCGCAACATGCGGATCACCTCGGCGCCCTTCTCGTAGATGGTCGCGGTGTAGAAGTTGTCGATCTTCAGATAGCTCGACGGCCGCACCGGGTGGGCCTGCGGTCCCTGATCCTCGGCGAACTGCCGGGCCCGCAGCGCCTTGACGTCCTTGATCCGCTGGACCGCCTCGCCGCGCATGTCGGCGGAGAAGGCCTGGTCGCGAAACACCGTCAGCCCTTCCTTCAGGCACAGCTGGAACCAGTCGCGGCAGGTGATCCGGTCGCCGGTCCAGTTGTGGAAGTACTCGTGGGCGATGACGCTCTCGATGCGCTCGTAGTCGGCGTCGGTCGCCGTCGCCGGGTCGGCGAGCAGCAGCGACGAGTTGAAGATGTTGAGGCCCTTGTTCTCCATCGCCCCGAAGTTGAAGTCGCGCACCGCGACGATCATGAACAGGTCGAGGTCGTACTCCCGTCCGAACGCGCCCTCGTCCCAAAGCATCGACCGTTTCAGCGCGTCCATGGCGTAGGTCGCGCGCGGCGCCATGCCCGGATCGACGTAGATCCTAAGGTCGACGGGGCGCCCGCTCATGGTGACGAGCCTGTCTTCCAGCATGTCGAGCTCGCCCGCCACCAGGGCGAACAGGTAGCAGGGCTTGGGGAAGGGGTCGTTCCAGACGGCGTAGTGGCGTCCGCCCGCGAGCTCGCCCGCCTCGATCAGGTTGCCGTTGGACAGCAGGCGGCTGAACGCCTTGTCCGCCTCGATCCGCACGGTGAAGCGCGACAGCACGTCGGGCCGGTCCGGCCAGTAGGTGATCTTGCGGAAGCCCTCCGCCTCGCACTGGGTGCAGAAGCGGCCCCCGGACATGTAGAGGCCTTCGAGCGCCTTGTTGTTCTCCGGGTCGATCTCGACCTCGGTTTCCAGCACGAAGGCGTCGGGCACGCCCGGGATGGTCAGGAACTCGGCGTCGACCGTGCGCTGGCCCTCGTCCACGACCCGGCCGTCGATCGTCGCCGAAATCAGCGTCAGCCGCTCGCCGTTGAATCGCAGGGGTGCGGAATGGTCCCCATTGCGGCGGACCGCGAGCTTCGCCTTCACCCGGGTCGTGTTGGGTTGCAGGTCGAAGGTCAGCAGCACCTCCTCGATCAGGAAGGCTGGGGGACGATAGTCGGAGAGCCGGATCGGCGGGGGCGTGTCGGTGCGCATACGGTGGATTTAACCACCTGCCCGCCCGCCCGCCAGCCGCGAGCGCGTGTCGGACGAAAGAACCCGAGCTGCGCCGCGCCGCGGCCGGCCGCTAGGCGCTGAGGGCCAGCGGGCGGGTCGTGCTCTTGATCAGGCCGCTGTAGAGCTGGGTGATGCTCTCGAACGTGATGTCCCACCCATGGCGGGTCTCGGCGCGCCGCCGGGCCTGCTGGGCGAGCTGCGCCACGTCTCGGGCGAACAGGGCCTCGATCGCCGCCGCCAGGCCCTCCGGATCCGAACTGTCCGCGTGCTGGCCGACGCTCTCGTCGATCAGCTCGCCGACGCCGCCCTTGTTCGGTCCGATCACCGGCAGGCCGGCGGCCATGGCTTCGAGCACGACCAGACCGAAGATCTCGTTCTCGTTGGCGTGCAGGAAGGCGTCGCAGCTGGCCACAAGGCTCGCCAGCTTCAGCGGATCGCGCTCGTAGTCGACGCTGGTCACCTGGCTGGAGCTGCGCACGTCGCGTCCGGCGCCGATCAGAAGCAGATGATAGGGCGCGCCGAGGCGCTCGACGGCGGCGACCATGGACTCGACGTTCTTCTCGCGGGCCGCCCGGCCGGCGAACACCAGCAGCCGGGCCTGCTGCGGCAGGCCGAGCTTCCGGATCAGCTTGTTGCGGTCGCCGCGGCTCGGATGGAAGAGCTCGGTGTCGACGCCGAGCGGCAGCACGGTGACCTTCTCGACCCCCGCCTCGGCGAGCCGCGCGGCGGTATGGCGGCTCGGCGCGATCACCTGGTCGAACCGCTGGTAGGCCTGGGCCCAGAAGGTGAAGGTGGGTTGCTCGGCCCAATCGCCGAGGTGCAGGGCGGCCAGGGCCGCGGCGTCGGTGTGGCAGAAGCCGACCACCGGGACGCCCAGGGCTTCGCCGGCTTCCAGCGCGGCGTGGCCCGGCACGAAGACGTCGCCGGCCTCGATGATGTCGGGATCGCAGCTTCGAAGGATGCTCGCCCACTTGGTGACGCTCGCCGGCATGCGATAGCCGTCGCCGAACGGCAGGCGGGCGGCGGACACCGTGACCAGGCCTTCCGAGTCGATGCGCGTGCGGGCGCCGGGCACCACGAGGGTGTGGCGGATCTCCGGACGGCGCGCGGCGAGCCAGCTGCTCTTGGCGTTCAGGTAGCGCTTCACCCCGCCGGATCGCGGCGCATACATCATGGTGGTGTCGAGCAGGTGGAAGCCTACGCCCGGCGGATTCTGCGGGCTGGCTTCGGTCGGGTCCAGCCTGACGAGGTTCTCTGAGCCCTCGGCGATGACGTCGAACACCTGGCGAACCCTCTTGTCCGTAAGACTGGCGGACGCCGCGCGGAGCGGCGAGACGGATCGATCCCGGTCAACGGCGGCGAACATCCTGGTCTTCGAGCGGCTCCGTGTCGCCGTCTTCTTCCAGAGTCTGGCCAGTGGTCTCGTCCTTATCTGGGGCGGCGCCGTTGCAGGCGGCCTCGCGTGCCGGCAAGCCGGCGGACTTAGATCTCCGTCATCCCGCCGAGAGTTCGGCGGAGTCCGAGGTTCCTACCAGCAGTCGCTATCCTTCGTCATCTGTCCGCGTGCGGCCGATCCGCAAGCTTGGCGCTAGATGAGGGACGGATCGCGACCGAAGCAAGGCGACAGTGCAAGGGTGGCGGCCAGGCTCCTTTCGGACAGCAAAAAGGGCCACGCGGGTGCGCGGCCCTCTTCAAAAGGCAGGTTCGCCCCTAGTGCTTCAAGGTGTTGCGGGCGGCGTCCTTCATTTTGCCGACGCCCTTCTGCATCTTGCCAGCGGTCTTTTCGGCGACGCCTTCGGCTTCGAGCCGTTCATTGCCCGTCGCCTTGCCGGCGGCTTGCTTCATCGCGCCCTTGGCGGCCTTCGCGGCGCCCTTCAGTTCGTCCTTGTGCATGAGAACAGTCCTTCTGCGTCCGCGGCTTGCGAACCGCTTCCGATCAGTACGTGCAAGAGACCGTCGCGTTCCGCGCCGGGCGGCCATTATCGTCTGCCCACCGGCTCGCCTGGGCGCGCGAGAGTCGCGTGCTTGCGCCCGCGCCGCATTGCGCGGGCGGTACGCGACCGCTATCTGCACGGCGACCTCCCATTGCCACCTTGCGAAAGACGCGGACGCCCGATGGCGCAGCAATACATTTTCCAGATGCAGGGCCTGACCAAGGCCTTCCCCGGGGCCACGAAGAAGACCTTCGAGAACATCTGGCTGTCCTTCTATCCGGACGCCAAGATCGGCGTGGTCGGCGTCAACGGCTCGGGCAAGTCGACCCTGCTGAAGATCATGGCCGGCCTGGATACGGAGTTCAGCGGTGAGGCGATCGCCGCCGACGGCGTCAAGCGCGGCTACCTGGAGCAGGAGCCGCAGCTGGACGAGGCGTTGAACGTCTGGGGCAACGCCATCGCCTGGTGCGAAGAGAAGAAGATCGTCGACCGCTACAACGAGGTCGCCGGCGAGCTGGGCGAGAACTACACCGACGAGCTGATGGAGGAGATGACCGCCCTCCAGGAGAAGATCGACGCCGGCGACCTGTGGGACATCGATTCCCGCATCGAGATGGCGATGGACGCCCTGCGTTGTCCGCCGAACGACTGGCCGGTCGACAAGCTGTCCGGCGGTGAGAAGCGCCGCATCGCGCTCGCCCGCCTGCTGCTCTCCAAGCCGGACATGCTGCTGCTCGACGAACCGACCAACCACCTCGACGCCGAAAGCGTCGCCTGGCTGCAGCACCACCTGGAAGCCTTCCCGGGCTGTGTGATCCTCGTCACCCACGATCGCTACTTCCTCGACCAGGTCACCAAGTGGACGCTGGAGCTCGATCGCGGCAAGGGTATCCCCTACGAGGGCAACTATTCGGGCTGGCTCGAGCAGAAGACCAAGCGCGTCGTCCAGGAACAGTCCGAGAGCGAGGCGCGCCAGCGCGCCATGACCCGCGAGCTGGAATGGGTGCGCTCCGGCGCCAAGGCCCGCCAGGCCAAGTCGAAGGCCCGCTTGGCCGCCTATGACGAGATGGTCCGCGCGCAGGAGAACTCCCGCCAGGCCCAGTCCTTCGCCACCATCCAGATCCCGCCGGGCCCGCGCCTGGGCAATCTGGTGCTGGAAGCCGACAACCTGTCGAAGGCCTACGGCGACAAGGTCCTGTTCGAGAACCTGTCGTTCAAGCTGCCGCCGAACGGCATCGTCGGCGTGATCGGCCCGAACGGCGCCGGCAAGTCCACCCTGTTCAAGATCATCACCGGCCAGGAGCAGCCCGACGGCGGGACCTTCCGCCTCGGCGAGACGGTGAAGCTCGCCTATGTGGACCAGAGCCGCGACGCGCTCGATCCGGCCAAGACCGTCTGGCAGGAGGTCAGCCAGGGCCTGGACATCCTCACGGTCAACAAGCGCGACATCAACACCCGCTCCTATGTCGGCTCGTTCAACTTCCGCGGCGGCGACCAGCAGAAGAAGGTCGGCCTGCTGTCCGGCGGTGAGCGGAACCGCGTCCACCTCGCCAAGACCCTGACCACCGGCGGCAACGTCATCCTGCTCGACGAACCGACGAACGACCTCGACATCGAGACCCTGCAGAACCTGGAAGAGGCGCTGGAAGAGTTCGCCGGCTGCGCCGTGGTCATCAGCCACGACCGCTGGTTCCTCGACCGCCTGGCGACCCACATCCTGGCCTTCGAAGGCGACAGCCACGTCGAATGGTTCGAAGGCAACTTCGAAGCGTATGAAGAGGACAAGAAGCGCCGGCTGGGCACGGACAGCCTGATCCCGCACCGGATCAAGTTCCATAAGTTCACCCGCTGAAGCCAGCACGCCGCCCGCCGAAGAGCGGGCGGCGTCCCGCTCACCCGTCGACCGATTGACCCAACCGGCTCCGCCCTGACACCTTATTCGAACCCTCTGCGGCGGGCGACCGTCCTCCAACGAGGGGCCCGAGCCGTCGCGCGGAGCGCTGTCGATGCAGTTCGATCGGTCGTCTGTCGCGCTGCGGCGAATCCACTTGCCCCGAAAATGTCTCGGGCGTAATGCGGCGGCCGCCGGCTTTGACCGGCGTCCGGAGCAGGTCCAGCCATGACGAGCGAGCCTCCCCTCGCTGCGTCCGATTCTTCAGCCGCAAATTCCACGACCGGCCCTTCCGGCGCCCACGGGCCCGGAGCGGGACGCTTCTGGCCGCTGGCCGTTGGCAGCGTCGGCGTGGTCTTCGGCGACATCGGCACCAGCCCGCTCTACGCCTTCCGCGACGCCCTGGCCGAGATCCCCGCCGAGCGGCTCGCCCAGGCCGACATCCTGGGGGTGCTCTCGCTCGCCCTCTGGGCGCTGATCCTCGTGGTCACGGTCAAGTACGTGCTCTTCCTGATGCGCGCCGACAACAACGGCGAAGGCGGGGTGCTGTCGCTGATGGCCCTGGCCCAGCGCGGCCTGAAGACCCAGACTATCGGGGTCTTCGCCCTCGGCGCCATCGGCGCGGCCCTGTTCTACGGTGACGGCGTCATTACGCCGGCGATCTCGGTGCTCTCGGCGGTCGAGGGGATGAAGTCGGTGCACGGCTTCTCCCATTGGTTCAAGACCGAGGAAGTGATCGTCGTCACCCTGCTGATTCTGACGGCGCTCTTCGCCTTCCAGAGCCATGGGACCGCCAAGGTCGGCCGCTTGTTCGGCCCGATCATGGTGATCTGGTTCCTGTCGCTGGGCGCCATGGGCGTGCTGCATATCAAGGATGCGCCGGGCGTCCTGATGGCGGTCTCGCCGCACCACGCCCTAGGCTTCCTGGTGCACCACGGCCTAGTGGGCTTCCTGGTGCTGGGCGCGGTTTTCCTGACGGTGACAGGGGCCGAAGCCTTGACCGCCGACATGGGCCACTTCGGCCGCGTGCCGATCCAGGCGGCCTGGTTCGCCCTGGTCTTTCCCTGCCTGGCGCTGAACTATTTCGGCCAGGCCGCCATCGCCTCCAAGGCGTTGGCCGAGGCCCAGGCCGCGCGTCTGCTGCTCGGCAAGCAGGACTGGTTCTTCCTGATGGCCCCGCCGGAATGGCGGATCGGCTGGGTCGTGCTCGCGGCCGTCGCCACCGTGGTCGCCAGCCAGGCGGTGATCACCGGCGCCTTCTCCCTCACTCAGCAGGCCATCCAGCTCGGTCTGCTGCCGCGGCTGAACATCAAGATCACCTCGGCCACCGAGGCCGGCCAGATCTATGTCGCGCCGATCAACTGGCTTCTGTACGTCGGCGTGGTGCTGCTGGTGCTTTCGTTCCGCTCGTCGGAGGGGTTGGCGCACGCCTACGGAATCTCGGTCACCGGCACCATGGTGGTGACCACCTGCCTGGCCTTCATCGTCGTGCGGCGCTGCTGGGGCTGGAAACTGCCGCTGGCGCTGGCGCTGTTGGCTCCTCTGCTGGCGCTCGACGTCACCTTCTTCGGCGCCAACCTGCTCAAGGTGCTGACCGGCGGCTGGGTGCCGCTGATGCTGGCCGGAGGCCTCATCGCCCTGATGGCCACCTGGGTGCGTGGCACCCGCCTGCTGCGCGCCAAACTGGTCAAGGAAGGCCTGCCGCTGGCCGACTTCCTGAAGATCATCGCCCAGCGCCCGCCGGGTCGGGTTCCGGGCGCGGCCATCTACCTGACCTCGGAGCCGGACACCACGCCGGCCGCCCTGATGCACAGCATGAAGCACTACAAGGTGCTGCACGAGAAGAACGTGATGCTGCGGGTGGTGAACGAGTCCCGGCCCTATCTTGACGACGCCGACCGCCTGGAGATCACCGATCTGGGCGCCGGCTTCTGGTACGTGATCGTCCGCTATGGCTACATGGAGCGGCCGAACATTCCCAAGGCCCTCACCGCCTGTCGCAAGCACGGGCTGAAGTTCGACATCATGGCGACCACCTTCTTCCTCAGTCGCCGGGCCATTGTCGCCAGCTCCGCCTCCAACCTCTCCGCTTGGCGCCGGCAACTCTATGTCTTCCTCAACAAGAATTCGGCCGACCCGACGAGCTTCTTCCACCTGCCGCCCGGCCGCGTCGTCGAATTGGGGACCCAGGTCAGTCTCTGACCGAAACCGGCCTTCCGAAAACGCGAAGACCCCAGCCGTCGCCGGCTGGGGTCCTCGTCGTCCGCAGGTCCTGCGGTCGAGGGCTTACTTGGGCGTGGTGGCCGCGCCCGAGGTGTCGGACGGTGGCGCCGTAGCGGTGTCGCCGCTGGAGGTTCCGGGCGTCGACGGCGCGCCGGTCGTGGCGCCTGCATCGGTCGGCGGATTGACCGCGCCGGCCGCGCCGCCAGCATTGTCCGGAGTGGTCGCCTCGGTCCCGCTCGTCGCGCCCGAGGTCACCGATCCGGAGGCCACCGAGCCGCTCACGTCCGCGCCGGTCGCCGCGCCGGTGCTGGCGGCTGCGTTGGTGTTGGCGCCGGTCGCCGCCATGGTCGAGCCCGACCACCAGTCCGTGGTGGCGCGCTTCTTCGGCGAGGCCGCCAGATAGGCGTCCAACTGGCTGTAGGGGATGGGCTGCGGGGGGCTGGCCGCCACGGTCGAGGCGTGGGTCCGCGAGGTCTTGCGCTGCGTCCCGGCGTCCGCCGCGCCAGCCGTCATCAGCAAGGCCGCCGCGCTGGCGGCCATCACAATCGTCTTCATGTTTGCGTCTCCCTGACGTAACGCTGTTTGCGTTGGCGCCCTTACAAACCCGCACCTCGACCGTTCGTTGCGCTCCCGTCGGGCGGAAGCCAGGACTGCGGCCGGCCTCCAGGCCCGTTCCATGCGTTGAGTGCGCATGGAGCCCCTCGATCCTCCGGCGCCGGAGGGCGCGTCCGCAGCCTTCCGGATCCGCCTCTCGCCCGGACCGCCGCATCGGCTGAGCGTCGCTGAATCCGGAAGGCCGGAGCGCCATTACGACCTGCCGGCGCTCGACCAGCCCTCCTTCCTGGATCTCTTCGAGAGCCTCGCCGGCGACCTCGGCCTGCGCCGTCCGTACGCGCGGCAGGCGCCCCCGGCGGGGGAGGGGCCGCCGCTGACGGCCATCCTCACCGAACCGGTTTCGCCGGCGATCCTGTACGGCTATGGCGATCCCTGCGTGGTGCAGGTCGCGCCCGGCGACTACCGCCTGCTGGTCACCTCCAACGACGCGCCGGACGCCTTTCCGATCCTCGCCTCGGGCGACCTGAAGGCCTGGGTCCTCACCGGCTTTGTCTTTCCCCGCGGCGCGGCTCCAGCCTGGACGCTCACCGGGCCGGAGATCAGCGATTTCTGGGCCCCCGAACTGCACCGCGTCGGCGAAGCCTGGCTGGTCTGCTTCTGCGCCCGCCAGCCGGACCGCAGCCTCGCCATCGGCCTGGCTCGCGCCGCCGCGCCGGACGGCCCATTCGTCGCCGACGAGGCGCCGATCCTCACCGGCGGGGTGATCGACGCCCACATCCTCGTCGACGCCGACGGCGCGCCCTGGCTGATCTGGAAGCGCGACGACAACGGCGTCTGGCCGCGTCTGCTCGCGGCGCTCCTGCACCGGCGTCCCGCCCTTGCGAACGACCTCTTCGTCACCGCTCCGGACCGCCGGACAGCGGCCGTCACCCTGGCCCTCTGGCCATGGATCGAACGGCTCGAGCCGATGGCGCAATTCTTCGCCCTCCAGCTGCTGATCGAAGCCGCGGCCTCGGATCTCGCGGGCTTCGAGCTGCGCCTGACCGCCGTGATGGTCACCGCTTCGCCGTACGAGCGTGACCTGATGGCCGAGGCGCTGGAGGCGCTGCGCACCCGCATCTACGCCCAGCGGCTGTCGCCCGACGCGCGCCGCCTGGAGGGCGAGCCGGCCGTGATCCTGCAGAACGACATGCCCTGGGAGGGGCATCTGATCGAGGGCGTCTGGGTCAGCCGCGACGAGGGCCGCTATCACCTGCTCTACGCCGGTAACGATTTTTCGACGGCCCACTACGGCATCGGCGCGGCGGTGGCCGATGCGCCGGTCGGTCCCTACCGCAAGTCTTCGGAGGTGTTCCTGAGCTCCACCGACCAGTGGTGGGGACCCGGCCATCCCTCCGTCGCCGTCGCCCCCGACGGCCGCCACCACATCTTCCTGCACGCCTTTCGACCTGGGGAAGCCGGCTACAAAGCCTTCCGCGCCCTGCTCGCTGCGCCGATCCGGTTTGAGCACGGGATCGTTTCGCTCGAGCTGTAAGACCGCCGCGACGGGTCTGGCGGCCTCATCCTTGGGCGTGCTTGTATGCCGCCCAAACGGAGGAAGCCGATGAAGTGTAAGTCGCCGATGCGTACCTGGGCCCTGGGCGCCCTGCTGGTGTTTGGAGCGCCGAGCCTCGCCCTGGCGGAATGCCAGCGGCCGACCGCGCCGGCTGCGGTCGACGGCGCCACGGCGACGCTCGAGCAGTTGAAGACGGCCAAGCAGGACGTGTCGGCCTTCATGACCGCCTCGGACGACTACCAGGCCTGCGTGCTCAAGGAGGTCCTCGATCAGAAGGCGGCCGCCAAGGCCGCCAAGACCAAGCTCGATCCGGCGATCGCCAAGGCCGCCGACGCCCGCGTCAGCGAGAACCAGGCCGACAAGGAGCGTGTGGGCGTCGAATTCAACACCGCGGCCAAGGCCTACAAGGCCGCGCACCCGTCCTGATCGGCGGGACGCCATCCAACGATGAGCTGCGCGTCGTCCAGGCGCGCAGCCTCACCTGGGATCGAACGAGGCGACCTCGGCGCTGAGCGGCTCCTGCACCAGCATGTTGACGTCCCGGCCGCGCCAGCTCTCCAGGTGCGCCAGCCGCCGGGCGGCGGCCATCGCCTCGTCACGGTCGGCGAACCGGCCCTGCACGTCGGGATGGGTGAGCAGCCATCCCTCCCGCGCCGCGAACACGCCGATCTGGACCACGAGGCGGGGCGTTTCGGTGAAGGGCATGGGGACCTCCCTTGGACGAGCGTCTGTAGGGGAGCGGTGAATCTACGCCCGCGACTGGGGCGAGATTAGGTCGCGCGGCGCTGTGTTCAGCGGATCTGGAACCGTTTTCCTCCTGGTCCAACGGCGCGGGCAGGGCGCTGCGCCGCGCGCCTGGAGTTCGGCCTCCAAGCCGCCGCGGGGCTTCCGCTGAGAGCGTGTTCCGGACTAGGTTTTCCACCATGAGTGGTAAATTGGTCCGTTTCGCGTCAATCGTCATGGGGATTGCGGCCGTCTCGTCGCCCGTCGCGGCGGAGACCGGGCGTCAGCTGGCCCACATCGTCGCCGCGCAGATCGGCGGCCAGCCGGCACGTCTGGAGGTCGACACCGGCGCTTTCTTCAGCATGGTGACGCCGCGCGCGGTGGAGCGGTTCAAGCTCAAGCCGACCGCTATGATCGGGCCGTGGCGCACTACGACGCCTGGATCGCGGCCCATCCGCGGCATCTCCGAGGCCACGGTGGTCGTCGCTTCGAACCCCTGAGGCGCCTGCCTCTCGCGCGCCTTTCGCAGCCGGCTATAGTCGCGGACACGAACCGGAGGTCCGATGTCCGCCGCCCCGCCGAAAGTCCTGCTCTATCACCCCATGCTGGCCCGCTTCGAGCCGGCGCTCGCGGCCGAGGGCTGGGGCGTCGCCAAGGCCTGGGACCTGGACGACGGCGACCGCGCCGCGGTGCGGGCCATGGCGCACGCCGGCGACATCCCGTTGCCGAGGGAATTCCTGCAGAGCCTGCCCAACCTGGGTCTGATCGCCTGCGTGGGCGCGGGGTACGACGGGGTCGATGTCGCCTGGTGCCGCGCGCGCGGAATCGAGGTCACCAATGCGGCGGGGCTCAACGCCGACGACGTGGCCGATCAGGCGATCGGCTTGATGATCGCCGGCTGGCGCGGGATCGTCGCCGGCGACCGGGCGATCCGCGAAGGGCTCTGGCGTGAAAATCACCGCAACCCGGCAAGCTCCAGCCTCACCGGTCGGCGGTTCGGCGTGGTCGGCCTGGGCGCCATCGGCGAGGCGAGCGCGCACCGGGCCCGCGCCTTCGGCCTCGAGGTCGCCTGGTGGGGGCCCAGGCCGAAGCCCGCGCCCTGGCCGCGCCGGGAGAGCCTGCTCGATCTGGCCGCCTGGAGCGACATCCTCCTGGTGGCCTCTCGGGCCAACGCCGACAATCGCGGCCTCATCTCCCGCGAGGTCATCGAGGCGGTGGGACCGGACGGCATGATCGTCAACGTCGCCCGCGGCTCGCTGATCGACGAGGACGCCTTGATCGCCGCCCTGAAGGCAGGCGATCTGGGCCACGCCGGGCTCGACGTCTTCGCCGAGGAGCCGACGCCGGCCCAGCGCTGGGCGGATGTTCCCAACGTCGTGCTCACGCCGCACATCGGCAGCACCACGCACGAGACTGTTCCGCGTCTGGTCGCTCGCACCATCGAGAACCTGCGGCTGTTCTTCTCCGGTCGTCCGGTCGCCCACCCCGTGCCAGCCGAGACTTGACATAAAGACATAAGGATATCTTTATATGGCCCGATGAAGTTATCGGCGGGCCAGGCTGTTGACGTGCTGCGCGCGGCGGGCGAACCGACGCGCCTGCGCATCCTCGCGCTCCTGAGCCACGAGGAGCTGGCGGTGCTGGAGCTCTGCCGCGTCCTCGACCAGAGCCAGCCGCGCGTCTCCCGCCACCTGAAGCTGCTCGCGGAAGCCGGTCTCGTCGAGCGGTTTCCCGACGGCGCCTGGGTCTTCTACCGCCTGACGACCGCCGGGCAAGCAGCGGAGCTGGTCGCTGAGACCCTGGCGCGCATCGATCCGGCTGATAATGGCCTGGCGCGCGACGCCGAGCAGCTCAGCCAGGTCCGCGCCGAGCGGGCCGCCGACGCCGCCGAATACTTCGCCCGCAACGCCGCGCGCTGGGACGAGATCCGCTCGCTCTACGTGGCCGAAGCCGATGTCGAACGCTCGATCCTGGACGCCGCCGGGCCGGGCCCGTTCAAGCGGCTGGTCGACCTGGGCACGGGCGCGGGCAGGATGCTGACCCTGCTGGCGCCGCGCGTCGACCAGGCGCTCGGTCTCGACCTTTCCCAGCAGATGCTGAACATCGCCCGCAACCACGTGGCCGAGGCCGGCCTGGCGCGCTGCGAGCTGCGCCACGGCGACATCTTCGGCACCCGGCTGCCGGACGCCAGCGCCGACCTGGTGATCGTCCACCAGGTGCTGCACTACCTCGCCGATCCCGCCGCGGCCGTGCGCGAGGCCGGCCGCATCGTCGCCGAGGCCGGCAAGCTGATCATCGTCGACTTCGCCCCGCACGGGTTGGAGTTCCTGCGCGAGCAGCACCAGCATCGCCGGCTGGGTTTTTCCGACGCCGAGATGAAGCGCTGGCTGGGCGAGGCGGGTTTTCCCGACGTCCGGGCCAGCGCCCTGCCGCCCGCCCAGAAGGAAGGCCTCACCGTGAAGATCTGGACGGCCGAGCGCGGCCGCGACCGTCAAAGGAGCGCCGCATGACCCGGCAAAATTCAGCCCCCGTGAAGTCGGCATTGGGCCCCGTCGCCCGCGCCGGCGAAAGCCACCGGCCGCCGCCCACCGTCTCTTTCGAGTTCTCGCCGCCCAAGACGCCCGAGGCCGAGGAGAACCTGTGGGAGGCGATCCGCCGGCTGGAGCCGCTGAACCCGTCCTTCGTCTCCGTCACCTATGGCGCGGGCGGCTCGACCCGCGACCGCACCCACCGCACCGTGCTGCGCATGCTGCGCGAGACGACGCTGAAGCCCGCCGCCCACCTGACCTGTGTCGACGCCTCGCGCGACGAAGTGGACGAGGTGATCCGCGACTACTGGGAAGCCGGCGTCCGCCACATCGTGTCCCTACGCGGCGACCCGCCGGGCCAGATCGGCGGCCGCTACACGCCGCGCGCCGACGGCTACAACAACGCCACCGAACTCACCACGGCGATCCGGGCTATCGCCCCCTTCGAGGTGAGCGTCGGCCTCTATCCGCACATCCATCCGGAGAGCCCGTCGCTGGAGCACGACATCGATGTGCTGAAGGCCAAGGTGGACGCCGGCGCGACCCGGGCGATCACCCAGTTCTTCTTCGACATCGACGGCTTCCTCCGCTTCATGGACAAGGTCCGCAAGGCCGGCGTCACCATCCCGATCTCGCCGGGGATCATGCCGGTGACCAACTTCAAGGGCCTGAAGAAGATGGCGGGTCCCATCGGCATCCAGGTGCCGGCCTGGCTCGCCAACCTGTTCGAGGGCCTGGACAAGGACCCGGAGACGCGGCGGTTGCTCGCCGGCTCCGTGGCCGCCGAGATGTGCGCCAAGCTCGCCGAGGAAGGCTTCTCGGACTTCCATTTCTACACCCTGAACCGCGCCGACCTGACCTACGCCATCTGCCGGGTGCTTGGCGTGCGCGAACCTGAAGCCCCCAATTCTGAAAACACGGCGGAGGAGGCTGCGGCATGACGAGGCAGCAACGAATCGCGGCGCTGAAGGCCGCGGCCAAGGAACGGGTGCTGGTGCTCGACGGCTCCTGGGGGGTGATGATCCAGAAGCGCGGCCTCGACGAGGCCGACTACCGCGGCGAGCGGTTCAAGGATGCACCGGGCCAGCTGAAAGGGAACAACGACCTTCTGTGCATCACCCGGCCGGAGATCATCGCCGACCTGCACGACCAGTATTTCGCCGCCGGCGCCGACATCAGCGAGACCAACACCTTCTCGGCCACCTCGATCGGCCAGGGGGAGTACGCCCTGGAGTCCGCCGTCCGCGACATTAATCTCGAGGGCGCCCGCATCGGCCGCCGGGTCGCCGACGAATGGACCGCCAAGGAGCCGCACAAGCCGCGCTTTCTGGCCGGCTCCATCGGCCCCCTGCCGGTGATGCTGTCGATGTCCTCGGACGTGAACGACCCCGGCGCGCGCAAGGTCACCTTCGAGCAGGTCTACGAGGCCTATGTCGAGCAGGTGAAGGCGCTGCATGACGGCGGCGTCGACCTGTTCCTGATCGAGACCATCACCGACACCTTGAACTGCAAGGCGGCGATCAAGGCCATCCTCGACCTGCAGGAGCAGGGCTACGAGCCGCTGCCGATCTGGATCTCCGGCACCATCACCGACCGCTCGGGCCGCACCCTGTCGGGCCAGACGGTGGAAGCCTTCTGGAACTCGGTGAAACACGCCAAGCCGTTCGCCATCGGCCTGAACTGCGCGCTTGGGGCCGATCTGATGCGGCCGCATATCGCCGAGCTCGCCCGGATCGCCGACACCCTGGTCTCGGCCTATCCGAACGCCGGCCTGCCGAACGCCATGGGCGAGTATGACGAGGAGCCCCATCAGACCGGCCACCAGCTGCACGAGTGGGCTCAAGCCGGCCTGGTCAACATCCTCGGCGGCTGCTGCGGGACCACGCCGGACCACATCCGCCACGTCGCCGACGAGGTGCGCGGCATGACCCCCCGGCCGATCCCGGAACGCCCCAGGGCCATGCGGCTGGCGGGCCTGGAGCCGTTCGAGTTGGCGTGATCTCTCCGGCCCCGGGCTTTCATCTCCCCCGCGAAGCGGGGGAGGGGGACCGCCCGGGGAACACCGGGTGGTGGAGGGGGCAGGCCGCGCCCGCGGCGCTGATGACCTCGGCCGCCCGGCGGATATGCTGAGCCCGTTGGCTCGGCCCCTCCACCACGCGCTCTTCGGCGCGTGGTCCCCCTCCCGCCGCTTCGCGGGGGAGGAAAACAGGTTCTAGGTTTGAATTGATGCGCCCCATCTTCATCAACGTCGGCGAGCGGACCAACGTCACCGGCTCGGCCAAATTCCGCAAGCTGATCGCCGAGGGGGACTATCCCGAGGCGCTGAGCGTGGCGCGCCAGCAGGTTGACGCCGGCGCCCAGGTGATCGACGTCAACATGGACGAGGGCCTGCTCGACAGCGTGGCCGCCATGCGGACCTACCTCAACCTGATCGCAGCCGAGCCGGACATCGCCCGGGTGCCGGTGATGATCGACAGCTCCAAGTGGGAGGTGATCGAGGCCGGGCTGCAGTGCGTCCAGGGCCGCTCGATCGTCAACTCCATCAGCATGAAGGAGGGCGAGGCCAAGTTCATCGAACAGGCCAGGGCTTGCCTTCGCTATGGCGCCGCCGTGGTGGTGATGGCCTTCGACGAACAGGGCCAGGCCGACACCGCCGATCGCAAGGTCGAGATCTGCACGCGAGCCTACAAGATCCTCACCGAGCAGGTCGGCTTCCCGCCCGAAGACATCATCTTCGACCCCAACATCTTCGCCGTGGCGACGGGGATCGAGGAGCACGACAACTACGCCGTCGACTTCATCGAGGCGACGCGGCGGATCAAGCAGACCCTGCCCTACGCCCGCATCTCCGGCGGCGTCTCCAACGTGTCGTTCAGCTTCCGCGGCAACGAGCCGGTCCGCCGGGCGATCCACTCGGTCTTCCTCTACCACGCCATCGCCGCGGGCATGGACATGGGCATCGTCAACGCCGGCGACCTGCCGGTCTATGACGAGATCCCCGCCGAGCTGCGCGAGGCCGTCGAGGACGTGATCCTCAACCGCAAGCGCGCCGACGGAAAGGTGCCGACCGAGGTGCTGGTCGACCTCGCCCCCAAGTACAAGGGCGGCAAGAGCGAGCAGAAGGGGCCCGACCTGACCTGGCGCGAGGGGCCGGTCGAGGAGCGGCTGAAGCACGCCCTGGTGCGCGGGATCGGCGAGTTCATCGAGGTCGACGTCGAGGAGGCCCGCCTCAAGGCCGAGCGGCCGCTGCACGTCATCGAAGGTCCGCTGATGGCGGGGATGGACGTGGTCGGCGACCTGTTCGGCGCGGGCAAGATGTTCCTGCCCCAGGTGGTCAAGTCCGCGCGGGTGATGAAGCAGGCCGTGGCCTATCTGATGCCCTTCATGGAGGCCGAGAAGGAAGGCAAGCCGCGCGAGGCCGCCGGCAAGATCCTGATGGCCACCGTCAAGGGCGACGTCCACGACATCGGCAAGAACATCGTCGGCGTGGTCCTGCAGTGCAACAACTACGAGGTCATCGATCTCGGCGTCATGGTGCCCGCCGATCGCATCCTCGATGAGGCGGAAAAGCAGAAGGTCGACATCGTCGGCCTCTCCGGCCTGATCACGCCCTCGCTCGACGAGATGGCCTTCGTCGCCGCCGAGATGCAGCGCCGCGGCTTCAAGATCCCGCTGCTGATCGGCGGGGCCACCACCTCGAAGACCCACACTGCGGTGAAGATCGCCCCCAAGTATGAGGGCGCGACCACCTATGTGCTGGACGCCAGCCGCGCGGTCGGGGTGGTCTCCAACCTGCTCTCGCCCACCGAGCGCGACCGCTTCATGGCCGAAACTCTCGTCGACTACGAGAAGGTCCGCGTCCAGTTCGCCCGGGGGCAGGGGAACCGCGCCCGCGCCACCCTGGCCCAGGCGCGCGACAACGCCTTCACGCCGGATTGGTCGACCTACGACCCGCCCAAGCCCAGTTTCCTCGGGACGCGGACCTTCGCGCCCTACGACCTGCCGGAACTGGCCCGGCACATCGACTGGACGCCCTTCTTCGCCAGCTGGGAGCTGGTCGGCCACTTCCCGCAGATCCTGGAAGACGACGTGGTCGGGGAGGCCGCGCGCGACCTCTACGCCGACGCCCAGGTCATGCTGGCGCGGATCATCCAGGAAGGGCTCTTGGAAGCTCGGGGTGTCGTTGGATTCTGGCCGGCGAATTCGGACGGCGACGATGTGGTGCTCTACGCCGACGAGAGCCGGCAGACCGAGATCGGCCGCCTGCACACCCTTCGCCAGCAGATGCTGAAGAGCGGCGACCAGCGCAACGTCGCGCTGGCGGACTTCATCGCCCCCATCGGGACCAAGCCCGACTGGATCGGCGGCTTCGCGGTCACCGCCGGCCATGGCGAGCTGGAGTTGGCCCAGAAATTCCGCGACGCCGGGGACGACTATTCGGCGATCTTGTCGACGGCGCTCGCCGACCGCCTGGCCGAGGCCTTCGCCGAGGCCCTGCACCGGCGTGTGCGCACCGAGCTCTGGGGCTATGCGCCGGACGAGGCCTTCGACATCGACCTGATGATCTCCGAGCAGTACCGCGGCATCCGCCCGGCGCCCGGCTATCCGGCCCAGCCCGACCATACTGAGAAGTCCACCCTTTTCCGCCTGCTCGACGCCACCCAGGCCACCGGCCTGGAGCTCACCGAGAGCCTGGCCATGACCCCGCCGGCGGCGGTCTCCGGCCTCTACTTCGCCCATCCCGAAGCCCACTACTTCGGCGTCGGGCGGATCGAGCGTGACCAGGTCGAGGACTACGCCCGTCGCAAGGGCTGGGAGCTGGCGACCGCCGAGCGCTGGCTGGGACCGATCCTCAACTACGACCCGGCCTAGAATGGCGCACGAGCCCATGCCGCCCGGACCGCTCAGACCGGCCCGATGGCGGGGTCTGGGCTGGCGTGAACGGCCTCGATCTGACAGCGGATCTCGCAGCGGACGCCTTCGGGCGCGAAGCTGACGTCGACCTCGCCGTGCAGCTCCTGCGCGAGGCTGCGCTGCAGGAGCCGGGCGCCGAAGCCCGATCGGCTAGGCGCCGTCACCGGCGGGCCTCCCGTCTCGCGCCAGGAGAGGGTCAGCTCCTCGCCCGAGACCTTCCAGCGAATGGAGGCCGAGCCCTCCGGAACGGAGAGCGCGCCGTACTTGGCGGCGTTGGTGGCGAGCTCGTGCAGCGCCAGGCTGAGCGCCAGGGCGCGCGGTGCCGAGAGCCAGACGGGCGGGCCGGAGCGACTGATCTGCGGCCGCTGGACGGTCTCGAACGGCGCCATGGTGGTGGCCACGACATCCGACAGCCGCGCGCCGTGCCAGCTTTCCGCCGTCAACAGGTCATGGGCGGCGGCCAGCGCCACCAGGCGCGACTCGAATGAATCGCGAGCGCTCACCAGGTCCGGCGCTGACCGCAGGGTCTGGGCCGCGATGGACTGCACCGTGGCCAGGGTGTTCTTCACCCGATGGTTCAGCTCGTTGATCAGCATCCGCTGCCGCTTCTCGGTGGCCCGGCGCTCAGTCACGTCGTCGACCACGCCCACCACCCGCCTTATCTGCCCGTCCGGCCCGGCGATTCTGTCGGTCATGGCGGTGATGGTGCGGGTAGATCCGTCCGGCAGATGGATGCGGTACTCGTATTCCCGCCGCGTCTGACGAGCCGCGTCGAAGGCGTCCGTCTCGGCCGCGACACGGCGCATGTCCTGGACATCCATGCGCTGGACGACCTCCTCCACCCGACGGCCTTCGCCCGGCTCGAAACCGAAGATCTCGCGCGCCCGGTCGTCGAGGGTCGCCGCGCCGGTCTCCAGGTCCCATTCGAAGGCGCCCAGGCGTGCGATGGCGATTGCTGCGCTCAGCCGCCGTTCGCTCTCCTCGGCGGCGGCCTGGGCGCGCACCTGTTCGGTGACCTCGAAGCCCTCGAGAAACAGGCCGATGACACGGCCCTCATCGTCGGTGACGGGCTCCAGCACAAGGTCCACAAGGTGCTCCTCCACCCGTCCTCCAGGTTTGGGGATCGCGATGGGCTCTGCACGCCCGGAGTAGCGCTCGCCGCTCTCATAGACCTGCACGATCACCTCGGGCGCGCCGAGGGCGGCGATCTCGGCGAAGGCCTCCATGTAAGGCTTGCCCGTGGCGTCGTGGACGGCGAACAGCTGTTTGTGAGCCTCGTTCACGAAGTCGACGATGAAGTCCGGCCCGCTGAGCAGGCAGATGAAGCCCGGCGCCTGCTCGAACATCCGCCGCTGGCGCTCGATCTCGATGGCGGCCTTGCGCTCGGCAAGCACGCGCTCGGTCGTCTCGACGGAGGTGATCAGCACGCCGGCGGGCTCGCCGCGGTCGTCCAGCACCGGCCAGCAATCGACATTGAACCAGGCCTGTTCGGCCTCGTCCCTGCGGCGGACCGTGATTTCCCGGTCGCGTAACGACTGGGTGCGGCCCGCAAGGCCGGCCGCCAGGATCTGATCCCCCAGCGCCCTCTGCTCCGGCCAGGCCTCGCGCATCTTCGCTCCGAGCACCTCCGGATGTCGCCGCCCGATCACGCCGGCGTAGGCGTCGTTGTAGATCATGACGCCCTCCGGGCCCCACAGCAGATGCATGGGGACCCGCGCATGCAACATGATCGCCGTCACGGTCTTCAGGCTGTCCGGCCAGGCGTCGAGCGGGCCGAGCGAGGTCGCGGCCCAGTCATGTTGGGCGATCAGCGCGCCCAGGGCGCCGCCGTCGCGCAGGAAGGCCGGCTCGTCGTGATCGTCAGGCTCGGCCATGTCTCTCGACACCGCGGTGAGAAAACAAGCGCACTACTCGCATCCAACCTCGAGAATCTCGCAGGCGTCCGCTGCGTCGACCTGTTCCGCCGGGCAGCGGATCTCGCAGCGGACGCCTTCGGGCGCGAAGCAGACCTCGACCTGGCCGTGCAGCTCCTGGGCGAGGCTGCGCTGCAGCAGCCGGGTGCCGAAGCCCGATCGGCAAGGCGCCGTCACCGGCGGTCCTCCCGTCTCGCGCCAGGAGAGGGTCAGCTCCTCGCCCGAGACCGTCCAGCGAATGGAGGCCGAGCCTTCCGGAACGGAGAGCGCGCCGTACTTGGCGGCGTTGGTGGCGAGCTCGTGCAGCGCCAGGCTGAGCGCCAGGGCGCGCGGGGCCGAGAGCCAGACGGGCGGGCCGGAGCGACTGATCTGCGGCCGCTGGACGGTCTCGAACGGCGCCATGGTGGTGGCCACGACATCCGACAGCCGCGCGCCGTGCCAGCTTTCCGCCGTCAACAGGTCATGGGCGGCGGCCAGCGCCACCAGGCGCGACTCGAATGAATCGCGGGCGCTCACCAGGTCCGGCGCTGACCGCAGGGTCTGGGCCGCGATGGACTGCACCGTGGCCAGGGTGTTCTTCACCCGATGGTTCAGCTCGTTGAGCAGCATCCGTTGCCGCTTCTCGGCGGCCCGGCGCTCCGTGACGTCATCAAAGACGCCGACCGCGCGAGTATTCGGCCCGTGCGGCCCTGGCAGCAGGTCGCTGATGCTGACGACGGTGCGGTTCGAACCATCCGGCAGCCGAATGCGGTATTCCAACTTTCGCCGCTTCTGTCCGGCCGCCTCGAAGTTGGCTGCGCTGGCCTGGGCGCTATCCAGGTCGCGGGGATCGATCCGACGCTGCACGTCGTCGACCGTGACGCTCTCGTCCGGCGCGAAGCCGAAGATTTCCCGGGCCCTGGCGTCGAGCGTCGCCTCGCGGGAGACGCGATCCCAGACGAAGACGCCGAGTCGGGCGATGGCTTTCGCTGCGCTGAGCCGTTGTTCGCTCTCAATGGCCGCCGCCTGGGCGCGCACCTGTTGAGTGACGTCGAAACCCTCGACGAAGATGCCGGTGACCGCGCCGTCATCGCCGATCACCGGTTCGAGCACGAAGTCGAGAAAGAGCTCCTCCGCGAGCCCGCCTGGGCTCCGTCTCACCCGGATCGGCTGGGCCCGCCCGATATAGCGTTTCCCCGTCGCAAAGGTGTGGTCGAGGAGATTGCGGAGGTTCTCATCGGGGAGATCCGCGAAGACCTGGTCATGCGGCCTGCCTATGGCGTCGCGCTCGCCGAACAGCAGCTTGTGGGCCTCGTTGCGAAACTGGAAGACGTGGTCCGGGCCGCTCAACAGGCAGATGAAGCCCGGGGCCTGTTGAAACATGAGCTGTTGCCGTTGGGCGTGGGCGGCGGCCTTGCGCTCGGCGAGCACCCGTTGGGTGGTGTCGACGACGATGCCCAGGACTCCGGCGGGCCGGCCGCTTTCGTCCGGCACGGGAGAGTAGTCGAGGTCGAACCACAGCCGTTCCGGCTTGCCCGAACGGCGAAGCGTCACGCCTTGGTTGCGATATTCTAGGGTCGCGCCTCCCAGCACGGGCTTCATGATCCGATCTTCGAAGTCGGCGAATTCCTTCCAGCCCTCGCGCACCCTGGTGCCGAGCAGCTGTGGGTGACGGGCTCCGGCGATCACGGCGTAGGCGTCGTTGTAGATGAGGACGCCCTCTTCACCCCAGCGCAGCAACATTGGGATGGGTGAGCGCAGTACGAGGCCGGCGGCGGTCTTCAGGCTAGGTGGCCAAGATTTCATCGGGCCGAGCGAAGTTGACGCCCAATCATATTGGGCGATGAGCGCCCCCATGGCGCCGCCGCCGCGCAGGAAGGTCGTCTCGTCTACGTGGGTCTCCAGCTTCGCCATTTGAACCGACACGGTGATCAGAAAGGAACACACCATCCGTGCGTGAAGACAACCAATCAGCGCGAGCACTGGGCCTCACGCGCTCGCGCTCCGAGGTTGTGCCGGCGGGTTCGCTGGCTCGGCTGGTGGGCGACGCGCCGGCGGCGCAAAACCTCTTGCGGCCCCTCCTCAACGACGAGCCGGCCTAGGCACTTTCCGGTCCGCTCGGGCCCAGACCCTGCAGCATCGCCGGCTCGGCCGAGGTGGAGAGCGGTTCGAGCTGAAACTGGATCGTGCAGCGCACCCCGTCTGGCGCGAAGGTGAAGGCGACCTCTCCGTCGAGTTCGTGCGCCAGGCTGCGCTGCAGCAGTCGTGAGCCAAAGCCGAAGCGCTCCGGCGCCTTCACCGGCGGGCCGCCCTGTTCGACCCAGAAGAGGGTGAGCTGGTCGTCCGCCGAAAGCCTCCAGAGGATGGTCACATGCCCTTCGAGCCCGGACAGCGCGCCGTACTTCACCGCATTGGTGGCGAGTTCGTGCAGCGCCATGCTCAGCGCCAGCGCGCGTCGGGCGGTGAGCCAGACGGGCGGGCCCGAGCGGCTGATCTGCGGCTGTTGCGCCGTTTCGAACGGCGCCATGGCCCTGGCGACCACATCCGTCAGGCGCGCGCCATGCCAGCTCTCCGTCGTCAGCAGGTCGTGCGCCCCGGCGAGCGCGATCAGCCGCGCTTCGAACGCCTCGCGCGCGCGGGCGAGGTCCGGCGCGGAGTGCAGCGTCTGAGCCGCGATCGACTGGACCGTGGCGAGGGTGTTCTTCACCCGGTGGTTTAGCTCATTGATCAAGAGCCGCTGACGCTTCTCCGCCCGACGCCGCTCGGTGACGTCGTCGAAAACGCCGGCGATGCGCTGGACCTGACCGGTCGGTCCGAGCACGGTGTCGCTGATGGCGGCGATGTCGCGAACGGAGCCGTCCGGCAGGTGGATGCGGTACTCGAATTCGCGCCGGGTTTGCCCGCACGCCACCGCGTCTCTCGATTCCGCCCGTACGCGCACGCGATCCTCAGGGTCGATCCGCTTGACCACCTCGGAGACCCTGAGAGTCTCCTCCGGGCCAAATCCGTAGATCTCGCGCGCCCGTGCGTCGAGGGTCGCCGCGTCGGTCTCGAGGTTCCATTCGAAAGCCCCCAGCCGCGCGATCGACACCGCTGCGCTCAGCCGGCGTTCGTTCTCCGCCGCCGCCTCCTGGGCTCGGACCTGCGGGGTGACGTCGAACCCCTCGACGTAGAGGCCGGTCACCACGCCGGCGTGGTCCCTCGCCGGCGCGACGATGATGTCCAGGAAGTGCTCCTCGATCCGTCCGTCGGGCCTGGGCACGCGCACCAGATCGGCGCGTGCGATGTAGGTCTCCCCGGTCGCGTAGGCCTTGAAGAGGATTTCCGGATCGCCTTCCTGGACGATGTCGCGGAACGCCTCGACATAGGGGCGGCCTTCCGGGCGCCGATCCCCGAACAGGCGCCTGTGGGCCTCGTTGACGTACTCGACGATCAGGGTGGGTCCGGTCATCAGGCAGATGAAGGCCGGCGCCTGTTCAAACACCTGCCGCAGCCGGGCGATTTCCTGCTTTGCGGCCCGCTCCGCCAGCACCCGTTCGGTGGTTTCGGTCGTGATGCTCAGCACGCCGAGCGGACGGCCGTCTTCGTCCGGCACGGGCGAGCAGTCGACGTTCACCCAGATCTGTTCCGGTCGCCCGGTTCGGTAGACCGTCAGCTCGAGGTCGCGAAAGCGCAGCCGCTCGCCGCATCGGGCCGCCTCGATCGCCTGGTCGCTAAGGGCCGCGGTTTCCGGCCAGCATTCGCTCGCCTTTCCGCCCAAGGTCTTCGGGTGCCGCTTTCCGATCAGTTGCGCATAGGCGTCATTGTAGATTGTGACGCCGTCCTTGCCGACCAGGATCGCCATCGGCAGCGACGAGTTCAGGATCATCGCCGTCGCGGTCTTCAGGCTCGGTGGCCACGCTCTCAGTGGACCTAGCGTAGTCGAGCCCCAGTCATGCTGCGCAATAAGCATCCCCATCGGGGAGCTGCCGCCCAGCAAGGCAGATTCTTCTGTGTGAGACTCGGGCGTTACCATTCGGACCGGCAAAATATGTGCGAATGAAGCACATTATCGGTGCGCGAAGACAACCAATCTGCGCGAGCACCGTCGCTTCAGCAGGTCGCAACCCGAAATTGCGAGTAAGCTGAGCAAGGTTCTGTCGGTCGTGGGCGCGGCCGGCGCGCTAGGTTTGGCGGTAACCGGCCAGCCACATGGGCAATGTTGCGGCCAGCGCGCCGGCGGCGTTCGCCATAGCATCGCCCGGCTGGGCCGCGCCGACGATGGCCGGGTGCGCTTGGACCAGCTCGACGGCAGCGCCTAGACCCGCGACCACGATGGCCGGGGTCCACAGCTTGACCCGGGGGCAGGCGACAAGCGTCAGGCTGACAATCAAGTAGGCGACGATCATGTGCTCGACCCGGTCGCCGCCGAGCACCAGGGCCGCCCAGCGCTGAAGGGGGTCCGCCAGTCGAAGCAGGGCGTAGAGCGCCACCAGGATAAGGGCGGTAAGGGCGAGAAGGCGGGGTCTGTTCATGCCTGATCGCATCGTGCTCTAGGCGCCCTTGCCGCGGGCCAGGGCGCGCGGATCGGCCTTTTCGGCGGGCGCCAGGCGCATGACCTCGGTCTGGTACTTCTCGTCCTCGCCGGCGGCGAGCAGGGGGGCCGCGTCGGCGCAGGCCTCCAGCAGCGGCTCGACCCACTTCATCTCGACCTTGTGGAAGTCGGAAAGCACGTGGCCCATCACCCGCTCCTTGTCGCCGGGATGGCCAGTGCCCAGCCGGGCGCGGCGGAAGTCGGGGCCGATCTTGGCGGCGATAGAGCGGATGCCGTTGTTGCCCGCCGCGCCGCCGCCGGTCTTCATCCTGAAGCGCCCGGGCGCCAGGTCGATCTCGTCGTAGAAGACCACCAGGTCCGCCGGCGTCAGCTTGAAGAACTTCAGCGCCTCGCCGACCGCCCGACCGCTCTCATTATAGAAGGTCTGCGGTTTCAGGATCAGCGCGCGCACGGGCCCTGAGGGCGTGTCGATCGAGCCCTCGCTGGCGAGGCTGTGAAAACGAGAACGCGCCGGTGAGAAGCCCCACCGGCGCGCAATCTGGTCAACGGCCATGAAGCCGATGTTATGGCGGTTCTTCGAATACCCCTGGCCGGGGTTGCCGAGGCCCGCGAGAAGCAGCATCCGCGGATGCGGCGTGGCTTTAGGCCGCGCCGCCCTCAGCTTCCGCCGCCGCTTCTTCCGCCATCTGCGCCGAGGCGCCGGTGACGGTGGCCACCACGACCGAGGCGTCGAGCACGGGCTGGGCCGAACCCGGCAGCTTCAGATCGCCGATGCGGATCGAATCGCCGATGTCCAGGCCGGTGAGGTCGTGGACGATGTCTTCCGGGATCTCGTCGGCCGGAACCGACAGGGCGATCTCGTGCAGCGCAATGTTGAGCGTGCCGCCGCGCTTCAGGCCGGGGCTGTCTTCCTGGTTCTGGAAGTGCACCGGGACGGCGATCTTGACGGTCTGGTGCGCGTCGACCCGGAAAAGGTCGAAGTGCCACGGCTCGTCGGTGACCGGGTGCATGTCCACGGCCTTGGCGATGACCTGCTGGGTCTCGGAGCCGTGCTTCAGGGTCACCAGGTGGCCCTGCAGCTTGCCGGTGAACAGCGCCTTGCGGAACTCGTTGGCGCGCACGGTGATCGCGACCGGATCCTTGTCGCCGCCATACAGGACGCCGGGAACCAGGCCCGCGCGACGGGCGGCGCGGGCGCCGCCAGTGCCAGTGCGCTCACGCACTTCAACATTCAGAACGATATCGGCCATGGCCTTGCCTCAAAACGAAGTCGCCGCGCAAGGAAAGCGCGGCGACGCAGATCCGCGACCCCAGGGGCCGAAAGGTGCGCGTAGATACACAATAGCCCCGGCCGGCGCAACGGGCCGGGCGGTGTTTTGCGTCGAAACCGTTAAGCGCCAAAATCGCTCAGCGCTTGACGCGGCGGGGCGGCGGCCGCTTGGCCGAGGTCCGGGCGGGCCTGGCGGCGGCCGCTTCTGCGGCCCGCGCCTTGGCGGCTTCGATGATCGGGTCGGGCGGCACGGCCACGCCGGCGCCCTTCATCAGGCAGGCCCCGGTGTCCTCCATGACATGCTGGCCCAGGCAGAAGACGTCCTCGTAGTAGGGCTTGGACACCGCCAGGCACTGGTAGAGGTTCAGCTTGGACATGTTCAGGCAGGTGGCCGACGCCGGGTCGGTCATCAGCGGCGCCACATGGTCCAGGTGGGCGTCGTCGGCGTAGCCCAGGGCGGCCAGGGCGGCCACCGCCAGGCTGCGGATCACCATCGGGCTATAGGGCGGCGGAACGGCGGTCCCGGTCAGCGCCAGGGACTGTGCGCCGACGCTGGCCTGCTGCAGCCGGGCCGTCTCCTCCACTTCGCCGAGACCAGGGGTCATGGAGAGCTGCTTGGCCTGCAGGAGGCGCGCGTCGCGGCCGGCGACCTCGCCCTTCGACCAGGCCGAATGCTGCACGTCATAGGCGGCCTGCTTCACCTGCCGGCCCTGGTCGAGCACCTTGCGGCCGTTGTCGCCGAGGGCGGCGATCACCAGGCCGGCGGCGCTCGCCGACCCGGAGATGCCGACCACGTAGGCCGGGTCCCGCATGATGTGATAGGCGATCGTCTGGCGCTGGGTCGCGTCGCCGACATAGGCGCGAACGCCCGTCACGAAGGTGGAATCCTGCAGGGCCGCCACCGCGCCATAGGCGATGGCGCCGCGCAGCAGCTGGTCGGGCTGATAGGCCGCGCCTGTGCGCACGGCGTCGGACACCTGCTGGCCGTTGGCGAAGGCCGGCGAGATCGCCGAGGCGCGGCCGACGTAGGCGCGATAGGCGCTCGCCTGTTCGATCACCTTGGACGAGAGGCTGACCGAAGGCGGCGGAGCGGGCGCCGGCGGCGGCGGCGGCTGGGCGCAGCTGGCGAGCAGGGCAGCAGCCGTCAACGCAGCCAACGTCACGCTCCGACGGGCCGAGAAAGCTAGGTACATATGAGGGCGATCCCCCTGACGATCGTTTTGCCGAAAATACACGGGCGGCCGGCCAGAATGTGTCCGCACGTGATCAACTCTCGATGAGCGAATTGGAACCAATCGCTCGACCGAGCCCCGAACAGGCGACGGCGAGATGACCGGAAGGAGGCTAGTCGAAGAGTTTGGAGACGGACTCTTCGTTGGCGATGCGGCGGATGGCCTCGCCGATCAGCGGGGCGCAGCTGACCGCGCGGATCTTCTTCGAAGCGGCGATCGGCTCGGGCTGCTCGATGGAGTCGGTGATCACCAGCTCCTTCAGCACCGAGTTCTTCACGCGCTCGCAGGCGGCGCCCGACAGCACGCCGTGGGTCACGTAGGCCGAGACCTCGGCCGCGCCGGCGTCGACCAGCGACTGGGCGGCGCTGCACAGGGTGCCCGCCGAATCGACGATGTCGTCGAACATGATCAGCCGGCGGCCGGAGACGTCGCCGATGATGTTGGCCACTTCGCTCTTGCCGGGACCCGACCGGCGCTTGTCGACGATGGCCAGGTCGGCGTTCAGGCGGCTGGCGACGGCCAGCGCGCGAACCACCCCGCCGACGTCCGGCGAGACGATCAGCAGCTCGTGGGGCTTGTCGTAGTGGGCCTTGATGTCCGCGGCCATCAACGGGGCTGCGTGCAGGTTGTCGGTCGGGATGTCGAAGAAGCCCTGGATCTGGCCGGAGTGCAGATCCATCGTCAGCACCCGGTCGGCGCCGGCGCGGGTGATCAGGTTAGCGACCAGCTTGGCGGAGATCGGCGTGCGTCCGCCGGTCTTCCGGTCCTGCCGGGCGTAGCCGAAATAGGGCATCACCGCCGTGATCCGCTTGGCCGAGGCGCGCTTCAGCGCGTCGATGCAGATCAGCAGCTCCATCAGATTGTCGTTGGTCGGGTAGCTGGTGGACTGCAGGACGAAGACGTCCTCGCCGCGGACGTTCTCGTCGATCGTCACCCAGACCTCGTTGTCGGGGAACCGCTTCACCTGGGCCCGCGTCAGCGGCACGTCCAGGTGGGTCGAGACGGCCTGCGCCAGCGTTCGGTTGGAGTTGCCGGCCAGCAGCTTCATCGGACCCCGTCACCCCTCATTTTCGGCTTCGCGGGCGCCTTGTAGCAGCGGCGGCGAGCGAGTCTATCCCTCAGCGGCGGAACCTTCGCATGTCGTGACTTAAAGGCGCAGGCGCATTTGCGGACGGGCGGTTGTGGGTGAGTTGGACCACAACGAGAGGGCGTCGTCCCCTGCCGCGCGTCTGCGTTGAAGCTCCTGGATGCTCGTCGCCCTAGGCCGCGACGTCGGTGGTCGCAGGGCTTGGCGCCCGCGCGGCGCGTGAGATGGCCGTCGCACAAACCTCCATGAGAGCGTCGCGCAGTTCCGACACGTGATAGGGCTTCTGCAAGGCTGGAAACGCCCGGTAGCCCTCCTGCAGCCTGTTCGAGGCGTAGCCGGTCGAAAAGACGAAGGGCACGTCGTGGGCGATCAGGGCGTCGGCGACCGGATAGCTCATCTGCCCGCTGAGATTGACGTCGAGCACGGCGGCCTCGAGGGGCTGCATCTTGATCATCGACAGGGCCTCGTCGACGCTGGCCGCGGGCCCGACGACCAGACAGCCGAGATCGTCGAGCATGTCCTGAAGCATCATCGCCACCATCATCTCGTCCTCGACCACCAGGATGCGGCGTCCGCGAAGGGGGTCACGCATGGCGCGCCACCGCCTGAGGCTTGGAGACCGGCATGACGATCGTGCAGACCAGGCCGCCCGCCGCATAGTCCACGTTGACCGCGCCGCGCAGCTCCTGCGCCAGGCCGCTGTCCAACAGACGTGAGCCGAAGCCTTTGCGGGTCGGCGGGGTCACCGGCGGCCCGCCGTGTTCCCGCCATTGCAGCCGCATCCGCTCGCCGTCTGGCGTCGCCACCATCCCCCAGGCGACGTGAACCTGTCCGTCGCCGTCAGTTGAGAGCGCGCCATGGCTCGTCGCATTGGTCGCCATTTCGTGAAGGGCCAGGGCCAGGGTGAGGGCGGCCTTCGGCGCCAGGCGAACATCAGGACCTTCCATTGAGATGCGGCAGGGCTGATGGCCGTTTCTGGCCTGATCACCATTCGAGGTGATGGGCCGTAAAATCGCCTCCAGGACGTCGCGCAGAGGCACCGCCTCCCAGTTTTCGCGTCCCAGCAGGCCGTGAGCCTTGGACAGCGCCAGGACGCGGCGTTCGAGGGTGTCGATCACGTCCTTTTCGGCGTGCCCGCGCAGGGTCTGCAGCACCACGGACTGCACGGTGGCGAGGGTGTTCTGCGTGCGATGATTCAGCTCGTCGAGGAGGAACCGCAGTCGCTCCTCCTCACGCTCATGCTTGGAAAGATCCACCAGCGAAATGAAATGCTGCACGACCTCGCCAGTCTTGTCGCGCACGGGGCTGATGACCATGGCGGCGCGGAACACCCCGCCACCCTTGTGGCGATAGTGCGCCTCCCTGTCGTCCTCGGCGTTGTCCGCGAACGCGCCTTCGACCTGGATAAGACCTCGGGGATCGCCGCCTCGCGCCGCCAGGAAGTCCAGACGCTGTCCCAACATCTCCTCCCGGCTGTAGCCGGTCAGGGCGATGACGCTGTCGTTGACGAAGACGATCGGATGCCCCGGCGCCTTGGCGTCGGTGAAGATCATGGGCATTCGCGTGGTCTCGGCCGCCACGACGAACGGACCGAGGTCCCTTCGAAAGCCCTCGACCGCGGCTTCGGCCCGCTTCTGACCTGGGGATTTCTGGACGACTCTTGGCACGCCATGAAACCATCGAGTTGGAATGCGGCGAACGCCCGCCGCCGGGAACGACAGCGCCCCGAACGGACGTTGGCATGATGTAACGCCTCGCCCCAGGGTTGGTTCACCCGCTCTGGCAATTCTGGGTAGTGGGTCCGCTGTCAGCCTTCCAGCATGATCGCCGAGAGGAGCCGCCCATAGTCCGGCTCGGCCTGCTTGAACGCCCGGCGGTTGGAGAAGAACAGCTCGGGCTCCGCGCAGGTGTCGCGGCCGATCCATTCGCAGCGCTCGACCGCGGCGGCCCGCAGCCGCCCGAGCACGAAGGCCGGCAGGTCGAACATCCGCTTGTCATCCGAGCCGCCTGCACGGAAGAAGGCCGCATAGGCCGGGTCTGCGGCCGCGAACCGCTCCAGGAACTCCAGGCCGACCTCGTAGGAGTCAGGGCCGATGCACGGGCCCACCGCGGCCCGCAGGCGTTCACGCCGGGCGCCAAGACCCTCCATCCGCTTGATCGCGGCCTCCAGCACCCCGGTCAGGGCGCCCTTCCAGCCGGCGTGGGCGGCGGCGACCACCCGCGCCTCCGGGTCGACGAACAGCACCGGCGCGCAGTCGGCGGCGAGCGCTCCGCAAACCACGCCGGGCGTGGCGCTCACCACGGCGTCGGCCTGGGGCGCGCCGTCCGGCCAGGGACCTCCGGCGACGACCGCATCGGCGGAATGGATCTGGTAGGCGGTCAGGATGGCCTCGGCCCCCAAGTGCGCCGCCGCGCGCCGGCGGTTCTCGTTCACGGCGTCGGGGTCGTCGCGCGAGCCCAGGCCGGCGTTGAGGCCGGCGTAGATTCCCTCGGAGACGCCGCCCTGGCGGGTGAAGAAGGCGTGGCGCACGCCGGCGACGTCCAGCAGCGGCGAGGTCAACACGGGAAGGTCGCTCATGCGTCGCAGCCCTCGAAGGCGGGCGGCGTCCAGCCCGGCGAATGAATGCAGGCGGCCTTGAAGAGCTCGCCCATCTCCTCGGCTCCGACCAGCCGGTACAGCTGGCGCCCCAGCGTCGCCGAGCGGTCCGGCCGGGCGCGCAGCAGGGTCTCCGCCCGTGCGCCGATCCCCAGGTTCGCCAGGAAGGCCGCCTGGGTCAGGATCGCGGTCTCGGCGCCTTGCGCCCGGGCGGCCGCGAGCACGGCGGGGAAGTCGGCGTGGACGGTCAGGTCGGCCGCGCCCGGATCGTCGAGCGGATCCACCTTCTTGTGCCGTCGCAGCGCCTGGAGGGTGTCGCCGAAGCCCGGCTCGGCGCGGCCGTAGTCGATCAGCAAAGCCGCCCCGCCGTCGGCGCCCACCCGCCGGCCCAGCGCCGCGCCCAGCGACGCCTGAGCCGCCGACTGTTCGAACACCGCGCCGCGCGGCGCGTCGGGAAGCAGGCTCGCCGCAGGCGTCGCCGCCAGGCCGAAGGCCAGGCGGCCGTCATTGTCGAGACCGATCACCTGCTCGGCCCAGCCGGTCGCCGTGCGCACGAACTGTCGCGCGGGCAGGCAGTCGAGCAGTTCGTTGGCGACCAGCAGCAGCGGCGCGCCGCCCGGAACCTCGTCGAGGCTCGCGGCCCAGCGCACGGCGCCGCCCAGCCGCTCGACCTGCCAGGCCTTGAGCGGTTCGGAGACCTCGACCAGCCAGATGTCGGCGGCGCGCTGGAAGTCGGGGTTCAGGCGCACGGCGCGCAGCAGGTCGCTCATCAGCGAGCCGTCGCCCGGGCCCATCTCGACCAGGCGGAACGGGACTGGCCGGCCGAGGGTCTCCCAGGCGGCGACGGCCCAGACGCCGATCAGTTCGCCGAACATCTGGCTGACCAGGGGCGCGGTGATGAAGTCGCCGCCCGCCCCCAGCGCCGGGCGCGTGGCGTAGTAGCCGTCCTCGGGATCGTGCAGGCAGGCGGTCATGTACTGGGCGACGCTGATCGGGCCGGTCTCGGCGATCAGGGCCGTCAGGCGGTCAAGCAGGCTCATCGGCCTTCCGGGCGCTTTTGACCGAGGGCGGGGTCGCGTCGGCCGGCAGCGGTGCGTTCAGCCCCCGCCAGACCAGCAGGGCGCCGGCGATCACCATCGGCGCAGACAGCATCATCCCCATGGTCAGGCCGAGCGGAAAGTGCGGCATGTAGGCGTCCGGCTCGCGGACGTTCTCCAGGCTGATGCGCACCACGCCGTAGCCGGCGATGAACAGGCCCATGATCACGCCGCGGCGGTTGGTCCATCTCCTGGCCCAGACGGCCCAGGAGAGCAGGGCGAAGAGGGCCAGGCCCTCCAGGGCGGCTTCGTAGAGCTGGCTCGGATGGCGGGGCAGGGGCCCCGCGCCCGGGAAGACGATCCCCCAGGGAACGGCGGTCGGGCGGCCCCAGAGCTCGCCGTTGATGAAGTTGGCGATCCGTCCGAAGAACAGGCCGATCGGCGTCGCCGCCGCGACCACGTCGCCCAGCCGGAGCGCGTCGAGCTTGTTGCGCCAGGCGAAGAGGATGATCGCGAGCAGGACGCCGAGCGCCCCGCCGTGGAAGCTCATGCCCCCGTGCCAGACCTTCAGGATCTCCACCGGGTCGCGCCAGATCAGCTCCGGCGTATAGAAGAGGGTGTGACCAATCCGCCCACCGACGATGACGCCCAGGGTGATCCAGAGGATCAGATCGTCCAGCTGCAGGGTGGTCACCGGCGGCGGCTGGCGGGTCCAGAGCGAGGTCTTGCGCAATATCGTCACGGCGTAGCGCCAGCCGAGCAGGATCCCCGCTACATAGGCTAAAGCATACCAACGGATCGCGAATGGCCCGATATGGATCAGGACAGGATCAAAGTCCGGAAAAGGCACGGGCGCGAGGCTCCAGCGTTGTGCGAGCGAGGGGTTTAGACGAGAAGGCCTTCGCTTTCACCCCCTGCGCCCCATATATGAAGCGGAAGGCGCCATTCTTGCAGGCGCTTATGAGTAAGATGCAGACCCAGAATCCCTTCCTCGACGAGATGGCCAAGCTGACCTCGGCCGCCATGGGCCTGGCCCAGGCGGCGGGCGAAGAGGCGAAAGCCGCGCTCCGCTCCCAGGCTGACCGTGTCGCCGCCGAGTTCGACCTAGTGCGTCGCGAGGATTTCGATGCGCTGCGGGCCGAACTGGCCGCGCTGAGAGCCGAAGTTGCGGCGCTTCGCGCGCAACTGGCGCCTGAGTCAGATGCATCCGTGGCAGGTACGCCCTGAACATCCACAGAAACACGTTCGGACAGCCAAGCTCGTCACAGTTGCGAGTGAACCTCTCTGCGCGAACAAGCTTACTTTCAGTATCGCAGGCGATTCGGGGGCGGCGCCCCGCTCCCCGCCCACTGCGAAAGGACCGCGGGTCTCATGGACACCACCCAGTCTGACGAAAACGTCCTCCTCGCCAACGATCCTCTCGATGTCGTCGAGCACGTGCTCGCGGCGGAGAACCTCCCGTTCGATCGCACCGAAGATGGCGACCTGGCCTTCACCCTCGCGGGTGACTGGAAGGACTACGAGCTGTGGTTCGCCTGGCGCCCCGAAGGGGACTGCCTGCAGCTCTGTCTTTCCATGGACCTCGTCGCCACCAAGGAGCAGCGCGGCGACGCCCACGAGTTGATCGCCATGATCAACCCGCGCGTCTGGCTGGGCCATTACGAGCTCTGGGAAGACGGCGAGATCATCTTCCGTCACGGCATGGCGCTGATGACCGGCGAGCAGCCGAGCCTGGCGCAGGCCGCGGCCATGATCGATGTGGCGGTGGAAGCGGCCGACCGCTTCTTCCCCGCCTACGACTTCCTGGTCCGCGGCGCCAAGTCGCCGCAGGACGCCGTCGCCGCCTGCATGTTCGAGACCGTCGGCGAGGCCTGAGCGCCGAACGCCCCCTCCGTCTCGCTTCGCGAGCCACCTCCCCCGCTGCGCGGTGGAGGATCTGGGCCGAAGATGCTCCACCGCGCAGCGGGGGAGCTGTCGCGGAGCGACTGAGGGGGCGTTTTCGGCCTCTGCGCCCGAAGGAGCGGCGGCGTTTGTATCCGGCGACTTAGGTCGTTAGTTTCCGCCGCCATGATCACTCCCATTCTAATGCTGGGCGCCGGCCGCATGGGCGGGGCGATGCTCGCCGGTTGGCGCAAGGCCGCCGCCTTCGAGGCGACCGACCTGATGATCCGCGACCCCTATCCAAGCCCGCCGGCGCTCGCCGCCGGCCTGGACGGTGCGATCCTCAACCCGCCGGAGGCCGAGCTGGCGCGCGCCCGCACCGTCGTGCTGGCGGTGAAGCCGCAGCTTTGGCGCGAGGCCGCGGCCGAGGTGGCGCCCTGGCTCGCCGCCGACGCGGTCATCGTCTCGATCGCCGCCGGCGTCCGCGCCGGCGACATCGGCAAGGAATTCGGCGGCCGTTGCGTCGCCCGCGTCATGCCGACCACCGCCGCCGCCATCGGTCAGGGCACGGCCAGCCTGTTCGCCGACGATCCCGCGGCGCTCGCCCGGGCGCACGCCCTGTTCGAGCCGCTGGGCGCGGTGGTCGACCTGGCGGACGAGGCGCTGATGCACGCCGCCACCGCGGTCTCTGGCTCGGCCCCGGCCTATCTCTACGCCTTCATCGAGGCGCTCGAGGGCGCCGGGGCCGCGGCCGGCCTGTCGCCCAAGGACGCCAGCCGCCTCGCGCGCTCGACGCTGACCGGCGCCGCGGCCCTGCTGGCCGAAAGCGGCGAAGATCCGGCGGAGCTCCGCCGCCAGGTGACCTCGCCGGGCGGCACCACCCAGGCCGCGCTCGACGTGCTGCTCGGCGCAAGCGGGCTCGGCCCGCTGCTGCGCGAGGCGGTGGTCGCCGCGGTCCGGCGGTCGAAGGAACTGGGCGCCTAAGCGTCTCGCCGAGGCCGGCGTCGCGTCAGATGCCGCCGCCTCCCTCGTGGAAGACGTCGTTGCGGATCTTGGCCTGGGTGATCCGGCTGCCGGGCGGGACGCTGTGCGTCAGCCAGACGCTGCCGGCGATGATCGACCCGCGCCCGATCGTGATCCGCCCCAGGATCGAGGCGCCGGCGTAGACGATCACGTCGTCTTCGAGGATCGGATGGCGCAGATAGCTCTTCGCCAACGCGCCGCTCTCGTCGACTTCGAAACGCCGCGCCCCGAGCGTGACGCCCTGGTAGAGCCGGACGCCGCGGCCGATCACCGCCGTCTCGCCGATGACCACGCCCGTGCCGTGATCGATGAAGAAGCTTTCGCCGATTGCGGCGCCGGGATGGATGTCGATGCCGGTGAGGGAGTGGGCGATTTCGGAGATGATCCGCGCCAGCATCGGCGCGCCCAGCTCGTAGAGCTCATGCGCCAGGCGGTGGCGAATGATCGCCGTGACCCCCGGATAGCAGCACATCACCTCGTCCAGGCTGGTGGCTGCCGGGTCGCCCTCGTAGGCGGCCCGAATGTCACTCTCCAGCTGCCGGCGGATCGCCGGCAGCGCATCGGCGAAGGCGCTGGCGATCTCGTGGGAGCGGTCGGCGGGATCGCCCCCGTCGCCGGCCTCAAGGGACCCGAGCTCCAGCTCGAGGCGCACTTCGCGCTGCAGCGTCTGCAGGGCGCTGGCGAGGGCGAAGGTGACGAAGGCGTCCACGCTGTCCCCGCTGAGGCCCGACGGGCCGAAGTGGCGCGGGAACAGGGCCGCGATTAGCCTGTCGACGGCCTCCGTCATCGCCAGACGCGACGGCAGGGCGGGCAAGGGCCCGGCGCCGTAGCGCGCCTGGTGGGATTGGGCGCGCAGGACGTGCAGCTCCGAGGCGATGCGGCCGAGCCCTGGAAACGTCGGCGCCGAGCGCCCCTGACTGAACGGCTTCGTCATGCGCGCCCCCGTCCGCCGCCGCGGGACCCTGCGATCTGGCGCAGGGCGCTGATCAGGCAGTCGACCTCTTCGTTGGTGTTGTAGAGCGCCAGTGACGCCCGCACCGTGCCCTCGACGCCGAACCGCCGCAGGATCGGCTGGGCGCAGTGATGCCCGGCCCGCACGGCGATGCCGTACTGGTCCAACGCCGTTCCGACCTCTTCCGGCGCGAAGCCGTCGAGCTGGAAGGACAGGACGCTGACCTTGTCCGGCGCCGTGCCGAACAGCCTCAGGCCGGGGATGGTCCGCAGGCCTGCCGTGGCGTAGGCGAGCAGGCCGTGTTCGTGACGGGCGATGTTCTCCAGGCCGATACGCTCGAGATATTCCAGCGCCGCGGCCAGTCCTGCGGCGTCGGCGAGGTTGCCGGTGCCGGCCTCGAACCGCGCCGGCGCCGGCTGGTAGGCGGTCTTCTCGAAGGTGACGTCGGCGATCATGTTGCCGCCGCCCTGCCAGGGCTGGGTGGCGTTCAGGATCTCGCGCTTGGCGTAGAGCACGCCGATGCCGGTCGGCGCGAAGACCTTGTGGCCGGAGAAGACCAGGAAGTCGGCGTCCAGGGCCTGGACGTCGATCCGGGCGTGGGCGATCGACTGGGCCGCGTCGATCAGCACCCGCGCGCCCGCCGCATGCGCTCGCGCGATGATCGCCTCGATCGGGACCACCGTGCCCAGGGCGTTCGAAACGTGAGTCACGGCGACGATCTTGGTGCGGTCGTTGAGCAGTCGTTCGTATTCGCCCAGCAGGATCTGGCCGTCGTCGTCGACCGGGATCACCCGCAGCCGCGCGCCGGTCTCCGCGACGAGCTGCTGCCAGGGGACGATGTTCGCGTGGTGCTCCAGGTGCGAGACGATGATCTCGTCGCCGGCGCCGATGTTCTGCCGGCCCCAGGCCTGGGCCGCCAGATTGATGGCTTCCGTGGCGCCGCGGACGAAGACGATCTCTTCGGTGGAGCCGGCCCCGATGAACCGCGCCACCGTCTTGCGGGCGTTCTCATAGGCGTCGGTGGCGCGCGCGGCCAGGGTGTGGGCCGCGCGGTGCACGTTGGAGTTCTCGTGGGCGTAGAAGTGCGCCAGCCGGTCGATCACAGCCTGGGGCTTCTGGGTGGTCGCTCCATTGTCGAACCAGATCAGCGGCCGGCCGTGGACCTTTTCCGACAGGATCGGGAAGTCGCGTCGCACCGCCTGGACGTCGAAGGCCGGATAGCCGCTGGCTCCCAGCATGGGGGCGGTCTCGAACTCAGGCTCGGCGCCGGCGAGGCCGGCGGCCGGCGGCGGCGCGCTGAAAGGCTGGTCGATCGTCCCCAGCCGGCGCGCCAGATCCGCAGCGCCCGGCAGCTGATCGCTGCGGGCGAGCAGCGGATCGCTCTGAGCCGGGAGATCAGTCGCCGGGAGATCGGCCGGGGTCCGGCCCCGCGCCGCTTCGGCGATCACATAGAGCTCGCCGCCCGGCGCAGCGCCGCTGAGGCCTGGCCTGGACACGTCGAGCGGCGGCAGGCCGGCGCCGGGGACTTCGCCCCCGGCGTAGGGCGCAGCGTCGCTCGGCTGCGGCGGGCTCGTCGGCGAGGCGCCGAAGCCTCCGATCGACGGCGCGAGCGCCAGCGGTCCGAGATCGAGCGTCTGCCGCGCCGCCGCGGCCGCGCCGGGACCCAGCGCGGGCGTCGGGGCCTGGCTGAACACCCCGTCCTGTCCCGGCAGGGCGCTGAACAGGGCGTTGGCCCAGCGGCCGATCTCGGCCGGGTCGGGCAGGCCGGCGGGGCCGCCGCCAGGGCCAGGGCTAGCCGACGTAGGTGTGCTGATAGTCATGGTGCTTATCGATTTCCACGCCTTCCAGCACGGCGAGCGCATCCTCGGTCAGGACCGCGAGCGAGCAGTAGAGCGAGATCAGGTAGGACGAGATCGCGTTCCGGCTGATGCCCATGAAGCGGACCGACAGACCGGGGCTCTGTTCGCCAACCAGGCCGGGCTGGAAGAGGCCGACGACGCCCTGCCGCTTCTCGCCGGTGCGGATCAGCAGGATCTTGGTCTTGCCCTCTTCGATCGGCACCTTGTCCGAGGGAATCAGCGGCACGCCGCGCCAGGTGATGAAGGGCGAGCCGAAGAGGTTGACGGTCGGCGGCGGGACGCCGCGGCGCGTGCATTCCCGGCCGAAGGCGGCGATCGCCAGCGGGTGCGCCAGGAAGAAGCCGGGCTCCTTCCAGACCTTGGTGATCAGCGCGTCCAGGTCGTCCGGGGTGGGCGGACCCAGGCGCGTGGTGATCGTCTGCGAGGGATGGACGTTGGCGAGCAGGCCGTAGTCGCTGCTGTTGATCAGCTCGCTTTCCTGCCGCTCCTTGATGATCTCGATGGTCAGCCGCAGCTGCTCTTTGATCTGGTCGTGCGGGCGGCTGTAGAGGTCGGAGACGCGGGTGTGGATGTCGAGCGTCGTGGTCACCGCGTTCAGGAAGTACTCGCGCGCGGGGTCCTCGTAGTCGACGAAGGTCTCGGGCAGCAGCGACTCGTCCCGGGCCGTGCAGGCGACCGAGATGGCGCTGGCGTTCTTGACCTTGTTCAGCCGGTAGATGCCGGCTTCGACCGGAACCCATTGCAGCAGGTGGACCAGCCAGCGCGGGGTGATCGCGGCGAGCTGCGGCACGGTCTTGGTGGCGTTGGCGAGCTGCCGGGCGGCGTTGTCGCCGAGGGCGTGCCGGGCCTCGGGGGTGGCGACCATCAGTTGTCTCTCCTGGAATCGGTACGATTTGGTCTGGATGGGCTAGCGGATGGTCCGCGGCCTGCGGCCCCGGTCGCCCTTGCAACGCGACGTGTGCATCTAAACCCCTGTAATCCGACCGTGGTGGTAGGGATATGGGGCGCGTGGCTTTCGGCCAAGGTAGTTTTTCTGGCGCCGTCCAGACTTTTGCAGGTGTGCCCTGTGCGGAGCCTAGCTCGCCCGCGTCCAGGTCTGGCTCTGGCAGAACACCAGCACGCAGCCGTCGACCCGGAGCGCGCCGTCCGGCGCCAGCCGCATCTTCGAGGTGTAGGTCTTGCCCGATTTCGGGTCGTAGATCTTGCCGCCCTCCCAGCGCCCGGGGCCGGCTGGGCGGAAGTCCCGGATGATCGTCAGCCCCAGGATCGGGCGGCGGCGCAGCGCCGGATCGGGATTGCGCTTGTCGCGCCTGGGCTGGCCGCTGCCGTCGTCCTCGAGCGGAGCTTTCAGCCAGACGATCTCGCCGCAGAGCCGGTCGGCGCCCTCCTGGCATGGCGCGACGCGAACCCTGGCGTCCTTGTCCTGCACCAGCCAGACCCCCTCGGCCGATCCCGTCCTCACCGGATCGGCGGCCAGGGCCGGGCCGGCCGCCAGACTCAACAGGACGGCGGCCAGGGTCAGACGGCGCATGGGGTCAGCTCCTCCGCGGTTCGGCCGCCGGTCTGAGCGCGCCCGGCAACCTGAGGGTCGCCCGCAGCCCGCCCAGCGGCGAACGGTCGAGCGTGATGTCGCCGCCATGCCCGCGCGCGACGTCGCGCGCGATGGCCAGGCCCAGGCCCACGCCCTTGGTGTTCTGGTTGCGCGACTCGTCGAGCCGGCCGAACGCCTTGAACGCCTCCTCGTAACGCTCGACCGGAATCCCCGGCCCGTCGTCATCGACGACGATCTCGATCCCGCCCTGGGGCCGGGTCTGCGCGGCCACCTCGACGTGTTCGCCGTGGACGGCGGCGTTCATCACCAGGTTGGAGAGGGCGCGCTTCAGCGCATTGGGCCGCACAGGCGCCTCCAGCTTCGGATCGGCCCTGACGCTGACCCGGGCGCCGGCGCGCACCGCACCCTCGCTGACCTGTTCGATCAGCTCCCGCAGCCTGACCGTCTCGATCGCCTCGCCGCCCTCGCCACGGGCGAAGGCGAGGTACTCGTCGATCATGTGCTCCATCTCGACCACGTCGCCCTTCATCGCCGCGTTGGACTTGCTGGGCTCGGCCAGGGCCAGCGCCAGTTTCAATCGTGTGAGCGGGGTGCGCAGGTCGTGGCTGACCGAGGCCAGCAGGGTGGTGCGCTGGTCGATGTGGCGCTGGATGCGCGCGCGCATGTCCAGGAAGGCGACCGCTGCGCGCCGCACCTCGCGCGCGCCATGCGGCTTGAAGGCTGGCGCGTCGCCGCCCCGCCCGAAGGCCTCGGCGGCGTTGGCCAGCCGCTCGATGGCGCGCACCTGGTTGCGGATGAAGAGCAGGGCCACGGCGGTGAGCAGCACCGTGGCCACCGTCATCCACAGCACGAAGATGTGGCCGTTGGTGGCGAAGGCCCGGTCGCGGGGCGCCAGCACCCGCATCACCCCGCCGTTCACTGCGACCCGGATGTCGACGTAGGCGGGGTAGCGGGTGGTGTCGAACCAGAAGGGCTGGTCCAGCCGGTCGCTGAGCGATTGCTGCATCGACCGATCGATCGGGGCGAACAGCGAATAGCGGCGGTTCACCGGCAGCTTCTTGCCCGGCTGCAGGGCGATGGAGAGCCCCATGGAATCTTCCGCGCGCCGGGAGACCTTGCCGAAGGCGGCGGGACTGGGGTCGTCCTGGTAGCTTTCGACGGCCCAGGCGATATCGCCCGCCAAGCCTTCCGACAGCCGGGAGGTCACCGTCTGCCAGTGGGCGTCGAAGAAGATGTAGGTCACGGCGATCTGCATGATCGCCACCGGCAGGACGATGATCAGCAGCGAGCGCCCGAAGAGGGTCTTCGGAACCTGCCGCCGAAACCAGATGCCGATCCGCCGGCCGAGGCGCTTCAGGTCCGCCATCAGTCGGGGGCCAGCCGGTAGCCGACCCCGCGGACCGTCTGGAGGTAGCGGGGCGCCTTGGGGTCATCCTCGATCTTGCGGCGCAGGCGCGTGACCTGGACGTCGACCGCGCGACCGGAGGGATCGCTGGCGCCCTTCGCCAGCAGCAACCGGTCGACCGGTTCGTGAGGCGTGCGCGCCAGTTCGCGCATCAGGGCGACCTCGGCCTCGGTCAGCCGCACCGGCTCGCCCTCGCAGCTCAGCTCGCCGCGGTCGGGATCGAAGAGGCAACGGCCGAGCGACAGCGGCCCCGTCGTGACGGGCCGGTCCTGGGAGCGACGGAGAATGGCCTCGATGCGGAGCAGAAGCTCCTCGGGCTCGAACGGCTTGGCCAGATAGTCGTCGACGCCCATCTTCAGCCCTTCGATGCGGTCGCCGGCCTCGCCGCGGGCGGTGAGCATCAGCACCGGGGTGCGGCCGCCGGCGCCGCGCTGGTCGCGCAGCCATCGGGTGAGCGACAGTCCGTCCTCGCCGGGCATCATCACGTCGAACACCGCCAGGTCGAAATCCAGCGCGCCCAGCAGCTTGCGCGCCGCCGCCCCGCCGTTCGCCGCCGAGACGCGGAAGCCCGCCCGCGCCAGATAGGCCTTCAGAAGCTCGCGGATGCGATCGTCGTCGTCCACCACCAGAAGATGGCGTGTGCGCTGGGCGGGATCGGCATAGAGGTTCAATTCGCTAACCCCATTTCGTTTGACGCGGGGCTTCCATGGGGGTTCAAGAGGGCCCTCTGAAAGGAGCATTTCCCCAAATGTCTACTGTTTCCTTCGACGATCGCGACGGTTGGATCTGGCTCGACGGTCAGTTCGTGCCCTGGCGCGAGGCGAAGGTGCATGTCCTCACCCACGGGCTGCACTACGCGTCGTCCGTGTTCGAAGGTGAGCGGATGTACGGGGGGGAGATCTTCGAGCTGACCGCCCATACCGAGCGCCTTTTCAAGTCGGCCGAAATCCTGGACTTCGAGATCCCCTACACGGTGGCGGAGATCGACCAGGCCTGCAAGGACGCCTGCGCCAAGAACGGCCTGACGGACGCCTACCTGCGGCCGATCGCTTGGCGCGGTTCGGAGATGATCGGCGTCTCGGCCCAGAACACCAAGATCCACGTGGCCATCGCCGTGTGGGACTGGCCGAGCTACTTCAAGCCGGAAGAGCGCGCCAAGGGCATCCGCCTGACCTGGGCCAAGTACAAGCGCCCGTCGCCGGAGAGCGAACCGGTCCACGCCAAAGCGGCCGGCCTCTATATGATCTGCACCGTCTCCAAGCACGCTGCGGAGAAGGACGGATTCACCGACGCCATGATGCTCGACTATCGCGGCTATGTCGCGGAATCGACGGGCTCGAACGTCTTCTTCGTCAAGGACGGTGTGATCCACACCCCGCTTCCGGACTGCTTCCTGAACGGCATCACCCGCCAGACGGTGATCAAGCTGGCGCGGTCGCAGGGGATCGAGGTCGTCGAGCGCCACATCAAGCCGGAAGAGCTCGCCGGCTTCACCGAATGCTTCGTGACCGGCACCGCCGCCGAGGTGACGCCGGTGGCCGAGATCGGCGAGTACAGCTTCACGCCCGCCAAGCTGTCGCTCGGCCTGATGGACGACTACGCCAAGCTGGTGCGGCGGGAGTTGGTGACGGCTTAAGCGCCGAACGCCCCCTCAGTCAGCTTCGCTGACAGCTCCCCCGCGAGCGGTGGAGCAGCTTCGGCCCAGATCCTCCACCGCAACGCGGGGGAGGTGGCCCGAAGGGCCGGAGGGGGCGCTTCTGCGCCTCAGCTCACAAGAACCAGCTGTACGGCCGCGGATAGGGTTCGTCGCGCGCCAGGTAGATGACGCCGATGATGGCGCGCATCGCGAACCAGACATGCACCAGGCCGATGATCAGGCAGCCCAGGAGGAAGAAGGGCAGGCCGACCAGGATCAGGCTGAGCGGCGCGCCCACCAGGATCAGCAGGCCGCCGATCACCGCCCAGGCGAGCCAGAGCCAGCAGGTGCGGATCAGGAAGGTGTAGTGGGTGCGCGCGCTCGGGCTGGCCTGGCTGCGGTTGACGTAGGCGAGGAACAGGCCCAGCAGCACCGTCAGCCCGTTGACGATCCCCAGCAGATAGAGGGCGTAGACCACCGCCGGCATGGTGCGGTCTTCGACTCTTCCGTCGCTCAGACGATCGGTCATGGCGTTCGTCTTTCCTTCACGCCCGCGCGGGCTTTCGCCGGCAAAGGTGGGGGCGATCGGTGTCGGTGGAAAGGCTTTTAGCCGCGTTCGAGGACGATCTCGGCGCCGGCCGCTACGGCGTCAGGCGCAAGCGCCAGCGGCTTTTCCACCCGGACGCGGGCGCGTGTCACCCTGGGATCGGCCATGCAGGCCCGCGCCAGCCGGTCGGCGAAGGTCTCGACGAGCCCGATATGGCCTTCCTCGGCGATCGCCCGGGCGGCCTTCAGGATGGTTTCGTAGTTGTAGGTGTCGGCGAGCCGACCGGCGCCGGCCGACGGCACGTCGAGCTCCACGTCCACCGACAGCGGCTGCAGCTTGCCGATCTCGTGGCGGTGGACGCCGATCTCGGCCTGCAGGCGCAGGCCGGTGACGAAGACCCGGGTCATCGCCGTACGGATCTCGTCGTCGGTGGTCATCGGGGGGAGCGGCGCCTTGGCCACGACGGGCCGGCTCATGGCCAGCCCAGGTGCTGGCCGGAGTCGACGGCGATCATCTGGCCGGTGACGGAGGGCGCATCGATCAGATAGCGCAGCGCCGCGGCGATCTCGCCGGGAGCGACCGGGCGACGCATTGGCGTGGCGGCCGCCTCGTCGGCGAAGTCCTGGGCGTCCTGGTGGATCGACTGCAGGGTCGGGCCGGGCCCGATGCCGTTCACCCGCACCCGCGGCGCCAGCGCTTGGGCCATCATCCGCGTCGCATCCCACAGCGCGGCCTTGCTCAGGGAATAGGAGAAGAACTCGGGTGTCGGACGCCAGACCCGTTGGTCGAGAATGTTGACGATCAGCCCCTCGCGGTCCGCCGGCAGCCGCCGCGCGAAGGCCTGGCTGAGCACCAGCGGCGCGCGCAGGTTGGTCTCCATATGGAGGTCCCAGGAGGCGCGGTTCAGGGTCTCGAAGGCGTCTTCCTCGAAGACGCTGGCGCAGTTGACCAGAAGGGTGATGGGCCCAAGCTCGGTCTCGGCCTCGCCCACCAGGGCGACCAGGGCCGACTCCTTGCGCAGATCGCAGGACAGGATCGTCGCCTTGCGTCCGGCGGAGCGCACTTCGCCGGCGGCCGCATCCGCATCGTCGTCCGGATTGCGCACGTGAATGGCGACGTCGAACCCGGCCGCCGCGCACGCCTGGGCCAGGGCCCGGCCGATGCGGCGCGCCCCTCCGGTGACAAGTGCGGCGCCGCGGTTCGGCATCCCAGGCGCTCGATCGCTCCGGCTGTTAGTCGAACCGGCCGAACTCGTAGCGGTTCAGCGCGGCGAACACGGCGAGGAAGATGACGATGGCGGCGATGCCGGACATGGGCGGCTCCTTGGAAACAGCCTCCGGGCTTTAGCGAGGCCTGGGCTCAGCCGCAAGCCGAGGTTCTGCCCTAGTGTCCCGTGTCTGACGTTCGTATTGCTTGGGGGTGGCCTCGAACGAACGTCAGACACGATAAGGACACTAGCAAGCCGATGTTTCTAGTGAGGTTTATGAATTTGACGTTCGCTGCCGAGCCTGCCCCGACCCGTGAGCGAACGTCAAATTCACCTCACTAGTCGTCCCGCCGCTGGCCCTGGGCCCAGCTCAGCACCGCCATGCCGGCGGCGCTCGACAGGATGGAGCCCATCAGCACCCCCATCCGGACCTCCGCCGCCATGAGCGCGTCGGGGAAGGCCAGGGCGCCGATGAACAGGCTCATGGTGAAGCCCACGCCGCACAGCAGGGAGACGCCGTAGAGCTCGACCCAAGAGGCGCCGGTCGGCCGCCTCGCCAGCTTCAGCCCGATCACCGCGGCGGTGGCGCCGAACACGCCGACCTGTTTGCCGACGAAGAGGCCGAAGGCGACCCCCAGCGCGACCGGGCTCAGCAGACTGCGAAGGTCCATGCCCGCAAACGAGAAGCCCGAGGCGCAGAAGGCGAACAACGGCAGGATCATGAAGGCCACGTAGGGGTGGAGGCTCTCCATGAAGTCCTCAAGCACGCCGGGCCGGTGCGGCTTGCGCGGCTCGATCGGCACGGTCATGGCCGCGGCCACGCCAGCCACCGAGGTCGAGATTCCGGACTTCAGCGTAAAGGCCCAGACCAGCACCAGGCCCAGCGCATAGAAGAGGTAGGGAACCCCGCGCCAGCGGCCGAGCAGGGCCATCAGGACCAGGGTGACGACCGCGCCGCCGAGCGCGATCCACTGGACGCCGTGGGTGAACACCAGGCCGATGACCGCGACCGCGCCCAGGTCGTCGACGATGGCCAGCGTCAGCAGGAAGACGCGCAGCGTTGGCGGAAGTTTCGGCGCGGCGATCGCCAGGGCGGCGATGGCGAAGGCGATGTCGGTAGCCATGGGCGTGGGCCAGCCCTGGGGGGCGCCGCCGGCGCCGGCGTTGATCGCCAGATAGACCAGGGCCGGAACGATCATCCCGCCCAGGGCGGCGACGAGCGGCAGCACCAGCCGGCGAGGGTTGGCGAGCTCGCCGCGCAGGATCTCGTATTTGATCTCCAGGCCGACGACGAAGAAGAACACCGCCATCAGCCCTTCCTTGACCCAGTCGAGAGTCGAATGGGTCTCGCGGAAGGCGCCCACCTGGATGGTGAAGGGCGTCTCGATGAAGCCGAAGTAGAGGTGCGCCCAGGGCGAATTGGCCATGATGATGGCCGCCGCCGCCGCCAGGGCCAGGATGACGCCCGAGGCGCTCTCGGTCTTCAGGAAGTCGAGGGTGATGCGTCGCGCCATGCCGTCCGGTTAGCATGCAAGCCGAAGCGGATCGACATGAGGCCGGGAATCCCGTTGTGGGCGACGCGCTTTACGCCCATCTGGCGTCAATGCCCGTCTCGTCCGCCTATCATCCAGACCCTCAGGTTCCGAAGCTCGGCCCGGAGTTCGCCGACCCGGTGGAGCCGGCCGATTTTCCCGAGACCATTCTGCGGTTCCGCAACGACCGGGCCGCCGCGACCGTCGGGCTCGACACCCTGACCGACGCCGAGTGGATCTCTCACTTCGGCCGGTTCCGGCCCTTGCCCGACAACATCAGCCCGCCGCTCGCCCTGCGCTATCACGGCCACCAGTTCCGCGCCTACAATCCCGAGCTGGGCGACGGGCGGGGCTTCCTCTTCGCCCAGCTGCGGGAAGCTCCCCTGTCTGAAGGAAGACTTGGCCGCCTGCTCGACCTCGGCACCAAGGGCTCGGGACAGACGCCCTGGTCGCGGACGGCGGACGGGCGGCTGACGCTGAAGGGCGGGGTGCGCGAGGTGCTGGCGACCGCCATGCTCGAGGCTCTCGGCGTGCCGACGTCCCGCTCGTTCTCGCTGATCGAGACCGGCGAGGCGCTGGTGCGCGGCGACGAGCCCAGCCCGACACGGTCCTCGGTGCTGACCCGGCTGTCGCACAGCCACATCCGTTTCGGCAGCTTCCAGCGCCACGCCTTCTACGGGAAGCCCGATCAGATCAGCGCCCTCGTCGACCATGTGATCGACAACTATTATCCGGACCTCGCCGGCGCGAACGACCGGCCGAGCGCCCTGCTGACCGTCGTGACGGCGCGAACGGCGCGGCTGACCGCGCGCTGGATGGCCGCGGGGTTCGTCCATGGCGTGCTCAATACCGACAACATGAGCCTGACCGGCGAGAGTTTCGACTACGGCCCCTACCGCTTCCTGCCGCGCTCGGATCCCGCCTTCACCGCCGCCTATTTCGACCGGACCGGGCTCTACGCCTTCGGCCGCCAGCCCGAGGCGGCGTTCTGGAACCTGCAGCAGCTGGCGGGCAGCCTCAGCCTGACGACCGAGAGCGAACCGCTGGTCGCGGCGCTGAACGGCTTCGGTCCGGCCTATCAGCGCGAACTCGTGGCCGTGATGCTCGAGCGGCTGGGCCTGCAGCCCCGGGGCGAAGAGGCCGACTTCGCCCTGGTTCAGGCGGCCTTCGGCGCCCTGTCCGATGGCGGCGAGGCGTTGCGATGGGAGCCCTTCTTCTTCGACTGGTTCGCCGGGGACGAGACCCGCGCCCTGGCCGGACCTAGGGCGGAGCTCTACGCCGATGAGGCCTTCGTCGCGTTCCGCGCCCTGCTGGCCGGCTACGCCCCGGACCGGCCGGAGCGGCTGCAAGACCCATACTTTGCGCGGCCCGAGCCCGAGGAGCTGCTCTACGACGAGATCGAAGCCATCTGGGCGTCGATTGCGGAGCGCGACGACTGGTCCGCCTTCCAGGCCAAGCTGGCCGCGATCGAACGCGCGCGCCTCGCCTGGGGGCTGACGCCGCAGGGGGTGGGTTGAGGCCCGCCGGCTGCGCTCCAGCGGAACGGCGCTCGCGGGCCCACGTTTGAGTCTCTGCGGTCGGATGCCGAGCGTTGAGAGAGACCCGCCCATGAAGGGCATGGTGTGGTGGCTGATCGGCATCCCGATCCCCGTGATCGTCTTCCTCTACCTGTTCGGGATCATGGGATGACGCTCAGGTCTTCGCCCTGGACGCCCCCTGCGCCAGGATTACGCCGGCGAGCGCCACGGCGGCGCCGATCGCCTGCAGCGGCCCGAGAGCCTCGCGGAACAGCAGCCAGCCCAGGAGCGCGGCGACCACCGGCTGCACCAGGACGACCACCGAGGCGGTCGCCGTCGGCAGCCGGCCCATGGCCCAGGCGATCGAGCCCTGGCCGAGCACGTGGGTCACGCCCAGGCCGATACAGGCCGCCCAGCCCCAGGCGTCGCGCGGCAGGATGGATTCCCCCAGCGCCAGAGCTGCGGCGAGCACCAGCGGCGCGCCCGCCGCGCTCGACCAGAACATCAGGACGCTGGCGGTCTCGCGCTTCCGCCCGGCGCTGATCGCCAGCATGTAGAGCGCGTACCAGAACGCGGTCGCCGCCGAGAGCGCGTCGCCGAGCGGCGGATTGATCCCCGGCGCCCCGGCGCGCTGGCTGGCCATCAGGGTGGCCCCGGATATCGCCACGGCCAGCGCCACCAGGAAGAGCGGACGCGGTCGTTCCTTGAGGAACATCCAGGCGAAGGCGGTGACCACCACCGGGGTCAGGTTCGGCAGCACGGTGGCGTTGGCGACCGAGGTGTATTTGATGCCGTAGTGCCAGAAGCCGAGGTCGAGGGCGAACATCACGCCGGCGATCAGTCCCAGCCGCGAAGGCCGCCCGATCTGTCCGCCGACGCGCTGGGCGACGATCCCCATCAGCGGCAGGGCGAAGGCTAGCCGCCAGAAGCCGGCGGCCGAAGGGCCGGTCTGCGTCAGCCGCACCAGGATCGGCGAGAAGCCGATGACGCTGGCGCCGAACACCAGCACGGCCACGGCCCGCCAGCGGCCAGCCTGATGTGACTTCGCCAGCGTCTCAGTCAAAGCCCATCTCCCGGCGCAGCGCCGCGGGCGTGACGCCGCTCGCGCGCAGTTCGCGCAGGGTCTCGGCCCGGTCGCGCTTGGCGTAGCGCCTGCCGTCGGGAGCGGTCAGCAGGCGGTGGTGGCGATAGACCGGCGCCGGCAGGCCGAGCAGGGCTTGCAACAGCCGCTGGACATGGGTCGCCTCGAACAGGTCCTGGCCGCGGATGACGTGGGTCACCCCCTGCAGGGCGTCGTCGAACACCACGGCGAGGTGGTAGGCCACGCCCACGTCCTTGCGCGCCAGCACGACGTCGCCGCCAATCTCGGGCCGCACGCGGATCTCGCCGTGCTCGCCGTTCGGCCCCTCGCCCTCCTCGAGGAAGCGAAGGGTCGCGAAGCCGCCCAGCGCCGCCTCGGCCGCCTCCAGCGACAGCCGCCAGGCGAAAGGCTCGCCGGCGGCGAGGCGGCGCGCCTCCTCTCGCGGCGGCAAGGGCGCGCCGCGGAACACCTCCATCGCCCCGTGTGGCGCGCGGCCGATCTCCTCGGCGATTTCCTTGCGGGTGCGGAAGCAGCGGTAGATCAGCCCGCGCGCGCCCAGCTGGTCCAGCGCGCCTGCGTAGTCGGCCAGGTGCTCGGACTGCCGGCGCGCCGGAGTTTCCCAGTCGAGGCCCAGCCAGGCCAGGTCCTCGTAGATCGCCGCCTCGAACTCGGGCCGGCAGCGGGTGGCGTCGATGTCCTCGATGCGCAGCAGGAGACGCCCGCCGGGGTCTCGTCGGGCGGCGGTCTGGGCGGTCAGCGCCGAATAGGCGTGCCCCCGGTGCAGGTAGCCGGTGGGGGAGGGGGCGAAGCGGGTGACGAGGCCGGTCACGCCTGGCGTGTAACAGGCGGGCGGCGGTGTCCGCGAGCGCTTAGTCCTGCCTGCAGATCAGCGCCGAAGATCAACGGCCGTGGCCGTGCAGCCCCATGTGGCTGAGCACGGCCTTGAGAAACGGCTCCTCGCCGCCCAGCGATTCTTTCAGCCGGTCGAATTGCTTGAAGCCCGCCATTTCGGCGAGGCCGTGAGCTCCGCACCAGGCCGCGGCGATCCCCAACTCGATGTCGTTGGTCGTGGCGTCCGTCTGCTCGCGCGCCAGGGCTTCGCGCACCCAGGCGTAAGGCGCGTTGTTGTCGGCGAGCCCGACGAAGGGGAGGGACTCGGCGTCGCGGGCGGCGTCGTACATGACCCGGTAGAGGGCCGGGCGCGTGCGGGCGAACGAAACATAGGCGATCAGGGGGGCGAGCGGATCGCTGCGGTTCGCCGCGGTGGCTTCGAATATGACGGTGCTGAGCATCGCCCAGCCTTCGCTGGCGACGGCGCCCATCAGCTCGCCCTTGTCCTTGAAGTGGTGATAGGGCGCGGCAGGGCTGACGCCGGCCTCGCGCGCCACCGCGCGCAACGACATCGCCGCGGAACCCTCGTTTTCCACCAGGCGCCGTGCGGCGTCCACCAGCGTACGGCGCAGATCGCCGTGGTGATAGGGGCGGGCCTCGGGTGCGTTGGGTTCTGACATGGCCGGCCACCCTAGTTTTCCATCTGAGCGTCGTAAAGATCATCTTGACGACGCTCCGCGGCTCCCCATCTAAGCACTGTTCAAATTTAGGCCCCGCTTCCCCGGAGCCCAGATCAAAGGTTCGTCGTCATGTCTCTCGCCGCTGTCTCTAACTTCGAACGTCTGATGGATCGACTGGGTCCGGCGGTGATCCTGTCCCTAGGCCTCGCCGCCTTCGTCGCCATGGCGCTGCTGGGCGCGTGACGCCCCAGGGCCGCCGCGAAAAAAGTATCTAAACGGCGTCAAGATATCTTGACGATGCTCAGATGGGGCCCTATCTAAGCATTGTTCAAATAGAACCGGCCCGGCCTCGCCGGGCGCCAGACGGAAAGGATCGCCACCATGTCTAAAGTCGCAGTCGCCAATTTCGAGCGCGCCATGGACTACGTGGCGCCGGCCGTTCTCCTCGCCCTCGGCCTGATGGCGGCGATCGGCACGGCGTTGATCGGGTCCTGAGCCGAAAGGCGATCTGATCAGCGTAAAGATATCTTGACGCTGATCAGATAGGTGCTATCTTAGCGTTGTTCAAATAACCATAACCCCGGCTTCCGGGGGTTTCCAACTCAAGGTGTGTGTCCCCATGCTTCTCGCAGCTGTCGCCAACTTCGAACGTTTCGTCGATCGCTTCGCCCCGGCCGCTCTCCTGGCTCTGGGCCTGGCTTCCGCCGGCGCCATCGCCTTCGTCGGCGCCTGATCGTTCGGCCGGAGGCTCCCCCCGCCGGCCATGACGTTCTCCCCGGGGCCCCTTTAGGGGCCCCTTTCATTTGCAGAAACGGGCCCCGAGATGGGCTCGTTTCTTTTTGTCGGCGGTCCCGCCTGGGCGGCGAGCGCAAGTCATGGAGCTGTTGTCGAATCTTTCCTATAGTGCTGCGAATAGGGTGGCTGTAGCCGCCCGCGCGTCGCGGAAGGGGCTTTGTCTTCAGTCCACTAGCGTACGATATAGCCGCCGGCGTATCCGGTGAAGGTTCGAGCCAGCTGGCGGCGCGCGGCGCGCTGCGGATGGGCCTGTGATGCAGGTTCTCAGCAAGCCGCCGTCCGGCTGCCCCGCCCTGGTGTTGAACGCCGACTACCGTCCGCTCAGCTACTACCCCCTGTCGCTCTGGCCGTGGCAGGACGTGATCAAGGCGGTTTTCCTCGACCGCGTCGATGTGATCTCCACCTACGATCAGGTGGTCCACTCCCCCTCCTTCGAAATGAAGCTGCCGAGCGTGGTGTCGCTGAAGCACTACGTGGCCCAGGACCGGCCGCCGGCCTTCACCCGCTTCAACCTCTTCCTGCGCGACGCCTTCTCCTGCCAGTACTGCTCGACGGGAGAGGACCTGACGTTCGACCATGTCATCCCGCGCTCGCGCGGCGGCCGCACGACCTGGGAAAACATCGTCACCGCCTGCGCCCGCTGCAATCTGACCAAGGGCGGCCGCATGCCGCACGACGCGGGCATGCATCCGCGCAATCGGCCGCGCCGGCCGACCGCCTTCGAACTGCAGGATCGCGGCCGCCGCTTCCCGCCGCACCACCTTCACGAAAGCTGGCTCGACTATCTCTACTGGGACATCGAGCTGGAGGCTTAGGCGTCCCCGCACGCCTCCCCAGGAACTCGGCATCGCCGCTGGCGCTCTGCGCCAGGGCGACGCTGACGTGCTTGGGTGTGAGGAACAGCTACCTCGACGCTGGCGCTACCGGCACCATCGCATTAACCGCGCTACTGTAAACCATCTGTTGGACGGGCGTAGCGGACGTGAGCGGTGTTGCGGGCGCTGCTGCGCTTTGGGCGCTACAAGCTAGCGCCGTCCGACGTTGCAGGGCGAGACTTTCGCCTTTGGCTTGCGCGAGTTCGCCTGAGACATCCGCACCGAATACAGACCCAAGCGGCAGGAGGAAGAGGAACACAGAGGCGGCGTCAGCGGTCGCCGCGTTATTCTGGCGCCGCGAGAGCGCGAACACCTTCGCTTGCGCGGTGTGCAGTTCCGCGCGCGCTTCCTGGCAGCCGAGGTTGCTATATTCGTTTGCTGAGATCGAGGTCGGCGCGACGGAGTTCGCGCGCGTGGCGCACGCGCTGACGGAAAGAGCCGCAAGCACAGTAACAGTAATAGTGTTAAGTTTCATTTGCAGCCCTATTTTTAATACTAAAATACCGTAGTCTGGCTGCGGTCGCGGTGATGTGTCATTTGAGAACCTGTAGTCAAGCTGTGGCGTGGTGACGCGGAGGGGCCTCTATGTTGGGGACGGCGACAGCCTATGTATCGGCGTCGGCCCATTGCGTGACCATGGGGCGAGGCGACCTGCCGCCGCGTCGCCGTCGCCGTCGGCGATCGTCAGAGCCAGGAGCCGTCCGTTGGCCTTGTTCGCGGCCAGCAACGCCCTGCCGAGCGACGTCATCGAATGATGGCGGCCCTCGGCGCGATAGCGTTCGCAAGCGGCCAGCGCTTCGGCGCGCCCCTCGAGCGCGTCCTGCGGCAGCGTCCAGCCGCGCCCGTTCAGCGCCGCCGCCAGCGCGCCGAACAGGGCGCCGGGTAGGGGCGGGGCGTTCAGCGCCTCTTCGCTGGGCGCGAATCGGCCCGAGAGCGTCAAACCGAGCATGTAGCTGGTCGTCGGGCCCAGGCTGACGCGGCCCGTGGGCCCGAGTTGGATCAGCGGCAGATAGGGCGCTAAAGCCGGCAACAGGTGGTTCGGGAAGATCCGGTCCCCCCAGTAGCGCTCAGCGATCCGGCCATAGTGCCTGTGATCGGCGATCGGCGAGAAGCCGGCCTGGGCGAAGGGCCGGATCTCCACCTTCGGCTTGGTCGGGACGACCGTGTCGTTGGCGACGTCGACATAGAGGGCGCCGATCAGCAGGGCGTTCTGGAAATACTCGCCGCGCAGATCGCCCCAGGCCCGGTGGATCGTCCCGCCGGCGCGCGCGAAGACGGTGAGGGCCCTGTGGCCGCGTGCGGCCTGCGGAGACAGGCCGGCGGCGTCGACCGCTCCCAGTCGCCGCTGAACCGCGGTGGTGATCCGCATGCATTGGCCGAGCGGGTAGGGCTTGCCGGCGACGGATGGCTGCTGGACCTGCAGGCTGGCGTCGACCTCGGCGCGCAGAGCCTGGAACAGGGCCTCCAGCCCGGCCAGGGCCGGGGCCAGGAAGCGCTCGGTCAAGGCGGTCTGGCGGGCGACGTCGCGGATCCGGGGCGCCTCCGCCAGCAGCGCCTCGATCTGGCCGGGCCCGTCAGAGTCATCGACAAGCGGATCGGTCAGAAGACGGCTGATCTCCGCTCCGGCGACGGGCGTAGGCATGGGCGCTGAACCTGTGGGACGCTGGTCAGTGGAACGCGCAGCGCTCGCCCAGGTTGCAACTGGCTGACGTGCCGCGCGAAGCGCGATCCGCCGACCGCCGCCTCAGCGCGGGCTGATGGCCGTGGAGGTCACCCAGCCACGGTTGCCGTTCTCGTCGTCGGCTTCCCACCAGATGCCGTTCTTCTGGCCGGTCGGATAGACGAGGTCGCCCACCTCGAAGGTCCGCACCGCCGCGGCCTGGGGCGAGGCGCTCCTGCGCAGGGCCACGGACCTGGTCGCCGTATAGGCCTGCATGCCCGCGGCCTGTTTGACCTGTTCGCCGGTCGGCGCGTCGCGTTGCAGGTAGTGCACCAGGTCGGTGAAGGCGTTGAAGTAGGCCGCGGTGATGACCTTGCCGATTTCGGTGTTGGAATAGCCGCCGCCGGCCGCCGCCGCGAAACCGCTCCAGCCGCCGCCGCCGCCGCCCAGCTGGAAGCCGATGTCGGTCTTCTGGGACACGCCCTCGGCCACATAGAGCTGCTCGGTGGTGCGTGCGTCGACCAGGGTAATCAGCGCCTGGGCTTCGGACTTCTTGGTGCGGATGCCGCCGGCGAGCGCGCCGAAGCCGCCCAGTCGGTTGCCGAAGGCCCCGGCGATGGCGCCGATGTTGTTGCCGCCGGAGTTGGAGTTCGAATTGGCGATGTCCGGGATGATGAAGAAGTCGGCCGCCGCGACCTGGCCGCGCCCGATGTTCGAGCCGCGCCGCAGGTCGCCCGAGGCGCCCAGATCCTTCTCCAGGTTGCGCATGGCCAGCCCGCCGTTGCGGTCGACGATCCGCAGGCAGTTGGAGCGGGCGGCGAACAGCTTCAGCAGCGACTCCGGATTGGAGAGGCCGAGCTCGGTCCACCAGCGGTTCTCCGGCTCCTGGATCGCGGCCCGTCCGAGCGGGCGGTCACAGTGCGGCAGTTCCGGCGTGGCGGCGTTCTTCGGCCCCTTCTTGTCCATGCCGTACTGGGCGGCCGCCGGGGTGGCGGCGATCGCCGCGGCGAGCAGGCCGGCGGCGACGGAAATGGTGGATCTGCGCATCTGAACGGCCCTTCGGGAATTTGCGGACACGCTAACGGTGTGGCGCTCAGCGATCAACGGCGCCGCATTCTTGTCCACTGCGGAGTTGGCGTCGCCAACCTAAGGCATGGGTCCGTTCGGCCGCGCTCTCAGCGGAAGATGAAGATCGCGCCGGCGGGGCCCTGCGGGGCTTCGGCCAGGCCGCGGATCTCCAGCCTGGCCTGGCGGGCGCCGCAGCCGCAGCGCAGGCGCTCCTCCAGGGCGGTCAACGGATGGCGCGATAGACCCTGGCCGAGCCAGGGCGCGGGATCGAGCACCGCCTTCTCGCCGCAGCCGCACAGCGCCCAGAGCGTCGCGCGTCCCGCCTGCGCGTGGCCGAGCCGCGCCGGCGCATCCGGCCGGCCGGTCGTCCGCCAAGAAGTTCCGTCCGCCATGCTGCGCCTCCGAGACGTGAACAAAAGCAGAACTCCTGTGCCAGTGCGAGTCCGCGGAAGCTGTATTTCGCCGTGGCGTCGCAACCGCATATGGTCCGGCGTCGCGACGGTGTCCGCGCGTCTGCTGCGCAGATGCGGCCGATTCCGCGCCCGGTGTCGATCACCCGCCGGGCGACGGCTAGATTTTTTCGCTGATCCGGATCGCCGCGCGGCAGCCGGCGCCGATCACCGCCGACAGCAGTCGGTAGCCGGGCGCCTCGCGGGCGCCTTCCTCCACCGCCTGGTCGCGGTGGGAGATCTCTTCGTCGCGGAAGGTCGACAGCTCGGCCGCCAGCTCCGGCTCGAGCTTGGAAAGCTCTTCGATCTGGCTGGCGTAGTGCTGCTCGATGACCGTCTCGACCGCTTCGGTGCAGGCGTGGGCCGCCCTGGGGCCGAGCAGGGCGGTGCCGGCGCCGAGCGCGAAGCCGGCGAGCCGCCAGACCAGCGCAAGGGCGGTCGGCCGCACGTGGCGCTCGGCGACCAGCTGGTCGAACCGCGCCAGATGCAAAGCCTCCTGCGCCTCCATCTCGGCCAGCTGGCCGGCGATCCGCGCCTGGCCGCGGGCCTCGCCCAGCACGGCGCGCTGGCCGCGGTAGATGGCGACGGCGCCGAGCTCGCCGGCATGGTCGACGCGCAGGATCTCGGCGAGGCGGGCCGCCAGGCTGCCTTCGCCGGGCCGGGGGATGGGCCTGTCGCTCATCGCTTGGACCTTTCACGCAAGGCGGCGGCGACGCTCAAGGCCGCCAGGCCCAGGGAGACCAGCGCGTTCCAGCCGGCCATCGAGAGTCCCAGGAAGACCCAGGGGGCCTCGTCGCAGGAGGGCCCGCGGATCTTGCCGCCCTCGAGCAAGGCGGACATGGCCTGGGCGTTGACGCCGGCCCCGCCCACGCTGGCGCAGGTCGTCGGCCCGGCCCAGAACTTCCACTCGGCGCCGGCGTGATAGACCGCGACGCCGGCGCCGATCAGGAAGCCCAGGGCCAGGATCCAGCAGGTCGCCTGGCGAACGCGGGGGCCGCCCGGCAGCCGGACGATCACCATGAAGACCAGCGCCAGTCCGCCGACCCACCAATAGACCTCGCGCTGGCGCAGGCAGAGCGTGCAGGGGGCCAGGCCGCCGAAGCTTTCGAAGGCGTGCGCGATCGCCAGCATGGCGGCCGAAACGGCGAGCGCGCACAGCCGCCAGCGATCGAGAAAGGGACGCAGCACCTCGGTCATCATCGGCGTCGATATGGCCCGAAAGCGCGCCTCAGCCAAACACCTTCATCGTCGCCGTCACGCCGATCTAAAGGACCTTCAGCACCACCACGACGCCGATCAGCAGAACGACGAAGATGGCGGTGTACAGGCCCAGCCGGCGCTCCACCTCGGCGCGGATCGCCGGACCGAAGTATTTGAGCAGGATCGCCGACAGGAAGAACCGGGCGCCGCGAGTCACGATCGAGGCCCAGATGAAGGTGAAGAGGTCGAAGCGCGCCAGGCCGGCGGTGATGGTCACCAGCTTGTAGGGGATCGGCGTCAGCCCTTTGACGAGGATGATCCAGACGCCCCACTTTGAGAACCACTCATGGAATTCCGCCTGCCCCTGCGGGTGGCCGAAGAGAGCCAGGATGGTGTGGCCGACCGGCTCCAGGAAGACGCCGATGGCGTAGCCGAGCAGGCCGCCGAGCACCGACGCCACCGTGCAGATCCCGGCATAGACGAAGGCCCGCTGGGGTCTCGCCAGCACCATGGGCGCGAGCATCACGTCCGGCGGAATCGGAAAGAAGGAACTCTCCGCGAAGGAGACCACGGCGAGCGCGGCGGGGGCGCGACGGGAACCGGCCAGGTTGATGACCCAGTCGTAGAGTTTGCGAAGCATCGACGGCCCGGAATGACGGAGTTGAGCGTTCAGCTAGCAGGCGCGAAGGGACTTGTCTCGCTTGGCGCTAGGTAGTTACTTTTGATACGAATTATCCAGGCAAGGAGCGCGACGAATGGGCGCCGAGACCCCGATCCAGGCGACGGAGCTGTTCGACAACCCGTTGGGCACCGACGGCTTCGAATTCGTGGAGTTCACCTCGCCGGAGCCGGACCGGCTGAAGGGCCTGCTCGAGCTGATGGGCTTCACCGCCGTGGCGCGCCACCGCTCCAAGGACGTGCTGCGTTTCCGCCAGGGCGACATCAACTTCATCCTCAACATGGAGCCCTCCGGCCAGCCGGCGGAGTTCCGGCGCGCCCACGGCCCCTCGGCCAACGCCATGGCCTTTCGGGTGCGCGACGCGGGCCTCGCCCTGAAGCTCGCCGTCGAGCGCGGGGCCAGGCCGGTCAGCGGCCCCGTCGGACCGATGGAGCTGAACATCCCGGCGATCGAGGGGATCGGCGGCTCCAACCTCTATCTGGTCGACCGCTATGGAGCGCAGGAGATCTACGACATCGACTTCGTGGCGATTCCCGGCGCGGCGGAGCAGGCGGCCGCCAACTCGGTGGGCCTGACCTACATCGACCACCTGACCCACAACGTCTTCCGCGGGGCCATGGACAAGTGGGCCGGTTTTTACGAGCGGATCTTCAACTTCCGCCAGATCCGCTACTTCGACATCGAGGGCCAGCAGACCGGCCTCTTCTCCAAGGCCATGACCAGCCCCTGCGGCAAGATCCGCATCCCGCTGAACGAGAGCCAGGACGACCGTTCGCAGATCGAGGAGTTCCTGCGCGACTATCACGGCGAAGGGATCCAGCACGTGGCGCTCGGCACGCCCGACATCTTCCACGCGGTGGAGGCCATGCGCGAGCGCGGCGTCCGCTTCCAGGACACGCCGGAGACCTATTACGAGCAGCTCGAGGCCCGGGTGCCCGGCCACGGCGAGGACCTGCAGAGGCTGCAGGCCGACCGGATCCTGGTCGACGGCGCGCCGACCGAGGGCCAGGGGCTGCTGCTGCAGATCTTCTCCGAGAACATGATCGGCCCGATCTTCTTCGAGATCATCCAGCGCAAGGGCAATGAGGGCTTCGGCGAGGGTAATTTCAAAGCCCTGTTCGAATCCATCGAGCTCGACCAGGTGCGCCGTGGGGTGTTGCCGGGGAAGGTTTGAACCGTGATCGATTCGGCGGCGTGTGCTGGCGGAGGGGCGCCGAACGCCCCCTCAGTCAGCTTCGCTGACAGCGCCCCCGCTTCACAGGGGAGCATCTTTGCGCTCAGATTCTCCACCGCGGCGCGGGGGAGGCGGATCGCGCCGCCCGCGCGAGACGGAGGGGGCGTTCGCGGCCTATGCGGTCTGTCCATCGCCCTTTCCCTCCTCCTCCTGAGCCTGTTCATGTCCCAGCCTTCCGCCGCTGCTCCCGCCCCGAAGTGGGCGATCGTCGTGCATGGAGGCGCGGGCGTGATCGAGCGCGGCGGCCTGAAGCCGGAGCAGGAGGCGGCCTATCGCGCGGCCCTGGGCCGGGCGGCGGAGGCGGGGGCGGCCGTGCTGAGGCGCGAAGGCTCGGCGCTGGACGCCATTGAGACGGCCATCGGTCTCCTCGAGGATGATCCGCTGTTCAACGCCGGCCGCGGAGCCGTCTTCACGGCGGACGGCAGGAACGAGCTTGACGCTTCGCTGATGGAGGGGCGCGCGATGAGGGCCGGGGCGGTGGCGGGCGTCACGCGGACCCGCCATCCGATCTCGCTGGCCCGTGCGGTGATGGAACGCTCGCCCCACGTCTTCCTGATCGGCGAGGGCGCCGACGCCTTCGCCGCCACCCAGCATCTGGAGCAGGTCGATCCCGCCTGGTTCTTCACCGAACGCCGCTGGCGTTCGCTGGAGAAGGCCCTGACGGCCGGGGGGCTGCCGATCCCGCCCCGGCCGGCGGGCGCAGCCCTGACCCCTGACCCGGCCGCGGCGCTGGCCCATGATGAAGGCAAGCACGGCACGGTCGGCGTGGTGGCGCTGGACCGCCACGGCGACGTCGCCGCCGGAACCTCCACCGGCGGGACCACCGCCAAGCGCTGGGGGCGGGTCGGCGACAGCCCGATCATCGGCGCCGGGACCTATGCGTCGAACCGGTCCTGCGCCGTCTCGGCCACCGGGACCGGCGAGTACTTCATCCGCCTGACCGTCGCCCGCGAGATCTGCGCCCTGGTGGAGTACAAGGGTCTCTCCCTGCAGGCCGCCGTGGACCAGGTGGTGCAGCAGGAGCTCACCGCCATGGGCGGCGACGGCGGGGTCATCGCGGTCGCGCCCGACGGCCAGATGGCCTGGAGCTTCAACACCTCGGGCATGTACCGCGCGCGGCTCAGCGACGCCCAGCCGCTGGTCGTGGGCCTCTACAAGGACGATCCATGATGGCGAAGCGCAACTGGATCCCGGTCCGCGGCGCTCAGGGGCGCCACTCCCGCCAGGCCCATGCCGACCTGCCGGAAGGGACCTATGAGCGGGAGATCTCCAAGGAAGGCTTCTTCGGCCCGGCCGCCTTCATCCATCATCCGCGCCCACCGACCGGCTGGACGAAGTTCGAAGGTCCGCTGCGGCCGCGGGCCTTCGACCTCGCCCGGCTGAACGCGGCGGAGCCGACGCCCTGGACGGCGGGCCGCGTGCTCTACAATCCGGCCGTCGAGATCCGCTTCTGGAAGCTCGCCCAGCCCATGCCGGCGCTCGCCCGCAACGCCGACGGCGACCAGCTGCTGTTCGTGCACGAGGGCGCGGGCGACCTCTTCTGCGACTACGGCCGGCTGTCCTACGCCGCCGGCGACTATCTCTATCTGCCGCGCGGAACTCTGTGGCGGCTGGTCCCCGCCCAGCCGACGTCGATGCTGATGATCGAGGCGACCAACAGCCATTTCGGCCTGCCCGACCGCGGCCTCCTGGGCGGCCACGCCCTGTTCGACCCGGCCATGCTGGAGACGCCGGCGCTGGACGGGGCGTTCGCCGATCAGGCGGCGACGCCCGGCGAGGTCTCGGTGGAGATCAAGAAGCGCGGCCAGGTCTCGGTGGTGACCTATCCCTACAATCCGCTGGACGCTGTGGGCTGGCACGGCGACCTCGCCCCGGTGCGGCTCAACGTGCGAGATCTGCGGCCGGTCTCCAGCCACCGCTACCACCTGCCGCCGAGCGTCCACACGACCTTCGTGTCCGATCGGTTCGTCGTCTGCACCTTCGCGCCGCGGCCGTTCGAGACCGATCCCGGCGCGCTGAAGGTGCCCTTCTTCCACAACAACGACGATTACGACGAGGTGCTGTTCTACCATGCCGGCGACTTCTTCAGCCGCGACCACATCGAAGCGGGCATGATGACCTTCCACCCGTCGGGGTTCACCCATGGCCCGCATCCCAAGGCGCTGAAGAACATGCTGGTCCAGGCCAAGCCCGCCACCGACGAATACGCCGTCATGATCGACGCGCGCGATCCGCTGGAGGTCGGCGAGGCCGGCGCCGCCGTCGAGACCGCGGACTACGTCGACAGCTGGAAGGCGCCATGAGCGAGCCCCTTTTTCCGATGGAGGAGGATCTGCGCGCCGCCGCCGAAGACGAGCTGCAGCGGGCCTGCACGCTCGCCTGGCGCGACCTCTCCGGCCACACGCCCTGGGGCGACACCTTCGAGGGCTTCACGCCGGCCGGCCGCGAGGTCTGCTTCGAGCGCAACTACCTCTGGGAGAGTGAGGCCGGCGGCGATATCCAGGTCGAGATCGTCGTCTTTCCGCCGACCGTCTACGAGGCGGGCGTCAGATTGACCGGCCTCATTCTGCGCACCGGCGCCTGAAACATTCTGAAGGGCGGCGCTCGTCCGCCACGGCAAGCAGCGCAGCTGCGTAGAACAAGATCCGGGAGAGGAACCCCAATGAAACTGGCGTCTCTGAAAGGCGGTCGCGACGGGCGGCTGGTGGTGGTCTCCAACGACCTGGCCTGGTACGCGCCGGCCGACGCGATCGCCTCCACCCTGCAGGCCGCGCTCGACGACTGGGAACGCTGCGAGCCGATGCTGCGGGCGTTTGCCGAGACCCTGGAGCACGGCGGCGTGCCGCGCGAACGTTTCCATGAGCACGACGCCGAAAGCCCGCTGCCGCGGGCCTACCAGTGGGCGGACGGCTCAGCCTATGTGAACCACGTGGCCCTGGTGCGGCAGGCGCGCGGGGCGGAGATGCCCGAGAGCTTCTGGACCGATCCCTTGATGTACCAGGGCGGCTCCGACAGCTTCCTGGGGCCGCGGGACCCGATCCCTTTTGCTGACGAACGCTGGGGGCTGGACCTCGAGGCCGAGGTCGCGGTGATCACCGGCGACGTGCCCCAGGGCGCGAGCGAACAGGCGGCGCTGGACGCGATCCGCCTGGTGATGCTTTGCAACGACGTCTCGTTGCGAAGCCTGATTCCGGGCGAGATCGCCAAGGGCTTCGGCTTTTTTCAGTCCAAGCCCGCATCGGCCTTCTCCCCGGTGGCGGTCTCGCCGGACTCGCTGCAAGGGTGGCGCGACGGAAGGTTGTGCGGCGCACTGGAGGTTGAGTTGAACGGCAAGCCCTTGGGGGAAGCCGATGCGGGGGTCGACATGACCTTCGGCTTCGGACGGCTGATCGCCCACGCCGCCCGGACGCGGAAGCTGGGGGCGGGGACCATCATCGGTTCCGGCACGGTCTCCAACCGCGGTCCCGACGGCGGACCGGGCCGGCCGATCGCGGACGGCGGCGCGGGCTATTCCTGCCTGGCTGAGCTGCGCACGGTCGAGACCCTCCAGCTGGGCGCGCCGAACACCGCCTTTCTGAAGGCGGGCGATATCGTCCGGATCGAAATGCGCGACGAGCGGCGGCGCAGCATCTTCGGGGCGATCGAGCAGCAAGTGGCGGGCGAGCAGGAGGCGGCGAGCCGATGAGCGCCGATGACGGCGAGCCCGGCCTCAGGCTCAGCTCCTATCTTCCCTACCGGCTGTCGGTGGCGTCCAACGCTGTCTCCAGCCTGATCGCGCGCGCCTACCAGGACCGTTTCGGCCTGACGATTCCGCAATGGCGGCTGATCGCCGTGCTGGCGGAGGAGGGCGGGACGACCCAGGGCCAGATCGTCACCCGCACCTTCATGGACAAGGTGACGGTCAGCCGCGCCGCGCAAGGCCTGGCCGGCCGGCGGCTGATCGACCGTTCGGAGCATCACGCCGACGGCCGCTCGCATGTGCTGACGCTGACGCCGGAAGGTCGGCGCCTCTATGCGGAAATCGCGCCCCTGGCGCTCGCCTACGAGGCGGCGCTGATCGCCGGCCTGTCGCCGGAAGAGGTGAGCATGATGCGTCGCCTGCTGCTGCGGCTGCAGTCGGCCGCAACCGCTCTCGCCGGCGAAGGCCAGCCCCCGCCGATCGGCTGATCCGCCCAGCAGAGAGGATCAGTGGATCGAGGCGCCTTCGAAGCGGCGCACGCTCCACCGGTGCGACCCCTCGCCGAACGGCAGGTGGAAGCCCAGCGCCGCGCGCCGTCGCTCGTCTCGCCAGTTCTCCTCGAAGGTATGGATGAGCGCGGTCTGCAGCTCCTCCGGGATCTGGCGAACGTCATGGCCGAGAGATCGGGCCACCTGCTCGATCACCATCCCTCGGTGCGCTTCGCCGCCGAGCGACAGGAGGACGTCCCGCACACGCTTGGCGAGGGTTTGATTGGCTCGCGCCGGCTTTTTGCCAGGGGGAGCGTCGGATGCGAATTCCAGGTTCTTTGACATGGCAAAAGAACCATGGGGCCAGCAGGTTTTCGGACCGTTAAAAGTTCGGTTGAATAAGAGGTTAACGCCCGCTCTGGTTTAGTGGCGAAAACGTGGCGGAGCGCCGATGGGGCCGGTCCCGACTGGGCCCCGGCGCCCTAGCCGAGGCCTACGGCGACGGCCACGCGGTAGACGATCAGCGACGCCACGTAGGCCAGTGCGGTCATGTAGACCAGCATGATGATCGGCCAGCGCCAGGAGTTGGTCTCGCGCTTCACCACGCCCAGCGTCGAGGCGCACTGCGGGGCGAAGACGTACCAGGCGAGGAACGAGAGCCCGGTGGCGATCGACCAGTGGTGGGACAGCATCGTGGCGAGCGTGCCGGGCGCGTCGTCGGCGTTGCCGATCGCATAGACGGTGCCGAGCGCCGCGACGGCGACCTCGCGGGCGGCGAAGCCGGGGATCAGGGCCACGGTCATCTGCCAGTTGAAGCCGATCGGCGCGAGCAGCGGCTGCAGCAGGTGTCCCAGCCGCCCGGCGATCGAATAGTTGATCGCCGGCTCCGTCGCCCCCGCCGGCGCGCCAGGGAAGGACGAGAGGAACCAGATGATGATCATCAGCGGGAAGATGATGCGGCCGGCGCGCTCGATGAAGATCTTGCCGCGCAGCATCAGGTTGCGCGCGACGTTCTCCGGATCCGGCAGCTTGTAGGTCGGCAGCTCCATCAGGAAGGGCTCCACCGCGCCGCGCCAGAAGAGGCGTCGCGTCAGGAAGGAGATGGCCAGCGCGCTGAAGATGCCCGCCGCATAGAGGCTGAACATCACCAGGCCCTGCAGGCTCAGGACGCCGAAGACCTGGCGGTTCGGAATGAATGCCGAGATGATCAGGGTGTAGACCGGGATGCGCGCCGAACAGGTCATCAGCGGCGCCACCAGTATGGTGGTCAGCCGGTCGCGCTTGTTGTCGATCACCCGTGTCGCCATGACGCCGGGGATGGCGCAGGCGAAGGACGAGAGCAGGGGGATGAAGGCGCGCCCGTGCAGCCCGGCGCCGCCCATGATCCGGTCCATCAGGAAGGCGGCCCGGGCCATGTAGCCGAAGTCTTCCAGCAGGATGATGAAGAGGAAGAGCACCAGGATCTGCGGCAGGAAGACCAGCACGCTGCCGACGCCTGCGATCACCCCGTCGGTGAGGAAGCTGTTCAGCAGGCCGGGCGGCAGCTCGCGCGCCACCAGGCCGCCCAGGGCTTCGAAGGCGGCGTTGATCAGGTCCAGGGCTGGCGTCGCCCAGGTGAACACCGCCTGGAACATCAGGAACAACAGGCCCAGCAGGATCACCAGCCCGGCCACCGGATGCAGCAGGACCGCGTCGATCTTGGCGGTGAAGGTGTCCGGCCGCTCAGGCGGGCGGACGTAGGTCTTCAGGATGCGCTGGGCTTCGCGGTGCGCCTGGCGGATCTCCGTCGCGTTCGGCTCGCGCCAGAGGTTCTCCGTGGCCAGGGCGTTGGCCAGGATCGTCTCGTCGACCTTGGCGACCAGCTCGTCGATGCCGCGCTTGCGGGTGGCGACGGTGGTGACGATCGGACAGCCCAGCTCGCGCTGCAGGCCCTCGAGGTCGATCCGCAGGCCCTGGCGCTGGGCGATGTCGTACATGTTAAGCGCCAGCACCATCGGCCGGCCGACGGCCTTCAGCTCCAGGATCAGCCGCAGCACCAGGCGCAGGTTGGTGGCGTCGGCGACGCAGACCAGAACGTCCGGAGTCTTCTCTCCGGCCAAACGGCCCAGCACGGCGTCGCGGGTCACCGCCTCGTCGGGGCTGCGGGCGCGCAGGGAATAGGTGCCCGGCAGGTCGAGCACCGAAAGGGTGCGGCCGGAGGCGGTCTTCAGCTGGCCTTCCTTCCGCTCGACGGTGACGCCGGCGTAGTTGGCGACCTTCTGCCGGCTGCCGGTCAGGGCGTTGAACAGCGCCGTCTTGCCGGAATTCGGATTGCCGACCAGGGCGACGCGGGCGGCGGAGGTAAGGGTCTCGACGGCGACGCTCATGAATGTCGGCGGACGCCCGGATCGCGCGGTTCGAACTTCACCCAGATCTCTTCCGCGTCGCGGCGGCGCAGCGCCACGCGCATGTCGTCCACGCGCACGGCGATGGGATCGTGGCGAATGGCGCCTTCGTGCAGCACCTCGATCTCGGCGCCTTCGACGAATCCGAACTCCAGAAGCCGGCGCTGCAATTCCTCGACGCCGACGCCGTGGTCGCCCGGATGGGTCTCGGCCCGGACGTCGACGATGACGCCGACGTCGCCCGGTCGCGCCTGGCTCAAGGGTCGGACGGCCCCGTCAGTCCCCGCCTGGGCGGCGGCGGCGGCTGCGATCGGTTCGGCGAGCATGTCGTGCATTTGAGGCGCACCTGGCGGTACTTTGCGATTGATTATCAGTTACGTTCAACGTGGCGGAAATACAAGAGCCGAGCCACTCTAAGCCCGCGTTCCGCCGCCGATTTGACCGGCCGAAAATTTGCGTCTTGGCCGGCGACATGGCGGCCCTGACCTGCGTTGGCGTGTTGCGCGCGCAAGGCCGGCCAGTGTAACCAACGGGCGCGGCCCCTGTGGTGGAATTGGTAGACGCGCCGGACTCAAAATCCGGTTCCGAGAGGAGTGTCGGTTCGAGCCCGACCGGGGGCACCACTCAGAACGCTTGGAAAAGCGAGCGCAACACGTGCCGAACCCCCTTAGGCGTTACGGGCGGTCTGGCGTTGCATTCCCCAAGATGGGTTCGCACTGCGAGCCAAAGGGAACGGTTTGTGGGCGCAGAGGTCGTAACGGGCCTGCGGACGCTCGCCGCAGCTAGCCGCTGTTTCCGCCGAAGGCTACAATCGTGCGTTGAACCTATCCCTTGCCTCAGGGGAGTGATCGCATGGGCGATAGCGCCGAGCCGCACGGCTCGTGGTGGCGGACGCTTCCGGGTCTGCTGACGGCGGTCGCGGGCATCCTGACGGCGATCACCGGATTGATCGTCGGTCTGCACCAGGCCGGCCTCTTGCATGGCGGCGGAGGCCGCCCGACGACGGACCAGGCGGTCGCCGAAGAGCACGCATCCGCCCCAGTTCCGCCGGCGACGGCGGCCAAGCCTGAGCTGGCCGCCCTTCCAGCTTCGGCGCCAGGACCCAACCTGCTTGCGGTCGATCAGGGCGGAAACCTGATCGCCAGTCCGTCTGACGGATGGTCCGTCGCCAATGATGGCGATGTAACAAATTCCAACCTGGTTCTTTCGCGAATGGGCGCGGTCTTTGGCTTCAAGGATGACGCACCGGCGACCTTCAATCGCTTTGGCTATCTTGTTCTCGAAGCCGGCGACACGCCTGCGTCGATCGAAATCGCTGCAGGCGACACGCCGAGCGGGCCGTTCCGCATCGTTGGAACGGTCAAGCCTCAGGATCTGAAAATCATTGCGACGGGCGGCTGGCAGTACTTCGAACTCCCGAAGACGACGGCCCGTCATGTCAAGATAACGCTGGGGGACTCGACCCGAGGCGCCCAGGGCGGCTTTCTGACTGAACTGGGCCTCTACGAAGCCTCCTAGACGATGGCTTTTCGCCATTTCGCATCGCGCCCGAGATTGCGACTGCGTCGCAAGATCGTTTCGGCTTGACAACATCGCGCCCTGAAATGAGAACGCCTCGCAATTGCAAAACGAGGGGTTCTCATGCGTCGCTTCCAGCTTCTGCTCCTGGCCACGGCCGCCTTTGCGCCGGTGGTCGCGATGGCGGAGGAGGCGACCAATGCGGTCTCTGAACTGCAGGTGATGGGGCAGCGGCGCGGCTACACGGTGGAGACCGTCACCACGGCCACCAAGATCGCCGCCCCGCTGGAGGACATCCCGCAGACGGTCGACGTGGTGTCGGGCGCGATGATCCAGGCGCAGCGGGCGCTGTCGCTGCAGGACGTGCTGCGCAATGTGCCCGGCGTGGGTCTGGCCTCCGGCGACGGCCAGCGCGACCAGGTTTCGATCCGCGGCTTCACCGCCATCGCCGACCAGTTCGTCGACGGCTTCCGCGACGACGCCCTCTATTTCCGCGACCTGTCGAACGTCGAGCAGGTGGAGGTGCTGAAAGGTCCCGCCTCGGTGCTCTACGGGCGCGGCTCGTCCGGCGGGCTGGTCAACCGCGTCACCAAGAAGCCGGGCGGGAACCTGACCGGACTGGCGCTCAGCTACGGCGGCTTCGACGACAAACGGCTGGAGTTCGACCTGGCGCGCACGGGCCTCCTGCCGTCGGTCTCCGGACGGCTGACCGGCGCGATCGAAGGCGCCGACGGCTATCGCGACCAGCAGTTTCTCGACCGCAAGGCGCTGGGGAGTTCGGTGGCTTATGCGCCGACGGCGGAGACGCGCCTGCTGTTGCAGGGCGACTATGTCTACGACCGCCGGGTGATGGATCTGGGGATCCCGGCCTATCGCGGCCGGCCGGTCGAGGTGGAGCCCTCGACCTACTACGGCGCGGCCAACGCCCGGAAGGTGGACTTCGTCCGCTCGGAAGTCTGGTCGAGCGCGGCGGTGCTGGAGCACAGGTTCAGCGACAGCCTCTCCCTGCGCAACGGCCTGCGCTATTACGAGTACCAGCTCGACCGCAACAGCACGCTGCCGGGTTCCGTCAACGAGGCGGCGCAGACGGTCAGCCTGAACCGCTCCAACGTCCAGCGCGACGAGCATGGCTGGAGCAACCAGCTGGAGCTGACCCACGACGTCGTCTTCATCGCGCGCCATCAGCTGCTCTACGGGCTGGAGCTGTCGTCCCAGACCAAGGAGGCGGTGACCTATTCGCGCACCGGCATAGCCACCGTGGATCTCTTCAATCCGGTGGGGCCGGTGCTGCCGCTGGCCATCGCCGGCGCGCCGTCGGCCAGCACGCTCGGCCGCTTCGACGGGACCGCGGCCTATGTGCAGGACCTGCTGTCGTTCGGCGAGCACTGGAAGGCCCTGGTCGGCGTGCGCTACGACCGTTTCCGCCAGAAGACCGACCAGCGCCTCGCGGGCCAGATGGATCTCGCCCGCACCGACACCGCCTGGAGTCCCCGGGCGGGCCTGGTCTGGCAGCCGGCCGAAGGTCACTCCTACTACGCGTCCTGGAGCCGCAGCTTCCAGCCCTCGGGCGAAGCATTCGCCGTGGCGACCAATAACGTCGACATCGAGCCGGAGGAGACCACCAACAAGGAGGTCGGCGCCAAGTGGAGCCTGCTTGGCGGCAAGCTGCACGCGACCGCCTCGCTCTTCGAGCTGACGCGGACGGGCATCAAGTCGACCGATCCCGTCACCCTGACCCTGATCCCGATCGGCGAGCAGCGCACCCGCGGCCTGGAGCTCAGCGGCGCCCTGGATCTCGGCGACGGCTGGCGCGGCGTGGCGAGCTACGCCTACATGGACGCCAAGGTCGTCCGCTCGCTCGCCCGCGACGCCGGCCAGCCGGTGCAGGGCAAGCGTGCGACTCTCACCCCGAAAACCAGCGCCAACCTCTGGCTCAGCAAGGGCTTCGGCGACCGCTTCGGCCTGGGCGGCGGCGTGTCCTACGTCGGCGACCGGTTCGCCAATCCGGGCAACACCGTGGTCCTGCCGAGCTATGTGACCCTGGACCTGATGGCCTGGAAGCGGGTCGGCGCGGTCACCTGGCAGCTGAACGTCTACAATGTCACTGACGAGGGCTACATCGTCTCGGCCCACGGCACGAGCCCGAACCTCAACGTGCCCGGCGCGCCGCGCTCGGCCATGCTGACGGTGCGGCTGGCGTACTGAGTGCGACAATCGGGTAAGGATTTGTTATTGCGAGCGCCTCGCACTTGCATCATAGTCCTTTCAACAAGGCCGCGTTCGGCGGCTGTGGCGCTCAGGAATCGGGTCGGTTCACGTGTACGTCTGCAACTGCAACGGCATCCGGGAGCGCCAGGTGCGCGACGCCATCGCAGCTGGCGCGCGCCGACCGGCCGACATCTTCAAATCCCGCGCTTGCACGGTGAAGTGCGCCAAATGCGTCTGCGACATGCGCAGCATGATCGCTGAAGCGCGGGAAACGCTCCGCTTCGCGGCGGAGTAGGCGGGCGTCTAGATTCGGTGGTTCGCTCGGCGCATGACCTGCGCGGGGCGAATGCGAAATGATGTCTGATCGTCACTTTCTCGCTATTGCCAGCCGCGCCGGATGGGTCGAGTTTCTCCCCGCGTAATTCAGGAGACTGCCATGCAAGGCGACCCGGCCATCATCGCCCGGCTGAACGAGGTGCTGACCAACGAGCTCACCTCTGTGAACCAGTATTTCCTGCATGCTCGCATGCTCGATAACTGGGGCTGCGTTAAGCTGGGCAAGATCATCTACGATGAATCCATCGATGAGATGAAGCATGCTGACAAGCTCATCAAGCGAATCCTCTTCCTGGACGGCCTGCCCAACCTGCAGGACCTGCACAAGTTGTCGATCGGCGAGTCCGTGCTCGAGGCGCTCACCGCCGACCTGACGCTCGAAGTCGGCGGCCGGGCCACCCTGGTCGCCGGCGTCGCCGAGTGCGAGGCGGCTCAGGACTTCGTCAGCCGCCAGATCCTGCAGGAGATCCTGCACGACACCGAAAACCACATCGACTACCTCGAGACCCAGCTCAAGCTGCTGAGCTCGATGGGCGAGGCCAACTACATCCAGAGCGCCGCCGGCGACTTGGGCGAATAGGGCGGTCAATAGGGCGCGAAAGCCCGGGCGGCGCGCTGGCGCCGAAAGCCCGGGCTTCCCATCTGAGACGGGCACGGAGCCCGATCATGCGCACCGCCTCACGGTCCTTCGTGGGCCGCCTGCTTACCGTTTTCAGCCTCGTCGCGGCCAGCCTGGCCCCGGTCGGAGCTGCGGCGCTGGCCCAGCCGCTGTCGCTGCAGCAAAGCATGGACGCCACGCACCGCGGCATGCAGCTGCAGGCGCAGCAGGACCAGCTCGCACGTCAGGCGGTGCTGCAGCAGAACCAGCTGATGGTGCTGGAAGCCCAGATCCGCACCCAGCAGGCGATCGCCGACATCCAGGCCCGAAGCCAGACGCCCCGGCTGCCGCCGCCGCCGAGCGGGACCTCGCCGAAGCTCGACACCAGCCAGCTCGCCTCCATCCCGGACTCCAAGCTCGCGGAGTCCAACGCCCGGGTGAAGGCCGCCGCGAACAATGACCGCTGAGGTGATGTTCGTGGAGCGACGCGGCGTCTGCGGCGTTATCGGCTGAGCTTCAACAGAGCGAGGGCGAGATGCGTTGGCAGGGCGGCCGCCAGTCGGGGGGCATTGAGGACCGTCGGGGCATGGGCTCGGTCGGCGTTGGCGGGGTGGGCGTCGGCGGCGTGGTGCTCGCGCTGATCGGCTATTTCGTCTTCGGCATCAGTCCGACGACCACGCTCAACGCCGTCGGCGGCGCCGGCGCGCCGGTCGAGCAGCAACAGGGCGTGCAGGGGCGCGTCTCCGACAGTGCGGGCCAGTTCGTCGACGTGGTCTCGACCAACGTCAGCGATGTCTGGACCCCGATCTTCCGCCAGGAGAACCGCAGCTACCGGCCGCCGGCGGCGGTGGTGCTCTACACCCAGTCGACCGGAACCGGCTGTGGCCTGGGCCAGTCGGCCATGGGCCCCTTCTATTGTCCGAGCGACCGGAAGATCTATCTCGACCTCGCCTTCTGGGACGAGCTGGCGGGCCGGTTCGGCGCCGGCGGCGACGCGGCCAAGGCCTATGTTATCGCCCACGAGATGGGCCACCACGTGCAGCACCTGCTCGGCGCCGACGAGACCGCCCAGCGGATGGGCGCGCGCGGCGCCGAGAGCGGCTCGGTCCGGCTGGAGCTTCAGGCCGACTGCTACGCCGGCGTCTGGGCGGCGCACGCGTCCGCGGTCTCGAACGGCCAGGTGGCGCTCGATCCCAGCGACATTGAGGACGGGCTGCGCGCGGCGGCCGCGGTGGGCGACGACACTCTGCAGAAACAGACCGGCGGCCGGGTGGCGCCGGACAGCTTCACCCATGGCAGCTCCGCCCAGCGGACGCGCTGGTTCCGCGCCGGCGCGCAGAGCGGCGATCCGGCCGCCTGCGACACCTTTGGGACCGACCAGCTCTAGGGGCGAAGGCGCGGGGGCAGGGCCGCGACCTCGGCCGGCGTCAGCCGCGTCATTGACTGGACGATGCACGGTGTCGGCGTCACCCCGCCCATGCCGAGACCGCCGCGGGCGATGGAGATGTCGAGGTCAATGGGGCGGCAGGCGTAGGGGACGCCCGGCGGTTCGCGCATCACCAGCGGATCGGACGAGGACGCGCCCGCCAGGCAGCTTCCCGCCATTTCCAGGCGATAGACGTCGCGGTTGGCGACCCGGATGTAGAGGGTGTGGTCGTCGGCGACCTGGTGGCCGTTGATCTCGCGCGTGCGGAAGCAGCCGTCGGCGAGCGGCGGATCTGCGGCGGCGATCGGGGCGAGCTGCGGCCCGGGCGGAGGCGGGGGCGGATAGCCGGTGCAGGCCGCCAGCGCGCCGGCTGCGCCGATCAGGCCTGCGAACGCGAGCTTCATGGGTTTCCTCCTGAGCCTTTCCGCAAGTAAGGCGCCGCCTGGTCCGGCATGCAATTCGTTCGGAAAAGGCTGGCTTCGCCGGCGCGCTGGGCTTAACGTTCGCGCCTCCTCGGGGGGCCGTGCTTAAGCGGCTGAGAGGCGGGTAAGCCCGCGACCCGTCGAACCTGATCCGGGTCATGCCGGCGAAGGGAAGGAAGCGCGTTTTCCATCCTCGCCACAGATCCGCTTTTGACTGAGCGAGGCCGCGCGTCATGAACAAGCCCACCGGAAATCTCGAAGCCGCCGCGATTCCGACCGGCGAACGGCCCGGATCGAAGAAGGTCTATCAGCCCGGCGTGCTGTGGCCCGACATCCGCGTCCCGTTCCGCGAAGTCGCCGTGCATCCGAGCGCGAATGAGCCGGCCCTGACGCTGTACGACCCTTCGGGGCCCTACACCGATCCGACCGTGACCATCGACATCGACAAGGGCCTGTCGCGCACCCGCGAGCCCTGGGTGGTCTCCCGCGGCGACGTCGAGATCGTCGAGAACCCACGCGAGGTGAAGCCCGAGGACAATGGCTTCGCCAAGGGCGAGCACCTGGCGCCGCTGTTCACCGCGCCGCGCCGCGTCTACCGCGCCAAGGCCGGCGCCAACGTCACCCAGCTCGAATACGCCCGTCGCGGGATCATCACCCCGGAGATGGAATACGTCGCCATTCGCGAGAACCTGCGCCGCCAGCAAGGCGACGCCTTCATCCGCGACGGCGAGGATTTCGGCGCCGAGATCCCGGACTTCTGCACGCCTGAGTTCGTGCGCGACGAGATCGCCCGCGGCCGCGCCATCATCCCGGCCAACATCAATCACACCGAGCTCGAGCCGATGATCATCGGCCGCAACTTCCTGGTGAAGATCAACGCCAACATCGGCAACTCGGCGGTCCTGTCCCACGTCTCCGACGAGGTGGATAAGATGGTGTGGTCCATCCGCTGCGGCGCCGACACGGTCATGGACCTGTCCACCGGCCGCAACATCCACAACATCCGTGACTGGATCGTCCGCAACAGCCCCGCGCCGATCGGCACGGTGCCGATCTACCAGGCGCTGGAAAAGGTGAACGGCGTCGCCGAGGACCTGACCTGGGAGGTCTTCCGCGACACCCTGATCGAACAGGCCGAGCAGGGCGTCGACTACTTCACCATCCACGCCGGCGTGCGGCTGGCCTATGTGCCGCTCACCGCCTCGCGCGTCACCGGGATCGTGTCACGCGGCGGCTCGATCATGGCCAAGTGGTGCCTGGCGCACCATAAGGAGAACTTCCTCTACGAGCACTTCGAAGACATCTGCGAGATCATGAAGGCGTACGACGTGTCGTTCAGCCTTGGCGACGGCCTGCGTCCGGGCTGTATCGCCGACGCCAACGACGCGGCGCAGTTCGGCGAGTTGGAGACGCTGGGCGAGCTCACCCAGATCGCCTGGAAACACAATGTGCAGGTGATGATCGAAGGGCCCGGCCACGTGCCGATGCACAAGATCAAGGCCAACATGGACAAGCAGCTCAAGGTCTGTGGCGAGGCCCCCTTCTACACCTTGGGCCCGCTCACGACGGACGTGGCGCCCGGCTACGACCACATCACCTCGGCGATCGGGGCGGCGATGATCGGCTGGTTCGGCACGGCGATGCTTTGCTACGTCACCCCGAAGGAGCACCTGGGGCTGCCGAACCGGGACGACGTGAAGGTGGGCGTGATGACCTACAAGCTCGCCGCCCACGCCGCCGACCTCGCCAAGGGGCATCCGACCGCCCGGGCTTGGGACGACGCCATCTCCCGCGCGCGGTTCGAGTTCCGCTGGGAGGACCAGTTCAACCTCGGCATCGATCCGGAGACGGCGCGCCTGTACCACGACGAGACCCTGCCGAAGGAGGCGATGAAGACCGCCCACTTCTGCTCGATGTGCGGTCCGAAGTTCTGCTCGATGAAGATCAGCCAGGACATCCGCGAGGCGGCCCGTTCGCAGAACGACGTGGCCCCGCAGGAGCTTGCCGCCAACCTCGACGAGATGGCGCGGAAGTTCCGCGAGTCGGGCGGGGAGATCCTGGTTCCGGTGCCGCCGGGCGGCTGATTTCCCGCTTTTGATCACCGGGCGATCACCTCGTGAACGCCAAGACGATATTTCGTGTTTGCGAAAAAAAACCTAGGGCGCCTTCCAGCGCTTTTGGTGTACGGGACCGCTGCTTTCGCGCGCCCGAGGGGCCGAGATATTTTCGATTTTAAGGGGAAGACTATGAAGTTCCGTCTCACCGCAGTGCTCATGGCTGTCGCCGCTGGCGCGATCGCCACCAGCGCGCTGGCTGAACCGGTTGTCGCCAAGCTGCAGGCTCCCGGCAAGAGCGCGGCGAAGCCTGTCGCCGGCGGCGCGGTGTTCGAATGCCTCGGTGACGTCTGCGCCGCGCGCGCCCCGTCGGCGGACACCGCCTCGCTCCGCGGTTGCAAGGATCTCGCCCGTCAGATGGGTCCGGTCAGCAGCTTCGGCCCCGCGTCCAAGCAGCTGTCGGCCGAGCAGATCACCAGCTGCAACGCATCGGCGAAGAAGTAGGTCTGCGCCACGGGGCCGCTGAGGCGGCCCCTCCTGGTTACAAGCCTGAAAAACAAGAACGCCCGCGCGAGCGGGCGTTCTTTTTTGTTTCGGAGACGACATGAGCGGCGGTCGACCGCCGCTCTCGCCGTCCTAGTCGCGGCGCGACGGGTTCCCGGCGGGCGCCTTCGCCGGCCAGATGCGGATCACAACCGCCACGGTCACCGAGCCCAGCACGGCGGCGGCCGCGCCCGCCCACTGTACGGGCGTCATGCCGAGCGAGGCGTAGTGGCCGGCCATGGCGCCTGAGGCGAAGACCATGATGGCCGATCCCCATTCGGCGGCTTCCTTGGACGAAATCATGGTGGCGGCGCTCCCTGTGGCGGGTCAGTTGGCGACGTGAGGGTGAGACTTAACCTCCTAACCGTTTCCACAGCATCGCGCTATGCGGCGCGGACGCGCAGTCGCGGATTTCTGTTGCGGTGCATCATAGGTTTTTACGATCCAAATCGCTGGAACAATCGATTTGATGCTTAAGGGTCCGGCGGGGCATAGATCTCTCCGTCCTCGGGACCGGGTCATGCCGGGCGCGGGGTTTTCCAGATGGACAGCCATCTGCACGGAGGAACGATCATGGCGGACGGAACTCGCGGCCAAGGCGGCTCGCACAACGCCCAGGAGCCCGGCCGGTCGGCGCCGCTGACCAACCGCCAGGGCCACCCGGTCTACGACAACCAGAACACCCGCTCGGTCGGCGACCGCGGACCGCTGGTTCTGGAGGACTATCAGTTCCTCGAGAAGATCGGCCACTTCGACCGTGAGCGGATTCCCGAGCGCGTGGTCCATGCCCGCGGCGCGGCGGCGCACGGCTGGTTCGAAGCCTACGGGACGGCCGGCGACGCGCCGGTGTCGAACTACACGCGCGCCCAGCTGTTCCAGGAGAAGGGCAAGCGCACGCCGGTCTTCATCCGCTTCTCGACGGTGGTTCACGGCGGCCATTCGCCGGAGACCCTGCGCGACCCGCGCGGTTTCGCCCTCAAGTTCTACACCGAGGCGGGCAACTGGGACCTGGTCGGCAACAACCTGAAGGTCTTCTTCATCCGCGACCCGATCAAGTTCCCGGACATGGTCCATGCCTTCAAGCCGGACCCGGTGCACAACCGCCAGGATCCGAACCGGGTGTTCGACTTCCTGAGCCTGACGCCCGAGGCGACCCATATGGTCACCTGGGTCTTCTCGCCCTGGGGCATCCCCGCCGACTACCGTCACATGCAGGGCTCGGGGGTGAACACCTATAAGCTGGTGGACGCCGAGGGGCGGACGCAGCTGGTGAAGTTCCACTTCCAGCCCAAGGAGGGGGTGAAGAACCTGACCTCCGAGCAGGCCGCGGAAATCCAGGGGCGCGACTTCAACCACGCCACCGGCGACCTCTATGACGCCATTGCCCGGGGCGACTTTCCGGAATGGGAGATGTCCATCCAGGTGATGAGCGACGATGAGCACTCCGAGCTCGACTGGGATCCGCTGGACCCGACCAAGCTGTGGCCGGAAGACCAGTTCCCGTTGCTGCCGGTCGGCCGCATCGTCCTGGATCGCAACCCGGTGAACTATCACGCCGAGGTGGAGCAGGTGGCGTTCGGAACCGGCGTGCTCGTCGACGGGATCGACTTCTCGGACGACAAGCTGCTGCAGGGGCGGACCTTCGCCTATTCCGACACCCAGCGGCATCGGGTCGGGCCGAACTATCTGCAGCTGCCGATCAACGCGCCGCGCTGTCCCTACGCGACCAACCAGTCGGGCGGTCAGATGGACTTCCGCGGCTCGGAGGCGGCGGCCAGGGGCGCCAATCCGCACGTCAACTACGAGCCCTCCAGCCGCAACGGCCTGACCCAACAGGCGCCTGCCGGCCCGCCGCCGCGTCCCTACGTGGCCGGCCATGTCGGCCGCCAGCCGCTCAGCCGGCCGAACAACTTCGCCCAGGCCGGCGAGCGTTACCGCGCCTTCGAGCCCTGGGAGCGGGACGAGCTGGTGAAGAACCTGGTCGACGCCCTGTCGCAGTGCAACCGCGACATCCAGGAACGGATGGTCGGCCATTTCACCGCCGCGGACGCTGAGTACGGCCAGCGGGTGGCGGACGGCCTGGGCCTGCCGGCGCGCGCGGCGGCCGAATAGGCGTCTCGGGCGTTGGGAGGGGCGGGGCTATGCTCCCGCCTCTCTCTCCATCTGCTGAAAGGACGACCCATGATCCGCAAGGCCAATGCGGTTTGGAAGGGCGACGGCCGGAACGGGACCGGCGCGCTCACCACCCAGTCCGGGGTGCTCTCGGACAATCCCTACGGCTTCAAGACGCGCTTCGAGAATGAGCCGGGAACCAACCCCGAAGAGCTGATCGCGGCGGCCCACGCCGGCTGCTTCAGCATGGCGCTGGCCTTCGGCCTGCAGGCGGCCGGTTTCACCGCCGACGAGATCCACACCGAAGCCGCCGTGACCCTCGATCCCGACGGCGACGGCTTCAAGATCAGCCGCTCAGCGCTCACGCTCCGGGCGAAGATCCCGGGGATCGACGGGGCGAAGTTCCAGGAGCTGGCGCACGGGGCGGAGAAGAACTGCCCGGTGTCCAAGGTGCTCAACGCCGAGATCACCCTCGAGGCCCAGCTGATCGCCAGCTGAGGGCGCGACGTCGGACAAGGCGAAAGGGCGGCCCCCGATGGGAGCCGCCCTTCTCATTTGGCCTCGGCTGAGCGACGGCGCGCGATCTAAGGCGTGACCGTCGGGTCGCTCGACAGCGCCGGATCGGCCGGCGCCGGGGCGGCCGGTTGTGGCGTGACGGCGCTCGGCGCGCTCGTCACCGGCGCCGTCGGGGCGACCGGGCTGACGGGGACCGAATCCATCGCGGACGCCATCGCCGGTGCGGGCGTTGGGGCCGGCGTCGAGATCATCGGCGCGGTGGCGCCGGCGTTCACCCCGGCGTCCAGGGCGCTGTTGCTCTCCGCCGGACGGACCCGCGGCGTCGGCGCGCGTGCAGCGACCGTGGTCGTGCGGCTCCGCTGTGTCACGGCAGGCGTCGAGGCGCGCGTGGTGGTGGTCTTGGCGGTCTCACGCGTGGTCGAGGCCGTCTGAGTCGCCGGGGGCGCGGCCGCGGCCAGCGGACTCACGCTCGGCGGCGCAGCGGTGTTCAGGGGCGCCGTGATGACGGGCGCAGTGTTCAGGGCGGCCTGGCTGGTGGCCGTGGCGCCGGGCGTCAGCTCCGCCACGCCGGCGTTGCGCGGTTGGCTTGCATACCAGCCGATGGCGCCGGCTGCGACGACCGCGGCCAAGCCGGCGGCGATCGCCCCGGTCGGGACGCCGCGGCGGCGCGTGGCCGTCCGCTCGGCGGCGGACTGGGGCGCATAGACGGCCTCGCTTGGCTCCGCGGCGGTGATCGCCGGATCGCGGGCTGCGCGGCTCGAGGCGTCGCGGCGGCCGCGACGCTTCTTGACATCGCGGTCCCACAGCGGGGTCGGCGCGAACATGACGCCGTCGTTCTGAAGGGGGACGCCCCCCTCGGGGCTGCTGAAGTCCACAGGCATTTTGTGTCTCTCCCAAATAGTGTTGGGCAGTCAAACGGCTCACTGCGCCGGAGGTTCCGAATGGTGTGCAGGCAAGCGGGGCCATTTCCGACTTTAGGTCCGCAAGAGAGGCGGAATTATATTCCTGATAATACTATAGAAAACTATCAGGCAATTTTCGGTATCTCAGCCGGCGTTGGATGATCTCCGTGGGTGGCAAATTCCCCTGTGGCGCGACTGGGGAAAACTTCTTCGCCGCCTGTCCGGGGCCTTCAGGTCCGATGCGCCCCGCGACCGCCTGGCGCTTGACCCGGCGAGCGACGCGCCGCCAAGCTCCTGATCCAAGTCGGAGGAGAGGATGCGCCTGCAGGCAAGGCTCCAGCGCGAGTGGCGTTTTCTGCGTGGTCTGAGCCGGACGCTCTCGCGCGTGAAGTCGATAGAGCCCGGCTCCGACAACCTGCTCTGCGACGATCTCGAAGCCGCCGTCGCCAAGTGGCGCGGCCGGCCGGCGCTCACCTTCGAGGGCCGGACGCTGACCTATGGCGAGCTCGACGCCCTGGCCAACCGGTTCGCCCACTGGGGGAAGAGCCTCAATCTGCGGCGCGGCCAGACGGTCGCGCTGTTCATGCCCAACCGCATTGAATACTTCGCCATCTGGTACGGCCTGTCGAAGATCGGCGTGGTCACGGCGCTGATCAACAACCAGCTGGCGGGCCTGCCGCTGGCCCACTGCCTGAACATCTCCGGCGCGAGCCACGTGGTGCTCGATCCCGAGACGGCGATGGTTTTCGACGCCGCCCGTCCGTTGCTGGACAGGCCGCTGCCGCAGTGGGTGCTGGGGCCGGCGCACGGCGAGCAGCGCGACCTCGTGCAGGCGCTGAAGAGCTGCAGCCAGCTGCCCCCGGACCGGCGGGTGCGCGAGGATCTGAGGGCCCGCGACACCCTGCTGCTGATCTTCACCTCCGGCACCACGGGCATGCCCAAGGCGGCGCGGATCACCAACGTCCGCGGCCAGCTCTACATGCGCGGCTTCGCCGGCTCGACCAATGCGCGGGAGAGCGACCGGATCTATGTCGCCCTGCCGCTCTATCACGCCACCGGCGGCCTCTGCGCCCTGGGGGCGGCCCTGCTGAACGGCGGGTCGGTGGTGCTCAAGCGGCGCTTCTCCGCCAGCCACTTCTGGGAGGAGGTGGCGGCCGAAGGCTGCACCATGTTCGTCTATATCGGCGAGCTTTGCCGCTACCTGGTGAACCAGCCGCCGAGCGACCAGGAGGGCCGGCACAAGCTGCGGATGGCGTTCGGCAACGGATTGCGGCCGGACATCTGGCCGGTGATGAAGCAGCGTTTCCGCATTCCCGAGATCCTGGAGTTCTACGGCTCGACGGAAGGCAACGTCAGCCTGTTCAACTTCGACGGCCGGGAAGGCGCGGTCGGCCGCGCGCCGAAGTGGCTGCGCAGCCGCTTCAACGTGCGCGTCATCCAGTTCGACGTGGAGGCGGAGAAGCCGGTTCGCGGTACAAACGGCTTCTGCGTCGAGGCCGGGCCCGGCCAGGTCGGCGAGTGCATCGGCCAAATCGGCGGCGGCGCGCGCACCGAGTACACCGGCTATGTCGACAAGGCCGCCTCGGAAAAGAAGGTCCTGCACGACGTCTTCGAGAAGGGCGACGCCTGGTTCGCCACCGGCGACCTGATGCGCATGGACGCCGACGGCTATCTCTATTTCGTTGACCGGATCGGCGACACCTTCCGATGGAAGGGCGAGAACGTCTCGACCAACGAGGTGGCCGAACGCCTGCAGGCGGCCCCTGGCGTCCTGCAGGCCAATGTCTACGGCGTGGCGGTGGAGGGGGCCGAGGGTCGCGCCGGCATGGCCGCCCTGGTGGTCGACGAGAACTTCGACATCAACGCCTTCGGCGGTCATGTCGCACATGAGCTGCCGTCCTTCTCGCAGCCCTTGTTCGTGCGGATCGCGCCGGCCATCGAGACCACCGGCACCTTCAAGGTGCGCAAGATGGATCTCGTCGCCGACGGCTACGATCCGGCCAAGGTGCGGGGGCCGCTGTTCTTCCACGACCCCAAGCGCGGCTATGTGAAGATCACCAAGGCCCTCTACGACAAGATCGCCGCCGGCCTGTTGAAGGTCTGACTGCTCTCAGGGCGCGGCTCTCAGGACCGTGCGACGTGCTCGGGTTTGCCCTTGCGCTTGGTCGAGGCCATTTCCTCGAGTTCCGCCTCGCTCATGGATTCAGCCATGTGCTTGGACGGTTCGCGGGCCTTGGATTTCGGCGTCTCGCCACGCTTGATGGAGAGTGCGGCGCCGGCCGCCTTCTGCTGGGACTTGGACTTGGCGGGCATGAGGGGGCTCCTCTCTTCGCCCCCACCAACGACGAACGCCCCGAACAGTTTCACGGCCTCGTCACGGCGAGGCGCGGAGGCTCAGGCCGAGGCTCGCGAGCCGAACGACCCGCCGCGCTCCGAGGCATGGACGTGCCAGCCGAGCAGCACGGTCAGGGCGACGATGGTCCAGAGGAAGGACACCAGCACCGCCGCCAGCGGCGCCACGATCGCGGCGGCGATCCAGCCGACGTAGAGGCCGGTCATCCCGAAGGACGAGATCGCCCCGGCCCAGCACAGGGCGAAGGCCGTGGCGGCGGCGCCCCAGATGAAGGTCCGCCGTAACTTCACGAAGTCCATGAGACTCAAGCCTCCGAAGTCCGCAGCTAAATTAGCCGCCGCCCGCGACGCTTTTGTGTCCCGGCCCGGCGTCGCCATGCCTCCGTCTCACCTCGACCGGCTCGCGCTGGCGGGTAGTCAGCTTGTTCCGTTTCGATCTATTGGCCTTCTCAGGTTCCGGGGCGGAGGTGGCGGTGGCGTCCAGCCGAAGATTAGGCGTGAAGAGCTCGAAGACCCGAAATCTTCTGATTGAGGCCGCCGACCTGCTGCTGACCGAGGAGGGCTATCACGCCATCAGCGCGCGGCGCGTGGCCGAGCGGGCCGGGCTGAAGCCGCAACTCGTTCACTACTATTTCCAGACCATGGACGAGCTGATCGTCGCGGTGTTTCAGCGCGCCTGCGAACAGGACTTCGAACAGCATGAGCGCGCGCTGTCCGACCCCCAGCCGTTGAAGGCGCTGTGGCGGCTGCACGCCAACCGATCCGACACCAAACGCATGATGGAGTTCATCGCCATCGGCAGCCACCGCGAAACCTTGCGCGCGGAAATTGCGCGGGCGGCGGAGCGTTTCCGCAACCTTCAGGCCGCCGCCGTGGCGAAGGCCCTGGACAATCGCGGCATCGACGCGGCGGCCTGTCCTCCAGGCGCCATGGTGCTGCTGATGGCGGCGATCTCGCGGGCGCTGGTGATGGAGACGGAGTTGGGCGTCAACGTCGCCCACGCCGAGCTTCGCAGCATGGTCGAGACCTTCCTCGACTACCTCGAACCCACCGCCGGCGCGGCGTCCGAGTAGCCGCGCCGCGCGCTCGGCGACGGGGGCGGTGCAGGCAGCCTCTTGACCGCCGGCAAAATGCTGAGAAGGTGTACAGCATTGGACCGCACCCCTCGCGGCACGTTCTGCAGGGCAGCATCGCGGGCCGCGTGGACGAGGAAGCGTCGTGAGCGTCGAGAGCGAACAAGCCGAGCAAGGCGACCCGATCGCCTCCGCGGCGCAACGGGCGCGCGCCCGGCCGGCCATTTCAAGAACATGGCGTCGGGCGCTGACCTGGCGCGAACGCCAGGGAGAAGCCAGTTGTCATCCGCTCCAAGCTACAAGGTCCTGATCTTCCTGAAGCGCCGGCCCGGCATGAGCGTGGCCGACTTCCGCGCCTACTACGAAGAGAACCACGCCAAGCTCTGCGCCGGCTATATGGTCGGCGCCCAGCGCTATCAGCGCCGCTATATCGAGCCGATGGTCGATGCGCGGACGGGCGTCGCCGACGAGCTGCCGTTCGACGTCATCACCGAGCTCTGGTTCGACGACCCGGCCATCTTCAAGCAGGTCGTCGCCATCTCGGAGCGCGGAGAGCTGCCGCCGGAAATCCTCGAGGATGAATATCGGCTGTTCGATCGGACGAAGAGCCGCTTCGTCACGCTCGTGGAATGTGAAACCGACCTCGCCGCCGTCGGCGCGGCGAACACGTAAGGGGGCGAGGCATGTCTCTGAAGGGCAGGACGGCGGTGGTGACGGGCGCCGGCAGCGGACTGGGGCGCGCCTGCGCGGTCCAGCTGGCGCGCGACGGCGCAGCGGTCGCCGTCTGGGATCTGAACGCCGAGGGCGCCGGCGAAACCGTCCGCACCATCGAGGCCGAGGGCGGCCGGGCGGTCGCCTATGTCGGAGACGCCGCCGACCGGGCGGCGATTGAGCAGACCCTCGCTCGCATCCGCGCCGATCTGGGTCCGGTGCTGGTCCTGGTCAACAACGCCGGAATCACCGGCTTCAAGCCGTTCCTCGAGATCACCCCCGAGGAGCTTGAGCGGATCTACCGGATCAACCTCATGGGTCCGTTCTTCCTGACCCAGGCCGTGATCCCCGACATGCTGGCGGCCGGCTGGGGCCGGATCGTCAACATCTCGTCCTCGTCCGCCCAGACCGGCGCCGTCGGCATGGCGCATTATTCCTCCTCGAAGGGCGGGATCATCGCGCTCACCAAGACGCTGGCGCAGGAGTTCGCGGCGCGCGGGATCACCGTCAACAACATCCCGCCCGGCTTCATCGACACGCCGATGACCCGGGCCTCGCCGATCGACGTGGACGAGATCGCCGCCATCTCGCCGATGAAGCGCGCCGGCCAGCCCGAGGACATCGCCGCGGCCTGCTCGTTCCTGGCCTCGGAAGCGGCCGGCTACATCACCGGCCAGACCTTCGGGGTGAATGGCGGCCGCGTCATCTACTGAAGGCGCCATGCACCGCACCACCATCGTCGGAGTGGAGGCGGTGACCTAGGCCCGCGTCAGGCGAAGGTGTTAGCGGTTTCGCGTCGCCTTCGCCGCCTCGAAGCCGGGCTCGAAGCCGCAGCGCGGACGACTGTGTCGATCCCGCATCGCGGCGAGATATTCGGAATTGCGAACCCGAATCGTCGCAAAAGACGTTTGACCCCTCAGAAAAACACGCGCCTATTTCCGCGCTGTAATAGGGGCGCGCCTCAGACGCCTCGTCTGAAAGACTGTTAGTTGCAGGGGAGACGAAGCATTCAGACCGAGAGTTGCGGTTGCGACTCAGCCCAGCGGTCTTTTGGCCTTCGTCGCCGCGCCCGAGAGCCGGCGCGCTGCGACAGGCCCTCCGTGGGAACGGGTCGAATACACACTCACTCAGGCGAGGCTTTGATTGACGTGCGGCCGGGTGAGCGGCGGTCGCCGATGTCACCCGGCCGCGTCGGTTTGGCTTCGCAAGACGACGACCGAGGGCACAAGCCCCCGGCGCAAGACAAAACAACCATGCCAGGGAGGAACAGATGAAAACAAACCTCGGAAGAGCTGCGCTCTATTTGACGACGGCCGCGGCGGCGCTCTGCGGCGGGGCCCCTGCGTTTGCGCAGGACACTGGCGGGACTTTGGGCGAGGTCGTCGTGACCGCCCGGCGGGTGCAGGAGCGCCTGCAGGACGTCCCGATCTCGATCACGGTGTTCAACCAGGAACAGCTCACCCAGCGGAACATCGTCAGCCCAACCGACCTTGCGGCCTACACGCCGTCGCTGACGACCAACCAGCGGTTCGGTTCGGAAAAGAGCTCCTTCGTCATCCGCGGCTTCACCCAGGAGGCGGGCACGTCTCCGTCGGTCGGGGTCTATTTCGCGGACGTGGTGGTCCCGCGCGCCCAGGGCGGAACCACGTCCGGCAACACCGCCATGCCGGGCGCCTTCTTCGACCTGCAGAACGTGCAGGTGCTGAAAGGGCCCCAGGGCACGCTGTTCGGGCGTAACACCACGGGCGGCGCGGTGATCCTGGTGCCGCAGAAGCCGACCGACCGCTTCGAAGGCTATGTCGAAGGCTCGGCGGGCAACTACGACATGTGGCGCACGCAGGCCGTCGTGAACGTGCCGCTGGCGGAAACCCTTCGCGTGCGGCTCGGCGTCGACCGGATGCAGCGCGAAGGCTACATGAAGAACCAATCCGGCATCGGGCCGAAAGACTACAACGACACCAACTACTGGGCCGCACGTTTCAGCATCGTCGCGGATCTGGCGGAGAACCTCGAGAACTATACGATATTCAGCTACAACAACTCGTTCTCACACGGCTACGCCCCGCGCCTCCTGGCGTGTCGGCAAACCGGCGGCGTGGGCGCCGCCGCTCTCCTGGGCCCGCTCGCCTGCGGCCAGATCGCCCGGCAGGCGGCGCGCGGCGACGGCATGCGCGATGTCGAGATCAACAACCCCAAGCCGCTCATCGACCTGCGTCAAGTCCAGGGCATCAACACCACGACCTGGAACGTGAGCGACACCCTCACGATCAAGAACATCGTGAGCTATGCGGAATTCCAGGAGCGCTCCAGCTTCAGCCTGAACGGCGAAAATTTCGTGTTCGCCGGCCGGCCGTTCAACTACATCCTGCTCAATCCGGCTCCGACCGGGGCCCAGGCGGCCCAGTCCACCTTCACCGAGGAGCTCCAGTTCCAGGGGCGAACCCCCGATGACAAGCTGGTCTGGCAGGCCGGCGCCTATCTCGAGATCAGCAATCCGACCGGCTGGAGCCAAGGCAACACGGCGATCCTGCTCAGCTGCACGGACATCCGGGCGGTGCAGTGCCTCAATCCGACGGGCGGCGGTCAGATCTCGGCGTCAAAGACCGAGACCTACTTCAACAACAAGGGTTTCTACGCCCAGGGCAGCTACAAGCTGACCGACCAGCTGAGCCTGACGGCCGGCATCCGCTACACCATCGACAAGACCCGGGGCGTCAGCGAGAACACCCGGATTCGGGTCCGGCCGGGCGCTGTCGGCGGCTTCCAGGACATCGTCTGCAACGACACCCTGCGCTTCAACGTGCCGGACGGCCCGGATGCGGGGAGCTCGCCGGATCCGCTGGTGGTCGGCGACACGTCAGCGTGCCACTTCCAGATCAAGACGAAGTCGAAAAAGCCCACGTGGCTGCTCGGCCTCGATTACAAGCCGACCGACGACGTCCTGCTCTACGCCAAATGGTCCCGCGGCTACCGCCAGGGCGGGATCAACATGACCAACGTCGGCCTCGAAGCCTGGGGGCCGGAGAAGGTCAATACCTATGAGGGGGGCGCGAAGACCTCCTGGGCGGCAGGGCCGGTGCGCGGCGTCTTCAACGTCTCCGGCTTCTACAATGACTTCACCGATCAGCAGATCACGGCCAACCTGATCGCCAAGCCCGAGAGCGGACTCGCCGGCGGCGCGGCCATCGTCAACGCCGGCAAGTCGCGCATCTGGGGCGCCGAGGTCGATGCGTCCTTCCGGTACGAGCGCTTCACCCTCGATCTCGGGTACGCCTATCTCAACACGACGTTGAAGGCGATCTCGCTTCCGACCTTGCCCGCCGACAGTCCGTTTTCGCAGATCATCGCAACGGCTCAGGTGGGCGGGGACCTGTCGTTCTCGCCCAAGAACCGCGTAACCGCCTCCGCCAGCTACAGGCTGCCGCTCGCCGAGGACCTGGGCGACATCTCCGTCGGAGCGACCTTCGTACACACCGACAAGCAGAATGCGACGGGCGCCGCGGCGTCTCCGCTCTACCGCCTGCCGGCGACCGACCTGCTCAATCTCAATCTGGACTGGAAGAACGTCACAGGGCGGCCGATCGACGTCTCGCTCTTCGCGACCAATGTGACGAACGAGATCTATCCGGTGGGGGTGCTCAGCTCCTTCAATTCGGCCGGCTTCGAGGGGGTGCTGATCGGGCCGCCGCGGATGTACGGCGTCCGTCTGCGGTACCGCTTCGGCGCCTGACCGATCGGTCGCCGGCGCGCGCCTGTCGGCGCGCGCCGGTCGCCGATCAGCGACCCTTCCACGCCGGCGGGCGCTTCTCGGCGAAGGCCTGGGCGCCTTCGGCCCGATCCTCGCTGGCGGCCTGGGCGGCGAAGTAGGGATAGGTCGCCTGGTTCTGCAGCGCGGTCGCCAGGTCCGGCTCGTCGAGGCTGCGCATAATGGTTTGCTTGGAGGCCGCCACCGCCAGCGGCGCACCCTTCAGGATGTCCTCGCACCAGCGCTCGGTCGCCGCCGCAAGCTCGCCCGGCGCCGCCACCTCGTTGACGAGCCCCAGGCGCAGGCCGTCGGCGGCGCTGATCCGGCGCGAGCTGAGCGCCAGGCCCATGGCCTGCTTCAGACCGATCTGCCGCTGCAGCCGATGCAGGCCGCCGCCGAGCGCCACCGTGCCGACCAGCGGCTCGGGCAGGCCGAAGCTGGCGGTCTCCGCGGCGATGATCAGGTCGCAGGCGAGCGCCAGCTCGAAGCCGCCGCCCAGCGCCAGGCCGTTGACCGCGGCGATCACCGGCTTGGCCAGGTCGAACCGCTCAATCAAGCCGGCGTAGCCGTTCTTCGGATAGGGACGGACCTGGCCGGCCGCCATCGCCTTCAGGTCGCTGCCGGCGCAGAAGGCCTTCTCGCCGGCCCCGGTGACCACGCAGACCCGCTGGCCGTCGTCCGTCGCGAAGTCGTCGAACGCCGCCTGCAGCTCGTGGTGCATGTCCGGCGTGATGCTGTTCATCGCCTGGGGGCGGTTGAGGGTGACCGTCGTCACCCCGCCGTGGCGCTCGACCGTGATGAAGTCCATGGCCGGCATGTTTCCCGCCAAGCGACAGGGGCGGCAAGGGCGTCTGCGCCCGCAGTCTAGCCGAGGCGCCCACGGGAGCTTGAGCGCCGACCTGGGCGGCTAGGCGGTTAGCTCTTTCGCTCGAGCCTCGGGAGCACCTTTTCGGTGAACAGCTCCAAGGTTTTCCAGCCGATCTCCGGGCGGATGCCGCCCTGCAAGGGAAGCAGCGCGATCGGCCGCGTTCTGGCCAGCTCCACGGCCTGGTCGGGCGTGACCACCTGAACCAGGGCGCCGGACGCTCGGATCGCCTCGATCGAGTCGACGCCGTGCACCGGCGAAGAGGAGGTCTCCGCGGAGCTGCTGAACTCCGCATAGCTCTTGAAATAGTAGAGCAGGTTGTCGCCGATCTCCGCCCAGCCCTTCTCCACGTCCTCGAACACGTGGACGGCCGTGGCGAGCCGCTGGATGGGTCCGGGCTCGCGGCCGAGGTCCCGGCACGCCTGCTCGTAGACCGGGATCAGCGCGTCCGACATGGGATAGAAGCCCAGGCCCAGGCGCGCCGCGCGCTTCGCCGAGGCCGGCACGCCGCCGCCGACATAGATCTTGGACAGCCCGCTCGGCGGCAGCGGGCGGACGAACACCGGGCGATCACCCGCCATGAAGCGCTCGCCGCTCAGCGCCCGGGTGATGATCTCCAGCCCCTCGTCCATTCGCCGGGCGCGGTCGTGCAGCGACACGCCGAACGCCGCGAATTCGCGCTCCACATAGCCGGCGGCGAGGATCACGCGGATGCGGCCGCCGCTGATCAGGTCGGCCACCGCGATCTGCTCGGCCACCTCCACGGGATCGTGCAGCGGAAGGATGACCGCGCCGAGCTGGATCGCGATGCGCTCGGTCCGCGCCGCGACGGCGCAGGCCATCAGGAAGGGCGCGGGCAGGTAACCGTCCTCGACGCCGTGGTGCTCCTGAAGATCGACGGCGTCGAGGCCCTTGGCGTCTGCGTAGGCCGCCATCTCCAGGGCCGTCGCATAGACGTCGGAGGCTGGCGCGCCGAAGTCCGGCGCCCGCAGGTCGAAGGTGATGTTGATCTGGCTCATCTGGCCGCCCCCGGACTGTCGGGCGCAGCTTGCGGCAGACCTCGCGACCCTGTCTACGGCGCCCCGTCCCCCTCTCGCCGCTTTACGGCGAGGTGCAAGACGCGACGCCTGCCGGATCTACGCCAGCGCGACCTCGAAGGAAGGTTCGGTCTTGGCCTTGATCTCCTCGACCGCCACGCCGGGCGCCAGCTCGACCAGGGTCAGCGGACGCTTGCCGCGATCGACCTGGAAGACGCCGAGATCGGTGACCACCATGTCCACCACGCCCTGGCCGGTCAGCGGCAGGGAGCAGGCGTTGACCAGCTTGGGCGCGCCGGACTTCTCAACATGCTCCATGACCACGACCACGCGCTTGACGCCGGCCACCAGGTCCATGGCGCCGCCCATGCCCTTCACCATCTTGCCCGGCACCATCCAGTTGGCGAGGTCGCCGTTGGCGGCCACCTGCATGGCGCCCAGGATGGAGAGGTCGATGTGCCCGCCGCGGATCATGGCGAAGCTGTCGGCCGAGCTGAAATAGGAGGAGCTGGGAAGCTCGGTGATGGTCTGCTTGCCGGCGTTGATCAGGTCGGCGTCCGCCTCGCCCTCGTAGGGGAAGGGGCCCATGCCCAGCATGCCGTTCTCGCTCTGCAGCGTCACGGTCACGCCCGGGGCGATGTAGTTGGCCACCAGCGTCGGGATGCCGATGCCGAGGTTCACATAGAAGCCGTCGCGCAGTTCGGTCGCCGCGCGCGCGGCCATCTCGTCACGAGTCCAGCCTTTTTGATCTTGGGGCATCAGACATTCTCTCCGACGGTGGTTTCGCGGGGCCGCGTGGTCACGCGCTCGATCCGCTTTTCGAAGACGGCGCCCTTCAGGATGCGATCGACATAGATGCCCGGCGTGTGGATCTGGTCGGCGTCGAGCGCGCCCACCTCGACGATCTCTTCGGCCTCGACCACGGTGGTCTTGCCGGCGGTGGCCATCATCGGATTGAAGTTCCGGGCGGTCTTTCGGTAGATCAGGTTGCCGGCCGTGTCGCCCTTCCAAGCCTTGACGATGGAGAGGTCGGCGGTGAGGCCGCGCTCCATGACGTAGAGCTCGCCGTCGAACTCGCGGACTTCCTTGCCCTCGGCCACCAGGGTGCCGACCCCGGTCTTGGTGAAGAAGGCCGGGACGCCGGCGCCGCCGGCGCGGATGCGTTCGGCCAGCGTGCCTTGCGGGTTGAATTCCAGCTCCAGCTCGCCCGACAGGTAGAGCTTCTCGAACAGCTTGTTCTCGCCGACGTAGCTGGAGATCATCTTCTTGATCTGGCCGCCGGCCAGCAAAATTCCCAAGCCGAAGTCGTCGATCCCGCAGTTGTTGGAGATGACCGTCAGCTGTTTGACTCCGCTCTGGCGGATCGCCGCGATCAGATTCTCCGGGATGCCGCACAGGCCGAACCCGCCGGACATGATGGTCATGCCGTCGAACAACAGGCCTGATAGGGCCTCGACGGCGTTGGCCTGAACCTTACCTGTCACCACTTGGCTCCTTACCCTGGCCTCGCGCCCTGGTGCGTCGCAATATCAGGGCGGATGGCGCAAGGAAACGCCCAGGGCGAGACCGTGATGCGTTTTCAACCCGGCCGCCGCAGACGCGCGCCGAAAAAGGGAAGGAGATGACCATCAAGGATCGCAGCTACCAGCTCGCCCGGGCCTACTTCGACGCCGTCAGCCAGGGCGACTTGCCGGACGACCTGCTCACGCCGGACATGACCGGCTGGATCACCACCGGCGGCGCCATGGACAAGGCGCGCTACCAGGATCTGGTCCGGCTGCTGGCGGCGATGTGCGCAGGTCCCCTGACCTTCACCATCCATTCGCTGACGGCGGACGAGGACCGGGTCGTGGCCGAGGCTGACTCCGAGGGCCTGCTCATCAACGGAGAGACCTACCGTAACACCTACGTCTTCGTCTTCCGCATCCGCGACGACCGGATCGCCTCGGTGGCCGAGCACTACAACCCCCTCGTCGCACAGGAGAAGCTGGTCCCCCTGATGAAGGACGCCGCAGCCAGGATCGCCGGTTAGAGGGAGGCGCTGATCCCGGACTAGCGGGCGGCCAGGACGACGCCCAGCAGGACCGCGGCCCAGTGGGTGGCGGCCGCGGCCACCACATGGCCGTGCCAGATAGCTCGATAGAATTTCAGCCGCTTGTTGACGTAGAAGATGACGCCCGTGGAATAGACGATGCCGCCGGCCAGCAGCAGCACCAGCGCATACCAGGCGAGATGATCGATCATCGGCTTCAGCGCCACCACCACCAGCCAGCCGAGCGCGAGATAGACGGCGATCCAGAACTTCCGGTCCACATGTTTCAGCACCAGCTTGCCGAGCGCGCCCAGGGCCGCAATCGACCAGACCGCCGTCGTCATCCCCCAGCCCCATGCGCCCGGCAGGCTCAGGGTGAAGGGCGTGTACGAGCCGGCGATCATCAGGAAGATGCCGGCGTGGTCGAGCCGTCGGAGCGCCGGGCGGTACCGCGCCTGGGCGAAATTGTAGGCGGTCGAGAAGCCAAGCATCGCCAGCAGCCCTGCCGCATAGACCGACACGCCGACCACGCGACTGATCGAGCCGGCCTTCACCGCCAAGGTCAACAGCACGATCCCGCCGACGAGGGCGAGGGTGAGGCCGACGATGTGCACCACCAGGTCGGCGCACTTTGCAGCCGCGGTGGGGTAGTGGGGCGGAGGCTTCATTGCGGGCAGGTCCATGTGGGCGCCTTGGCAAGCTAGCAACCTATCATGTCAGCCTTGAGGTGTTCGTCCAAACAGCCGGGCCCCGGCGCGCTCAGGCCTCATTGGTGAAGATGATGGTGCCGGCGGCGCTGAACATGCCGCCGACGCCGTGGCAGACCGAGATCTTCGCGTCGGGGACCTGCGCCGGCGCCGTCCCGCGCATCTGCCGGACGCTCTCCTGCAGGGCGTACATGCCGTACATGCCCGAGTGCATGTAGGAGAGGCCGCCGCCGTTGGTGTTCATCGGCAGCACGCCGCCCTTCTTGCCTTCCGAGGGGGGCGAGGTGCGTCGCTCCCGGAAGAAGTCTTTCGCCTCGCCGCGCCCGCAGAACCCGAGGTCCTCGAGGCCGTAGAGCGGCAGGTGCGCGAAGGCGTCATAGATCATCAGGTGGTCGACGTCGGCGTGGCTGACGCCGGCAGACTCGAAGGCCGCCTGGCCGGAGACCCGGAAGGCGCGGGAGCTGGTGAAGTCCTCCATCATGCTGATCATCGGCGGTTCGCAGCTTTCCCCGCTGCCCATGACGTAGACGGGCTTGGTCGGAAAATCGCGGGCCCGCTCGGCGCTCGTCACGATCAGGGCGCCGCCGCCGTCCGTCACCAGGCAGCACATCAGCTTGCGATAGGGCCAGGCGATCATCGGGGAGTTCAGGACATCGTCGACAGTGATCGGCTCCCGGGCGAAGGCGCGAGGGTTCAGGGCCGCCCACTCGCGCTGGACCACGGCCACCCGGGCGAGATCCTCCACCGTGGCGCCATAGGTCTTGAGGTAGCGGAGCACTGGAACGGTGAACATGGTGGCCGGGATGCTCACGCCATACGGCGCCTCGAACTGGCCCGATGGGCTCGCCGGCGCCCGGGCGTACTGCGGCGCCGCGATTTGCGATCGGCCGGATTCGCCGTGGGTGATCAGCACCGTGGTGCAATAGCCGGCAGCGATGGCCGCTGCGGCGTGGCGCAGATGCAGCATGAAGGAGCAGCCGCCGACGCTGGTCCCGTCCACCCACTTTGGTGTAACGCCCAGGTAGGCGGCGGTGGTGACCGGGCTTTCGCCGGTCGTGGCGATCCCGTCGATGTCCTTCGGCGTCAGACCGGCGTCGGCCATGGCGTTGAGCGCCGCATCCAGGTGCAGGCCGAGGTTCGAGACGTCCGGGATGACGCCGAGCCTGGTGGTTTCGGCGGCGCCGACCACGGCGATGGAATTGGGCTTCATGGCCTCAATCCCTCCGCCGGCTGGAAGAGCGGGAGCGATATCTCGTCGTTCTGTTTCTCGAAGACGACCTGGAGCGGCATGTCGAGCAGCAGGGCCTCCGGCGTCTGCGGGCAGCCGACCACATTGGTCATCATCCGCGGGCCCTCGGCGAGCGTCACGACGGCGATCGAGTGGGGATCGGGGCCCATGCCCGGCCGGGGCCGATGGTTGATGACATAGGAGTAGAGCGTCGCCTTTCCGCTCGCGGCATAGACCTCGACGTCCCGGCTTGCGCACTGCGGACAGAACGGACGCGGCGGGAAGTAGGACGTCGCGCACGTGCGGCATCGCTGCAGACGCAGTTCGCCGGCCTTGCAGCCGTCCCAGAAGTGCTGGGTCTCCGGCGTCGGCTGGGGCAGGGCTCTTTGCATGGAGCTCATCTGTCCTGGGGCGCCGAGCTGCGCAGGCGGGCGGCGACGGCGTCCAGTCCACGTCGCAGATGGGCGGACCGGCGGAGCCCACGGCTGGGAGTGGAGCATCGCCCGAGCCACAGGCTGATGGACATGCATGCGCAGAGCCAAACAACCTCAGGCGCGGAGAGCGATCGGCTTCTCAGGCTTGAGGCGAACAGCGCCAGCCAAGGCAGGCACCCTGCGACCACGGGCCGGGCGACGGCCCAGCAACGCCGAGCCTCCTCATTCGGCAACCGCAAGGGTGACGTGAGGCGGCGTAGTCGCAAGACGCTAGGCCCAGGAAAAGACATCATTTCCCTCGCTCCGACGGCCTCGATGCGAGCCCGTCTGTGATTGTCGCGCCCGGGATCTCCGGACGCTCCTGACGTCGAACGCCTGCTTGGGCCTCAGCAAGCTTGGACGAGCGCCTCGCCCCGATGTGGACTAATTCTGGCTCATAAGTTGTCCGCTGGCTCCACGAAAGTCCGGCCGCGCAGGTCGATTTCTGACGCGGGACGGCGAGCTGCGCCCTTGGCCACGAAGGGGCTGGCCGCCGAGGGGGTGTGTGAAACACAGGCGCCTGGAAGAGTTGATTGTCGAGCAGAAGGGGCCTTGGAAGTTGTGGTGAAATGGCTCATTCGGAGTGCGGTTTTGGGCCTGCCTAGGTCGATGTACTTGTAAGGACGCGGTGGCGCGAAAATGCTGTTGACGAAGGCTTGGAGCCGACTGGCTCGAGCGGGCCGCATTCTCAACTTCGCAGTCCGCGAGCCTCGCCTCGCGGCCAGCGCAGTCGAGACCCAGCTGAATCGAGGCGGGCGACAGCTTGCCTATACCCAGTTTCGCGACGGGCTGCCGTCTATCGCGCCGCTCAATCTGCGCCTCGATCCGACCCTGAGCGCCCGCCCGCGCCTGAACGTCTTGATCCCCGGCATGGCGATGCGGGCCATGTCGGGCGGCCCGAACACCGCGATAAACCTCGTCTACCGGATGTCGCACCTGGGCGTGCCGCTGCGTTTCATCTCGACCGACATCGCCATGGACCAGGACCACGGCCCGCTTCGCAATCACTTCCAGGCCCTGACGGGGCTGTCAGGGGAGGGGGCGGATGTCGAAATCGTCTGTGGGGCGGACCGTTCCGTCGCCTTGCCGATCGGCGAGAACGACGCCTTCTTCGCCTCGGCCTGGTGGAACGTACAGATGATCAAGTACGCCCTGCCGATGATGAAGCGGAAGCGGTTCTTCTACATCATCCAGGATTTCGAGCCCGGACTTTATCCCTGGTCCACCGAATACGCGCTTGCGATGGAAACATATTCTCTCGACTACTATGGCATACTTTGCAGCAATTTGCTTTCTGAGCACATGGTGAGCCGCCAGATCGGCGCTTTCTCGGACGAAGAATTCCTCCGGAACAAGATGACCGTGTTCGAGCCGGCCGTGGATCGCTCGGTCTTCTATCCTGAGAGCGCCGGCCGCGAATCGCGCCGGCGCCTGATCTTCTACGCCCGCCCCAACACGGCGCGGCGGAACCTGTTCGAGCTTGGCCTCTACGCCCTGCGCACCGCCAACGAACTGGGAGTCTTCGAAGGCGAAGAGTGGGAATTCCTTTTCATGGGCGAGGCCTTGCAGACGATCGACCTCGGGCGTGGCGCCGCCATCAGGTCCGCGCCCTGGCTCGACTACAAGGGCTACGGCCAGCTGCTGCGCGGCTCCGACATTGCTCTGTCCCTGATGCTCTCGCCGCATACGAGCTATCCGCCGCTGGAGATGGCCGCCTGCGGCCGCATCGCCGTCACAAACACGTTCGAGAATAAGACTGCACAGGCGCTGACCGCGCTCTCAGGCAACATTGTGCCCGTCTCGGCGACGCTGGACGGCGTGGTGTCCGGCCTGAGGCAGGCGGTCCAGCGGGTCCGCTCGGGGTCGATCGACCCGAGCTGGGTCCAGGCTCCGCGGGCTTGGGAGGAGAGCTTCGCGCAAGCGCTTCCCTGGGCCGTCGAGCGCTACCGAGGGGGGCTGCAATGAGCATGTTGCTGTCAGCGCCGCTTCGCCGGGCGGCTCGGGCCCTGCCGCTCTCGGTGCGGTCGCTGTTCCGCACGCTTTGGCTGAAGGCGCGGACCCACCAGGAGACGACGCCGGGCGGTTGGACCGTCCGGCTTCGCGAGTACAACGAGCCGCAGCACCCGGGCCTGCTCTCCTTCATCACCACGGTCTGGAATACCGATCCGGCCTATCTTCAGCCGCTCGCCGCGAGCGTCTTCGAACAGGAGGGCGGCACGAAATTCGAGTGGTTCATCCTCGACAACGGATCCACGGATCCACGGACGAGGGCGGCTCTCGAAAGGATCGGGGCGCATCCCTGCGTGCGCTTGGAGCGGGTCGAGGAGAACCTCGGCATCATCGGCGGGATGAAATATTGCCTGGATCGCGCCAGCGGACGGTATGTGCTGCCGCTCGACAGCGACGATCTGCTCTCGCTCGACTGCGTCCGCATCATGACGACGGCGATCGTCGAGAACAACTATCCTCCGCTTCTCTATTCGGACGAGGACAAGCTGCGCGGCCAGGAACACGTCCTGCCGTACTTCAAGCCGGACTGGGATCCGGTCCTCTTCCTGCACTCCTGCTACATCGCGCACCTGTGCGCCCTGGATCGGATCCTGGCCCTCGAGTGCGGCTGCTACACGGATGCGGCGGCGGAGGGCAGCCACGACTGGGACAGCTTCACGCGGTTCCACCTCGCCCGGCATACGCCGGTGCATGTCCCCGAGGTCATCTACAGCTGGCGCATGCACGAGAACTCCACCTCGGAGAACATCGCATCCAAGCCGGTCGTCTATTCCAGCCATCAGGCGGTGATTTCCCGCTTCCTGTCCGGCGGCGCCAAGCCGGATCTCTACAGCGTGGCGGAGAGCCCGCTGTTCGGCGGCATGCCGGACTGGCGGATCCAGCGGCGGCGTGAGGCCGCCGCGCCGTTGACCACAGTGGTCCTGGTCGACTCCCCGACGGCGCCGCTGCCCGAGCTGCCGACGAACGGCTACGCGCCCCATGAGATCGTCTCGGTCTCGCGGGCGGAGGGGCTCGCCGGCCTCGCGCGAGCGCTGCGCGGCGTCGAAGGCCTGGTGCACATCCTTCCCCAGGACGTGCAGGTCCGTGACCCCGAGTGGGCCTGGGAAGCCCTTACGCTCATGGAGCTGTTCCCGGACACGGTGACCGTCGGCGGCCGGATCGTCGGCCGTAACGGCCTGCTGCTGCACGCGAGCGGCTGCTTCGGGTTTGGCCGCGGATGCGATCCGCCGGATCGCGGCCGACCGCTCACCGACCCTGGCTATTTCGCGATCGCCTGGAAGCCGCATTCCGCCAGCGCCGTGAGCGCGCAACACGCGGTGTTCCGCGCTGACTTCCTGACGCCGCTGGTGGAGCGTCTTGCCCGCAACGGCAAGGCCTCGCTGCCGTTCCTGGGGGCCTGGGCCGGGGCGGCCGCGCGGCGCGCCAATCTGCGGACGGTGTATTCCCCGTTCCTGATCGCCAGCTGTTCCACGGATTGGGAGGCGGAGGTGAGCGATGACGAGCGCGCCGCCTTCCTCCTGGCCCATGCGGAGCTGATGCCGGAGGAGAGCCTGCTGTCGCGTCACGTCGGGTTTTCGCCGGCTGCGCCGCACGTATGGACTCCCGCGGCGAAACGGGACGCTCACCTGCGCGGCCTGCTCGGCTGGGCTCAAGCCGTGGCGTCGAGCTGACCGACGGATCGATGCCGCAGCCCTATCACGAGCAGCATGCGGAGGCGGTCCGCCGGCGCGGGCGCCGCTATCTGGCTGAAGCGCGGCCAGGGCGATTTGGTCTGCTGACCACGGTCTACAGCGGGACCGATGCGGCGCTTTTCCGCCAGACCGCCGGGTGCCTGCTCAGCCAGACGCTCGCCTTCGACCAATGGGTCATCCTGGCGCATGGGCCGATCACCGACGCCCTCGACAGCGCGCTGAAGGAGCTCGAGGCCGATCCCCGGATCCAACTCCTGCGGGAGCCGGTGAACCTCGGAATCATGGGCGGCATGCGCCGGTGCCTCGCCGCGGCGGAGACGGAGTACGTCGTGCCGGTGGACGCCGACGACCTGCTGACGCTGGACGCCCTGCAGGTGCTCTCCGCCGAGATCGATCGTCAGGGATCGCCGGCGATGCTCTACTCCGACGAGGATCTGCTGGTCGACGGGGTTCCGGTTCATCCCTACTGGCGGCCGGACTGGGACCCGGTGCTGAACCTGGCGAGCTCCTACGTCTGGCACCTGTGCTGCATCCGCCGCGACGCCGCCATCGAGGCGGGGCTCTATACCGACCCGGGCGCCACCTGGTGCCACGACTGGGACACCTGCTTCCGCCTTTCGCGCGCGTCGACGCCCGTGCACGTCCGCGAGGTGCTCTACCACTGGCGTCAGCATCCGGCGTCGACCACGAACACGACGGATGGGCCGAGCGAGGGATCGCGCCAATCCACGCGCCATCTGCTGGAGCGCTTTGTCTCGCAGCTCCCGGAGCCGAGCCTCTACGTCATCGACGACTTTCCGATCTACCGCGGGGCGCCGGAGTGGTACGTCGTGCGCCGTCCCCACGCGAGCCCGCCGGTTGCGGTGGTCGGGCTCAATGGACCGCCGGCCATCGCCGCAGCGGTCCCCGCCGCCCGGACGGTGACGCTTTCGCCCCCAGGGAGGTCCCGACCCTCAGGTCTGATATTCTGGCGACGGAGCCCGGATGCGACAGGCCTGACCGTCGGCGATTTGTCCGACGCCCTGCAGACCGTCGAGGAGCCGCACGTCCTGCTGTTCGGCGGCGGCGTCGTCGCCACCGGCGACGCCTGGTGGTGGGAGGCCGTCAAACTCTTCGAGTGCCACCCGGAAGTGGCGGTCGTGTGCGGAGATCTGACCGACGGCAAGCGCGCGGTTCTGCGCGGCATCGAGGTCCTGGACGAAGCCGGTCGGCTCGCTCGGCCGACGTTTCGACAGGCGGCTGGGTCGGCAGGGCCCTATGCCTTGTGGCTGAAGCCGCAATGCGTCGATAGCGCGGCGACGGACCTTTGTTTCGTGGAGACGGCGCTTCTGGGTCGCACTCTGGCCGCGCTTGCGCGCGAAACGCCGCTCGTTGGGCTTGGCATGCGGCTGGCTCGCCAGGCCCGGGCGGAGGGGCGCGTGACAGCCTATTCGCCGCTGATTTCGGCTGAACTGGCGGGCCCCTCGGTCGACGGCGCGGCGGGCGAGGTCGGCGCCCTGGCTGAGAGGTTGCTTGATTTGAACGCGGTGCGGCAGGCCGCCGGGGCGCGGTCTCAACTCGCGCGATACGCATAGGTGAATGATGACGCCGCGGCGCGCGACACGCTCCGGCCCAGGTTCCGCCGGCGCTCTGGTGGAACATGGGGATCTCGCTGACTTCGGTCGGCGAACACAAGATGATGTAGGCTGCCTGACTTCGCGGCCGAGCCGCGCGCAGCCCTAAGGCCAGGACTTGCCGAGTTTGTCGATCACCTCCGCCTCGCGCGACAGTTACCAGTTCGACCTGCACGCCAGGTATTCAAGGCTGGCCGAGATCCTGACCTCGATGCTCGCTCCCTCGGCGGCGATCCGCATCCTGGATGTGGGGGCCGGGCCGCAGCGTCTCACCGAAGAGTTCCTGCCGGCCGGCTTCGCGGCGGTGACGCGGACCGACGTCCAGGCCTTTGAGGACGAGCATCTGATCGCCGTTCCGCCCAACGCCGCTCTGCCGTTTCCGGACGGCGCCTTCGACGCCGTCGTCGCCATGGACGTGCTGGAGCACGTGGCCCCCAGCGGGCGCGATTTCTTCCTGCGCGAATGCCTTCGCGTGGCGAAAACCGTCACGGTCGTCGCCGCGCCGATCGGGTGCGAGCCGGTGCGGCGCGCCGAGCTTGATTACGCCAGCGCCTTTCGGCGCCTGTTCAAGGCCGACGAACCGTTCCTGGTCGAGCATGAGGACTTCGGGCTGCCGGATCCGGACCAGGTGCGCTCGACCCTGGAGGCCGCCGGCGCGGCCGTCGTGACGGTCGACAACGTTCGGCTGGCGGACTGGCTGGCGCTCAACGTCGCCAATCTCGTCCTCTCTACAGTCAATGATGGCGATGCGGTGCGCGCCGCCGTGTCGAGCCTGCAAAACGCGGCCATCCCAACCGACGAGCCGGGGGTGCAGCACTACCGTCGTTTCTTCATCGCCACACGCGACCGGGGGGTGGCCGATCGCTTGGCCGCGCAGTACCCCGATGTCGCGCCGCCACAGGCGGACGAGGACCCGAACGCCGCCTTGCTGGTCCTCGCCGATCAGCTGAAGCGGTACGCGGAGCGCTATCACGGCCCGACCCTGGAGGCCGTCGTGGCCGACCGGGAGCTTGGCGTGAAGACGCTCGGCGAGGTGGTCGCGGGCAAGGACAAGCACATCCAGGAGCTCCAAGCCGTCGCCGACGGACTGGCCGAGGGGCTCCGCAGGAATGAGGCGCTTCAGCGGACCGAGGAGGCTCTTCAGCGGGCCAATCTGCTCATCGAGCAGCAGGCGGCGGCGCTGGAGATCCACGCCCAGGCGCTGGAAAGCCATGCCCAGGCGCTGCGGTCGGCCCTCGAGTCGCTTGAGCGGCTCCGAGCGGCCTCGCTGGCGGGTCTGGCGCGGCGCATCGTTCGGCGGGTGCGGGGCGAGGCGCCCCGGGCGGAGGGCGCGCGCTCATGAGCGACTTTCAGACGCTGACGGCGCCCGCCACCCGGTGGCGGCGGATCGCGCCGACCACCATGATCGCCCGGCTGTGGCGTCACCGGGACGTGGCGACCCAGCTCGCGATCCGCACCGTGCGGAGCGGACACGGGGGCACCGCGCTTGGCCTGTTCTGGGTGGTGTTCAAGCCGCTGCTGATGCTCGCGGTCTACACCTTCGTCTTCGGGGTGGTGTTCAAGTCGAGGTTCTACAGTACGGGGGGAGCGTTCAGTCCGATCGATTTCGGCCTGGCCCTGTTTGCAGGGCTTTCGATCTTTACGGTCCTGTCCGAGATGCTCGCCAAGGCGCCCAGCCTGATCAAGGCGAACGCCAATTTCGTCAAACGGGTGGTGTTCCCGCTCGACGTGCTTGTGCTGAGCGAGTTCGGCGCGACGGTCTTCACCTTCCTGATCACGATGGCGATCTTCGTCGTCGCGCTCGCGCTCAGATCGGGCGGCCTGCCGCCCTCCAGCTTGAGCGCGCCCTTCATCATCGCGCCATTCCTGCTGTTCGTCCTGGGTCTGTCCTGGTTCCTCGCCTCCCTGGGCGTCTACCTGCCCGACATCAATCAGCTGGTGGGCGTCGTCATCTCCGTGCTGATGTTCGTCAGTCCGATCTTCTTCCCGGTGAGCGCCCTTCCGGCGCCGCTGCAGGAGTGGATGTTCCTCAATCCGGTTGCGAGCGTCGTCGAACAAACGCGCGCGGCTTTTTTCCTCGGTCATTGGCCGGATCCAATCCTGCTGGGGCGGCAGTACCTGACCGGGCTTCTCACCCTTTGGCTCGGCTGGGCCTGGTTCGAGCTGACGCGCAAAGGATTTGCGGATGTCATCTGACGATCCGGATCTGCTGGTCGACGTTCGCGGGGTCGCGAAGAGCTATCGCGTCTATTCGCGGCCGCAGGACCGACTGAAGCAGTACCTGTCGCCAGGCCGGCAGTACTATCGGGATTTCTGGGCGCTGAAGGATGTGTCGCTGCAGCTTCGGCGCGGCGAGACCGTCGGGATCATCGGCCGGAACGGCTCCGGCAAGTCGACCCTGCTGCAGATCATCTGCGGCACCAACCAGCCGACCGAGGGCGAGGTCCGCGTCCGCGGTCGGGTCTCAGCGCTTCTGGAGCTGGGGGCGGGCTTCAATCCCGAATACACCGGGCGCGAGAACGTCCGCCTCTACGCATCGGTGCTGGGGCTGTCGCCGGCGGAAATCGTCGAGCGAATGCCGCAGATCATCGAATTCGCCGAGATCGGCGAATTCCTCGACATGCCGGTGAAGACCTACTCGTCCGGCATGTTCGTGCGCCTCGCCTTCTCGGTGGCCATCAACGTCGATCCGGACGTGCTGGTGGTGGACGAGGCGCTGGCCGTGGGGGATGGGCGGTTCCAGCATCGCTGCATGGCCCGGATTCGGGCGATGCAGGAGAGCGGCGTCGCCATCCTCTACGTGAGCCACGACACCGAGGGCGTCAAACGGCTCTGCAACGAGGTCCTGGTGCTGCAGGACGGCCGCGTCGTCCGGCGCGGCAAGCCGTTGGAGGTCTCCAACTGGTACGTGGCTCTCATGACGGTGGGGTACGACCTCGATCGGCTGTCGCAGCTGGAGGCCGAGCGCGCCGCCCCGGCGGACGACGGAACCACGCTCGCTCCCCGCGAGGGCGCGGCGGCCAGCATTGGCGCCGATCTGCCGGAGTTCGGCTACTTTCGGCACGGAGACGGAACGGCCGAAATCGTTCACGCATCTCTCTGTGACGCACATGGCGTCCAGACCACCTCGGTCGCGCTCGGCGGCGAGGCCGGCATCGAATTCGACGTGCGGTTCGGGATCGACCAGCCCGAGTACGTCGTCGGCTTCTACATCACCGATCGGCTCGGCACCCATGTGATCGGCCTCAACTCCTATCAGGAGAAGATGACCTTTCCGCCGGCGAAGGCGGGAGAGCTGCTGCGGTTCAGCTTCAGGATCCCCGTGGAGCTGCGACCGGGCTTCTACAGCCTCAGCGTCTCGATTGCGTACAACCAGTTCGACGCCGTCTGGATGGACCACATCGACAACGTCGTCATCTTCCGGGTGGTCGATCCGGATCCCGCGAGAACGGTCTTCGGGGCCTATCTGCCTGGCCGGCGTGAGGTGAGCATGCGGCGGCTGGCGGCGGCTGGCGAAGAGCGCGCGACTGCCGTGCCCACCGCCGAGCCCGGGATGCGATGAGCAAACGGCGAAAGGACATGACGGCGAACCCGCCGGCCGCCGGCGCCCTGCCGCCGGAGTTGCAGGCGATGATCGACCACGTCAGCGCCTGCGAAAGCGATTTCCGGCCGTCCGCCTTTTGGGAGCACTTCGACCAGCAGAATGTCCGTCAGCTCCTGTCCGCCGGCGTCGATAATTTCAAGCGGACCATCAATCAGAACTATTACAACTGGCTCCCGACCAGTCCCGCCGACAACCAGTTCCGCGCCCTGTTGCGGCTCACGGCCGATCTCCCGACCGTCGAGGCCTTCATGGCCGAACTCGACGCGGACGACGCCGCCGTCGAAAGCCTCTTCTCGAGCGACGGCCTGAGCTCGCGGCCAGCGGCCGAGATCTACCGGCTCTTCGTCGGCATGCTGTGGGCCTATACGAGCCAGGTCAGCCCCAATGGCCTCACCTCGGCTCTCGAAGAGCCGGCGCTCGGAAACCCGATCCCGCTTCGGCTTGGCGGGCGGCGGATCTCTCAGGACCTGGCGAACAGCATCCGAGAGCGCAACGCAGTGCTCTCGATGGTCGAGCCTGAACTTCGTGAGGGCCGCGCTCAGACCATCGTCGAAATCGGCGCGGGCTATGGCCGCCTGGCCCATGTGATCATGAGCTCGGCGCCCTGCCGCTATGTCATCGTCGACATCCCGCCGGCGCTCTATGTCTCCCAATGGTACCTGACCCAGCTCTTCTCCAACAAATGCACCTTCAAATTCAGAGCCTGGCGCGACTGGGACGAAGTGGCGGCGGAGCTGACCGCGAGCGAGCTGGTCTTCCTGACGCCGGATCAGTTCGCCAAGCTGCCCGACAGGTCTTTCGACATCGCCATCGCGATTAGCAATTTGGCCGAGATGACGCCGCGGCAGGTGTCAAAATACATTGAGCTATTCGACAAAAAGGTGAGGAACTTCGTCTATATCAAGCAGTGGATCAGCTCAGATAACGCTCTGGACCTTTGCCACTACGAAAAGGCGGATTTCGATATGCCGCAGGGATGGTCGAAGTCGTTTGACCGTGCGGACGCCGTCCAGGATTTCTTCTTCGAAACGCTATGGAGGCGTACCTAGAGGGTTCCGCGCCTCAGGGCAGCGCTTGGAATCGCCGCCCGGACCCCACATTAACGGGCTGATCCAGGTCGCGTCTCAGGAGCTGGGTCCGATTCATTGGTGAACCCGTGAACGACGATGGCCGACGCCCGCAAGGCTCACTCCCCGAACTCTCCCCCAGAAGCCGGGGCAGCCTTACGCCAGACCCGGCTGGGCGATCCGTCGTCGAAGCCTACGATCCGAAAAAGCACGATCCATACTTTGACGGCGTCTCCCAGGAATTGGCCGACAAGGGCTTCATCAGCGCAGCCTCAGATGACCTGATCACCTGGGCGCGTACTGGGTCATTGATGTGGATGACCTTCGGGCTGGCGTGCTGCGCCATAGAAATGATGCACGCCTCCATGCCGCGCTACGACCTGGAGCGCTTCGGGGTCGCCCCTCGCGCCAGCCCGCGGCAATCGGACGTCATGATCGTCGCCGGCACGCTCGTGAACAAAATGGCTCCAGCGCTGCGCAAGGTCTACGATCAGATGCCAGAGCCTCGCTACGTGATCTCGATGGGCTCGTGCGCCAATGGCGGCGGCTACTATTATTTCAGCTACTCCACCGTCCGCGGTTGCGACCGCATCATCCCGGTGGACATCTATGTGCCAGGATGCCCGCCCACCGCAGAAGCGCTCGTGTACGGCGTGCTTCAATTGCAAAAGAAGATCCGGCGAACTGGCACCATCGTGCGTTAAGCCCCCCACACCCGACCGAGGCGAGAAGAACCAAATCCATGACCGACACGGCGGGATCTGAAGAGCGGCCACTCAACGACGAGGCCGACGTACTGGATGTCCTGCGCGCGCTGGTGAGGCAGATCGCCGGGACCGAGTACTGCGACCACTTCGGCCATCGGCTGGAGTTGCACGCGGCCTATCTGGAAGCCGTGGCGCTGCTTGAGATGCGCGGAGTTCTGGAACCCTGAGGGTGTTTCCGGCGCGATCGAGAGCTTGCTACGCCCCGATCAGCTCCCGCCCGATCAGGAAGCGGCGGATTTCGCTGGTTCCCGCGCCGATGTCGTAGAGCTTGGCGTCGCGGGCGAAGCGTTCGACCGGATAGTCCTTGGTGTAGCCGGCGCCGCCGAGCGCCTGGATCGCCTCCAGCGAGACCTTCACCGCGTTTTCGCTGGCCATTAGGATCGCGCCGGCGGCGTCGAAGCGGGTGGTCTGGCCGGCGTCGCAGGCCTGGGCGACCGCATAGACGTAGGCCCTGGCCGAATTCAGGGCGACGTACATGTCGGCGATCTTGCCCTGCATCAGCTGAAAGGAGCCGATCGCCTTGCCGAACTGCTTGCGCTCGCGGACGTACGGCAGGACCACGTCCAGGCAGGCCTGCATGATGCCCAGCGGCCCGCCCGCCAGCACCGTGCGCTCGTAGTCCAGCCCGCTCATCAGCACGCCGACGCCGCCGTTCAGCGGCCCGACCACATTCTCCTGCGGGACCTCGCAGTCCTCGAACACCAACTCGGCGGTGTCGGAGCCGCGCATGCCCATCTTTTCGAGCTTCTGGCCGACCGAGAACCCCTTGAAGCCCTTCTCGATGAGGAAGGCGGTGACGCCCCGGCTGTCGGCATGGCTCTCAGTCTTGGCGTAGACGAAGAGGACGTCGGCGTGCGGCGCGTTGGTGATCCAGAACTTGGTCCCGTTCAGCACATAGCGGTCGCCGCGCTTCTCGGCCTTGAGCGTCATCGAGACGACGTCGGAGCCGGCGTTCGCCTCGCTCATGGCCAGGGAGCCGACATGCTCGCCGCCGATCAGCTTCGGCAGGTAGCGGTGCTTCTGCGCGTCCGAGCCCCAACGGCGGATCTGGTTGATGCAGAGATTGGAGTGGGCGCCGTAGGAGAGCCCCACCGAGGCCGAGGCGCGGGAGACCTCCTCCATGGCCACCACGTGCTCGAGATAGCCCAACCCCAGGCCGCCGAAGCCCTCCTCGACGGTGATCCCGTGCAGGCCGAGCGCGCCCATCTGCGGCCAGAGCTCGCGCGGGAAGCGGTTGTCGGCGTCGATCGCTGCTGCGAGCGGGGCGATCTTGTCCGCGGCGAAGCGGGCGGTGGTCTCGCGGATCGCGTCGGTCGTTTCGCCGAGGTTGAAATCCAGCGCGGGAGAGGCGTTCGTGGGCATGAGCGTCGCTCTCCTGTGTCGTGGACGGCATTGTTTTAGCGCCTCAGCGCGCTGAGGGCAGCATGTAATCCTTCATCCGTTCGCGCAGCGCCTTCTTGTCGATCTTGCCCGTCGGCCCGAGCGGGATGTCGCTGACGAAGAGGACGTCGTCGGGCATCCACCAGCGGGCGATCTTGCCTTCCAGGAAGTCGAGGAAATCCTCGCGCGTGGCGATCTGCTCCGGCTTCAGCTTGACCAGCAGCACCGGCCGCTCGTCCCACTTCGGATGGCGCGCGCCGATCACCGCGCAGAGCTCGGCCTTGGGATGGCCCATGGCCAGGTTCTCGATCTCGATCGAGGAGATCCATTCGCCGCCGGACTTGATCACGTCCTTGGCCCGGTCGGTGATCTGCATGAAGCCGTAATCGTCGATGGTTCCGACGTCGCCGGTGTCGAAGAAGCCTTCCTCGTCGAGGATCTCGCCGCCCTGTTCGCCGAAGTAGGCGCCGGCGACGAACGGGCCTTTCACCTTCAGATGGCCGGAGGTCTTGCCGTCGTGCGGCAGGGGACGGCCGGCCCCGTCCGTCAGCTTCATCTCGATCCCCAGCGGCGGCCGGCCCTGCTTCATCTTGAGGCGGAACTGGCTCTCGGGATCGAGCGCGAGGGTCCTGGCGGTCGGTTGCGCCTCGGTCCCGAGCGGAGAGGTCTCGGTCATGCCCCAGGCGTGGGTGACCTCGACGCCGAAGTCGTCCTGGAAGGCCCGCACCAGGGCCTCGGGTACGGCCGCGCCGCCGATCACCACCCGCTTCAGGGTCGTGAGCCTGCCGTCGGTCTGCCGCAGGTGGTTGAGCAGCATCTGCCAGACGGTGGGCACGGCGGCCGAGAAGGTCACGCCCTCGCTTTCCAAGAGCTCGTGCACCGAGGCGCCGTCCAGCCGGCCGCCCGGCATGACCAGCTTGGCGCCTGCCGCGGGCGCGGAGAAGCTGAGCCCCCAGGCGTTGGCGTGGAACATCGGCACAATCGGCAGCACCACGTCGCGCGCGCTGATCCCCAGGAGGTCGCCGCCCAGGGTCACCAGGGTGTGCAGGAAATTCGACCGGTGAGAGTAGAGGACGCCCTTCGGGTTGCCGGTGGTGCCCGAGGTGTAGCAGAGGCCGGCGGCGGTGTTCTCGTCGAAGCCCCCCCAGGCGAAGTCTTCGCCGTACTTGGCGATCAGGGTCTCGAAGCAGAGCGCGTCGGGGTCGCCGACGCCGGTCATGTGCGCCTCGTCGGTCATGACGATGATCCGCTCGACCGTGGGCATCTTGTCCCGCTGGGCCAGCAGCAGCGGCGCGAAGGTGAGGTCGGTGAGGATCACCTTATCGGCGGCGTGGTTGATGATGTAGCAGAGCTGGTCGGCGAACAGCCGCGGGTTCAGCGTGTGGCAGACCGCCCCCATGCCCATGATGGCGTACCAGGTCTCGAGGTGGCGGGCGGTGTTCCAGGCGAGCGTCGCCACCCGATCTCCGGGCTGGACGCCGAGGTCCTTCAGCGCGTTCGACAGCCGCTTCGCCCGGCGGTGCGCCTCGGCGTAGGTGGTCCGCACGACCGGGCCCTCGACGGAGCGGGTGACGATCTCGCTGTCCCCGTGCCAGGTCCTGGCGTGGTCCAGGATCCGGTCGACCGTCAGCGGCCAGGCTTGCATGAGACCGAGCATCGAAACTCCTTGGAATTCCGCCGGCGCGGACGCGAAACCAGCGCCGCGTCGCCGGGGCGCGTGGGGGGCGTCACCCCGTTCCGCCTCATCAAGCCCATGTCGCAGGCTGGAACGCAGCAATAGAACAGCAACGAACGCGTGGCTCGGACATTAACTTAGGATCGAAGAGCAAGGGAGTTCGTCTGCACGATGGACTTTGCGCGCCCGCCATGGAGCCAGCCCGGTGAACGCCCGACGGTCGGGTCGGGTGCGGCGTCGTGAACTGCGCGCGGGGCGCCGATGAGGTCGAGCGACTGCATCACCTGCAGGTCGCTGAGCGACGTTATCGCGGCGTTTTCGACCAGGCGGCCGTCGGCATGGCGCGGATCGGGCCGGACGGCGCCTTGCTGGAGGTGAACGACCGCTACTGCGCGATCACCGGCCACCCACGGGAGGGGCTGGTCGGCCACAGGTTCCAGGACTTCACCCACCCCGACGACCTGCCGGCCTATGCCGAGCGCGCCCACGCCCTGCTGGCGGGCGAGATCCCCACCTTTTCGATGGAAAATCGCTGCCTGACTGCCGACGGCGAGGCGGTCTGGATCAATCTCACAGCCTCCCTGATCCGCGAGGAGTCGGGCGATCCGGACGACTTCCTGGCGGTGGTTGAGGACATCGACGGCCGCAAGCGGGCCGAGGCTGCAGTTCGCCAGCTCAACGAAACGCTCGAGCTTCGGGTCGGCGAAGAGGTGGCCGCCCGGCTCACCGCCGAGGACGCCCTGCGCCAGAGCCAGAAGATGGAGGCGATCGGCCAGCTGACCGGCGGGGTGGCGCACGACTTCAACAATCTGCTGACCGTGATCCGCTCCTCGGCGGCTCTGCTGCAGCGGCCGGACCTCCCAGAGGCGCGGCGCCGCCGCTATGTCGACGCGATCGCCGAGACCGCCGACCGGGCCGCCAAGCTGACCGCCCAGCTGCTGGCCTTCGCCCGGCGCCAGGCGCTGAAGCCGGAGGTGTTCGATGTGCGCGAGCGGGTGGAGCGCATCGCCGACGTGCTGCGCTCCGCGACGGGGCCGCAGATCGAGCTGGTCACCGAGATGGACGGCGGCGCCTGCTTCACCGAGGCCGATCCGACGCAGTTCGAGACCGCTCTGGTGAACATGGCCGTCAACGCGCGCGACGCCATGCCGGACGGCGGGCGCCTGACGATCCGTGTCCGGCCGGCGGATCGTGTGCCGCGAGTGCGCGGCCACAAGGCGGCCGAGGGCGACTTCGTGGCGGTCGCGGTGGCCGACACCGGCGACGGCATTCCGGAGGGGGCGATGACGCATATCTTCGAACCCTTCTTCACCACCAAGCCGCCGGGGAAGGGGACCGGCCTGGGGCTGAGCCAGGTCTACGGCTTCGCCAAACAGTCGGGCGGCGAGGTGGACGTCGCCAGCCGGTGCGGCGAGGGGGCGGTCTTCACCCTGTTTCTGCGCCGCGCGCCCAAGCCGGCGGCGACGGACCAGACGGCTGCGCCGGACGCCGCCGCCCTTCCCCAGCGCGGCCATATCCTGGTGGTGGAGGACAATGAACAGGTCGGCGCCTTCTCCACCCAGATGCTGACCGAACTGGGCTTTGAAGCGAGCTGGGCGGCGAACGCTGACGTCGCCTTGAAGATGCTGGCGGGGCGGCAGCGCTTCGACGCGGTCTTCTCCGACGTCGTCATGCCCGGCATGAGCGGCATCGAGCTGGCCCGGGAGATCCGCCGGCGCGCGCCCGGCCTGCCGATCGTCCTGACCAGCGGCTACAGCCATGTGCTGGCGAACGAGGGGACGCAGGGCTTCGAACTGCTGCAGAAGCCCTATTCGGCTGACGAGATCACCAGTGTTCTGCGCCGCGCGATCGGCGGGGTCGGAGCGGCCCGGACGTGAGACGCGGCGCGGGGCGGCGGGGTCATGCGATGCGGCCTGGCCAGGGCCTGGTCGATCCGCGCCCGGGCGGCGTCGGAGGCGGGCGGTCCGCCGGCCATGATGACGGGCAGGCCGCTCTCGATGACCTCGGAGATCACGACGTCCGGCTTGTACTGCGCGATCAGATCCGGCCGCCATTTGCCGTCCTGATGGTGGACCAGGACGACGCGGCTGAAGTGGCCCTCCAGGAAGGGCAGGACGGCCAGGCTGAAGGAATCGCGCACCATCAGCAGCACCGGCTTTCCGGCCTGTCCGGTCTCGATCACCTGCGGCGCAGTCCACACCCGTTTCGGCGTGAGCCAGATGGTGTTCGGCGTCAGGGCCGGATCGAAGAACTGCGGATAGTCCGCGTCCACGAAGCTGGCGATCCCCAGCATCTGCGACAGGTTGCGCGGCTTGGTCGGATCGTCGGAAACCTCGCGGAAGGCCTCCAGCGGTCGCGGGCCGTCCGTCACCCCCTCCGCAGCGAGCCGCTGCATCACCTGGACATAGGCGACATAGGCCCCGAGCCCGGTCCAGTGGGTCTCGTACGGATTGTAGACCTCCAGGCCCCAGCGCGCCTGCTGTTGCAGGACCGGTCCCGGGTAGACGATCGCGCCCGCCTGGGCCGTGGCGTTCAGCCGGGTGAGCAGCAGGGCCGGGCGGTTGAGGTCCGGCCCGTCGTACCAGGCGGGGGCGTGCTGGCTCTCGATCACCTCCTTGTCGGGACCGGCCAGCACCAGGTAGCTCACGCCGCGGGCCTTGAGCCATTCGGTGCGTCCGGCGAGCTCCTGCAGCCACAGGCGGGCGTCGGCGTCGCTGAAGGCGGGGACGTTGCGCGCCGGCGCGAAGTGGTCGCCGCCTTCGTAGAACAGCCAGCCGTCCCGGCCGATCAGCACACGATCGGATCCGCTGACCCCCACCCGGTAGCGCAGGTAGTTGAGCGCGGCGATCAGCTGCTTGCGCGCCGGGAAGTTGTCGGCGACGTAGGCGTCCATCGCCGCCGGCCAGGCCGCCAACGCAGACCAGGTCCGCGGCGCCGGCGGGACCTTGGCCAGCTTACGGTTCTCGTCCACCCGCGGTTCGCTGACGGCGATTGGGAGCAGGAAGCCGGCCGCCAGGACGGCCGCGCAGGCGAGCGTCAGCCGCCGCCAATGTCGCTGGAGATTGCGGGCGTGCGGGGGATCGAAGGCCATCAGAAGCGGAAATAGAGGAAGGGGTTGAGGCTCGATCCCGCCAGCTTGGCCAGGCTGAGCACCAGGCCTGGAACCAGCAGGGTGGCCGACAGCACGTGGACGCCGTGGGTGTCGAGCCGGGCCGGCAGGTGGGGCGAGGGGGTCAGGCGCGGCGCGCGCAGCCGCGCGGCCAGCCAGGGCAGCACCGGCATGGCGAAGACGCAGCCTGCCGCCAGGGCGGCGAGGACCTCGTTGTTCAACTGCAGGCGCAGGGCGATGTCCGGCGCCTGGACCGCGCGGAGGTCGACCATCGTGCGCCAGTAGTGCAGGGCGTCGCCCAGGCTGTTCGCCCGGAAGAGCACCCAGCCGAACAGCACCGCGAGCAGGGCGTAGGCGTGGGCGACCACCCGCGGCGTCCGCTTGAGCGCCTTGCCGAGGCCGAACCGCTCCAGCAGCAGGAAGCCGCCGTGGTACAGTCCCCAGGCGATGAAGTTCCACGCCGCCCCGTGCCAGAGGCCGGTGAGCAGGAAGACCACCAGCAGGTTGCGCACCGTCTTCAACCGTCCGGCGCGGTTGCCGCCCAGCGGGATGTAGACGTAGTCGCGAAACCACGACGACAGGCTGATGTGCCAGCGCCGCCAGAACTCGGTCAGCGAGCGCGAGACGTAAGGGTGGTCGAAATTCTTCGGGAAGGTGAAGCCCAGCAGGAAGGCCAGGCCGATGGCCATGTTGGAATAGCCGCAGAAGTCGAAATAGATCTGCAGGGTGTAGGCCAGCGCGCCCAGCCAGGCGGTGGTCGGCGCCAGCCCCGCCGCCGGCAGGTTGAAGGCGTGGTCGGCGAGCGGCGCCACGGTGTTGGCGACCAGCACCTTCTGGCTGAGGCCGACGATGAAATACTGCAGGCCCAGGCCGACGTGCCCGGTCCGCCGGCGCTCGGCGTGCAGCTCCTCGCGGATGTTGGCGTAGCGCACGATCGGGCCGGCGATCAGGTGCGGGAACATCAGGATGTAGGCGGCGAACCGGGCCAGGCCGCGCTCGGCCGGGACGGCGCGCAGGTGGACGTCGGCCACATAGCTGATCAGCTGGAAGGTGAAGAAGGAGATCCCCAGCGGCAGGGCGAGATCGACTTCTGGAAGGCCGAGGCCGGGCAGGAGGGCGTCGAGGTTGTCGGCCAGGAAGCCGGCGTATTTGAAGACGCCCAGCACCGCGAGGTCGAGGACGATGACGCCGGTCAGCAGCGCGCGCCGGGCGCGCGGCGCCTGCGCCTTCTCGATCGCCCGGGCGGCGGACCAGTTGGCGAGGATCAGCGCGCCCAGCAGCAGGACGTAGGCGCCTTCGCCCCAGACGTAGAAGATCACGCTGCCGGTCAGCAGCGCCCCCGTGCGCCAGCCGCTCAGGTAGTAGCCGAGCAGGAAGACGGGCAGGAAATAGAAGATGAAGATGATCGAGCTGAACAGCATAGGGCCCGCAACCCCCGCCGACTCATCGCGGGTCGGCCGCACCATGGGGAAGGCGGCCTAGCTCTGCAACCGCGCGGGACGTTCGATCGGTCTCCCGGGGCGTCGCGAGGCAGGCTGTGCAGAAACTCCAAGCGTATCCCAGCGCCGCCGCCGCCGACGATGACGACGTCGAAGTGAGCCGGATTCCCGTCAGCTCGGCGAGTTCGGCGAGGCCTGAGACCGGGCTTGCAGCACGACGTCGTGACCCTCGGCCATGAGCGTGCGCGCCGCAGCGTGGCCGAGTCCAATGAAGACGCGGTTCATGGGGCCTAGTCGCTCACGCGGTGGCTCAGGGTGATGGAGGGGCCGAACACGAGCAGCGGACCGAGTTCCTCCATCACCTCCGCCACATGGGGATTGGCGGCGTGGGCGTCGACCGCGTCCTGGTTCGCCCATCCGTCGATGATGTAGAACGTATTGGGATCATCGGCCTTCTGGTAGAGATCGTAGTACAGGCAGCCCTTTTCCAGTCTCGCGGGCTCGACGAACTGCAGGGCCAGCTGCCGGACTCTCTCTCGGTTGGCGGCGTCGCAGCGCAGCTCGCAGATGATGTGACGTTCCTCTGACTTTCGGCTGCCCATGATCTGTTCTTCCTGTCGAGAATGTCGACTGCGCTGTTCAGTTCTTGCCGGCGTAGACGCGGGTCATGCCGCCATCGACAACCAGGTCGACGCCGCGGATGTAGCTGCTGGCGTCGGACGCCAGGAACACCAGCGCATCGGCGATGTCCTCGGCCCTGCCGACCCGGCCGGCGGGAATCTCGGTCGACACACGACGAACATAGGCGGCGATGTCTTCGTCGCTCATCTTCTGTTCCGTGCTGTAGCCTTCGGTCGGCACCACGCCCGGGCTGATCGAATTCACCCGGATGTTCCGCCCCTTGAGGTCCGTGGTCCAGCTTAGCGCGAGCGACCGGACGGCGGCCTTGGTGGCGGCGTAGACGGCGAACCCCGGCAGCCCCATGTCGGCGGTGATCGAGGCGTTGAGGATGATGGAAGCCCCGTCGCGCAGGACGCCCAGCATGCTCTGCACCGTCAGGACGACGCCTTTGATGTTGATGTTGAGCTCGTTGTCGATCTGCGCCTCGGTCAGCTGATCGAGCGGCGTCGCGTGGCCGGCGCCGGCGTTGGCGAACAGGATGTCGAGGTGGCCGTGCGCCGCCTTGATGGTCTGCGCGACACGCAGCATGTCGCCCTTGCTGGCCGCATCGGCCTGGATCGCGGCAGCCGAGGCGCCCAGCTGGGCGGCGGCTTGGTCGAGCGCGCTCTGCCGCCGGCCGGTGACGTAGACGAAGGCGCCTTGCTCGATCAGGCGCTTGGCGGCCCCGAGACCGAGGCCGGCCGTTCCGCCGGTGATCAGGGCCACGCGGCCCTCGAGGACTTGGCTTTCCATAATCTTCTTCCTGCCCAGGCCAGCCCGGCGAAGGGTCGGCGGAGGATCTCGCCCTCCGCCGCCAGGCGCCGCCGAATGCGATCAGCGACCGACCATCTTCATGGCGGCTTCGGTGTACCGCGCGCCCTGCACGGGGACCTTCGCCAGGACGTCGGCGATCTCCCGCAGGTCGTCTGCAGTGAGCACGACCTCGGCGCCGCCGACATTCTCTTTCAGACGATGCAGCTTGGTCGTCCCGGGGATGGGAACGATCCACGGCTTTTGCGCCAGCAGCCACGCCAGGGCGACCTGGGCGGGCGTCGTCTGCTTGCGTTGGGCGACCTGGCCGATCAGCGCGACGAGGTTGGCGTTGGCCTGCCGGGCCTCGTCGGCGAAGCGCGGCAGAGTGTTGCGGACGTCCCCTTCGACGAAGCTCGTCGCCGCGTCGATCTTGCCGGTCAGGAACCCCTTGCCGAGCGGGCTGAAGGGCACGAAGCCGATGCCGAGCTCTTCCAGCATCGGCAGGATTTCCGCCTCCGGGTCGCGGGTGAACATCGAATACTCGCTCTGCAGGGCGGTGACCGGCTGAACCGCATGGGCTCGGCGGATCGTTCCTGCGCCGGCTTCGGAGAGGCCGAAATGCTTGACCTTGCCTTCCTGGATCAGGTCCCTCACCGCGCCGGCGACCTCCTCGATCGGCACGTCCGGGTCGACCCGGTGCTGGTAGAACAGATCCAGGACGTCGGTCTTCAGGCGCTTGAGCGAGGTCTCGGCCACCTGCCGGATCCGCTCCGGGCGGCTGTCGAGGCCCGCCGAAGGGACGCCGTCCTTGAAGCCGAACTTGGTGGCGACAACGACCTTGTCCCGGAAAGGCGCTACGGCTTCGCCCACGACCTCTTCGTTCGCAGCGCCGTAGCCTTCCGCCGTATCGAAGAAGGTGACGCCCTGATCAAAACCCGCGCGGATGAGCGCGACTGCCTCGGACGATTCGGTCGCGGGACCGTAGCCGAAGGTGAGCCCCATGCAGCCGAGTCCGAGGGCCGAGACCTCCAGGCCGCTCGCTCCAAGTTTGCGCTTTTGCATCCCACGTCCTCCATTTGGCGCAGCCGCTGGCGGCCAAGCCTCGTTCGGACCCCAATCTAGTGAGCGCCGTTTCATGCGATTAGCTGCTATCGCGCGGATGCTCTGTTGAGGGAGGCTCAAGAAAGGTGCGACCGAACGCCAACGATCTGATCGCCTTCGTCGCAGTGGCGCGGGAGCGCAGCTTCACCCGAGCCGCCGCCAACCTCGGCGTGTCGACATCGGCCCTCAGCCACACCATGCGGGGGCTCGAAGAACGCCTGGGTGTCCGGTTGCTGGCGCGGACGACACGAAGCGTCACGCCGACCGAGGCCGGCGAACGCCTACTCAACGGCATCGGGCCGCGGTTCGACGAGATCGACGCCGAGGTGGCGGCGCTGAACGACCTGCGCGAAAAACCGGCCGGCCACATCCGCATCAGCGCCGACGAGCTTGCGGCCACCCGGGTGCTCTGGCCGGCGCTGCACAAGGTGTTGCCGGACTATCCGGACATCAGCATCGAGATCGTCACCGAGAACGGCCTCGTCGACATCGTCGCGGGAGGATTCGACGCCGGCGTGCGGATTGGCGACATCGTGGCCAAGGACATGATCGCCGTGCCGCTCGGACCCGACATGCGAATGGTCGCCGTCGCAGCGCCCGCCTATTGGGCGGCGCACGCAAGACCACAAACCCCGCGGGAATTGACCGCCCACACCTGCATCAACATCCGCCTGCCCACGCACGGCGGTCTCTATGCGTGGGAGTTCGAACGGGACGGCCGCGAACTGCGCGTGCGCGTTGAGGGGCAGCTCGTCCTGAACAGCATCATGCAGGTGCGCCAAGCCGCTCTCGACGGCTTTGGCGTGGCCTACATCGGGGAACAGGCGGTCGAGGCCGATATCGCCGAGGGGCGACTAATTCCGGTGCTCCTGGACTGGAGCCCGCCCTTCGCAGGTTACCATCTCTACTATCCCAGCCGGCGGCAGCATACGCCCGCCTTCACGATCCTGATCGATGCGCTGCGATACCGAGCGGCCAAGTAACGCCGCCGCGGAGGCCGGCATAGGTTCTCGCCGTTGACTGGAACGGCGCCTCGGGCCGGGGCCTGTAACCCGCCCGCAATCACCGCCGCGGGGAGGGCGCTTTCAGGCCCTGCTGCCGACGCGAACAGCAGACATGGCTTGGCGGATGAAGCGCTCAAGGAGACGCGTCGTGCCGGCATCTGTTTTCGAAGTCCTGCCTGAACCCCGGCCACGTGGACGCGTCGCCCTTCGCTTCACTCCGGCCGAGTGGCGGTGTCTGCTGGAGGATTCGTCCTTCCTCCGCGATCGCGACAACTCCTATGCGCCGCGAAGGCTGATGGGATTGGCGGTGGAGATCGTGCCCGATCACCGCTTCGGATAGCGGCGCTCCGCCGCCGCGCGGCCGCTCCTGCTTCTGCGAGGCATTCTTATTGCCAAGCCTTTCCCCTGCAATTAAGAGCCACTCGCAACAGAATTGGTTGGGAGAGTTGGCATGCGACGGGGATCGGGGATCGTGGCCTATCGGCGCAAGCGGTCGTGCGCGGCGGTGGCGGCCTTGGCCGGCGCGGTCAGCCTGGGCGGCGCGGCGCATGCCGGCGAAGCCGCGGCTGCATCCGCCGAGTTGCAGGTGTCCGGCGTCGACGTGACCGGCAAGACCCGGCCGCTCGACGAGCAGACCCATCTCTCGGTGATGCCGCTGAGCATCCAGGACACCCCCCAGGCGGTCAGCATCATCGACGGGGCCAAGCTGAAGGCCCAGGGGATCAACACCCTCGAGCAGGCGCTGCGCAACGTGCCCGGCATCACCGTCGCCATCGGCGAGGGCGGCGCGCTGAACGGCGACCAGTTCAAGATCCGCGGCTTCGACTCCAAGGACGACGTCTATGTCGACGGCCTGCGCGACTTCGGCGTCTACACCCGCGACAGCTTCAACTTCGACCAAGTGCAGGTGTTGAAAGGCCCCTCCGGCGCGCTCTTTGGGCGCGGGACGACGGGCGGGGCGATCAACACCATCTCCAAGCACGCGAAGCTCGACACCTTCGCCAATGTCGACGCCTACGCCGGGAACGGCGACTATTACCGCGGCCTGGTCGACCTCAACTACCGGACGGGCGAGGCCTCCGCGGTGCGCATCAACCTGATGCGCAGCTATGCGGGCGTGGTCGACCGCGACTCCATCAAGTCCGACCGCTGGGGCGCGGCCATATCGGCCGGCGTCGGCCTGGGCACGGACACCTCCTTCGTCGTCAACTACTCGCACCAGGACGACCGTCGTCGTCCCGACTACGGCATCATCGTCGTGCAGCGGCCGGGCGAGATCATCGCCAAGCCGGCCAGCGAATATGACGTGGGCGTCGAGCGCTCCAGCTTCCTGGGCTTCAAGAACGACGTCGACCGCACCAAGGCCGACATCTTCACCGCCCAGTTCGCGCACAAGTTCTCGGACCACCTGAGCATCACCTCGGACACCCGGCTGGGCTTCTACAGCCGCTACTTCCAGTACAGCACGCTGGACCAGTGCAACACGGGCTGCACCACGGCGCTGTTCGACGGCAATCCGGCGACCGAGCCGATGGGCGGCATCGGCGGCTCCAGCCCCTACGACATGGATTCCTGGGGCATCCAGAACATCACCGCGGCGCGCTACGACGGCGAGTTCGTCGGCTTCCGCCACCAGACGATCGTCGGCCTCGACATCTCCAAACAGGTCAACGACAAGCTCTTCTTCGCCTACACCCTGCCGGCGGGGATCACGACGCGGCCGAACATGCCGCATCCGATCGTCAATCCGGATCCGGAATTCCCGGCGGGCTATGGCGTCTTCCGCGCGGTCCCGGGCCAGAACATCACCTGTCCGTCGACCGGCAACTGCACGACCAATGTGCTGGGCTCGACGGTCTTCACCAACGTCGCCGCGACCGGGATCTACGAGAGCCGCGGGATCAGCACCGACCTCGCCGCCTTCCTGACCGAGCGGGTCTGGCTGACCGACCAGGTCTCGGTGATCGGCAGCCTGCGGATCGACCGCTACATCGCCGAACTGAACAGCATGACCTACGCCGGGTCGCGCAGCGCCCTGAAGGTGGAGTCCACCCTGCGCAGCCCGCGGGTGAACCTGCTCTGGGAGCCGGCCGACGACCGGACCTTCTACCTGTCCTGGGGGCGGTCGGAGACGCCGCAAGGCACCTCAATCGTTGGCACGGGCACGGCGCTCACGGTCGCCGCTAAGGACCTCAAGCCGGAAGAGAGCGAGATGCTGGAGGCCGGCGCCAAGGTCGCCATTCCGAAGACCCCGCTCGCGCTCACCCTCTCGGCCTTCCAGATCAAGAAAGACAACGCCCTGCAGGCCGATCCGGCGAACCCCGGCTTCCTGCTGGCGCAGTCCGGCGAGCGGCAGGAGGTGAAGGGCGTGGAGATCGGGCTGACCGGCCAGCTCACGCCGGCCTGGCGCATCGACGCCGCCTACACCTACCTCGACAGCAAGATCAAAGAGTCCTTCTCCAACTGCTCGGTGCCGACCGCCACGACCGCCACGACCGGCACGCCGACCAACGTCGTCTGCCCGGTCGGCGTGACCGCCGCGATCCCGGTCCTCAATACGGTGGCCGTCGGCCGGCAGGTCGCCTTCGTGCCGAAGCATTCGGCCTCGATCTATTCGACCTATGATCTCAGCGACTTCGTCGAAGGGCTCTCGATCGGCGGCGACGTGGTCTACCAGAGCAAGCTCTACCTGACCTATACCGCCCGCAGCCTCAGCTACGCCGACCGCGGGACGCTGACCGCCGCGCGGCTCGGCGAGGCGCCCGCCAGCCTGACCTTCGACGCCTTCGCCAGCTACAAGCGCGGGCCCTACCGGTTCGGCGTGAATGTCTACAACATCGCCAACCGGCTGAACTACACTCAGGTCCAATCGAACCGCGCCGTCCCGGCCGCGGGGCGGACGGTGATCGTCTCGGTCGGAGCGAGCTTCTGAGCGTGCTGGATTTGAAGTTCGCCGGCGCAAGTGTCGAGCTCTGAGCGAACTTCAAATCCAATGAGCACGCTAGAGGTCAAGGAGGCCCTAGTGTCCTTTTCGATTGCGAAGTTCGCTCTGTTTCGCCACATGCGCTGGCGAACTTCGCAATCGGGACACTAGCCGATGCTGGTCCATGTCGAAGCGGTGCTGAGCTCGGAACAGGTCGCTCTGTGCCGAGAGCGGCTCACCGTTTCGACCTGGGTCGACGGCAAGGTCACCGCCGGCAGTCAGTCGGCGACGGTGAAGCGCAATCTGCAGATCCCCGAGGACTCTCCGGCCGCCCGGGAGCTGGGCGACCTCATCCTCGGCGCGCTCGGGCGCAATCAGGACTTCGTCTCCGCCGCCCTGCCGCTGCGGGTCTTTCCGCCGCTGTTCAACCGCTATGACGCCGGCATGGAATTCGACACCCACGTCGACAACGCCATCCGCTTCTCCGGTCCGGTGCGCTTCCGCACGGACCTCTCCTGCACCCTCTTCCTCAGCGAGCCGGACGAGTACGAGGGCGGCGAGCTGATCATCGAGGACGTCTACGGGGAGCATGCGGTCAAGCTCGCGGCGGGCGACATGATCCTCTATCCGGCGACCAGCCTCCACCGGGTGGCGCCGATCACCCGCGGCGCGCGCTGGGGAGCCTTCTTCTGGGCCCAGTCGATGGTGAGGTCGGACGAGCAGCGCAGCCTGCTCCACACCCTCGACCGCAACGTCCAACAGCTCAGCGCCAGGCTTGGCCTGGCGGATCCCGAGGTGGTGAGCCTCACCGGCGCCTATCACAACCTGCTCAGAATGTGGGCCGAGGTCTGATCCAGCGCCGGCCTGGCCGGATCTAGGTTGCGGCGGGCGGGGCGAGGCCGTGGGCCTCTTCGTAGCTGGCTTCGCCGCGGGTGATCCGCGCCAGCGGGTTGGGCCTGGGCTCGGCCACCTTCACCAGGGTGTTGCGGTCCTGGTGCCGGAAGGGCTCCGCGCGTCCGCGAACCTGCAGCATGGTGTCCGAGACGTAGGACCAGCTGCCGTCCGCATTGTAGGTCACAGTCAGCTCATAGGAGTCGGTGCGGAACGCCAACTCCAGGAAGTCCGTCGAACAGATGCCGTAGCCTGGCCCGCCGCGGTCGGCCCGGACGCTGAAGCGCGTGGCGTCGGGCTCGACCTGGCCGCGGGCGAGAGCGACCTGACCGCGGGGGATGGTCAGGCTCTGCATCACCAGGCCGGTCGCCGGCTCCCACAGCCAGTAGCCGACCTGGTCGTGGAAGGTGGATTCCTCGTCCGTGGCGACGATGTGGATGTGATAGCGCAGGCCGTAGAGCAGCTGCGGCCCGTTCGCCTGGGGGTCGATCGGCTGGATGTCGATGCGCTCGATGAACTCGCGCCGCTCGGGCCCTTCCGCCTTCGGGTTGAGGTCCACCCCCTTGCGGCCTTCCCAGACGCCGGCCAGCCGCCGCAGCGGCCCGAGATTGGCCAGGGTGTCGGGATCGACATCTTCGGGTTCGGTGAAAATGTCCTCGGGAAGGTCGTTCATCACGCTACGCTCCGGCCAAGCTTAGTGCGGCCTGAACCGAGCCAGCGGCGTCGTCAAGACGTAATCCGATGCCGGCCGGCGACCGGCGCTCCGGCGCCAGGGAGCGGCGGCCAGCAAGGGCGTCATGGTTAACGTCGTCTTCGCAATAGTTTCTAAATTACGCGCGAGGCGGGAATTTTCGCGTTAATCGCAACTTAAAGCCTCTAATGAATAGATCCGTTCGTGAGCGAGAGCAAAGTCTCTCGGTCACATTGAACTGGTCGGGGTTATCAGTGACAAGCGCTTCTGTTGGCGTCGCAACGATAGAATTCGTTGGCGAGCTTACTATAAGGACGGTCGCGTCTTGTCGCGAACGCCTGGTCGAGTCCCTCAGCGCCTCGCCGACGGTGCAGGCGCTGGTCGCCGCAGACGCCACCGTCGATCTCACCTTCGTCCAACTCCTCGAATCCGCACGGCGCACGGCGCGTGAGGCCGGCGCGGCCTTCGCCCTGGCTGAGCCGGCGACCGGCCAGCTGCGCGAAACGCTGGAGCGCGGCGGCTTCCTGGCCTCGGCGGACGACCGGAATTTTTGGCTTATGCAAGCGGAGGGTCGCTGATGGCGTCCGTGCTGACCGTGGATGACTCGCCGAGCATCCGCCAGGCGATCAAGATCGCGCTGAGCGCCGCCGGCCACGACGTAGTCGAGGCGGGCGACGGCGCCGAAGGGGTGGCCAAGGCCAACGGCGGCTCCTTCGCCCTGATCATCACCGACCTGAACATGCCGGTGATGGACGGGCTCACCATGATCCGCACCCTGCGGGCGCAACCGGCCCATGCCGGGGTGCCGATCCTCTTCCTGACCACGGAAAGCGACGACGGCGTCAAGGCTGAGGCCAAGGCCGCCGGCGCCACCGGCTGGGTCACCAAGCCGTTCCAGCCCGACCAGTTGGTGCGGATCGTCTCCAAGGTGCTCGCCGCGTGAGCCACGGCGATCCGGTCGCGATCTTCCGCCAGGAGGCGCAGGATCTGCTTGAGCAGATCGAGCAAGGGCTGCTCGATCTCGCTCACCGCCCCGGGGATCGCGATCTGGTGGACGCGGTGTTCCGCGGCCTCCACACCCTGAAGGGCTCAGGGGCCATGTTCGGCTTCGACGCCCTGGCCGCCTTCACCCACCATTGCGAAGGCGCCTTCGACCGTGTCCGCAAGGGCGAGGCGCCGGCCAGCGCCGAGCTGGTGGCCGCGGTTCTCGCCGCCCAGGATCACATGCGCTCCCTGGCCGAAGGCCGCGAAGCCTCCGTCCAGGAAGGCGAGGCGCTGCTGGCCCGGCTGCACGCGGCGGTCGCCTCCGGCGGCGAGGTCGCCGTTGCCGCGCCCACGCCCGGCGAGACCACCTGGCGCATAGGTCTCAGCTTCCCGGCCGACGCCCTGGCCAATGGCACGCGGCCGCTGCCGCTGCTCGACGAGCTGCGCGAGCTCGGCGCCTGCGAGGTCCTGGCGATCACCGACCAGGTCCCGCCGCTGGCCGAGCTGGCGCCGGCCGACTGCTGCCTGGCCTGGGAGGTCGTCCTCACCACCACCCATCCGAAGTCAGCGATCGAGGACGTCTTCATCTTCGTCATCGACGACATGAAGCTGGAGATCGAGGCGATCGACGGCGCGTCCGAGGACGCGGAGCCGGACGAGGTCTTCGAGGTCGCGGCCGAAGCGGTCGCCGCCCAGGGCGGGCCCGCGGCGTCGGGCGGCAAGGCGCAGCGCGGCGGCGAAAGCGTCCGCGTTCCCGCCGAGCGTCTGGACGAGCTGATGGACCGCGTCGGCGAGCTGGTCATCGCCCAGTCCCGGCTGACCCAGGTCGCCTCTGGCAGCGCCGACCCGCAACTGCGCAACGTCTCCGAAGAGATCGAACGCCTCGCCGCCGAACTGCGCGACACCATGATGGTGGTGCGGATGGTTCCGGTCGGCCAGCTGTTCAGCCGCTTCCGCCGACTGATCCACGACCTGGCCCGGGATACCGGCAAGGACATCGAGCTCGTCACCGAGGGCGAGACCACCGAGCTCGACAAGACCGTCATCGAGCGGCTGGCCGATCCGCTGGTGCACATGATCCGCAACGCCGCCGACCATGGCCTGGAGGCGCCGGAGCAGCGCCGGGCCAGCGGCAAGCCTTCTAGCGGACGCATCACCCTCTCCGCGCGCCAGGCGGGCGCCGAGGTGCTGATCACCATCACCGACGACGGCCGCGGCATCGACCGCGCGCGCGTGCGGGCCAAGGCCGAGGAGAACGGCCTCATCACCGCCGACTCCGCGCTGTCCGACAACGAGTTGCTGCAGCTGATCTTCCATCCGGGCTTCTCCACCGCCGCGGCCATCACCAACCTGTCCGGCCGGGGCGTCGGCATGGATGTGGTCAAGCGGACCATTGAGGGCCTGCGCGGCGCGCTGGAGATGACCAGCGAACCGGGCGTCGGCTCGGTGGTGACCCTGCGGATCCCGCTGACCCTGGCCATCATCGACGGCCTGCTCGTGCGCGTCGCCTCCGCCCGCTACGTCATCCCGCTGGCGGCGGTCGAGGAATGCGTCGAGCTGTCGCCGGAACAGGATCTGCGCTCCACCGGGCGGCGGCTGCTGCAGCTGCGCGATCAGCTGGTGCCGTTCATCCGCCTGCGCGAACTGTTCGCCACGGGGACCCAGCCGGATCCGTACCAGAAGGTGGTGGTGGTCTCGACCGGCCAGGACCGCGTCGGGCTCGCGGTCGATCAAATCCTTGGCGACCACCAGACCGTCATCAAGTCGCTGTCGGGCTTCCACGCCGACGTCGAGACCTTCTCGGGCGCCACCATCCTCGGCGACGGCGGCGTCGCCCTGGTGCTGGACGTGCCGCACCTGGTGGCCGCCGGCCAACGCCAGGACGCCAAGCTGAGGGCCGCATCGTGAGCCAGGCCGCCGACATGACCGATGTCCCGTCGGAGCGCGCCATGCTGGTGCTGACCTTCGACCTGCAGGGCGAAACCTTCGCGCTCGACGCCGACCTCGTTCGCGAAGTCCTGGACGTCGCGCCGGAGACCTCGGTGCCCGGCGCCGCGCCCTTCGTGGACGCGGTGATCAACTTCCGCGGCCGGGTCATTCCCCTGGCCGACCTGCGCCTGGCGTTCGGCATGGGGCGGGGCGAGAGCACCCGCGACAGCCGCATCGTCGTCATCGAGCACGAGGTCGAGGGCGAACCAACCCTCATCGGCCTGCGCGCCGACAAGGTGCACGAAGTCACCTCGATCCCGCTCGGCGACACCGAGGACGCCCCGCGCGTCGGGTTGCGCTGGCGCACGGATTTCATTCGCTGCCTCGCGAAGCGCGAGGGTGAGCTCATCGTCGTCCCCGACCTTGCGCAGATCTTCGCCACTCGTGGCGGCGCGGTCGGGACCGTCGTCCCCTTCGCCCAGTCTTAAGGCTTCCCGCAATGAACATGCGTTTCACCATCAAGCAGAAGCTTGGACTGGCGTTCGGATTCCTGATCGTCCTGATGCTCGCGGCGGCCGCCGTCGGAATCTTCCAGCTGAACAAGCTGAACACCGCCCAGACGCAGATGCTGGCCGGTCCCTCGGCCCAGCTGCAGCGCTCGCAGACCCTGACCATTGAGGTCCTGCAGCTCGTGCGTGCGCAGAAGAACCTGATGCTCAGCGAGAGCGCCGAGGAAAGCCAGCTGCAGCAGGAGAAGGCCGACAAGGCCAAGGCCCGCTACGAGAGCGTGCTCGCCGCGGTGCTGGAACATGCAAGGCCGGAAACGCGGCCGAGGTGGGAGAAGCTCCGGGAGGAATGGCGCGCCTTTGCGGCCAACGACACGCAGATGCGCAAGGCCGCCGCCGGGGGCCTGGGCGCCCAGAACGCGGCGCTGACGCTGGCGCGCAAGGAACAACGGCCGATCCTCAACCGCCTGACGACCGAGGGGGATGCGATCGTCGAGATGAACCAGGCCATGCTCAAGGCCGCCGACGAGGAGGGGAACCGCACCTACAGGACCGGGCGCAATCTGCTGATCGGCCTGACCTTGGCGTCCTTGCTGCTCGGCGTGACCGCCGCCGCCTGGATTGCGCGGAACATCACCCGCGGTCTCGCTCGGGTCGCCGGACTGGCCGACGCCGTCGCGCTTGGCGATCTCGATCAGCGCGTCGAAGCGACCAGCAATGACGAGATCAAGGACCTGATCGACACCGTCAACCGGATGACGGCCAACCTGCGCGCCACCGCGGCGATCGCCGAGCGGGTCTCGGCGGGAGACCTGACCGTCGAGGCCAAGCCGTTGTCGGACAAGGACGCGCTCGGCCTCGCCCTCGCCCAGATGATCGAGCGCCTTCGCGGCGTGGTGTCGGATGCGCTTTCGGCGTCGGATAATGTCTCCTCGGGCAGCCAGGAGCTGTCCTCGGCCGCCGAACAGGTGAGCCAGGGCGCGACCGAACAGGCATCGTCGGCCGAAGAGGCCTCGGCCTCGATGGAAGAGATGACGGCCAACATCAAGCAGAACGCCGACAACGCGTCGCAGACCGAGAAGATCGCCCGCCAATCGGCGAAGGACGCCGAGGTCTCGGGCGAGGCGGTGAACCGCGCGGTCGACGCCATGCAGACCATCGCCGAAAAGATCACCATCGTTCAGGAGATCGCCCGGCAGACCGACCTGCTGGCGCTGAACGCGGCGGTGGAAGCCGCCCGCGCCGGCGAGCACGGCAAGGGTTTCGCGGTCGTCGCCTCGGAAGTGCGCAAGCTGGCCGAACGCAGCCAGACGGCCGCGACCGAGATCGGCGCGGTGTCGTCGGAGACCGTCAAGGCGGCCCAGTCGGCCGGCGCGATGCTGGCGGACCTGGTGCCCAACATCCGCAAGACCGCCGAGCTGATCAGCGAGATCAGCGCCGCCTGCCGCGAGCAGGACATCGGCGCCTCGCAGATCAACGAGGCCATCCAGCAGCTCGACAAGGTCACCCAGCAGAACGCCAGCGCCTCGGAAGAGATGTCGGCCACCTCTGAAGAACTGGCCGCCCAGGCCGAGGAGCTGCAGACGTCCATCTCCTACTTCAAGGTGTCGTCGAGCGAACGTCAGCCGCAGGTCCGCTCTGCGCCGGTCGTGCGGCTCAAGCCCGAGCCGCGCGTGAAGTCGAGGGCCGTCCCGTCGCCCGCGTCCGCGCCGCGCCGGCAGATGCGCACCGCCGTCGCCGCCCAGCAGGCGCGCGCCGAGGGCTTCGCCATCGATCTGTCGCAAGGCGGCCCTGACGCGGCCGACGACGACTTCACCGGCTACTGACGCCGAACGCATCAACCGCCCCGAAGGGATTCCCACCCATGCGCTTCACCATAAAGCTCAAACTTGGCCTGGCCTTCGGCGGGATCCTGGTCCTGCTGCTGGGGGCGGCCGGCTTCGGCGTCAGCGGCTTGGCGACCATGAACAAGTCGCTGAACGCTTCCGGGGCAGCTGCCGACCGGCGGCAGTCGGCCTCCGACCTGACGATCGCCTTCCTCCAGGTCGTCCGCTGGCAGAAGAACATCGTCATGGAGACTGACCCGGCGAGGTTGCGGACGTTCGCCTCCACCATGAACCAGGCTCAAGGCGAGCTCGACAAGCAGCTGGCCCACGGCTCCAGCATGGCCACGCCCGAAACCAGGGCGACCTATGAAAGGCTCCAGGGTCAATGGGGCGAGATCAAACCTCTGAACGACCGCATCGTCGCGCTGGGACTCCAGAACACCAGCGCCAGCAACGCTGAGGCGGCCGCAATCTCCACTCGGCAGACGCCGGCTCTTGTGAATGCGGCGATCCAGAGCCTTGACGAGATCACTGCAAGCGCCGCAGCCGATATGCAGCGCACGAAGGCCGATGCAGCCCGGACCAACGAGACTACGCGCAACACCCTGATCGCCGCCGCGGCCGTGTCGCTCTTGCTTGCCGCCGCGGCGGCGATCTGGATCGCCATGACCATCAGCCGCGGCCTGGCCAGCGCCTCGCGCGCGGTCGCCTCGGTCGCCGACGGCGACCTCACCCGCACGATCGAGATCACCACCCGCGACGAGATCGGCGACCTGATGCAGGGCCTGAACCTGATGATCGAGCGCCTTCGCGGCGTGGTGTCGGATGCTCTGGCGGCCTCGGACAACGTCTCGTCGGGCAGCCAGGAGCTGTCCTCGGCCGCCGAACAGGTGAGCCAGGGCGCGACCGAACAGGCCTCGTCGGCCGAAGAGGCCTCGGCCTCGATGGAGGAGATGGCCTCGAACATCAAGCAGAACGCCGACAACGCCGCCCAGACCGAGAAGATCGCCCGCCAGTCGGCGAAGGACGCCGAGGTTTCCGGAGAGGCGGTCAACCGCGCGGTCGACGCCATGCAGACCATCGCCGAGAAGATCACCATCGTGCAGGAGATCGCCCGGCAGACCGACCTGCTGGCGCTGAACGCGGCGGTGGAAGCCGCCCGCGCCGGCGAGCACGGCAAGGGGTTCGCGGTGGTGGCCTCGGAGGTGCGCAAGCTCGCCGAACGCAGCCAGACCGCCGCGGCCGAGATCGGCGCGGTGTCCTCGGAGACCGTCAAGGCCGCCCAGTCGGCCGGCGAGATGCTGGCCGACCTGGTGCCGAACATCCGCAAGACCGCCGAGCTGGTCAGCGAGATAAGCGCCGCCTGCCGCGAGCAGGACATCGGCGCCTCGCAGATCAACGAGGCCATCCAGCAGCTCGACAAGGTCACCCAGCAGAACGCCAGCGCCTCGGAAGAGATGTCGGCGACCTCGGAGGAACTGGCCGCCCAGGCCGAGGAGCTGCAGGCCTCGGTCGCCTTCTTCCGCATCGGCGACGCCGCTTCGACGACCCGTCCGGCCCGCAAGCCGGCTGCTGCGGCACGGCCGCAGGGCAAGGCCCCGGCGCGCGTCGTCAAGGCCCGTTCGACGGCGACCGCTCCGGTGGCCGCTCAGCAGGCGCGGGCGCGGGGCTTCGCCCTCGACCTCGCCCAGGGCGGTCCGGACGCCGACGACGCCGACTTCCGGGAATATGCCTGATGGCGGCGCCCCAGCAGTTCGTCACCCTTGGCCTCGGGGCGGAGGTCTTCGCCGTCCCGGTGGACTATGTGCGCGAGATCCTGGACTACGCGCGGCCGTTCGCTATTCCAGAAGGACCGGGCTATTTGCTCGGCCTGACCGATGTGCGCGGGCGCGCCACGCCGACCCTCGACCTGCGCCGCAAGCTCGGCATGAGCGCGATCGAGCCGACCCCGCTGACCCGCATCCTGGTGCTGGACATCCCGCTCGATGGGACCGTCCTGTCGGTGGGGCTGGCGGCCGACCGGGTGATCGAGGTGGCCGCCTACGAGGCCGAGGAGATCGAGCCCGCGCCGGAGATCGGCGTGCCCTGGCGCAACGACTACATCCGCGGCGTCGTGCGGCGCGACGGCGGCTTCGTGGTGCTCTTCGACCTCGTGCGCCTGCTCACCAGCGAAGAGATCGCAGCGCTCCCCGGCGCCCAGGCAGCCTGACGCGATGGCCGCAGAAGCGCTTCGCAGCTCGCCGCCGCACGATGGGCTGAGCGACAAGAACTTTCGCCGGCTGGCCGAGCTGATCCACGGCTACAGCGGCATCAAGATGCCGCCCGGCAAGCGCACCATGCTGGAAGGCCGACTGCGTCGTCGCGTGCGGATCACCGGCGCGGCCAGCCTGGACGACTATTGCCGGCGGCTGTTCGACGAGGATGGGCTCGACGCCGAGCTCGTCGACCTGATGGACGTCGTCACCACCAACAAGACCGAATTCTTCCGCGAACCGGCGCATTTCGCCTTCCTGCGCGACCGCGGCCTGTCGATGCTGATGACGCCCGACCGGTCCAAGCTCAAGGCCTGGAGCGCCGCCTGTTCGATCGGCGCGGAGCCCTACACCCTGGCGATGGTCATCGAAGAACATCTGGCCGAGCGCCGTCGCCGCGGCGACTACAGCATCCTGTGCACCGACCTCTGCACAGAGGTGCTGGAGGAGGCGATCGCCGGCATCTATCCGACGGCGATGGTCGAGCCGGTGCCGGTGGAGCTGCGCCGCAAATACCTGATGCGGGCGCGCGACCGCGACCGGTCGATCGTACGGATTGCGCCGCAGGTTCGCTCGCACCTGTTCTTTTCGCGCCTGAACCTGATGAACGACGCCTATCCGGTCGACGACGATATGGACATGATCTTCTGTCGGAACATCCTGATCTATTTCGACAAGGCTACCCAGGATCGGGTGCTGCGCAAGCTCTGCAGCCACCTGCGGCCGGGCGGGATGCTGTTCCTGGGCCACTCGGAATCGGTCGTCGGCATCGACCTGCCGGTGAAGCAGATCGCCAGCACCGTCTTCCAGCGGTGCTGAGGTGGCGCCGCCGTCCCGCAAGATCCGTGTCCTGATCGTCGACGACTCCGCCACCGTGCGCCAGACGCTCACCGAGGTGCTGGGGGCGGACCCTGAGATCGAGGTGATGGGGGTCGCCTCCGACCCCTTCGTCGCCGCAAAGCGGATCCGCGACGAGGCGCCCGACGTCATCACCCTCGACGTCGAGATGCCGCGGATGGACGGCATCACATTCCTGCGCAAGCTGATGAGCCAGCACCCGATCCCGGTGGTGATGTGCTCGTCGCTCACCGAGGCGGGCTCCGAGACGCTGATGCAGGCGCTCTCGGCCGGCGCCGTCGACATCATCCTGAAGCCCAAGCTCGGGGTGGCCGAGCACCTGGCGGAGTCGCGCATCCGCATCTGCGACGCGGTGAAGGGCGCCGCCCGGGCGCGGGTCAGCGGCCGCCGCGGCCCGGCGCCGGAGTTCGGCGCGGGCGTCGCCAGCCCGGAGAAGAAGCTCACAGCCGACGCCATGCTGCCGCCGCCCACCGGCCGGGCCATGGCGCGCACGACCGAGAGCATCGTCTGCATCGGCGCCTCCACCGGCGGGACGGAGTCCCTGCGCGAGGTGCTGATGTCGCTGCCGGCCAACTCGCCGGGGATCGTCATCGTCCAGCACATGCCCGAGCGCTTCACCGCCTCCTTCGCCAAGCGGCTCAACGACCTGTGCGAGGTCGACGTGAAGGAGGCCGAGGACGGCGATGCGGTGCTGCGCGGCCGGGTGCTGATCGCGCCGGGCAACTTCCACACCATGCTCGAGCGCAGCGGCGCCAACTATCGCGTGTCGGTGAAGTCCGGTCCGCTGGTCTCTCGCCACCGGCCCTCGGTCGACGTCCTGTTCCGCTCCGCCGCCCGCTCCGCCGGCGGCAACGCCGTGGGCGTCATCATGACCGGCATGGGCGACGACGGCGCGCGCGGGCTCGAAGAGATGCAGAAGGCCGGCGCCCGCACCATCGCCCAGGACGAGGCCACCTCGGTGGTCTTCGGCATGCCCAAGGAAGCGATCGCCCGCGGCTGCGTCGCCCGCATCGTTCCTCTGTCGCAGATCGCCGCGGAGCTGCTGCGCGCCGCGGCGCGGTGAGGCGCACAGCAGCTCCCCCGCGAAGCGGGGGGATCGCATATGGCGAGCGGCGCGAACCACCCCACGACTGTCATCCCGGTTTTTCGCGGAGCGAAAAGACCGGGACCCATGGACACGGCGCTTCAAGGCCGAACGCGGCCGCGCCGTGCGAGATCTCGCCTTACGGTGTGCATGGGTCCCGGTCTTCGCTGCGCGAAACCGGGATGACAGTCGTGGAGGAACCGCGCGCCTGACCCGCCAATACCCGGCGCCTAGGATTGAACCCGGACCCTAGAAGAGCACGGCCTCCAGCTCGTTCTCTTCCGTGACTTCGACTTCGACCCCGACCGGCGCTTTCGCCGCCGGGACGTCCAGGTTGAACCCGGCCGTCAGCGCGGCGTGGATCTCGCGCTCCTGGGCCATGGTGTAGGACTTGGCGATCGTCTGAAGGATCTGCGCCAGCATTTCGGGATCGACCGCCGAGACGTCGCCTGGCGGCTGGTCGAGCAGGTTGCTGGCGGCGTCGAGGGCCGCGCCGATCTCCCCGTGGAAATCCAGCCGCTTGGCGGCGTCGCCCAGGGCGCGGACCACCGCCTCGCCCTGTTGCGCCAGGGCGGCGAGGTCGGCTTCGACCGTCGCATTGACCTTGCGCATCCGCCCGGTCGCCTTGGTCAGGGCGGTTCCGGCGGAGCCGCCGGATCCCTCCGCGATCATGCGGCCGGCGTCGGCGGCCAGCTCCTCGAGGGTCAGCAGGGTCCGCTGGGCCGAGCCTTCGAGCAGGCCGGCGTGGACGCGAAGCTCGATGGCGATCACCGACAGCGGCTTGCCCGGGTCGCCGATGCGCGCGCACTTCAGCGTGGTGTTGAGCGCCATCTGCTGGACGTCGGTCTTGATGGACTGGAGGGCCGCGATGCGACGAGTCAGGGCCTCGACCGCCTCGACCGCAGCGCGGCCGGTGTTGGCTGCCGCGCAATCCGCGCCCTCCATCCGACCCACGAGGCCCAGCGCCTGGTCGAGGTGGATGGTCATCCGGTCCAGGAAGCCCTCGTCGGCGGCGCTGCGGCCGAAGGCCAGGTCTTTCAGGCGCAGCAGCTCGGTGGCGTGGCTGGCGATCGCCGCCATGCTCTGATGGATCTGCGCGGCGTCGCGGTGGAAGTCGGCGGCGGCGGCGCCCAGCTGGGCGGCGAGCAGCGGGCTCACCACGGCGGCCAGGCGAGTCTGGGCCTGGGCGTCGAAGGCGGTCGTCGCGACCAGGGACAGGCCGTTCTGGACGTGCTCGATCCGCTGGCGCGTGCTGTCGCCGACCTGCAGGGCGGCCAGCGCGGCGCCCACCTTGCGCTGGATGTCCTGGGCCAGCTCGCGCACCTCGGCGGCCACCCGCGCGACCTTTTCGTGGTGTGCGGAGATGTCGTGGGCCGAGGCGGCCAGGCCGTCAGGCACGGCGGGGATCAACCGTTCGCATTCGGCGGCCAGCGCCTGCTCCTGGACCAGGGCGGCGTTCAGCTGATCGTGCAGGACGCTGACTTCGGAGGCGAACCGCTCCAGCTCCATTCGGCCGGATTCGATGCGGTCGGAGATCTCCTGGGCGAACAGGCCGAAGTCCTCGCCGGCGCCGGGGATGCCCGCGGCGGTGACCTTGATGTTGATGGAGAAGACCCGCAGGTAGGCGAGGTCGCGGCGCATGTCCTCGATCCCGGCGCGCAGGCCGTCGACGAGCCGGCTCAGGCCGCGGGTCTTCAGGCGTCGCCCCTCCAGGCGTTCGCGCAGGTCGAACAGGCTGCGGGCGGCGCTGTTCAGCTCCGTCTTCGTCGCCTCGACGGTCTCAGGGTCGAGCGCGCCGGCGAGACTGTCGAGCGAGCTGATCAGCTGGCCCACGCCGCCGACGGCCAGGGCCAGGACCTCTCCGGCGGCCAGGAAGCGCTTTTCGACGACCCCGCGGGCCAGCTCCAGGCGATGCATCGCCGGGTTGGCGGCGCGCTCGCCCTCGGGATAGCTCGCCGTCTTCAGAGAACTTTGGATCATCAACACGCCATGCTGCACGCTCAGGCCGCATGATCCCGCGCATGTGCGAAGTCCGCGTAAACACAGATGATAAATGCCCCCGGGGCCCGGATGGCGTCAGCGTCTCAAGACCCCGCCAAACGCCCTCGGCGTCAGTCCGGTCCAGCGCTTGAACGCGTCCGAAGCTGCTCCGAATGTCCAAGCGGATGCGCCGATTGTCGAACAGGGCGGCCGGCAGTCTGGCAGGTTGGGTCGTACGATGAAGGCGTGACGTGCGCCGCCGGACCAAAAGCAAAAAACAAAGGTGAAGGAGCGCCGTCATGGCAGAAGAGACCCGTCCCTCGGCCGAGGACATCATCCTCTACGAGAAGGACCCGAAGACCAAGATCGCGACGATCACCCTCAATCGTCCCGACGCGCTCAACGCGCCGACCATCGCCGCGCGGCTGCGCTACGCCAAGATGATCCATCACGCCAACGTCGACGACGAGGTCAAGGTGCTGGTCATCCGCGGGGTGGGCAACAACCTCGGCGGCGGCGCCGACCTGCCCGAGCAGGCGGACATGCTGTCGGAGACGGCCGAGGTGTCGCTGCTGCGGGAGTTCCAGATCGACGAGGACGAAGGCGTCGTCTACCCGCCGAAGAACTCCTACCGCTACCTGGCCCAGCTGACCCAGCTCTACGCCAACTCCAACTTCGGCTGCCGCAGCCTGCAGGACTTCAAGAAGATCAGCATCCTGGAAGTGAAGGGCTACTGCTACGGCTGGCACTTCTACCAGGCGGCCGACGCCGACATCATCATCTCCTCGGATGACGCCCTCTTCGGCCACCCGGCGTTCCGCTACGTCGGCTGGGGCCCCCGCATGTGGCAGTGGGCCAACACCATGGGCATCCGCAAGTTCCAGGAGATGGTCTTCACCGGCCGGCCGTTCACGGCGAAGGAGATGTACGACTGCAACTTCGTCAACAAGGTGGTCCCGCGCGCCGACCTTGAGGCCGAAGTCGCCAAGTACGCGATGGCCTGCTCCAACACCCGCCCGACCGACGTGGTCATGATGCAGAAGACCTTCTTCGAGGTCATGAAGCAGCAGCAGGGCGAGTACATGGGCTCCGTGCTGACCGCCTGGCTGGAGTCGATGCTGCCCACCGTCCACAACGACGGCGGCGAGCTGACACTCGGCGACGAGGCCTTCGAGAAGGGCCTGAACAACGCCGTGAAGGACAACGACAGCCTGTTTCCACCCGAATTCCGCCTGAGCAAGTCGGGCCGGAAGCAGGCGTCGTAGGTCTCCAGGTCGGAGGGAGCGCAGGTCGGCCGTCCAGAAATCCCGGCGGCCGACCGGTCTCACAGTTGGGACTGATCGACGATGCAGTACACCACCCTCGGCGACACCGGCCTGGTCGTGTCGCGCTTAGGCTTCGGGGCCTTGACCTTCGCCCAGGGCGACCAGACCCTGAGCGCGGTCTACAAGGTCGGCGCGCAGCTCGCCGACGCGCTGGTCGGCCGCGCCATCGACGCCGGGGTGAACTTCTTCGACACCGCCGACGTCTATGCGGACGGCGAGTCCGAGACCCTGCTGGGCGCAGCGCTCAAGCCGCACCGCGACAAGGTCGTCATCGCCACCAAGGTCGGCAACCGCGGGACGGGCGACAAGGAGCTGCTGCGCACCGGCCTTTCCCGGCGCCACATCCTGTGGTCCGTCGACCAGAGCCTGAGGCGGCTCGGGACCGACTGGATCGACGTCTACGTCGCCCACCGCGAGGACCTGTTCACGCCGCTGGAGGAGACGCTCGAGGCCTTCGACGCCGTCGTCCGCTCCGGCAAGGTCCGCTACATGGGCGTCTCCAACTGGTCGGCCTGGACCATGTCGGCGGCCGTGGAGATCCAGAAGGCCCGGGGGCTCGCGCGCCTGACCCACGGCCAGATGTACTATTCGCTGCTCGGCCGCGACGTGGAGCGCGACATCATTCCGATGATGCAGCGCTACGGCCTGGGCCTGACGGTCTGGAGCCCGCTCGCCTTCGGCTTCCTGAGCGGCGCCTACAGTCGCGAGGACCTCTCCAGGCCGGACAACCGCTTCTCCAGCTTCGACCCGCTGGGCTTCGACAAGGAGAAGGGCTTCGCGGTTGTCGAGGTGATGCGCAAGATCGCCGCCGCGCGGTCGATCAGCGTCCCGCAGGTGGCGCTGGCCTGGCTCCTGGCGCGTCCCGGCGTCACCAGCGTGCTGATCGGCGCCACCAAGATGCATCAGCTGGAGGACAACCTCGGCGCCGCCGACGTAACCCTCGCAGACGCCGACATGGCCGAGCTGGACGCCGCCACCAGGATCGACCCGATCTACGCCACCGCCCAGTGGATCGATCCGGACCGCAAGATGGCTCGCGCCCTGGGCCGGGCCGGACGGGTGTGATGCGGGCTCTGGTCTGCGAGAGCTACGGTCCGCCGGAAAGCCTGAAGCTGCGGGACATCGCCATCCCCGAGCCGGGGCCGGGCGAGGTCCTGATCCGGACGCATGTTGCGGGCGTGAACTTTCCCGACACCCTGATCATCGAGAACAAATACCAGATCAAGCCGCCCCTGCCGTTCAGCCCTGGCGGCGAGCTGTCCGGCCTGGTCGCCAAGGTCGGCCCGGGCGTCACGGGCTTCCGGCCTGGCGACCGGGCCGCGGCGCTGACCAACTGGGGCGCCTTCGCCGAATATGTGGTGGCCCAGGCCGCGCGGACGACGCACGTCCCAGACACCATGCCGCTCGACATCGCCGCCGCCTTCACCATGGCCTACGGCACCTCGCATCATGCGCTGAAGCAACGCGCGCAGTTGCAGCCCGGCGAGACCCTGCTGGTGCTCGGCGCCTCGGGCGGCGTCGGCCTGGCGGCCGTCGAGCTCGGCAAGGTGATGGGCGCTCATGTCATCGCCGGCGCCTCCAGCCCGGAGAAGCTGCAGATCGCCCGGGACTACGGCGCCGATCAGCTGATCGACTACAGCGCACAGGACCTCAAGGCGACGCTGAAGGCGATGACCGGCGGCAAGGGCGTGGACGTGATCTACGATCCCGTCGGCGACCGCCTCGCCGAGCCCGCCTTCCGCTCCATCGCCTGGGGCGGGCGCTATCTGGTGGTCGGCTTCGCCGGCGGCCAGATCCCCTCGATCCCGCTCAACCTGCCGCTGGTGAAGGGCGCCTCGATCGTCGGCGTCTTCTGGGGCGATTTCGTCGCCCGCACCGCCAAGCTGCACGCCGAGAACATGGCCGAGCTCTACGCCTGGTACGCCGAGGGCAGGCTGAGACCGCTGATCAGCCAACGCTTCGATCTCGCGCGCGGCGGCGAGGCGATCCGCTGGATCCAGGATCGCAAGGCCCATGGCAAGGTCGTCGTCACCCTCTCCGACGAGGACTGAGGCGCGGGGAAGGGGCGGGGCCGTTCAACCCTGCATGTCCTCCAGTTCGCGCCCGCGGGTCTCGTGGACCATCGCCCGGACGAAGACGAAGGAGATGGCCGCGAAGGCGGCGTAGCCGAGGTAGGTGGGCGCCAGGCCGGGGACCACGGCGAGCGTCGGGAAGCTCACCGACACCGCCGCATTGGCGATCCACTGGGCGAAGCCGGAGACGGCGAGGCCCGAGCCGCGGATCTGGTTCGGGAACATCTCGCCGAGCATCACCCACATCACCGGGCCCCAGCTGGCGTTGAAGAAGATCACGTAGAGGTTGGCGGCGACGAGGGCGATCATGCCGTTCGCGCCCGGCAGGGTGACGCCCCCATCGGCGCCGGTCACCGCCGTGGAGAAGGCGTAGGCGACGGTGGCCAGGGTCGCCGCCATCCCGGCGGAGCCGATCAGCAGCAGCGGCTTGCGGCCGACCTTGTCGACCAGGCTGATCGTCAGGAGGCAGGCGCCGATCGACAGCACGCCCGACAGGATGTTGGTCTTCAGCGCATCGTTCTCGGAGAAGCCGACCGCCTCCCACAGCGCCGCGCCGTAGTAGAAGACCACATTGATGCCGACCAGCTGCTGGAAGACCGCCAGGCCGATCCCCGCCCAGAGGATCGGCCGGACGCGGCCGGTGGTCTTGTCGAGCAGGTCCGAGAGCTTGGGCTTGTGCAGGTCAGAGGCCAGGCTGGCGCGGATCTCGGCGATCTTGCGCTCGGCGGCGGCGGGGCCGAACAGGCGCGCCAGCACGACTTGGGCCTCGGCGTCGCGGCGCTTGATGACCAGGTAGCGCGGCGACTCCGGGATGATCAGCAGGGCCAGCAGATAGATGGCCGCCGGGATGGCCTGCAGCCAGAACATCCAGCGCCAGGCGGGGAAGCCGAGCCAGAGGATGGCGGTCGAGCCGCCGGCGTAGTGGGCCAGCAGGAAGTTGGCGACGAAGGCGCCGGTCAGGCCGGTGATGATCATCACCTGCTGCACGCTGGAAAGCCGGCCGCGGATGTTCGCCGGCGTCACTTCCGAGATGTAGACTGGCGAGATGACGCTGGCCGCGCCGACGCCCAGGCCGCCCAGGATGCGCGCCAGGATGAAGAGCGCAGAACTGGCGGCGCCGCCGGCGAGGAGGGCGCTCACCAGGAAGAGGACGGCCGCCAGCATCATCACGCCGCGCCGGCCGATCAGGTCCGACAGCCTCCCCGCGCCGAAGGCGCCGATCGAGGAGCCGAGCAGGATGGCGCCGACGTTCACCCCGATGCCGAGCCGGCCGAGGTTGAAGGCGGCCTCCAGCCCCTTCTGGGTGCCGTTGATGACCCCGGAGTCGTAGCCGAACATGAAGCCGCCGATGGTGGCGACGGCGACGATCGCAGCGATGAAGGCGAAATTGGCGCGCTCGGCCGCGCCGCCTGCCAGGTCCCGCATCATCTCCCCTTCGCCTTCTTATGTGAGCGCTACCATTGACGCTGGCTGTGAGAAGTCAAGGCTGCGCCGGCGCGTCGGAGCGCCGTCGTATGATCGCGTGGCGGAACAGCCGCTGCTCCGCCGGCGCATCCTGGCCAAGCCGTCGGCGGCGGGCGGCGGTGGTCAGCAGCTCGACAGCCGCCTGGGCCATCTCGGCGACGGGCTGGCGCACGGTGGTCAGTTCGGGCGAAATGGTGGTGGCCAGGGCGGTGTCGTCGAAGCCGCAGACGCTGAGGTCCCCGGGAACCTCCAGGCGTCGGCGGTGGGCGGCCGCCACGACGGCGGCGGCCATGTCGTCGTTGCTGGCGAAGATGGCGCTCGGCGCCGGCGAGGCGCCGAGAAGCTGATCGGCGGCGGCAAGGCCTGAGCGGTAGCTGAAATCGCCCTGGGCGATCAGGCGCTCGTCCTGGGGCAGCCCGGCCTCGCGGAGCGCCCGCTGATAGCCTTCGAGACGCTTGGCGCTGGCGGTCTGGTTGGCGGCGCCGACGATGAAGCCGATGCGGCGATGGCCGAGCGAAATCAGGTGGCGGGTCATGTCGGCGGCGGCCTGGACGTCGTCGATGGTCACCGCGAAACAGCCCGGCGCCGGCGCGCCGCTGGCCAGCAGGACGGTGGGGACGCCGCCGGCCAGCAACTCGGCGACCAGTCCGGCCATGTCGCAGAACGGCGGCGGCAGGATCACCCCGTCGAGCCGCCGCTCGACCGCGCGGCCGGCGATGTCCGCCGGATCGACGCCAGCCTCGCAGTTCTCCAGCAGCAACTGCACGTCGTTGCGGCTGGCCATGGCCAGGCCGCCGAGCAGCACCTCGCTGAGATAGGCCGCGCTGGGATTGCCGTAGACCAGGGCGATGCGGGTCCGGGCGGCGCCGGCGAGCACCCGGGCGGCGGAGTTGGGCGCATAGTTCAGGGCTGCGATGGCGGCTTCGACCCGCTCGCGCGTCTGCGGACGCACCGCCTCGTCCCTGTTGATCACCCGGGACACGGTCATGGGCGATACGCCGGCCGCCCTGGCCACGTCGCTCAAGGTGGGCGCCGCCCCCGCGCGACGCGATGTCCTGACGACCAAGCCGACACTCCCATCCACGACGGCGCGACCTTAGGGCCGGGGCCCGGGGCGGACAATCCGCGCTCCGTCGCGGTCGTCCTCCCGCCGGCGGCGAGCGCAGTTGTTCACCCAGCCGGCGCACGTCCTTGCCGCGAGGGACATTGCGCGGGCCTCGCGCCTGTGACTGAGTTTCCTCCGCGCGCGGCCGCCAAGAGCCGCCCGAAGTTCGGAGAAACGCCCATGCTGACCCTCACCAACGCCAAGCTGTTCGACGGCCAGAAGATGCGGTCCGGACAGTGGAGCGTGACGCTGGACGGCGATCGCATCGCCGCGGTCAGCGACGCGCCCGCCATCCCGTCCGGCGAGACCCTCGACCTCGGGGGCATGACCCTGATGCCGGGGCTGATCACCGGCCACTTCCATCCGGACTTCTACAAGTTCGACTTCGCCACGGCGATGCGCGGCGACCAGCTCGGCAAGGAGCTGCCGCCCGGCGTCGGCATGGCCATGGGCGTGCGGAACTGCCGCGTGCTGCTGGAGAGCGGCTTTACGGGCTACGCCGGCGCCGGCTGCGCCCACGACATCGACGCCAGCCTGAAGATCGCCATCCGCGAGGGCATCATCCCGGGGCCGCGCATCCTCGCCTGCGGCCACCACTGCGGCACTACGGCCGACGCCAATGCGGCGATGAAGTGGTGGCAGGCCTACCAGACGCCCGGCATCGACGTGTTCGCCGACGGCCCGGACGCCATGCGCAAGCTGGTCCGCGAGGAGATCCGCCGCGGCGTCGAGGTGATCAAGATCTTCGCCAGTCCCGGCCACCTGATCCCCGGCCACCGCGGTCCGCAGAACATGGCCTATGACGAGATCGCCGCCGTCGTCGAAGCCGCCCACCAGCGCGGCGCCAAGGTCCGCGCCCACGTCTGTACGAAGGATGTGATCCTGCAGTGCGTCGAGCTGGGCGTGGACATCATCGACCACGGCGACGAGGTCGACGACGAGTGCATCGAGGCCCTGGTCGCCAGCGGGGCCTTCTGGGTGCCCAGCCTGACCTTCACCAAGGTGCTGATCGACATGGGCGCCGACGCCACCGGCGAATACGTCGACGCCTGGACTAGGCTGCGGCCGCTCCTGACCAAGGCCCACAAGGCCGGCGTCCGCATCCTGATCGGCGACGACTACTCAGGCCTGCTGCGCGGTATGATCCCGGACGATCCGCTCGACCACGTGGTCGGCGCCTATGGCCGTGAGCTGCCCTTCTACAACGAACATATCGAGGGGCTGAGCGCCGCCGACATCCTCACCTGGGGCACCAAGAATCCGGGCGAGCTGCTGGGCGGTCCGGCCGGCAAGGTCGGCGTGGTGGAGACCGGCGCCCTGGCCGACCTGATCGTCGTCGACGGCGATCCCGTCGCCGACCTGTCGCTGCTGGCCCGGCCGGACGAGGCGCTGAAGGCGGTGATCCGCGACGGCGCCCTGGTCATCGACCGCCTGCCGCAACAAAGCCGTCGCCTCGCGGCGGCTTGAGCGGGGTTCTGCAGTGCGGCGGCCCTGGGTCCCGGCTCGGCCTTGCAGGCCGTCCGGGATGACGACCTTGGGGCTAGCGCCGACCGGCCAACACTGCAGGGACCGCGATCCCCGTCAGCACCAGGGCCATGCCGGCCAGGTGGTAGGGGTGCAGCGGCTCGCCCAGGGTCGCGGCGGCGATCCCGGCGCCGAACACCGGCAACAGATTGATCGCCTGGCCCGCCGGCCCGGCGCCCAGCTGCGCCACCGCCGCGTTGAACAGGGCGTAGGCGACGACCGACGGCAGGATGGCGACATAGGCGACCGCCAGCACGACGGGCGCGGTCCAGACGATGTGGCGCGCCTCGCTCCATTCTCCGGCCGCCAGCGGGGCCATGGCGACGATGCCCACCGCGAAGGTGGCCAGCAGGAAATTCAGCGGATGCAGCGCGGGTCGGCGTCGCAGCAGCGAGGTGTAGGTCGCCCAGCAGACCACGCCGGCCAGCACCAGCAGGTCGCCGCTGTTGAGCCGGGCGTCGCCGATCGCGGCGATGTCGCCGCGCAGCACGATCAGGGCGACCCCGGCCATCGAGAAGAGGACGCCGATGACCTCGAGACCGCGCGGCCTGGCGCGGAACAGCAGGAAGTCGGCGGCCAGGACCACGGCCGGGATGGCGGCCTGCATCAGCAGGGCGTTGGTGGCGGTGGTGTGCCGTAGGCCGGAGTAGAGAAAGGCGTTGAAGCCCGCGACGCCGATCAGGCCCAACAGCAGGATCGGCCGCCAGGCGCGCAGGATCTCGGCCCGCTCGGCGATGGCCCGGCGCAGGACGAAGGGCGCCAGCACCAGGAAGGCGCCGGTCCATCGCAGCAGGGCGAAGGTGAAGGGCGGGACCTGATCTCGCACCGCCCGGCCGACGATGGAGTTCCCCGCCCAGAGCAGCATGACCAGCGCCAGCATGGCGTAGGCGACCATGCGAGGCGACGCCGACGGGACAGCGCCCATCGAAGCTTGGCGTTCAGGCGATGAAGACAGCTTCGGGCCCTCCTCGGACAGGGGGCATCTAGCGGGGCGCGCGGCCGTTCGCCAAGGCCGGCGCGCCGCTCAGCGCCAGCCGGCGTCGATCCAGTAGGCGTGGCCGGTGCAGAAGCGCGCGTCGTCCGAGGCCAGGAACAGCACCAGGGCGGCGACGTCGGCCGGCGAGATCCGGCCATCGAGGCATTGGGCGGCGACGATCTCGGCCTCGCCCTCGGGCGTGTACCACTGCGCCTGTCGCGGCGTCTTGACGTTGCCGGGGACCACGCAGCTGACGCGGATGGCGTCGCGTCCCAGCTCGCGCGCCAGCGCTCGGGTCATGCCCTCGATGCCGGCCTTGGCGGTCTCGTAGAGCACCAGGTCGGGCAGGCCGAGATGCCAGGAGATCGAGCCCAGGTTGATAATGGCGCCGCCGGCGCGCCTCACGCCATCCGCCGCCTTCATGCCCTCGGCCGCCCATTTGGCGCAGAACAGCATGTGCCGCAGGTTCACCGCCATGCGGTCGTCGAAATAGGCGGGGGTGAGCTGGTCCAGGCCATGCCGGTCGTCATTGCCGGCGTTGTTCACCAGGACGTCGACCGGACCGATCCGGGCGAAGACCTCGGCGGTCGCGTCGAGATCCTTCAGGTCGCAAGGGTGGAAGACCGGCGCCGGCGTCGCGTCGCCCAGCGCGCGGACGAGCGCCTCGGAAGCTTCGCGCGCCATATCCAGAAAATGCACCTCGCAGCCCTGGCGGACGAAGGCCTCGACGAGGCCGGCGCCGATCCCGCTGCCGCCGCCGGTGACGATGACGCGTCGGCCTCGCAGGCTGGGATAGACGGCGCTGGCCATCACGCCCGGCCGGAGAGCAGGCCGCGGGCGGCGAGATTGCGCATCAGCTCGCCGACGCCGAAGCTCCAGGGGGCGGCGGCCTTGGAGGTGGTCACCTCGTTGACGAGCGCGCCCAGGCGCGGGCTGGAGATCCGCACCCGGTCGCCCGGCTTGTGGGTGAAGCCGCGGCCTGGTTCGTCACGGTCCTGGGTCGGGGCGAAGAGGGTGCCGAGGAACAGGGCGAAACCGTCCGGATATTGGTGCTCGCTCAGCGTCTGGCGCACCAGCTCCAGCGGATCGCGGCTGATCTGGTCCATCGAGCTATGACCTTCCAGCCGGTAGTTGTCCCGGCCTTCGATGACCAGGTCGACCTGGGCCGCGCGCACGTCGTCGAGGGTGAAGCCGGCGTCGAACAGGCGGATAAAGGCGCCGATGGCGCAGGAGGCGTTGTTGTCCTTGGCCTTGCTGAGCAACAGCGCGCTGCGGCCCTCGAAGTCGCGCAGGTTGACGTCATTGCCCAGCGTGGCGCCGAGCACGCGGCCGGCGGGATCGCAGGCCAGCACCACCTCCGGCTCGGGGTTGTTCCAGGTGGAGTCCGAGCGCACGCCGATCTGGGCGCCGTGGCCGACGGCGGCGAGGATCGGCGCCTTGGTGAAGATCTCCGCGTCCGGGCCGATCGCCACCTCCAGATATTGCGACCAGAGGCCCTCGGAAATCAGCGCCGCCTTCAGCCGCGCTGCGGCCTCCGAGCCCGGCTGAACGGCCCGGATGTCGCCGCCGACCCGGGCGCTGAGGTCGCCGCGGATCGCCTCGGCCCTGGCGGAGTCGCCGCGGGCCCGCTCCTCGATCACCCGCTCCACCGCGGAGACGGCGAAGGTGACGCCGGCGGCCTTGATCACCTGCAGGTCGAACGGCGCAAGCAGGGGGTGGGCGGCGAAATCGAAGTCCGCCAGATCGCCCAGGTCGCGCCCTGGCGGCGTCTCGCCCGTCCAGTCGCGCAGCAGGTCGGACATGGTCGGCGCGGTGGCGGTGACGTCGCGGAGCCGGCCCTCGCGGCAGACCACCACGAGCGGCCCTTCGGGGGCCAGCAGGCGACCTGCCAGGGTCGCGGCGCGCCAATCCAGAGGCAGGTCTTCGGTTCGCAACATTCGAACTCCTCCGTCGCGTTGGTAGCGCTACCATATTTCGGCGGCCGGCCGCAAGGCGTGGGGAGGGGACGGGCGAGGCCAAAGCTCCTGCCCGTCAGGCGGCGCTAGCTGTCGAAGCTACGAAGGTTGTTCACCCGGGGAGGGGTCTGAACGAAGCTGGGGTTGCAACACTCCACTTCCACCGGAACTCCCCGGATGAACGTCCATAAGAATGCGCGGCTGACGCCGCGTGGTCGAGCCCTGATGGTGTCTCGGATCGTAGATGAAGGCTGGTCGGTGGCAGCTGCGGCGGAAGCGGCTGGGGTCTCGGTGCGGACGGCCCGCAAATGGGTGGGCCGGCGTCGTCGGGGGCCGAGCGAAGACTTCACCGATCGCAGCTCGGCGCCCCGACGATGTCCGCGCAGGACGTCGCAACCGCGGGTGATGCAGATCGAGCAGCTGCGCCGCCAGCGGATGACCGGGCCGGCGATCGCCCAGGCCCTGGGCATGGCGCGCTCGACGGTGGGCGTGATCCTTCGCCGGCTGGGGCTGGGCAAGCTGACGGCGCTGGAGCCCCGGCCCGAGGTGATCCGTTACGAGCGCTCGCGACCCGGCGAGATGATCCATCTCGACATCAAGAAGCTCGGCCGCTTCGACGTGGAAGGCCACCGCATCACCGGCGACCGCCGTAAAGGCGCATCCCGGGGAGCCGGCTGGGACTTCCTGCACGTCTGCGTCGATGACGCCTCGCGCCTGGCCTACACCGAGATCCTGCCTAGCGAGCGCAAGGAGGACACCACGGCCTTCCTCGAGCGCGCCCTGGCCTGGCTCGCCCGCCACGGCGTCACCGTCGAACGGGTGATGACCGACAACGGCTCGGCATATCGCTCCAAGCTCTTCGCCAAAGCCTTGCAGACCGCCGGCGCGCGTCACGTCCGAACCCGCCCCTACACGCCTAGGACCAACGGCAAGGCCGAACGCTTCATCCAGACCAGTCTGCGCGAGTGGGCCTACGCCAAGCCTTACGGCTCGTCGGCGGAGCGATCAAAGGCCGTCGGACCCTGGACCGACAGCTACAACCTCACCCGACCCCACTCCGGCATCAAAGGCTTCACCCCCTGGCAGAGGGTGAACAACCTTCTTGGTAACGACAGCTAGCCGAGCTTGAAGCCGGTCAGGTTCTCCACGGCCATGTCCAGGCTGGGGGAAAGCTCCTGCAGCTCGATCACATTGCCGTCCGGGTCCTTGCCGTAGATCGTCCGGATCCGGCCCTCCTCGACGGAGATCGGCGGGGCGTGGAAGGTCATCCCGTTCTTCGACAGTCGCTCGTACTCGCTCGCCAGGTCGACCACGTCGAGGCAGATGTGGGTGTAGCCGTGGTCCGAGGGCAGCAGCCGGTCGGTGTTGCGCGCTGTCGGCTTCCGGTACTCGAAGAGCTCGATGTAGGCGTTCGCCGCCCGGATCATCACCACCCGGGCGGCCGTGCCCTTGAGGTTCACCAGGCCGTCGATTTCGGGCGAGGCGTCCCAGGCGACCTGGCTGCTCTCGACCACCTCGAAGCCGACCACGTCGCGATAGAAGGCGAGCAGCCGGTCGAAGTTCGGCGTGTTGATGGCGACATGATGGATGCCTCGGATCATGACGTTTCCTCCCTGTCCTGGCGCTCTGTCGGCGAGGTCTCAGAAATCATACTTCACCGTCGCCCCGAAGAGTCGCGGTTCCGCATCGCACAGGCGTCAGGTGCTGATCGTCGGCCGCGCTAGACGGCCGGCGCGTGCTTCGCGGCCTCGCTCGTCAGCGAGGCTTCGCGGTGGACCAGCGAGACGAGCGTCCCTGGCGCATTGTCCGCTACTGTCAGGTCCGCCCCCAGCTGCTTGGCGAGCGCCTGGATGATGCTGGTTCCGAGGCCGCCCTTGGCGGGTTCCGCCCCGCCCGGCATCCCGACGCCGTCGTCGCTGACGGACAGCGTCCAGTCCGCGCCCTTGGCGTCATATCCGACGACGATGTGGCCCGCACGGTCGCCGGGAAAGGCATGCTTCAGGGCGTTGATGACGAGTTCGGTGATGACCAGCCCGAGGCTGACGGACACGTCGGCGTTGGCGGCGTTCCGGTCCGCCTCCACGGTGAGGGTGAGCTTTTCGTGGTCCGGGATCATCGAAGCCGCGATGCTCTCGCAGAGCTCGGTGAAGTAGGCGCGCAGTTCGACGTCGCCGGCGCTGGACGTGGCGAGGTGGTGCTGGAGGGCGGCGACCGACATCACCCGGCTATGGGCGTCAACGAGATAGCTTCGCGTTTCGGTGGGCGCCCGCCGCGCGCTCTGCATCAGGACGCTGGCGATGATCTGCAGGCTGTTGGCGACCCGGTGCTGCAGCTCCTGGAACAGGATCGCCTTCTCGCGCAGGAGGTCGTCCTTGAGCCGGTCTGCGAGACGCGCATTGGTGACGTCGGAGACCGACAGCAGCAGGCGCACCGTGGCTGGGTCGTCATGGACAAGCTGGTGGGCGGTGAGCACCAGGCGCCGCGCGGCGCCGCCGGCCCGCTTCAGATCCATCTCGTAAGTCTCGATGTCCGCCGCCCCGGACAGGGTCGCCTTCAGGAGCGAGCGCAGCTGCGGAACATCCCACTCGCCCGCGCCGATCGCGAACAGGGAGACGCCTGCGAGAGCCGCCGGATCGATCTGAAAGGCGCGGGAGAAGGAGGCGCTGGCGGCGACCACGTCTAGCGCGCCGTCGAGCAGCAGGATCGGCGCGTCCGAGGACGCCACCAAGGCAAGCGCAAGGCTGTTGACGATAGGTTCAACTGTAGGTGTCGCAGCCATATGGCCCGATCCTTCCGCCGGAGGCTCTCGAACCGAAAGACGTTTCCCAGCAGAATGTGGCGTGGCCGCAAGGCCCGCAGTTCGAGCTTCAGCGACCGCTGCCGCAAACTAGCAGGTTGCGAAGCCGCATGGTTGACCTATCGCAACCTACAGGCCCAATACCGCACCGCTAGGCGGAGGTGGCTTCGAGACATGGCTCCTCGACCGCCTCAAGGGCGTCGTCCGGATTGCGAAGCGAAATCCCCGGCTTGGCCATCGATCGCCATTTGGCGGCGAGGTTCAGGAACTCCAGCCGGATCGCCTCGCTTGCGGCCAGGGACGCATTCGCCGCGCACATCGCCGCTCGCTCATGGCATTCCTTGGGAGTCATGAGGCGGTCTTATCCTTTCCGGCCGCCGAAGCGCGCACGAGAAGTGAAGGCTCTGCTGAGTCTGGCTTCGCAAGGTGAAGTCGCGGTCCGGCGCCGGATTTCTGTTTGCGGGGTCGAGGGTCGCCTTAGCCCTGAGGCGCGCGCTCCGCCGCGTCGATGATCTCCGTGAGCAGGGCGAAGGCGCCGTTGGCGGCGGGGACGCCGCAATAGATGGCGCTTTGCAGGATGGTCTCCTTGAGGAGCTCGGGCGCGACCCCGTGCTCGAGCGCCGCGCGCAGGTGCATCTTCAGCTCCGCCTCCCGGTTGAGGGCGATCAGCATGGCGATGGTGAGCAGCCGGCGCGTCGGATGGTCGATGGCCGGCCGGGTCCAGATCTCGCCCCAGGCCAGGCGCGTGATCAGGTCCTGAAACTCCTCGGTCAGCGGGGTGGTGTTGGCGAGGCTGCGGTCGACGTGGGCGTCGCCCAGCACGGCGCGACGGGTGCGCATGCCGAGCGCGTGGCGTTCGCGTTCGTCCATCAGGCGGCCTCCAGATGCATTCGCAGGGCCGACGTAAAGGCGTCTGCCTGTTCCAGGTTGGAAAGGTGGGCGGCGGGCAGGATCTCGAGGTTCGCGCCCGGGATCGTCGCCGCCAGGGCGACGGCCTGCTCGGGCGGGGTGGCGACGTCGAGCGCGCCGCCGATCACCAGGGTCGGCGCGGCGATCCGCTCGAGGACTGGGCCGAGGTCGGCGTCGCGCAGCGCCGCGCAACAGCCGGCGTAGCCCGCCGTTGGGGTCGCGGTCAGACGCCGGCGCCATTCGGCGACGACCGCCGGCTGGGCCTGGCGGAAGGCCGGCGAGAAGAACCGCTCCATCGCCGCAGCGGCGATCCCCTCCAGGCCCTGGGCCCGCACGAGTTCCATGCGCGCGGTCCAGCCTTCCCGGCTGCCGATGCGGCTGGCGGTGTTGGCGAGGGTCAGGCTGGCGACGCGGTCCGGCGCCTCGACGGCCAGCCACTGGCCGACGAGGCCGCCCAGCGACAGGCCGCAGAGATGGGTGCGCTCGACCTCCGCCGCGCCGAGGATGGTCAGCGCATCCTCGCCGAGCTGGGCGATGGCGTAGTCGCCGTCAGGAGCGCCGGACTCCCCGTGGCCGCGGGCGTCGAAGACGAGGCAGCGGAACTTCTCGCTCAGCGCGGCGACCTGCGGCTCCCAGAGGCGGCGGTCGCAGCCGACCGAATTCAGGAACAGCAGCGGCGGCGCCTCGGCCGGGCCATGCGCCTCGCCGACCAGGCGGCAGCCGTCCGCCGCGCGCGCCATCAGCCTCATGGCCGCCTCCAGGCCTGCAAGGCGCTCGCCACCAGGGCCGCGGCCTCGCCGACGTCGTCGCCAACCGCGGCCGCGGCGAGGTTGGCCGCCATGCGGTCCGGATGCACTTCGAGCCCTTCAGCGACCTCGGCCATGGCGACGAGGGCGCCGTGCGCCACGCAAAACAGGTCGGCCAGCACCGCGCCCTCGGCCTGCCAGCCGCCGAGCCCGCGCTCGTGCTCCTGGGGCAGGGCGCTGAGAATGGTGGCGGCGAGATGCGGCGCGCGCAGGGCGGCGGAGCGGGCGACCTGGCAGCCGGTCGGATTGCGCTTGTACGCCATGGCCGAGGAGCCGCCGCGCCCGTCTATCCGGGGCTCGAAGGCTTCGCCGACCTCGGCCTGGGCGAGCAGGGCGACGTCGCCGGCCATCTTGCCGAGCGCGCCGGTCAGGATGGCGAGGGCGCCGGCCAGGCCCGCGACGCCGCCGCGCCGGGCGTGCCAGGGCGCCGGCGGGCCGGCGAGGCCAAGCCCTTCGGCCAGGCGCTGCGAGACGGCGAAGGCCTTGCCGTCCAGGCCGTCCAACGTCCCGCTGGCGCCGCCGAACTGCAGGAGGAGGGCGGCCTCGGCTTCGCGGCTGAGGCGACGCAAGGCGGCGTCGACGCCGAGCAGCCAGCCGGCGACCTTCAGCCCGAAGGTGATCGGCCGCGCCGGCTGCAGCAGGGTGCGCCCCAGCATGGGCGCGCCCGCGTGCGTCTGGGCCAGGGCGGCCAGCGCCGTCGTCAGGCGAACCCCGTCGCGGACGATCAGCCCGAGTCCCGCCTCGGCCTGCAGCATCAGCACCGTGTCGGCGACATCCTGGCTGGTGGCGCCCAGGTGGACCTTGGCCGCGGCCTCGGGGTGTTTCGCCAGGCGGCGGCGCAGCTCGGCGACCAGCGGGATGGCCAGGGTCCCGGCGTGGGCGGCGGATTGGGCCAGGGCCTCGAGGTCGGGCAGGGCCTGGCAGGCCGCGGCGATGGCCTGGGCCTGGTCGGCGGTCAGCAGCCCTTCGGCGGCCTGGGCGGCGGCAAGCTCCCGCTCGAAGGCCAGGGCGGCGCGCACCAGGGCTTGGTCGCCGAAGGCGTCCAGCATCTCCGGCGTCGAGGCGGCGAGGTCGCGGATCCGGGAGGTCATGTCAGATCTCGAAGAAGACAGTCTCGGCCTCCCCCTGCAGATGGATGTCGAAACGCCAGGCCCCACCGTCGTAACGGGCGATCAGGGTGTCGCGGCGATCCTGCGGGACCAACGCCAGGATCGGGTCCTCGGCGTTGGCGGCCTCGTCGGCGAAATAGATCCGGGTGACCAGCCGCTTGAGCAGGCCGCGGCCCATGAGGCCGACGGCGATATGCGGCGCCTGCAGGGTGTTTCCAGGGCCGGGGACGCGGCCGGGCTTGAGCGTGCGGAAGCGGAAGGCGCCGTCGACGCTGGTCGACGAACGGCCGAAGCCGATGAAGTTCGGGTCCAGCGCCAGTTCTTCGCGCGGGTCGGCCTCCGAGGCGTAGCGGCCTTGCGGATTGGCCTGCCAGATCTCGACCATGGCGTCTGGGATCGGCTGGCCGTCGCCGTCGTACACGCAGCCGAAGATCTCGACTGCCTCGCCCTGGGCCGCGGTCCGTACGACGTCTCCGGGCCCCAGCAGGTCGTGGCCCTCGGGGATCAGGTCGGGCCGCGCGCCGAGGTCGCCTTCGCCCGCCACCAGGTCGGCCGCGCCCTTCCAGGGCAGGGCGTAGTGGAAGAAGGGGCCGACCGTCTGCCAGGGGGTCTGTTTGAAAACGGTCATGGCTGGGTCTCGAAGGGCGTGGCGGCGCGGCCGCGCAGCACGATGTCGAAGATGTAGCTGAGCGCGAAGGCCTCCTCAGTCGTGGCGAGGTCGAACCGACCGACCATCCGTTCGACGGCCTCGGGCGGAACGGCGCCCGCGATCGGGTCGAGCGGAATCAGCGGGTCGCCCTGGAAATACATCTGGGTGACGAGGCGCGTGGCGAAGGCCGGGCCGAACAGGGAGAAGTGGATGTGCTCCGGCCGCCAGGCGTTCTTGTGGTTGCCCCAGGGATAGGCCCCCGGCTTGACGCTGACGAAGCGGTAGCGGCCCTCGGCGTCGGTGACCACGCGGCCGACGCCGGTGAAATTCGGGTCGAGCGGCGCGTCCCACTGGTCACGGGCGTGGATGTAGCGGCCGGCGGCGTTGGCCTGCCAGACCTCGACCACGGTGTGCGGGACGGGCCGGCCGTCCTCGTCCAGCACGCGGCCGGAGACGATGATCCGCTGGCCGATGGCCTCGCCCGCGTGCTGGCGGGTCATGTCGAGCATCGCCGGCCCCATCAGCCGCTCCCAGACCGCGCGCGGGCCGGTGACCTCGGTCAGGGTCTGGGGGATGCGCACCAGGGGACGGCTCGGCGAGCGTTTCACCGTCGAGCCATAGGGCGGATGGAGCGAGGGCGGCTGGTCTTCGGCTTCCAGCTCGTAGGGGATGACGTCCACGGCCTTCGCCTTTCAGATCCGTTCGAGGGCGAGCGAGACGCCCTGGCCGACGCCGACGCACATGGTGACGAGCGCGCGGCGTTCGCCTGTCGTCTCCAGGGCGTGGACGGCGGTCATCGCCAGCCTGGCCCCGCTCATGCCGAGCGGATGGCCGAGCGCGATGGCGCCGCCGTTCGGGTTCACGTGCGGCGCGGCCGGATCGACCCCCAGCTCGCGCAGGGAGGCGATCACCTGGCTGGCGAAGGCCTCGTTGATCTCGATGAGGTCGAAGTCGCCGATCCCGAGGCCCAGGCGCGCCATCAGCTTGCGGCAAGCCGGGACCGGTCCGATCCCCATCATCTTCGGCTCGACGCCGGCGGTGGCCATGCCGAGCACCCGAGCGCGCGGCGTCAGCCCGTGGCGCCGGATGGCGGCCTCCGAGGCCACGACCATGGCGGCCGCGCCGTCGTTCACCCCCGAGGCGTTGCCCGCGGTGATCGAGCCGTCCGCACGGACGACGGGCTTCAGCCTGGCGAGGGCCTCCAGGCTGGTGGTGCGGGGGTGCTCGTCGCGGTCGAAGGCGGCGAGGCCCTTCTTCCCGTCCGGCGCCTCGATCGGCGTGATCTCCTCGGCGAAGAACCCGGCCTCCTGGGCCGCGGCCGCGCGCGCCTGACTCTGCAGGGCGTAGCGGTCCTGGTCCTCGCGGGCGACGCCATAGGCCTCGGCGACGTTCTCGGCGGTCTCCGGCATGGAGTGGGTCCCGTAGCGCGCCTGCATCAGCGGATTGACGAAGCGCCAGCCGATAGTGGTGTCCTCCAGCCTGGCCGCGCGCTGGAAGGCGGTCTCGGCCTTGCCCATCACCAGGGGCGCGCGGGTCATGGACTCCGCCCCGCCGGCGAGGGCCAGTTCGATTTCGCCGGCGCGGATCGCCCGGGCGGCGGAGCCCACGGCGTCCGCGCCCGAGGCGCACAGTCGGTTGATCGTCGTTCCCGGGACGCTGACCGGCAGGCCCGCCAGCAGGGCCGCCATCCGCGCCAGGTTGCGGTTGTCCTCGCCGGCCTGGTTGGCGCAGCCGAGGTAGACCTCCTCGATCGCCGCGGGGTCGAGGTCGCTGCGGGCCAAGAGCGCCTTGATCGGATGGGCGGCCAGGTCGTCGGTCCGCACGCGGGCCAAGCCGCCGCCGAAGCGGCCGATGGCGGTGCGGGTCGCGTCGCAGATGAAGGCTTCGGTCATGCCGGCAACTCTTGGGGACGCGGCCGTGTCGTCAGCTTTTCGATCCGCTTCTCGTAGCCGCGGCCCTGGATGATGCGGTCGACATAGATGCCCGGCGTGTGGATGCAGTCCGGGTCGAGCGTGCCTTCCGGGACCAGCTCCTCGACCTCGGCGATGGTGACCCGGCCGGCGGTGGCCATGTTCGGATTGAAGTTCCGCGCGGTCTTGCGGAACATCAGATTGCCCGCCGGGTCGGCGCGCCAGGCCTTGACGATCGACAGGTCCGCCCGCAGCCAGGTCTCGCGGATGTAGGTCTCGCCCTCGAACACCTCGTGCGGCTTGCCTTCGGCGACCACGGTGCCGACGCCGGTCCTGGTGTAGAAGGCCGGGATGCCCGCGCCGCCCGCGCGGATCCGTTCGGCCAGCGTGCCCTGCGGGTTCAGCTCCAGCTCCAGCTGGCCGGAGAGGTAGAGCTGCTCGAACAGCCTGTTCTCGCCGACATAGGACGAGATCATCTTACGGATCTGGCCATTGTTCAGCAGCTGCCAGAGGCCGAAGCCGTCCGCCCCGCAGTTGTTGGAGACGATGGTCAGGTCCTTGACCCCGGTCTCCTTCAGGGCGGCGATCAGGTTCTCCGGGTTGCCGGACAGGCCGAAGCCGCCCGACATCAGGGTCATGCCGTCGAAGATGACGCCGTCGAGCGCGGCCTCAGGGCTGTCGTAGAGCTTGCTCGCCATCAGATCGCCATCGGCATGGAGCGGAGCTCGTTGAGGCTTGCCGACAGCTGCTCGGCGAACTTCGCGGCCGGGAGCGGCAGGGCGCGACCCTTCAACTGGCCCAGGACCAGCGGGCCATGCGCCAGGTCGACGTCGTCCACCGGCCGGATGGCCAGTTCGGGATCGCTGCTGTGCTTCAGCGCGCCGATCTCGATCTGGAAGGTCACCAGCTCGCTGCCGCGCACCAGGTCGGCCAGCACTGAGAAGGAATTGGCCTCGGCCATCACATTCAGCCGCATCGACGTCTTGGCGAGGATCTGCTCGATGATCTCCCGGCCGCCGAAGCTCGCGCCGGGCAGGGCGATCTCGTAGTCCGCCAGGTCGCGCAGGCGCAGGGTCGCCCGCCCTGCGAGCGGATGGTCGTGGGCCATGATCGCAACCATCCGCTGGCCGAGGGTCATGATCGGCTGCAGCTCGATCGCGTGCGGCGGACGGAAGACCAGCACGAGGTCCGCCACATAGTCCGACAGGGCGGTGAGCGCGGAGTTGTGGTCGGCGATGGTGACGCGGAAGCGGACCAGCGGATGCGCCTGCCGGAACCGCTTGATGTGCTCGACGACGAAGCTCTGCACCGCCTGGCTGCAGGCGATCGACACCTCGCCGCGCTTCAGGCCCGACAGGTCCTCGATCTGGGAATAGACGCGGCGCAGGTCGGCTTCCTGCGAGCGGATCCAGCCGACGAAGATCTCGCCGGCCGCGGTCAGCGTCACCCCGGTGGTGTCCCGCTCGAAGATGGGGGCTCCGAGGTCATGCTCCACGTCCTGGATGCGGCGCAGAAGGGCGGAGGGCGTGACGTGCAGCCGCTCGGCGGCCTGGCGCACCGATCCCGCCCGCGACACCTCGTCGATGTAGCGCCAGATCCTCATGTTGCGCAGCGCCATTCGCACCCCCGTACCCGGTTACTTTTCGGCAACGCGCGTCCGCAAAATCGGCACCTCTGATCACCGCGGCCGCAGACTAAACTTCCTTGCGTTGGGGAAGCCTAGATCGATTGATCGCATCGCTGCAACAGTGTCAGATCAGGTTTGAGGAAAAAATTCAATGCAAATTATCAGTGATCAAAGATAACTCATAATAGATAAATGCCAATACTTAGGTAATCGTTTCAATATTGATTATTGTCGTAGTCGATATTCCATATGTGTATTTGGTGTAGCTGGGTGGCGAGTTTATGGACTTGAGGCTGGCGGACAAGGTCGTGGTGATCACCGGCGCGGCCAAGGGCATGGGCGCTGCGATCACCTTGGCCTTTGCGGCTGAGGGCGCCCGGCTGGTCCTGTCCGGGCGCGACATGGCCGCGATCGAACCCGTGGCCGAGGCGGCGCGCGGCATGGGCCGCAGCGTGATCACCGTGGCCTGCGACATCACCGACCCCGTTCAGACCGAGGCGCTGGCGGCGGCGGCCCGCGATGCGTTCGGCCGCATCGACGTGCTGGTGAACGTCGCCGGCGGCACGGGGCCGATGGGCGAGACCGCCTGGAGCACCTCCACCGAGGCGTTCGAAGAGATCGTCCGGCTCAACGTCACCGGCTGCTTCAACACCATGAAGGCCGTGCTGCCGGTCATGGTGGAGCAGTGCTACGGCAAGATCGTCAACGTCGGCGGCACCTTCGGCATGCGCGGCCGGGCTGGGCGTATGGCCTATTCCGCCTCGAAGTGGGGGCTGCGCGGCGTGACCAAGTCCACCGCGCTCGAGGCCGGTCCGCACAACATCAACGTCAACTACGTCGCGCCCGGCATGGTCGAGGGGCCGCGCTTCCGCACCAAGGTGATCCCCGACGTCATGGATCGCCACGGCGTGTCGGAGGCGGAGGCGGTCGCTCGCCACGCCGACGAATACGCCCTTCGCCGCATCACCCAGGACGAGGACGTGGCCAACGCCTGCCTGTTCTTCGCCTCCGACGTTTCGCGCCAGATCACCGGCGCCGATCTGGCCGTCGACGGCGGCTGGGCCCACCTCTGACCCGCAAGGAGATCGGCTTGTTCACCGCAGACCTCGTCATCAAGGATGGCGTGATCGTCACCGACCGGACCGAGTTCAAGGGCTCGATCGCGATCAAGGACGAGCGGATCCTGGCCATCGGCGAGGCTGAGGCCATGCCGCCCGCCAAGGAGGTGCTGGACGCGGCGGGCCTGCATGTCCTGCCAGGCGCCATCGACGCCCACGTCCACTTCCGCGAACCCGGCTACACCCACAAGGAAACCTGGAAGACCGGCACGGCGAGCGCCGCCATGGGCGGGGTCACGACGGTGTTCGAGATGCCCAACACCAAGCCGCCGACCGGGACGCTCGAAGCCCTGAACCTGAAGCTCGAGGCGGCGAAGAAGGCGCACGTCGACTACGGGATCTATGGCCTGCTCGGCGAGGAGAACCTCGACCATCTGGAAGAGCTGATGGACGGCGGCGTGGCCGCCTTCAAATGCTTCATGGGCAACACCTTCGGCAACCTGCCGGCGCCCTCCACCGGGGCCATGCTGGAGGGTTTCGAGCGGATCGCGGCGCGGGGGCTGCGCATCGCCCTGCACGCCGAGAACGCCTCGATCATGAAGCGCCGCCAGCTGCAGCTGCAGGCGTTCGGCCGCAAGGATCCCCTGGCCCACCTGGCCGCCCGTCCGCCGGTCGTCGCCGCCGAGGCGGTGTCCCGCGCGGCCATCCTGGCCGAATGGACCGGCGCGCGGATCCACATCCTGCACGTCTCGTCCGGGACCGAGCTCGGCCCGCTGCGCGACGCCAAGGCGCGCGGCGTCGACATCACCGCGGAGACCTGCCCGCACTATCTGCTACTGGACGAGAACGCCTACACAGACGTCGCCTCCCTGATCCGGGTGAACCCGCCGGTGCGCGAAAAGGCCCACCAGACCATGCTGTGGGCGGCGGTGCTGGACGGCACGATCGACATGATCGCCACCGATCACGCTCCGCACCTCGCCGCGGAGAAGTTCAAGGACGACATCTGGTGCGCCGACTGCGGCTTCACCGGCGTCGAGACCCAGATGCCCCTGATGCTGACCCAGGTCGCCGCCGGCCGGATGAGCCTGCAGCACTACGTCAAGATGACCGCCACCGCACCGGCCCAGGCTTTCGGCCTCTATCCGCGCAAGGGTATCCTGCAGCCGGGCGCCGACGCCGACATCGTCGTGGTGGACCTCAAGCGGGAGCACGTCATCCAGGCCGAACAGCTGCAGTCGATCGGCCGCTGCACGCCCTTTGAAGACATGGTGGTTCGAGGCCTGCCGATCCACACCCTGGTGCGCGGCCGCTTCGTGATGAAGGACCGGGAGCTGGTCGAGGCCAGCAGCGGCCACGGCCGGCCGGTCGGCCGCATCCAGCAGATGCCGCCGCCGGCGCCGAAGAATCTCGAGCACACCACGTCGGCGATCCTGCACGCAGGGCCGCCCGCCTAGATGAGCGCGCGCCGAGACATCCAGGTCGGACGCCTGATGGCCGAGCCCGCGCAGGGCTTTGGCGGCGCGGCGCGGATCCGCATCGAGGGGGCGACCATTAGCGCCGTGGAGCCCGCGGCGCTCTGCGACGGGGATCCGGCCGTGGGCCTGGTCGCCCTGCCGGCGCCGGCCAACGCCCACGACCACGGGCGCGGTCTGCGCCCGCTGGCCTTCGGCGCGCCGGACGATCTGCTGGAGCTGTGGATCCCCACCCTGGCGAACGAGCCGGTGGTCGATCCCTATCTGCGCGCCGCGGTCGCCCTGGCGCACATGGCCGAGGGCGGGGCGGGGGCGGCGAACCACTGCCATGGCCCTCAGGTGCGCGAGCGCATGGTCGAGGAGGCGCAGGCGGTCTCGCGCGCCGCCCGCGACGTCGGCGTCCGCATCGCCTTCGCGGTTCCGATCATGAACCGCAATCCCACCGTCATGGGGTCGCTCGACGACTTCGTCGCCCGGCTCTCGCCGGAGGACGCAGCCGCCTTCCGCGCCGGCCTGCGGCCGTTCCGGACGCTGAAGGAGAGCCTCGAACTGGTCGACGCCATCGCCGCGTTCGAGCACGAGAACTTCCAGGTCCAGTTCCACCCGATCGCGCCGCAATGGGCCGACGACGAGACCCTGCAGACCATCGCCCGCCTGTCCGAGGCGACCGGCCGGCGGGTCCACACCCACCTGCTCGAGACGCGCTGGCAGCGGGAGTGGGCCGACGCCGCCTATCCGGACGGCCTGGTCCAGCGGCTGGACGACTACGGCTTCCTCTCGCCGCGGCTCAGCGTGGCGCATGGCGCCTGGCTCAGCACCTGCGATTGCCAGCGTCTCGCCGCGCGCGGCGTGGTGCTATCGGTCAATCCGTCCTCGAACCTGCGCCTGCGCTCCGGCCTGCCGCAGTCGGACGCCTACCACGCCGCAGGGCTGCCGCTGGCGGTGGGACTGGACGGCATGGCCCTGGACGACGACGAGGACCTGCTGCGCGAGGCGCGCCTGGCCTGGCTGCTGACCCGCGGCCTGGCCGACGCCGAGGGCCTCAGCGAGACCGGCCTTTTCGAGGCGCTCTGTCAAAACGGCCGCCGGACCGTCACCGGCGAGGACGGCGGCGGAGTGATCGCCGCCGGCGCGCCGGCCGACATCCTGGTGCTCGACGCCGCGGCCATGCTGCCGGACGCCTGCGGCCGGGAGGTCGACGTCATGGACCTGCTGCTCACCCGGATGACCAAGCGGCACGTCAAGGCGCTGATCGTCGGCGGCCGCGAGATCGTCCGTGATGCGCGGTGCACGAGCGTCGACCTGCCGGCGCTGGAGGCCGAGCTCTACGGCCAGGCGCGCCGCGCCGCCGCCGAGGCGCCGGTCGACGCCGCCCGCACGGCCCGGCTGCAGGCGGCGGTGACGGACTTCTACCGGTCGGGCGCGCATCGGACGGGGCAGGGCGGATGACCAGTTTCATCGAGCGGTTCGCCGGCTGGAGCGATGCCCAGGCCAAGGCGGCCGACGAGGTGCGCCGCCTGGCCCGGGACGGGGCCTTGAAGACCCTGCGCCTGGTGTTCGCCGACCAGCACGGACTGCTGCGCGGCAAGACCGTGATGGCCGCCGAGCTGGAGCGGGTGTTCCGCAGCGGCCTCGGCGCGCCCTCGTCCCTGCTGCTCAAGGACACCTCGGGACGCACGGTCATCCCGACCTTCGCCGCCGGCGCGGGTGTCGGCCTGGCGGCGATGCAGGGCGCCGCGGACCTGGTGATGGTTCCGGACCCGACCACCTTCCGCCTCCTGCCCTGGTCGTCGGGCACGGGCTGGATGCTGTGCGACATCCATTTCACCGACGGCGGGCGCATCCCGTTCTCGAGCCGGGACCTGATGCGCGCCGCCCTGACGCGGCTGCAGGGCGCCGGCTACGGCTTCATGGCGGGGGCGGAGTTGGAGTTCCACCTGTTCCGCATCACCGATCCGAAGCTCGGGCTGGAGGACGCCGGCCAACCGGGGACGCCGCCGGAGGTGGGGCTGGTCAGCCAGGGCTACCAGTATCTCTGGGACGACCGCTACGACGCGCTCGACGAGGTCTATGCCGCGCTGCGCGAGGGGCTGCAGGGACTGGGCTTGCCGCTGGCCAGCCTAGAGGTCGAGTTCGGGCCCAGCCAGGGCGAAATGACCTTCGCGCCCCAGGAGGGGCTGGCGGCCGCCGACCTGGTGATCCTGGCGCGCGCCGCCGTCAAACAGATCGCCCGCCGCCATGGGCTGCACGCGACCTTCATGTGTCGGCCGAAGCCGGCCAATGCGGTCGCCTCGGGCTGGCATCTCCACCAGTCGCTGCTCGACGCCGGCGGGGCCAATGTCCTGCCTGGCGAGGGCGACGAACTGCTCAGCGCGGCGGGGCGCGGCTATCTGGGCGGGCTGCTGGCGCATGCGCGGGGCGCCGCCTCCTTCGCCGCCCCGACGATCAACGCCTACCGCCGCTACCGCGCCTATTCGCTGGCGCCGGACCGCGCCGTCTGGGGGCGCGACAATCGTGGCGCCATGGTGCGGCTGGCGGGAGAGCCGGGGACCTCGTCCCTGCGGCTGGAGAACCGCGTCGGCGACCCAGCGGCCAACCCCTACCTCTACATGGCCAGCCAGATCCTCTGCGGCCTGGACGGGATCGAGCGGCGCACCGATCCGGGCCCGCCCGCCGACACGCCCTACGAGACGGCGGCGCCGAGCCTGCCGCTATCGCTCGACGAGGCCTTGCTCGCGCTGGAAGGCGACGCCGTCCTCTGCGAGGCTCTCGGCGCCGGCTTCGTGGAATACTGGACCCGCATCAAGCGGGCCGAGCTCGCGCGCTTCCACGCCGAGGTCACAGACTGGGAGCACCGGGAGTATTTTGGCCTCTTCTGACCCGCCCCCCTTTGATCGGCCCCCCTTTGATCGACTCGGCTTCGACTGGGACGACCCGCGCGTCGTGCGGGCCGCCATCCGCCACGGCGAGTTTACCGACTTCACCAACCTGGTCGCCAGGAACAGCGTCCAGGGCAATCTGATGATCGTGCCGCAGGCCTACGCCGCCGACTTCGAGGCCTACGCCCGGGCCAATCCCCAGGCCCTGCCGCTGATCGGCCGCTCGGAACCTGGATCGCCGCACATTCGCGAAATCGCCGAGGACCTGGACCTGCGGACCGACGTCGGCGGCTACATGGTGTTCCGGGATGGGGCGTTGGTCGACACGCCGCGCGACATCACCGGCCTGTGGCGGGAGGATTTCGTCGCCTTCGTCCTCGGCTGCTCCTTCTCCTTCGAGTCCCTGCTGCTGCGGCACGGGGTGAGGCTGCGGCACCTCGAACAGGGCGACGTCTCGGCCATGTACGTCACCGACATTCCCACGGTTCCGGCCGGGCCTTTCGAAGGACCGCTGGTGGTCTCGATGCGGGCGCTCAGCCCCCAGGACGCCATCCGCGCCACCCTGGTCTCGGCCCGCTATCCGCAGTTTCACGGCGCCCCCGTACACATCGGCGCGCCAGAGATGATCGGGATCCGGGATCTCGACGCCTCGTACGGCGGCCACGGAATGCGCCGGCTGGAGGCCGACGAGCAGCCGGTGTTCTGGGCCTGCGGGGCGACGGCGCAGATCGCCGCGCTCGCCGCCCGGCTGCCGCTCTGCATCACTCACCACAAGGCGCACATGGTGGTCACCGACCTGCCGATCCCGGATGCGGACTGAGGGGGGCGGCTGGTGTTCGCATTTCGGCTCCGCCACGTGCGCAATCGGCAACCGACGGGCATCGCGAAACGCCCTAGATGGAAGGCGCCCGAAGCCTGCGGAGCCGCGTCATGAACCTGGATGCCTACCTCGAGACCTACCTCGCCCAAGGATACGTCGTCATTCCCGGGCTGCTTGCCGAGGACGAGGCGGCCGGCCTGCGGCATGTGACCGACACGATCTCGGCCCGCGCCTACGGGCTGACCGCCGAGACCGCGGAGTTCGACTTCGAGCCGCACCATCGGCCCGACGCGCCGCAGATCCAGCGCATCAAGAAGCCCCACCGGATCGACCCCTACTTTTTCGAGCTGGCCAAGCATCCGGCGATCCTCGCCTTCCTGGAGAAGGTGATCGGGTCGGACATCCGGCTGAACCACTCGAAGATGAACATGAAGGCCTCGAAGGAAGGCTCGCCCCTGGAGTGGCACCAGGACTGGGCCTTCGCCCCCCACACCAACATGTCGACCTGCGTCGCCTCGGTGATGGTCGATGACTGCAGCGTGGAGAACGGAGCGCTGCAGGTCGTCGCCGAGAGCCACAAGGGGCCGCTGCTGAACCACCACGGCGCGGACGGCTATTTCGACGGCGCCATCCTGCCCACCGAGGCCCATCTGGCGAAGGCCCAGGCGCTGACCGGACCGTCCGGCACGGTGGCCTTCCACCATCCGCTCGCCATCCATGGCTCGGGGCCCAACCGCTCGGGCGATCCCCGGCGGATCCTGTTCCTGGAGTATGCGGCGAGCGACGCCTATCCGCTGTTCTACGACGTCGACTGGGACGAATATAACGGCCGCATCGTCCAGGGCCCGGCGACCAGCGAGGTCCGTATCGAGCCCCATCCCATCCGCCTGCCGCAGCCCACCCGGGCCGGCAGCTCGATCTACAAGATCCAGGCGACCGCCCAATCCAGGTACTTCGCTGCGTGACCGCCCCCATCGCCCTGGTGACCGGCGCCAGCGCCGGCATGGGCCGGGACATCGCCTGGGCCCTGGCCGCCGCCGGCTATGACCTGGGGCTGCTGGGGCGGCGCTCGGAAGGCCTGGAGGAGACCGCCGAGGGCGTCGCCGCGGCCGGCCGGCGGTCCATCTCCCTCATCGCCGACGTCTGCGATGCGACGGCGCTGTCGGCGGCCCTGGACGACTTCCTGGCCTGGTCGGGCGATCGGGTCGACGTGCTGATCAACGCCGCCGGCTGGACTGGGCCGCTGTCGCCGCCGATCCACGAGATCAGCGTGGAGGACTTCGACGCCACCGTGGCGACCAATCTGCGCGCGCCCTTCCTGACGCTGAAGCGCCTGCTGCCGGTGATGTACGCCCAGGGCGCCGGCCGGATCGTCAACATGGGCGGCAACCACGGCATGCGCGGACGCGCCGGCCGGGCGGCCTTCTCCGCCTCGAAATGGGGCTTGCGGGGCCTGTCGCGCACGGCGGCGCTGGAGGCGGGGCCGCACGGCGTCACCGTCAACCTGATCGCCCCGGGCCCCGTCGCCGTCCCCCGGATGAAGGCCAACTGGCGGGCGCAGGCGCAGGCCGAAGGCGTCGCCGAAGAGGTGATCCTCGCCCGCTACATGCAGGCCATGGGCGCAGCGCTGGGCCAGCCCAGCGAGCCGCAGGACGTCGTCGCCATGGTGATGTTCCTGGTAGGCGAAGGCGGCGGGGCGATCACCGGCCAGGAGCTGATCATCGACGGCGGTGTGATCGTCTGAGGCCGAACGCCCCCTCAGTCAGCTTCGCTGACAGCTCCCCCGCAAGCGGGGGAGCAGCGGGGCCTCGCTCCTCCCCTGCGAAGCGGGGGAGGTGGCTCGCGCAGCGAGACGGAGGGGGCGTTGCGGCCTCTCCACCTCACCCCATGTTCACATACAGCGCCTTCACCGCCAGATAGTCGTCCAGCTGCTCGGCGCCGCCCTCGTGGCCGTAGCCGCTCATCTTGCGGCCGCCGAAGGGGGCGGCGGGGTCCAGCGCATTGTAGCAGTTGACCCAGACCGAGCCGCTCACCAGGCCGCGGGCCATCCGGTGCGCGCGGCCGACGTCGCGGGTCCAGACGCCGGCGCCCAGTCCGAACTCGCTGTCGTTGGCCAGGCGGACGGCCTCCTCCTCGGTGTCGAAGGGGATCACCGAGGCGACCGGGCCGAAGATCTCCTCCCGCGCCAGCTGGCTGGTGTTGTCGACGTCGGCGAACACCGTCGGGGCGACGAAATAGCCCTGGGCCAGGACGCCCTCGGTCAGGCGCGCGCCGCCGCACACCAGCCGCGCGCCCTCGCTGCGGCCGAGGTCGAGGTAGCCGGAGATCCGCTGGAGCTGGTTGGCGGACACCACCGGGCCCATCTCGGTGGCCGGGTTCAGGCCGTCGCCGATGCGGATCGAGCCGGCGACCTCCGTCATCGCCTCCAGCACCGCGTCGTAGACCGGCCGCTGCACCAGCACCCGCGTGCCGGCGCTGCAGATCTGGCCGGCGTTGGCGAACACCGCCCGCGCCGCGGTCGGCCCGGCGACAGAGAGATCGGCGTCGGCGAAGATGATGTTCGGCGACTTGCCGCCGAGCTCCAGGGTCAGGCGTTTGAGGTTGCCGGCGGAGGCCTGGACGATCTTGCGGCCGGTCAGGTGCGAGCCGGTGAAGGAGACCTTGTCCACGCCCATGTGGGCCGCTAGCGCCTGGCCGGCGGCCGCGCCGGAGCCGGTGACGACGTTCAGCACGCCAGGCGGGGCGCCCGCCTGCAGCACCAGGTCGGCGAACAATAACGGCGTGAGCGAGGCCTCTTCCGCCGGCTTCAGCACCATGGTGCAGCCGGCAGCCAGGGCCGGCCCCACCTTCCAGACGCAGGCCCACAGCGGACCGTTCCAGGGGATGATGGCGCCGACCACGCCGACCGGCTCCTTGATGGTGCAGGCGAAGGTGTCGGGGATCGAGGTCTGGATCGTGCGGCCGTCCAGCGACAGGGCCTGGGCGGCGTAGTAGCGCAGCAGGCCGACCAGCAGGTCGCGGGGGCCGCGCGTGTGGCGGATCGGGGCGCCCATGTCGAGGGTGTCGAGGAGGGCGATGTCCTCCCAGTGCTGCTCCACCAACTCGGCGAGCTTCAGCAGCACGCGCTGGCGGTCGGCCGGCAGGAACTTGCGCCAGGGACCTTCGAAGGCGCGCCGCGCGTCGGCCACGGCCAGGTCGACGTCGTCGGCGCCCCCGGCGGGCAGGGTGGCCAGCACGGCGCCGGTGGCCGGGTTGAGCGTCTCGAAGGTGGCGCCGGAGAGGGCGTCGACCCATTCGCCGCCGATCAGCATCTGCTTGGCGGGATTGGCTAGGAAGGGATGCGGGGAGATCATGGTGGTCACGCCGCCGCCGCCAGCCGGGCGAAGCCGCGCTCGAGATCGGCGATCAGGTCGTCGCAGTCCTCCAGGCCCGCGTGCACACGGATGCTGGGCCCGCCGCCGTAGGTGGTCGCCGAGCGCAGGGTGTTGGGATAGGTCGGCACCACCAGGCTCTCGTAGCCGCCCCAGGAATAGCCGAGCCGGAAGATGTCGAGGTGGTCGAGCATGGCGGCCAGCTGAGGTTCGCTGCAGGGCTTGAGCTCGATGCCGAACAGGCCCGAGGCGCCGTCGAAGTCGCGCTTCCACAGGGCGTGGCCGGGATCGTCCTCCAGCGCCGGATACATCACCCGCGCCACCTCGGGCCGCGTCTTCAGCCAGCGGGCCAGCCGCGTGGCGGTCTGCTGGTGGCGCTCCATCCGGATCGGCAGGGTGCGTAGCCCGCGCAGCGCGTTATAGACGTCGTCCGGCCCGCCGCAGTAGCCCGCGGCCGAGGCCGTCCTCTTGACCGGAACGAAGGCCGCTTCCGTGCAGACGGCGATCCCCAGCATCAGGTCCGAGTGGCCGGAGATGTATTTGGTCGCCGCGTTGATCGACACGTCCGCCCCATGGGCCAGCGGGCGGAAGCAGATCGGCGAGGCCCAGGTGTTGTCCACGATGGTGGTGATCCCGCGGGCCCGGCAGACCTTGGTGATCGCCGGGACGTCGCTGACCTCGAAGGTCAGGGAGCCGGGGGATTCCATGTAGACGACCTTGGTGTTCGGCTGGATCATCGCCTCGATGCCGGCGCCGATCAGCGGATCGTAGAAGGTCACCTCCACGCCGAAGCGGGTCAGGATGTCGTCGCAGAACTGCCGGGCCGGGCCGTAGACGCAATCCACGATCAGCAGGTGGTCGCCGGCCGACAGGAAGGCGGTGAGGGAGGCGGCGATCGCGCCCAGGCCGCAGGAGGCGACCACCGCCCGGTAGCCGCCCTCGAGCGCGGTGACCGCGTCTTCGAAGGCGCGCGTCAGCGGCGTTCCCTCGCGTCCATAGGTGAAGCCGACGAAGGCCCCCGACGCCCGGTCACGGCGGGTCTCCAAGAGCTCCTCCAGGCTTTCGAAGATGACCGTCGAGGTATGGTAGACGGGCGGATTGACCGCGCCCTTCCAGCCGGTCGGGTCGCGCCCGAGGTGGCCCACGAGCGTGTCGCGCTTGAACCCGGCGGCGGTGACGTCCTTCATGACTTTGCTCACGTGACTTGGCCTCAGATGACTTGGCCGGCGTCGACGATCAGGTCCTGGCCGGTGATGTTGCGACCCGCCTCGGAGGCGAGGTGGATGACGGCCGCGGCGACCTCGTCGCCGGTGACCAGGCGTCCGAGCGCCGAGCGGCTGGTGAAGCGTTCGAGCACAGCTTCGTAAGCGATGCCTTCGCGCTCGGCCGAGCGTTCGAAGTCCCGCGTCAGGCGCGGCCCCTCGATCCCGCCGGGCGCCACCACATTGGCGGTGATCCCGTAGGCGCCGACCTCCAGCGCCACCGAGCGGGTCAGGCCGCGCAGCGCCCATTTTGTCGAGGCGTAGAGGCTGGCGAGCGCCACGCCCTTGTGGCCGTAGGTGCCGCCGATGTTGACGATCCGCCCCGAGCGCCGGGCGATCATGAACGGCAGGACCGCGCGCATCGCCAGCATCGCGCCCAGCACATTGACGTCGTAGCAGGCGCGGAAGTCCTCCGCCCCGAGCTCCCAGATCGGCCTGCGTGGGCTGCCGACGCCGGCCGTGCAGACCAGGACGTCGATCGCGCCGAGGGCCTCGTTCGCCTGGGCGGCGGCGGCGTCCATCTGGTCTTCGGCGGTGACGTCGGCGGCGAGCACCACGGCGCGGCGGCCGAGGACGCGGACCGCCTCGGCGACTCCTTCGCCGGCCGCCGCGTCGCGGCCGAGGACGGCGATGTCGGCCCCGGCCTTCGCCAGGGCGACCGCCAGCTCGGCGCCGAGGCCCTTGGTCCCGCCGGTGATCAGGACGGTCTTGCCGGTCAGCGCGCCCATCTCAGGCGCTCCGGTCGGCGACGGCGCGCTCGAGCATGATGGTCACCGTGAAGAAGAGGTAGGCGACGGTGGTGCTGACCAGGATGGCCGACCACATGAGGGCAAAGTTCTGCTGCGAATAGGCGTCCAGCATCAGGTAGCCGAGGCCGGGCGCGCCGGAGAGCCATTCGGCGAACATGGCGCTGAGGATGGCCGAATGGGCCGCGAGCCTGAGGCCGGTGAAGAGGAAGGGCAGGGCGAAGGGCAGCCGCACCTTCAGCAGCGTCTGCCAGAAGCTCGCGCCGTTCGCCCACATCATCTCCATGAGGTTGGCCGTGGGCGCCTGCAGGCCGCGCTTGGCCGCCAGCATCAGCTGGAAAAAGGTCAGCAGGGCGACGACGCCGATGCTGTTCCAGCGCCCCCGGCCCCACAGCATGACGAGCAGCGGGGCGACCGCGATCACCGGCACGGTGCGGACGATCAGCACCAGCGGCGTCAGCGCCCGGTCCAGGCCCGACGAGAGCGTGAAGAGCACCGCGAGCACGACGGCGAGGACCAGGCTGACGGCCAGTCCGGCGACCGTGCAGCCGAGGGTGAAGGCCGTGGCCGATCCGATCTCGTCGGCGTTCTGCAGGAAGGCCGTCAGAGCCTGGGCGGGGCTGGGCAGCAGGAAGGTGGGAACGCCGAAGACGCCGTTCGCCGCAAACCACAGGATCAGGATGGCGGCCAGGAAGGCGGCGTAGGCGACCAGGCGCGCGCCGCCGGCCTTCAGCGCTCCGGACGCCCGCCAGCGCCGGGGCTCGGCCATCCTTGGAAGCCCGACCGCCAGGGTCATGCGCCGGCCTCCGCGACGACCGCGCCGCTGACGGCGAGCCGCTCGGCGGCGACGACCAGGCCGTAGGCCGCCATGGAGATCACGCAGGTGAGCGCCACGGAGGCCCAGAGCTGGGCGATGTGCAGGCCGAACATCGAGGTCAGCATGTAGACGCCGAGCCCGTCCTCGGCGCCGGTCCACTCGGCGATCAAACTGCCCAGCAGCGCCAGCGGCGCGGCGATCTTCGCGCCCAGGAACAGGTAGGGCAGGGCCGTCGGCAGGGCCAGCAGTCGGAACCTTTGCCAGGGGTTCGCCGCCAGCACGGTGAACAGCTCGCTGGCCGCTCCGGAGCTGGCGGACAGTCCCTGCACCGCCGCGACGATCATCGGGAAGGCGCAGATGATCGTGGTGATGGCGATCCGGGCGCCCAGCCCCATGCCCATCAGGGTGATCAGGGCCGGCGCCAGCGCGATCATCGGGATGCTGGTGAGCACCGCCGCCATGGCCAGCACGCCGGTCTCGATCTGCCGGAACGCATAGACGACGAGGCCGAGACCCAGGGCGATCAGGGTGGCGAGGATGAAGCCGGTGGAGGCGGTCAGCAGCGTCGGCTCGATCGCGCGCCAGATGTCGCCGCGCTCGGTCCAGATCGTTTGCAGCACGGTGCTGGGCGCGGCCACGGTGCTGGGCGCCGCGCCCGAGCCCACATAGCCCTCCAGCAGCAGCGCCAAGGCAGCGAGCAGCAGCAGCGGCGGCAGGGAGTTCCTGAGCGCGACGGACAGCCTATCCATAGTCGAAGGCTTCGGTCTGGTCGTGGAACAGGCCTGCGCGGACCCGCTTCACCGCCTCGATGAAGGCCGGCTCGTTCATCTGGCTCATCCGGCGCGGACGCGCGAGGTCGACCGTGACCGTGTCGACCAGCCGCCCCGGCCGGGCGGCCAGGACGAAGATCTTGTCGGCCATGAACACCGCTTCCTGGATCGAATGGGTCACCATCAGCGCGGTGATCTTGGTCTGCGCCCAGATGCGCAGCAGCTCCAGGTTCATCCGGTGGCGGGTGATCTCGTCGAGCGCGCCGAACGGCTCGTCGAGCAGCAGCACCTTGGGTTTCAGCGCCAGCGAGCGGGCGATGGCGCAGCGCTGCTGCATGCCGCCGGAGAGCTGCGCCGGACGGGCGTGTTCGAACCCACCGAGGCCGACCAGCTCCAGCAACTCCAGGGGCGTGGCGTCGGCCACGCGGCCCTTGCCGCGCGCGACCTCCAGCGGCAGGCGGACGTTTTCCAGCGCGGTGCGCCAGGGCAGCAGGCTGGGGTCCTGGAAGATGAAGCCGATGCCGTGTTCGCGGCGGACCCGTTCGGGCGGCGCATCGCCAATGGAGATCCGGCCGAGCGTCGGCTGCAGGATGTCGGCCACCATGCGCAGCAGGGTGGACTTGCCGCACCCGGAGGGGCCGATCAGGGCGCCGAACTCGCCTTCCTCCAGGGTCAGGCTGACGTCCTGGATCGCCTGGACGCTGCGGCCGTCAATTTCGAAGGCCTTGGACACCCGGTCGACGCGCACGCGGCCCATGACTGATCCGTAGTTCTCGTATTCCGGCGGCCGCAGTCCGGCCGCGTGACTCGGTAAAGCTCGCACGGCTCGGCGTTGACGCGAGATGCCGTTTCGGCGTGGCCGTGGCGCCGTAGCGGCTACGCCTGGGATGCCAGGGCCTCGCGGATGACGCTCTGGGTCACCAGGCGGCCGACGTCGATCTCCATCCCCGCCGGCACGCTGCCCGCTTCGCGCGCGAAGGCCAGGGCGTGTTCGAAACGGCCAGGGTCGATCCACAGCAGGCCATGGGTGAGGGCGTCGCCGTCCAGGATGAAGCTGCGCATCATCGCCGCCTGGGCGAGCTGGTCCTGCAGGCTCGTGCCCTTCTGCGCCCACTTCTCGACGATCAGTTCGGCCGAGCTGGCGGGGTTCTCGACGAAGTAGCGCCACCCCTTGATCAGGGCGCGGGTGTAGCCGACCAGTAGGTCGTGGTGTTTGTCGAGGGTGTCGCGGCGCACGATGAAGGCCTGGGCGTAGCCCGGCACGCCGAGGTCGGTCATGTAAAGGACCTTTGGCTCGACGCCGAGGGCCCGCAGGCCCGGCACGGCGGTCGTCGCGTGGCTGTAGTAGCCGTCGATCTGGCCGGCCGCCAGGGCGCCGGCGTCGGTCCCCACGGGCACGAAGTTGACGCTCTCAAAGGGGATCCCGGCCCGCTGCAGCAGCACGCAGGTCAGCTTGCGCACGCTCGCCGGCACGCCGATGGTCTTGCCGACCATGTCGTGCAGCGAGGTGATGGGCTTGCCGGGCAGGCTCATATAGGCGCCGGGGTCGCGCTGCATCACCGCGGCGAAGGCCACCAGCGGCTGGCCCTGCACCGCGGCCTCGATCATCGCCAGCGGCGTGCTTTCGCTCACCAGCATCCGGCCGCTGGCCACCAGGGTGCGATAGTCGGTGCCCGGGCCGCCGGCGGCGAACTCGGCCGTCACCCCTTCGGCCTCCAGGTAGCCCAGCTCCTGGGCCAGGAACTCGCCCGCGAACTGGACGCCTTTGAGCCAGCCGAGCTGGTGGGTGACGGGGGGCGCGAGCGCGCCGGAGGTGTTGGCCTTGAGCATGTTGGACCGGTCCAGGGCGCGGACGGCGAGCGTCCCGTATCCCGCGGCGCATGCGCCGGTCAGGCCCATGAGCCCGAGACGCCGCAGGGCATCTCGGCGGCCGTAGCGCGGGATGGCGGGAGCGGGCGAGCCGATCCGGGCGCCGGACATTTTTATCTCCTGGTCGAAATTCGTCGGAAGCCTGCAAGCCCCCGCGCAGGGAGGCCGGGCGGCGCGAGCCGGGAGAACTCCAGATCGGCGCCGGACCCGAGGATTTCGGCGCGCCGTATGAAAATCGATCAGCCGGCGCCTGGGGACTGCGCAGACCGGCCGCAGAGCCCATTTCGTGTAGCCGTAACGGCGCCGCCAGCGCGCCAAATTGGCATCCCATCGACACACGGCTGGGGGTGTAGAGCCGATCGGTGGGGTCAAGATCGCAGTGGTCCGGCGGCGCCGGAGCTTCGACTTGGCCATGACCGGCGTTTGCGGAGGACTGGGTCTTGGGACGCAGCAATGAAGAGGCCGATTTCACCCATTCCGCCCAGACGGTGAGCCTCTCCGAGATCCCGACCATCGACTTCGCGCCGTTTCTGACAGGTTCGCCGGATGAGCGGCAGGCGGTGGCGGATCGGATCGCCGAGGCCTCCGGCCGGATCGGCTTTTTCTATCTGGTCGGCCACGGCGTGCCGGCGGGGCTGCGCGAGGCGGTGTTCCGCGAGACCGCGGCCTTCTACCGCCTGCCGCCGTCGGAGCAGGAGACGGTCCGGGCGACGCCGGACTGGTACCGGGGCCTCTGCTCGCTGTCCCAGCACCTCGGGGCGAACAAACGGTACTTCGAACAATACCGGATCCAGGACGAGTTCGCCCCGGATCCGGTGAACGATCCGAACGGGATCTTCTATGGCCCGAACCGCTGGCCGGCGGCCCAGCCCGGCCTGGCGACGGCTTCGATGGCCTACTTCCGCGCGGTGACGGAGCTGTCGCACCATCTGTTGCGCGCCTTCGCCCTTGGCATGGGGCTGCCGGAGGACCGCTTCGACGGCTGGTTCGACAAGCCGCTCTCGCAGCTCAGCCTGCTCTACTACAGCGCCCTGCCGCAGGGCGCCGAGACCGAGGTGCAGAACGCCGTCGCCCATACGGACGAAGGCCCCTTCACCATCCTGGCCCAGGGCGAGATCAGCGGGCTCGAGGTGCGCCGCCGGGACGGGGCCTGGATCGCCGCCCCGCCGGCGCCGGACTCCTACGTCATCAACATCGGCAATATGATGATGTGGTGGTCCAACGGCCGCTACCTGTCGAACATGCACCGGGTGCGCAACACCTCGAGCCAGGAGCGGTTTTCGATCCCCTTCTTCTTCAATCCGGACCGGGAGGTGGTGGTCGAGCCGCTGCCGGAGTTCGTGCGCCAGGACGGCGAAGCGCGCTACCCGGCGGTCGAGGCCGGCCAGCACCTGACCCGCTTCTTCGCCACCTTGCAGCCGGCGCGCGAAGCCGCCGCCGCAGACGGCGACTGATCCGGCGATGGCGCGCAGCGATGTGAACGGTGGGCGTCGAGCCCGCATCGGGTCGGACATTGGCGGGACCTTCACCGACATCGTCCTGGAGGATGGCGAGCGCCGCTTCTCGACCAAGCGGCTGACGACCTACGACGCGCCGGAACGGGCGCTGCTGGAGGGCGTGGCCGAGCTGCTGGCGCAGGCGGGGCTTTCGCCCGCGGACGTCGGCCTGATGGTGCATGGCACCACGCTGGCGACCAATGCGCTGATCGCCCGCCGGGGCGCGGTGACCGGCCTGCTGACGACCGAAGGCTTCCGCGACGTTCTGGAGATGGGCTCGGAAAGCCGCTTCGATCAGTACGACCTGTCGATCGCCAAGCCCGCGCCGCTGGTTCCGCGCAAGCTGCGCCTGACCGCCGCCGAGCGCGTGGCGGCGGACGGCGAGGTGCTGCTGGCCCTCGACGTCGCGGCGGTAGAGCGCGCGGCCGAGGCCTTCGAGGCGGCCGGGGTGGAAAGCGTCGCCATCGGCTTCCTGCACAGCTACGCCAACCCCGCCCACGAGCGCGCCGCCGCCGCCATCCTGGCCGAGCGCCTGCCGCAGGCGAGCCTGTCGCTCTCCAGCGAGGTCTCGCCGGAGATCCGCGAGTACGAGCGCTTCTCCACGACGGCGGCCAACGCCTATGTCCGGCCGCTGATGGACGCCTATCTGCGCCAGCTGGAACGCAAGCTGGCGCAGGCGGGCTTCGACTGCCCGCTGTTCCTGATGCTGTCCTCGGGCGGGCTGACCAGTCTTGACACCGCTGCGCGCTTCCCAGTGCGGCTGGTGGAATCCGGCCCGGCGGGCGGGGCGATCTTCGCCGCCAGCATCGCCGCCGAGCGCGGGGTCGAGCGCATGCTGGCGCTGGACGTCGGCGGCACCACCGCCAAGATCTGCTTCATCGACGACGGCCGCCCGCAGATGTCCCAGGGCTTCGAGGTCGCCCGCGTCCATCGCTTCCGCAAGGGCAGCGGCCTGCCGCTGCGCATTCCTGTCGTCGAGATGGTGGAGATCGGCGCCGGCGGCGGCTCCATCGCCCACCTCGACCGGGTCGGCCGACTGAATGTCGGCCCGCAGAGCGCCGCCTCCGAACCGGGTCCCGCCTGCTACGGCCGCGGCGGAACCGAGCCCACCGTCACCGACGCCGACCTGATGATGGGCCGGGTGGACCCGGAGGCTTTCGCCGCCGGGACGATCCGCCTGGACCCGACCGCCGCCGAGACGGCGCTGCGCAGGCTCGATCCGGCCGGCGACGCCCGCCTGCTGGCGTTCGGCGTCGGCGAGATCGTCGACGAGGTCATGGCCAGCGCCACCCGCGCCCATGCGGTCGAGCAGGGCGCGGCGGTCGAGGACCGCACCATGGTCGCGTTCGGCGGAGCGGCGCCGCTGCACGCCGGCCGCATCGCCGAGAAGCTGGGCGTCTCGCGGGTGATCGTCCCCAGCGGAGCCGGCGTGGGCTCGGCGGTGGGCTTCCTACGGGCGCCGATCGGCTATGAGATCTCGCGCAGTCGTCGCGAGCGCCTGGGCCAGGTCGACCTCGACGGGGTGAACGCCGTGCTGGCGGAGATGTCCGAGACGGCGCACGGCCTGGTGCGCCAGGGCGCGCCCTCGGCCGAACGCGTCGAACGCCGGACCGCCTACGCCCGCTATGTCGGCCAGGGCTATGAGATCTCCGTCGAGATCCCGGCCCGCAGGCTCGGCGACGGCGACGAGGCTGTGCTGCTGGAGATCTTCGAGACCGCCTATCGCCGCCAGTACGGCCGCACCATTCCGCAACTGCCGATCGAGATCCTCACCTGGCGGGTCAATGTCTCGGCCGGCGGCTGGCGGCCGCAGCTGCGCGAGCCGGTCGGCCGCCTGCGCGAAGTCACGCCCGGCGCCTGGCGCGAGGTGTTCGACCCGGCCAGCGGCGCGGTCCGATCCTACGGCGTCGTCCGCCGCGAGACCCTGTCGCCCGGCGACTGGCTGCGCGGCCCGCTGCTGGTGGTGGAGGACCAGACCACCACCGTGGCGCCGGCGGCCTTCGACCTCTGCGTCGACGCCTACGGCTACCTGGTGCTCGACCGCCGCCCAGTGCAAGGAGCGCCGTCATGATCGGCCGTCTCGACGACCTGCGCATGCAGGTGATGTGGACCCGCCTGATCGCCATCGTCGAGGAGCAGGCGCAGACCCTGATGCGCACCGCCTTCTCGACCACGGTGCGCGACGCCGGCGACCTCTCGGCGGCGGTGTTCGACACCCAGGGGCGGATGGTCGCCGAGGCGGTCACCGGCACGCCCGGCCACGTCAACTCCATGGCCGAGGGCGTGCGGCACTTCCTGGCCAAGTTCCCGCCCGAGAGCATGCGCGAGGGCGACCACTTCATCACCAACGATCCTTGGCTGACCGCCGGCCACCTGCACGACGTCACCGTCGTCAGCCCGGTCTTCGCGGGCGGCCGGCTGGCGGCCCTGGTCGGCTGCTGCTGCCACCAGCTCGACATCGGCGGCCTGGGGCAGGGGCCGGACGGGCGCTCGATCTTCGAAGAAGGGCTGCAGATCCCGCTCCTCAAGCTGGCCTCGGCGGGCGAGCTGAATGAGTCCCTGCTGGAGATGCTGCGCCAGAACGTGCGCACGCCGATGCAGGTGGAGGGCGACGTCCTCTCCTATATCGCCAGCAACGAGACCGGCGCCCGGCGGCTGCGCGACATGCTGGTCGAGTTCGGCCAGGAGACGTTGGACGAGGTCGGCGACTACATCCTCGAACAGTCGCTGGCCGCCACCCGCACAGCCATCGAGGCCCTGCCCGACGGCGTCTGGTCGAGCGAGCTCGTCCTCGACGGCTATGATGCGCCGATCACCCTGCGCGCCCAGCTCACCATTCGCGGCGGCGAGATGGCCGTCGACTTCGCCGGCACCGACCCGGCGGTCCCGCACGGGATCAATGTGGTGATGAACTACTGCCGGGCCTATGCGGTCTTCGGCCTGAAGTGCGTGGTGGCCCCGGACGTGCCGAACAACTACGGGGCGCTGAAGCCCTTCCTCGTCGAGGCGCCGGAGGGCTCGATCCTCAACGCCCAGCGGCCGGCGCCCGTGGCGGCGCGCCATGTGGTGGGTCAGATGCTGCCGGACCTGATGTTCGGCTGCCTGTCCCAGGCCCTGCCCGGGCGCACGCCGGCCGAGGGCTCGTCCTGCCTGTGGAGCGTCCAGCTGCGCGGCGAGACGAGGGGCCGTGACGCCGTGGAACGGTTCGACACGGTCTTCTTCAACAGCGGCGGCTCCGGCGCGCGGCCGGGCCTCGATGGGCTGGACGCCACCGCCTTCCCGAGCGGCGTCCGCGCCATGCCGGTGGAGGTGACCGAGGCCGGGGCGCCGGTGGTGATCTGGCGCAAGGAGCTCTGGGCGGACAGCGGCGGGGCCGGGCGCCATCGCGGCGGGCTCGGCCAGGTGGTCGAGGTCGGCGGCCGCTTCGGCGACAGCTTCGAGGTCCTGGCGATGTACGAGCGGGTCGCCAACCCGGCCCGCGGCCGCGACGGCGGCCGGGACGGTGCGGCGGGAACCGTCAGCCTGGCGTCTGGCGCGCCGCTGCGCGCCAAGGGGCTTCAGCGCATCCCGGCCGGCGATCGGCTGGTGCTGAAGGTCCCCGGCGGCGCAGGCCTGGGCGACCCGGCCGAGCGGGCGGCCGAAGACCTCGCCCGCGACGCCGAGGACGGCCGGGTCAGCCCCGGCGCGGCTTCCAGCCTTGCGGATTGCTGAGGAAGTCGGCCAGCTCCGCGCGTTGGTCGGCGTCGAAATAGCCGTCCGCCCCGCCCGACTGCAGCACGTCGGCCCAGTCGCAGAGATAGAAGAGCGACAGGTCGTGCGCGGCCAGGCGATCGGCCGTCTCCGGATAGATGCCGTAGTAGAAGATCGAGGTGGTCAGGTCGACGATGGCGCCGGCCGCGCGCATCACCTCGACGAAGGTGATCTTGGAGCCGCCGTCGGTAGTCAGGTCCTCGATCAGCGGGCAGCGCTTGCCGGCGATGTCGCCGCCCTCGATCTGGCTCTTCATGCCGAAATCTTTGGTCTTCTTGCGGACGTAGGCCATCGGCTTTCCCATCTGCGCGGCCACGAAGGCGGCGTAGGGGATGCCGGCGGTCTCGCCGCCGACGGCGATGTCGAAGTCCGGAAGCGTCTTCAGGCCCTCGCACCAGATGCGAATGACCTCGTCGCGCTGCGGCGCGCTGAGCAGGCCGCGGATGTTCACATAGACCGGGCTCTTCAGCCCCGAGGTGAAGGTGAAGGGCTCGTCCTTGTAGAAGCGGATCACCCCGGCGGCGAGAAGGCTGGCGGCCACCTGCTGCGAGCCGGCTCCCTTGATCAGGCGCTCTTGCACGGCGGTTCCTTTCGGCGAGTGGATGAGTCGGCCCGCACCCGCGGACTGTGCGAGGCTGATAGGCAAGCGGGCCTGGGCCGTCAACGTCGGGGGCGCCTGGATAGGGGCGAGGCGGCGGCTGCAGTTTTCCGATTGGAAATCAAAGTTCGCCGGCGCATCGTCTTGCGGTGGACGGGCGGGACTGCGACAGGCGCGTTGCGGAGGACCTATGGCGCAGGGCAGTTCGTCGATCAGCGAGATCGGCTCGCGGCTGAAGGCGATCCGGCGCGAGGCCGGACTGACCCTGACGGAGACGTCGGGCCGCACGGGCGTGGCTGTCTCCACCCTCTCGAAGATCGAGAACGGGCAGATCTCACCCTCCTTCGACATTATCCAGCGGATCGCCGACGGGCTGGACATGAGCCTGGAGGACCTGGTCCAGTCGGGCCGCAAGAGTCGGGTCTCGGGCCGCAAGACGGTGACCCGGTCGGGCGAGGGCGCGCGGTTCACCAGCGGCCAATACGACTATATCGCCCATGGGGTCGAGCTGTCGCGCAAGGCGATGGCGCCGCTGGAGATGACGGTGCGGGCGCGCACGCCGGAGGCCTTCGACCATTGGAGCGCGCACCCGGGCGAGGAGTTCGTCTACGTCCTGTCCGGCGAGATCGAGGTCCACACCGACCAGTATGCGCCCTTCCGGCTGGCGACCGGCGAGAGCGCCTATTTCGACAGCGGCATGCGGCACCTGTTCATCTCCACCAGCGCGGACGACGCGCGGATCCTCTCGGTGGCGTTCGACATGAACTGGGGCGCCAGCCAGGTGACCCGCTTCATGCATCCGACCGCCCGCGCGGTGGGAATGGCGCCCGAAGATTAGGCGGGCTGCGCGCACCAGAAAGGCTGCTCGCCGCCAAAATTTTCCGATCGGAAAATTCCGCTGGCCGTGCAGGGCCGGCGCCGGCAGGGTCGCCGGGATGAAGATCACATCCCTCGAGGCCATCCCGTTTCGTCTGCCGCTCCGGCGCGATTTCCGCTGGGCGGGGTTGAAGGAGTCCCTGGGCGGTTTCGTCCTGGTGCGGGTGCGCACGGACGACGGCCTGGTTGGCTATGGCGAGGCGACGCCGCTGCCGGACTGGGGCGGCGACTTCGGCCGTCGCGCCGGCGAGACGATGGCGAGCGTCGTCTCCATGGTCGAGACCGTGCTGCAGCCGCGGCTGCTCGGCCGCGATCCGACCGCGGTGACCGCCGTGCGCCAGGCGATGGACGAGGTCCTGGTCGGCGGCAATTACGCCAAGTGCGCGGTCGACATCGCCGTCCACGACATCTGGGGCAAGGCCGTCGGCTTGCCGCTCTACCGCCTGCTCGGCGGCGCCTGCCGCCAGTCCGTGCCGGTGGCGCACATGATCGGCCTGATGGACGATGCCCAGGCGCTGGCCGAGGCGGTCGGAGCGGCGGAGGACGGGCTGAAGGCCCTGCAGATCAAGGGCGGCGTCGACGCCGACCGCGACGTGCGGCTGGTGCGCGAGCTTCGCAAGACCCTGGGGCCGAACATCAACCTGCGGCTCGACGCCAACCAGGGCTATCGCGAGCCCAAGACCGCGGTCCGCGTCGTCGCCGAGCTGGCCCAGGCGGGCGCCGACTGCGTCGAGCAGCCCACGGTGGGCCTGCGGGCCATGGCCGAGGTCACGGGCTCCACCTTCCTGCCGGTGATCGCCGACGAGTCCTGCTGGGACGTCCACGACGCCCTGGATGTCTGGTCGGCGCGGGGCGCGGATGGCCTGTCCATCTACCTGGCCAAGGCCGGGGGCTTTGTCGGCGCGCGCAAGGTGGCGGCGGTGGCGGAGGCGGGGAACCTGCCCTGCGACGTCAACGGCTCGATCGAGTCGGCTGTCGGCAATGCGGCCAACATCCACTTCGCCCTGGCCTCGCCCGCGGTGACGCTCGCCAGCGTCATCCCGATCAGCGCGCCCGCAGGGGCTCACCCGTACAAGATCGGCGGGGCCTATTTCCTCGACGATATCTGCGCCGAACCCTTCGCGGTGCAGGACGGCGCCCTCTTGCCGCTGGAGGCGCCCGGCCTGGGCGTCACGGTGGACGAGGCCAAGCTCGAACGCCTGAGGTGCGGCTGATGTCCTATCGGATCGCGGCCGACATCGGCGGCACCTTCACCGACGTCGCCTGCCTCACCCCCGAAGGCGTGCTGGTCACCGGCAAGACGCCCTCGACCCCCGACGACTACGCCCGCGGCGTGATCGACGGCCTGACGGCCGTGGCGGCGACCTTGGGCGTCACGGGCGAAGCCTTCAGCGAGGTGCTGCACGCCTCCACCGTCGCCACCAACGCCATCCTCGAAGGCAAGGGCGCGCGCACCGCCCTGATCACCACCCGCGGCTTTCGCGACGTCCTGGAGCTGCGCCGCATTCGCGTGCCGCGTCTCTACGAGCCGCTCTACGTCAAGCCGCCGCCCCTGGTCCCCCGCCGCCGCCGCTTCGAGGTGACCGAGCGCATGGGGCCGAAGGGCGAGGTGATCACCCCGCTGGACGAGGCCCAGGTGGCGGCGCTGGCGGCCGAGCTGGCGGCCTCGGACGTGGAGGCGGTGGCGATCTGTTTCCTGCACGCCTACGCCAACCCGGCGCACGAGGCGGCCGCGGCCCGCATCCTGCGCGACGCCCTGCCCGGGCGGTTCATCTCGGTCTCCTGCGAGGTGCTGCCCGAGATCCGCGAGTACGAGCGGACCTCCACGACGGTCGCCAACGCCTATATCGGCCCGCCGGTGGCCCGCTACCTGCGCTCCCTGCAAGCCCGGCTGGCCGACAGCGGCGTCCGCGGCCGGCTGCTGATGATGCAGTCAAGCGGCGGGACCATCGACGTCGAGCGGCTGATCGCCAAGCCGGCGCTGGCGGTGGAAAGCGGGCCGGCGGCCGGCGTCGTCGGGGCGGCGGCCCTGGCGGGCGTCGCGGGCTTTCGCGACGTCATCACCTTCGACATGGGCGGCACCACGGCCAAGGCCTCGCTGATCGAGGACGGCCGGGTGATCAGCACCGACGAGTACGAGGTCGGCGGCGGCATCTCCCTGTCCAGCCGCCTGGTGAAGGGCGGCGGCTACGCCCTGAAGCTGCCGGTGCTGGATGTCTCGGAAGTGGGCGCCGGCGGCGGCAGCATCGTCTGGCTCGATCCCGCGGGGGGCTTGAAGGTCGGCCCGCAGAGCGCCGGCGCCGCGCCGGGCCCGGTCTGCTACGGCCAGGGCGGGACAAAGCCCACGGTCACCGACGCCAATGTCGTGCTGGGCTACCTCAATCCCCACGCCCTGGCCGGCGGGGCGGTCGCGGTGGATGCGGAGAAGGCGCGCAGCGTCCTGGCGGATCAGGTGGCGGCCCGGCTCGGCTGCGACCTCCTGGAAGCCGCCTATGGCGTGCATCGCCTGGCCAACGCCGCCATGATGCGGGCGGTGAAGGCGGTCTCCACCTATCGGGGCCGCGACCCGCGCGAGTTCGTGCTCTACGCCTTCGGCGGCAACGGCGGCGTGCACGCAGCGGCCCTGGCCCGCGAACTGCAGATGACTACGGTGGTGGCGCCGCCGGCGGCGGGCGTGTTCAGCGCGCTGGGTCTGCTGTTCGCCAACCTGGAGGCCAACGCCTCGGCGGCCCTGCTCAAGCCCTTGGACGAGGTGTCGCCGGCCGAACTGGAGGCGGCGTTTCGCCGGCTGGAATCCAGCGTGCGCCAGGACCTGGCCGAGGCGACGCCGGTGCAGATCAGCTGGCGGGTCGAGGCCCGCTACACCGGCCAGGCCTTCGAACTGCCCGTGGAGGTCGCTGTCGGAAACTTGGACGAAGCCGCGCTGCAGGCGATCGCCGGCGACTTCGCCCGGGAGCATGAGCGCATCTACGGCCACAGCATCCCCGAGGCCGCCGTTCAGCTGGTCACCGTGCGGGTGGTCGGAGCCTCGCCGCCCAAGACCTCGACACGGGTGACGCTGGCCACCGCCGCCGCCCTCCCGCCGTCGGTGCGCTCCGTCTACTTCGGCCAGCCGTACGGCGCCATGGAGACGCCGGTGATCGGCCGGCAGGAGCTGGGCCCGGAGCCTCGCCGGGGGCCGCTGGTGATCGAGGAAGTCGAGGGCACCACCGTCGTGCCGCCCTACGCCTCGGCCCTGCGCGACGCCTTGGACAATATCGTCATCACCCTGCAGCCGGAGGCCGCCGGATGAGCCCCAATCTCGATCCCATCCTGCTGGAGGTGTTCAAGAACGGTTTCGAGACCGTCGCCGACGAGATGGCGCTGATCCTGATGCGGACCGCCTATTCGCCGATCGTCCGGGACTCCATGGACTACTCCACGGCGCTCTGCGATCCGGCCGGCCAGACCCTGGCCCAGGGACTGACCACGCCCATGCACCTGGGCAGCTTCTACGACGCCATGCGCCACCTGATCGGGGAGTACGAGGGGCGGGTGAAGCCGGGCGACGTCTTCATCGCCAACGATCCCTACGCCGCCTCGGGCCAGCACCTGCCCGACATCTACATCATCAAGCCGATCTTCTTCGAAGGCGCGCTGCGCGCCTGGGCCACCACCATCGCCCACCACGCCGACGTCGGCGGCCTGGTGCCGGGATCGAATTCCATCGGGGCGACGGAGATCTATCAGGAAGGGCTGCGCCTGCCCTTCCTCAAGCTGGTCGAAGACGGGGTGGAGAACGCCACGTTACTCGCGATCGTTGGTGTCAACGTCCGCGTCCCCGACAAGGTGCTGGGCGACCTGAAGGCGCAGATGGCGGCCTGCGCCGCCGGCGAGCGGGGAATGCTGGCGCTGCTGAAGCGCTACGGCGCCGCGACCGTGGCGGCCTATGGCGACGCCCTGCAGGACCGCGCCGAGGCCCTGGCCCGCGTCGCCTTCGAGGAGATCCCCGACGGGGTCTACGAATTCACCGACCACATCGACGGCTTCGGCGAGGATCCGCAAGCCATCGTCCTGCAGCTCAAGCTGACCGTCTCTGGAGCCCACGTCACCGCCGACTGGACAGGCACCAGCCCGCAGGTGAAGGGCGGCATCAACGCGCCGCTCTCCTTCTGCAAGTCCAACGTCTATGCGGCCTTGCGCTCGATCATGTCGGCCGAGGTTCCCAACTGCCACGGCTACACCCGGCTGATCGAGGTGATCGCCCCGCCGGGATCGCTGGTCAGCGCGGTGCATCCGGCGCCCTGCGGCGCGCGTGGCGTCACCGGCTACCGGATCGTCGACTGCGTCTTCGGCGCGCTCGCCCAGGCCCTGCCGGACCGGGTGGCGGCGGACGGGGCGGGCGGCTCGACCCTGCCGAGCTTCGGCGGCTGGCAGGGCGGCCAGCCCTTCGTCTTCTCCGAATGCGTGATGGGGACCTGGGGAGCGACCTCCGCCCACGACGGCCAGGAAGGCGTGCCGCACATGGCCTCCAACCAGTCGAACGTGCCGATCGAGATGATCGAGGCCGACTATCCGATCCGCATCGAAGAGTATGGGTTCGCCCCGGACACCGGCGGCGCCGGGCGGTTCCGCGGCGGCCTGGGCGTGCTACGCCAGTACCGCTGCCTGGCGGACGAGGTCTATTTCGGCGTCCGCTCGGACAAGCGGCTGCATCCGCCCCACGGCCTGGACGGCGGGGGGACCGGGGCGCCGGCCAGCAACCTGATCCGCGCCGGCGGCCGCGAGATCGACGTGCCGCCCATGCCCAGCGCGCCGATCACCCTGCAGTCCGGCGACGTCTTCCGTCATGTGATGGCCGGCGGCGGCGGCTTCGGCGATCCGCTGGCGCGCGATCCCGCCCAGGTGTTGGAGGACGTGCACGACGACAAGGTCACCGTCGACCACGCCCGCCAGGTGTACGGCGTGGTGCTGGACGGCTCGCAGGTCGATGCGCAGGCCACGACCGAGCTGCGGCGCGCGCTTCGGACCGGAGCCGCTTGATGAGCCGGATCGTCTCTGACCTGGATCCCTTCTCGCCGGAATTCCGCGCCGATCCTTATGTCCACTACGAGGAGATGCGGGCGCTGGGGCCGGTGATCTGGCTGGAGCGCTACGGCGTCTGGGCCGTCAGCCATTACGACGCGGCGAAGGCCGCGCTCAGCGATCACCAGACTTTCAGCAACGCCGGCGGCGGCGGCCTGGCCAACTATTTCGTCGAGCCGCCGTGGCGCCGGCCGAGCATCATCCTGGAGGTGGATCCGCCCGAGCACGACCGCGCGCGCAACGTCCTCCTGCGGGTCTTCTCGCGCGGGTCGCTGCAGCCGCTGCGGCCGGCGTTCGAGCGCCATGCCGAGTTGCTCGTCGACCAGGCCCTGGCCGCCGGGCGGCTCGACGCCATTCCGGATCTCGTCCAGCCGTTTCCGCTGACGGTGTTCGGCGATGCGGTGGGTCTCGCGCCCGAGGATCGCCACATCCTGCTGCAGTATGGCTCCATGGTGTTCGGCGCGTTCGGGCCGCCGACCGACTGGTACAAGACGCTGATGGCCGACGCCGAGGCGGTGAGCGACTGGATCTGGAACCGCTGCGGCCGCGAGATGCTCGCGCCCCAGGGCTTCGGCGCCGATATCTACGCCCGCGCCGACGCCGGCGACATCACCGAGGAAGAGGCGCGGCTGCTGGTGCGCTCGCTGCTGTCGGCGGGCGTCGACACCACCATCGACTCGATCGGGCTGGCGCTGCGCTGCCTGATGGACCACCCCGACCAGTGGGCCCTGGTGCGGCAGGATCCCAGCCTCGCCCGCGGGGCGTTCGAGGAGGCCACCCGCTACGACTCCTCGAGCCAGAGCCTGATCCGCACGACCCTGCACCCGGTCGAGTTCTTCGGCGCCCAGATGGGCAAGTACGACAAGGTCATGGTCTTCCTGGGCTCGGCTGGCCGCGACCCGCGGTACTGGGAGGCTCCCGACGTCTTCGACGTCCGCCGCCAGCTCGCCGGCCAGATGGGCTATGGCGCCGGCATCCATGGCTGCGTCGCCCAGATGATGGCGCGGCTGGAAGGCCAGGCCTTCTTCGAGGTGCTGGCGAAGAAGGTCGCGACCCTGGAGCCCGCGGGGCGGCCGGAGCTGCGCCTCAACCCCGGCCTGCGGGGGCTCGCCAGCCTGCCGCTGGCGATCCGGTAGGGCGCGCTCATGGCCGTGGTCATCGTCGCCGGCGGCGCGACCGGCATTGGCCGGGCGGTGGTGCAGGCCTTCAGCGCGCAGGGCGACAGCGTCTTCCTGGCCGACGTGCGCGAAGCCGCGGCCCGGGAGACCGCGGCCGGAGCTGGCCCAGGCCCCGTCGAGGTCCTGGTCATCGACCTCGCAGCCCCGGGCGCGGCGGACGCGGTGGTGTCCGCGGCCGTGGCGCGCTTCGGCGCGCTCGACACCCTCTATGCGACCGCCGCCCTGATGCCCGCCGCGCCCCTGGCGGAATGGACCGAGACCATGTGGGACGAGTCCCTGGGGCTGAACCTGAAGATGCCCTTTCTGATGGCCCGGGCCGCGGCGCCCTGGCTGGCGAAGTCGGTCAACCCCAGCATCATCTTCACCGCGTCCACCGGCGCGCTGCGCGGGCACGCCGGCATGCCCGCCTACCATGCGTCGAAGACCGGGCTGCTGGGCCTCGCCCGCAGCCTCGCCGACGAGCTCGGGCCGCAGGGGGTGCGGGTCAACTGCGTGCTGCCGGGATGGATCAAGACGCCGTTCAACGACCCCTACTGGTCCTATCAGCCGGACCCCGAGGCGGCGGAGGCGGCGCTGACGTCCGGCATCCCGCTCCGCCGCCAGGGCAGCCCGGAGGAGGTCGCAGGTCCCGTCCTCTTCCTGGCCTCGCCGGCCGCCCGCTACGTCACCGGCACGAGCCTGGTGATCGACGGCGGCTATACGGCCGTCTGAGCAGGGGGCTGAGATGGAAATCTTCGGCGATCCCTATTCCTCGCGCGCCCGGCCGGTTCTCAGCGGCCTGGAAGGCGCGGTCGCGGCGGCCCATCCGTTAGCTGTGGCGGCGGGACAGGAGCTGCTGCTGGCCGGAGGTTCGGCGGCGGACGCCGCCATCGCCGCCCAGGCGGCGTTGTGCGTGCTGGCGCCGGACGCCTGCGGCCTGGGCGGCGACATGCTGGCCCTGGTGCGCGAGCCGGGGGCCAGAGTTGCGGTCGCCGTCAACGGCGCGGGCTGTTCCCCAGCCGCGATGACGCAGGCTGCGACCGACGGCGCCAATAGCGTCACCGTTCCGGGCCTGGTCGACGCCTGGACGGTGCTCTCCGAACGCTGGGGCCGGCTGCCCCTCGCCAGCTGTTTGGCGCCGGCCATCGGCCTGGCGCGCCAGGGCGTGCGGGTCACGCCGATGCTGGCGGCCACAGTGCGCGCCCAGGCCAAGCGGTTGCTCGCCGGCGGCGCGGCCGACTGGTCGCTGCTGCATGTGCAGCCCGGCGAGCTGTTCCGCCAGGAGGCGCTGGCGCTCTGGCTGGAGGAGATCGGCCGGAGGGGGAGCGGCGCCTTCTACCTCGGCGAGCGGGCCGCGGCGATCGCGGGGGCGGTGCAGCTCCTGGGCGGCGCCCTGTCGGTAGAGGACCTCGCCGCGCACGAGACGGTCGTCGCCGTGCCGCTGACCGCCGACTTCCGCGGCGCCGTCGTCGCCGTTCAGCCGCCGGCGACCCAGGGCGTTCTCCTGACCATGGTGCTGCAGGCGCTGGAGCGGCTGGGTCGCCTGCCGCCGGACAAGACCGATCATGCCGCCATCGAGCTGACCGAGGCGGCGTTCACCTACCGGTCACACGCCGGCGAGGGCGCCGCGCTCATGGCCCTGGACCTGCCGATCGATCTCGAGCGCGCCGGGCGGCGGGGCTCCACACGGGCCTATCTGCATACCGCGGGCGTGGCGACGGCCGACGCCGACGGCATGGTGGTGTCGTCTCTGGTCAGCGTGTTCGACGACTTCGGCTCCTGCGTCTATGTGCCGGAGTGCGGGGTGACCCTGAACAACCGGGCGGGCGGCTTCACCGATGGCGCCAACGCCGCCGGGCCCGGCAAGCGCCCGGTGCACACCCTGGCGCCGGCCATGGTCTTTCTGCGGACCGGCGACGTGCTGGGGCTGGCGACCCCGGGCGCCGACGGACAGGTCCAGACCCTGGTCCAGGTCCTGGCCGCGCTGACGGACGGGGTTTCGCTGGCCACGGCCATCGATCGTCCGCGTTGGCGGAGCCAGGCGGGCGAACTGCTGATCGAGGCCGGCCATCCCCAGGCTGCGATCCTGCAGGGCCTGGGTCATCTGCTGCGGACGCTGGAGCCCGGCGACGTGCGCTTCGGCGCGGTGGTCTGCGCCGGGGTCTCGGCGGGTTCGCCCCTGGCGGCGGCGGACTGGCGCCGCGAAACCTGGGCGGGCGTGGTCTGAGGCGCCCCTAGGATCTGGACCCCATCATCTTCCTTTTTGATCGTCATCGCCGGGCTTGTCCCGGCGACTCATGGACGTCGATGTCGGGGAGGGAAGCTTTGGTGTCGCCGCTGCAAGCCTTGGGAAGCGGTGTTCATGGGTGGTCGGGACAAGCCCGGCCATGATGTTGTTTAATTATTCAACGGCCTGATTGAATATTGAACTGTGGTCGGACTCAATACCTGGATACGCAAGATTAATGGCCTGGCCCGCCTACAAGATCCGGTCATCCGCGAAAGGGGGTAAGCCCTGGGGCGCCTCAGGCGATCGCCGCCGTCCGGCGCTTCCAGACCACAGGCAGGGCGGCGACGCAGATCGCCAGCCCAATTCCCGCCAGCAGCACGAAGCCGGTCCAGCCCTGCAGCCCGAAATAGATCGTCGGCGCGGCGAACGAGAAAATCGACATCGTCTGGCCGATCAGACCCGAGGCGGCGCCGCTCTGCGACGGGCTGCGGATCACCGTCGGCAGTAGCGACATGGCGACGCCGGTGATCCCGCCATAAGCGACCAGCCAGGCGCCCAGGCCGACGATCGCAAAGCCGAAGCTCGAGCCGGGCCAGAAGACGGCGACCTGAGCCGCGACGCCCAGGACGGCGAGGCCGGCGAACAGCCGCGGAATGTTGGGGCTGCGGGCCAGCAGGGCCCCGGTCGCCAGCCCGCAGAGCGCCATGGCTGCGCCCTTCACCACCGCCACCCCGGTGGCGGACTCGCCCATGGCCACGCCGTGGACCTCCGCCAGATAGGCCGGCGCCACCAGGCTGGTCCCATAGGAGAGGCCGCAGGGAATCGCCGCGGTGAGCGCCAGGCGAAGCACCGGCGCCTCGGCGAAGACGGTCGCGAAGCCGCGCAACTGGTCCTTGAGCGAGGTGCGGCCGAGGCTGGGCGGCGACGGCAGCAGCACGGCGGCGGCGACTGCGGCGAGCGCCATCAGCCCGCCGTGGATCAGCAGCGGCGCCATCCAGCGGGACGATCCGGCGAACGGGGCGGCGAGCAGCAGGCCGACGGCAAACCCGGTCGGCGCATAGGTCGACCAGAGCGACATGGCCCGCACCCGGCGTCCTCCCGTCGCCGCGGCGACGAACATCACCGGGGCCGACACGGCGATCCCGGTGTAACCGATCCCGCTCAACAGCAGGCTGAAACTCAGTCCGGGCATGGAGCTGAAGAGGACCGCCGCGACGTCGGCGAGGGCGGCCAGGGCGCAGGACGCCAGGATCACTCGCCTGGGCCCGAACCGGTCGATGATCCCGCCGCAGAGGAGGGCGGCCACGGCCGAGGGCAGGGAGAAGATCGAGAGCGCCAGCCCGACCGCCTTTTTCGTCACGCCGAACGCCGTCGCGAGGTCCAGCGTCAGGGCTGCGACCACCCCCACCGCCGCCATGCTGAGCACGGTGGCCAGGTAGACGACGATGATGGCGGGCCAGCTGATCCGTTGTTCGTCCACGTCTGTCTCCGCATCGGCTGGCATCGGCTCAGATGAGCTGAGCATGGGAAACCTCTCGGTCAACCTAACCGTGATGGCGCGCCTGCGGCGTTGCTGATGGTGGCGGGCGACCGCTCAGATTCGGCAACGCGTGGCCGCCGCGGCGCTCAGAGATGTGCGAGATGTCCGCGTCCCTGGACTGCTTGCGCCGCGGCGGCGGCGCTGAGTTGGACAGGATCATCCAGAAGGTTCTCCGGGGAGGCGCGGCCATGCGGACAGCTTGAGCGCGAACAAATTGAGCGATCGCTGAGAAACGCTCGGTTCGAACGCGCTTGGAGTCTGAATGAAGATTTCCAGGCCATGATTCACGCTCTCACCCCGCCAAAAATCAAAGTGCACGGAAAGCGCGAGGCAAACTGATGAAAGACAATTTTAGGTAATCGGTCTCACGGCCTGGTGAATTTGTTAACGTCGGATCCTATGACAACCTCAATTTGCAGTAAGGCTATTTTCAATGGGCCGGGGATCGACGTCACCGTCGCGTCGTCGTAGCGCTGATCGACCCGACCCGATGTATTGGTTTGGGAGGGGTTGTTTATGTCTATGTTGAGCGACGTCGGCGCCGTTTCGCCCGACGAGAGGTCCTCCACCTTCGCCGAAGGGACGAACGCCCGAGAGGTCGACGTTGGTCGCGTGCAGAGCTTCTGGCGGACCGTGGAGCGGATCCCGGCCGGCGCCGGCGTCTCCGCCGGTCCCGAGAGCCGGCCCCGCCAGATCGTGGTGGTGTCAGGATGGGTCGCCGAGACGCGGATCCTTGCCGACGGCCGGCGCCAGATCTTCGCCTTTCTCTTGTCGGGGGATGTCGCGAGCGTCGGCGGCTCCTCCCACGTCGGCGGCCGCAGCCTCGTGGCCTTGACCAACGTCGAAATCGCCGACGCCGCGGCCCTGGCCACCGGCGACCGGGCGTCCGCCTCGATTACGGATATGATCCGTCAAGACGAGGAGCGGCTCTTCGACCATATCGTGCGGATCGGGCGGCTGACGGCCAAGGAGCGGGTGCTGAACCTTCTGCTCGAACTGCACGACCGGCTCGAGGTGATCGGACTCGTCAAGGCGGGCGCTTTTCGCCTGCCGCTGACTCAAGAGGTGTTCGCAGACGCGCTCGGACTGAGCGTGGTGCACATCAATCGAACCCTGCAACAGCTGCGGCGCGAGGGGCTGCTGACGATCGGCCGTGGCATGGTCACCCTGCACCAGCGTCACAAGCTCGCGGCTCTCGCCTGCTACCAGCCTGACGCCGAGCGGATCCGACTTGATCCTCAGTCGCGCAGGCCCGGCGTCGTCCGGGGCTGATCCAGGCATAAGGACGGCGGTTCGCCCAACCGGGCCACCGCCGTCTTTCCTGTCTTCATAAAGTCGGCAGGCGTCGCGTCTTACCAGCACAGGCCTTCATAGGTGACGCCCGGGACCTTCGACAGGTCGTCCAGCCCGGCCAGATCGATGACCTCGTGCGAAGCCAGGCCTTCTAGCAGGGCCGGCCGGTCTTCAGGCGCGATATGGCCGATGACCGCCACCCTGACGTCGGCGAGGGCGGCTTGCGGGCTGCCGACCAGCAGCCGCTCCAGGTGGGGGATTTCCCGGTCGATATAGGCGCGGTTGGCGCCGGTCAGCCGGGCCAGCTGAACGTACTTGTCGTAGATGCGCAGATCGAACCCCTTGCCGATCAGCTTCTCGGCCAAGGCCACGAACGGCGACTCGCGCAGATCGTCGGTGCCCGCCTTGAACGCCAGGCCGAACAGGGCGACCGGCTGGCGGCCATGTCGCGCGATGGCGGCGTAGGTCCGCTCGATGATCGCCGAGTTGGAGGGGAGCAGCTGCCGGAGCAAGGGCGCGGGGAGATTGCGCTGGTCGGCCAGGGCCAGGAAGCTGCGGACATCCTTGGGCAGGCAGGAGCCGCCGAAGGCGAACCCCGGCCGCAGATAGGCCGGCGAGATGTTGAGCACCCGATCCTCACAGAACAGGCGGAAGGCCTCGCGAGCATCGACGTCATAGGCGCTCAGGATGGCGCCGGCCTCGTTGGCGAAGGCGAGCTTGAGCGCGTGGAAGACGTTGGAGAGGTGCTTCACGCTCTCGGCCACGCGATAGGGAACGACGTGCACCGGGGCGGAGAGCGGGGCGTAGAGGCTCCGCAGAAGCGCCGCGTCGTCGCCGGCTGGCGCGCCGATCACCGTGAACGGCGGCTTGTTGAAGTCACGGATGGACGAGCCTTCGCGGAGGAATTCCGGGTTCGAATAGAATCCGAGGTCCGCGCCGAGCCGGCGTCCGCTGGCCGCCTCAAGCAGAGGGATGGCGAATTGCTCGGCGGTCCCGGGCGGGACTGTCGAGCGCATGACCACCGTATGGCGACCCGACTTTTCTCGCAGGGCTGCGCCAATCTGCGTGAGAACCTTCTCCACGGCGTCGAGCGAGACGGCGCCGTCCGGCGCGCTGGGGGTGCCGACGCAGATGAAGGAGACATCCGTCTCCGCCACGGCGGCGGCGACGTCCGTCGTCGCCTTCAGCCGCCCCAGACGCACGGCGTCGGCGACCAGTTCGTCGACGCCGTCTTCGACGATCGGCGAGTGGCCGGACGCCAGCATGGCGACCTTGTCGACCGAAATGTCGACGCCGACGATCTCGTGGCCCAGGCCGGCCAGGCAGCCGCAGGAGACCACGCCGACGTATCCGGTCCCGAACACGGAGATCCGTCGGCCCGCGAAAGCGGGCTCAGGCGGCGAGACCGTGTCCGCGACCGTCCTGGGTAGCGCCTGCGTTTCCATCTGTTCTTCCGTCTCTGAGGTGCGGGCCTGCGGGCGCGCGCCGGGCGCATACAGGGAAGGACTCGGCACAGCTCTTCCGAACCCGACGCCATCGACGGCGAGCCTGCCGCCGCGCCGCCTCCGGGGCCCTATCTTCTGATCACTGGAGGCGTCGGATGGCTGTCTGCCCGGGGATCAGCCCCGGGACACTCTAGGCTGGCGGCTGCGCCGCGTCGGCCGGTCCGGCTGCGGTTCGTCCGAACTCACGTCTGCGGCGCCGCGCATCTGCGGCGGCGGCCATCTGCGACGTCTCCGCCTGGCCGACGCGGTCTTCCCATGCCAGGGCGTCGCGCACGATCAGGTCGAGGGCGTCGTAACGTGGTCGCCAGCCGAGCCGCTGTTTCAGTTTCGCCGAGTCGGCGACGACCGCCGGCGGATCGCCGGGCCGCCGCGGCAGCTCCATGACCGGCAGCTTGCGCCCGCAGGCCCGCTCGACCGCATCGATGACCTCGCGCACCGAGAAGCCGTGACCGTAACCGCAGTTGTACGCGCTCGACTCCCCGAGCGCGCGCAGGTGGTCCAGCGCCAGCGCGTGGGCGGCCACGAGATCGCTGACGTGGATGTAGTCGCGCACGCCGGTGCCGTCGGGGGTCGGAAAATCGACGCCGAAGATCCCGAGGTGCGGCAGGCGGCCGAGTGCAGTCTGGCAGGCCCGCTTTATGAGGTGGGTGGCCCGCGGCGTGGACTGACCCGTCCGGCCCAGAGGATCGGCGCCCGCGACGTTGAAATACCTCAGAGCGACGTATCGGAGGTCGCTGGCCTGCGCGGTGTCCTGCAGCACCCACTCGATCATCAGCTTCGAGCGGCCATAGGGATTGATCGGCGACTTGTCCGCGGTCTCCTCGATGCTCGCGGTCTCCGTGGCGCCGTACACCGCCGCGGTCGACGAAAAGATGAAGTGATTGACCCCGGTCTCGACGCAGGCCTCGATCAGGTTGCGCGAATTGGCGGTGTTGTTGGCGTAGTAGCGCAGCGGATCGGCGACGGAGTCGGGAACGACGGACGAGCCTGCGAAATGGAAGACGCAGTCTATGCCCTGCTCGGTGATGAGCTTGCCCACAAGGCTGCGGTTGCCGACGTTGCCGTGGACGAAGCGGGCCTCTACGGGAACCAGGTCGCGAACCCCCGTCGAGAGGTTGTCGAGGACGACGACGTCCTCGCCACGTTCCAGCAGCGCCAGCGCCATGTGGCTTCCAATGTATCCGGCGCCGCCGGTCACGAGAGCTGTCATGTGGCGCGCCTCCAGGGCGTGGACGAGGGCGAGGGGATGTGGGCCCGACCGGGAGGAAGCCTAGATTGGAGCTCGTCCTCGCTTCTCATCAAAGGACGGGACGGATCCCGCTTTCCGCCGCGCGCTCGCCTGCGTCTGCGCAGGGTCGCCGCCGGCGGCTTCAGGCTCACTCCGCCGCGCCGGGAAGGTGCTCCATGCGGAGCTCAGCCGGATCCGGCGAGGACTGGCGCTGCGGTGCGCGCTCGGTCGCTTCGGCGACCAGCTCCAGCCAGTTGCGGTACAGGCCCACCGCCTGGGTTCGCCAAGCGGCCGCCGGCATGAACCCATCCGTGATCTCGTCGTAGGACTTGAGGACCTCGGTCACCCGGCCGCGTCTGGCGGCAAGCGACAAGACGTGGAAGGCGTGCTCGATCTTCGGATCGAAATAGGTCTGAGGACACGGGGGGGAGGCGGCCTGCTCGCCGCGCAGGAACCGGCCGAGGTCTCGACGGTATTCCCGCATGAGGCTGTCGGGGTCGTACTCCGGATGCCCCTGCAGGAACAGGAACACGCTCGGGCCGTCCCGCAGGAACATGTCGACCCCCACCTGGGCCGACCGGGTCAGGATCTGATATCCGTTGTTGGCGAGGTCCTCAGCCGGCAGGCCGTAATGCCGCGAGTGGGGATTGAACACCGGATCGGCGATGCCGGATGTCAGCGGGCTGTCTGCAACGCGCTCGAACGCGAACACCCCCGAGACCTTGGAGTTCGCACGGCGGCGCTCGATTCCATCCAGGTGCAGCACCGCGGCGTGCGCCGCGAGACAGGAGAAGATCGCCGACCGGGTGTTTGTCCGCGCCCAGTCGACCAATCGGGTGAAATCGCGCCAGTAGGGTTCGTCGACCAGGTGCTGGGCGCGCGGCTCGCAGCCTGTGACGATCACGGCGTCGGCGCCTAGCTTTTCCAGCCTGTCCGTCCAGGCGTAGCGCTCCCGGAGCGTCGCGCGGGCCAGGTCGCCGCGCGGGATGCCGGGCAACGCATAGAGCGCCAGCTTCACCTCGCAGGAATCGCCCGCGGCTTCCGCGAGCAGGGCGGAAAACTGCCGCTCGGTCGCCAGCAGGGCCGCGTCGGGCATGTTGTTCACGAGCGCGATCGTCAGCGCCGGCTTGGCGGAAAAACTGCGGCTCGGGCGATCGGCGGCCGGCGTCGGCGCGCGCCGCGTCGGTTCCTTGGCGGCCGGCTGTGGGTTGACCCGTTCACGCGGCCGCGGCCGCCGCGCGGCTAGCGCCTGATCGAGGTCCTCGAGGATGTCGTCGATGTGCTCGATGCCGACGCTCAGGCGGATCGTTTCGGGGGTCACGCCCGCCCGGGCCTGTTCCGCAGGCGACATCTGCCGATGGGTGGTCGAGGCCGGGTGGCAGGCCAGCGACTTGGCGTCGCCGATGTTGACCAGTCGCTTGATCAGCTTCAGCCGGTCGTAGAAGGCGGTCCCGCAGTCATAGCCGCCCCGGACCCCGAAGGTCAGCAGCGCCGGCGGTCGCCCGGCGAGATACTTCTGTGCGAGCGCATAGTAGGGGCTTTCCTCGAACCCCGCGTAGCTGACCCATTCGATCCGCGCGTCGGCGCGCAGGAAATCGGCCACCCGGCGTCCGTTCTCCACGTGCCGCTCGATGCGGAGCGCGACGGTTTCGATCCCCTGCAGCAGAAGAAAGGCGTTGAACGGCGAAAGCACCGCGCCCGTGGTGCGCTGGTAGACGCTGCGGCAGCGCGCGACGAAGGCCTCGTGCTCGTACCGCTCGGCGTAGACCAGGCCGTGGTAGGATTGGTCGGGTTCGTTGAACAGGGGGAAGCGGCTGGCGTGGCGCGCCCAGGGGAAGGTCCCGGCGTCGACGATCACCCCGCCCAATGTCGTTCCGTGGCCGCCGAGGTACTTTGTCAGGGAGTGCACGACGACGTCGGCGCCGTAGTCGATGGGCTTCAACAGGATCGGCGTCGCCACCGTGTTGTCGACGATCAGCGGCACGCCGGCGGCGTGCGCCGCGGTCGCGATCGCCTCGATGTCGCAGATGTTGCCGGCGGGATTGCCGATGCTCTCGCAGAAGACTGCGCGGGTGTTCTCGTCGATCAGCTGCGCGATATCGGAGGCGCGATCGCTGCGGGCGAACCGGCCCTCGATCCCCTGGCGCGGCAGGATGTTGGCGAGCAGGGTGTGGGTCGCGCCGTAGAGCTGGGGCACGGAGACGATGTTGCCGCCCGCATCGGCCGCCGTGAGGAAGGCGTAGTAGCTCGCCGCCTGGCCGGAGGCCACGGCGAGCGCCGACGTGCCCCCCTCGAGGTCGGCGATCCGCTTCTCCAGCACGGCCAGCGTCGGGTTGCTGATGCGCGAATAGCGGTAGCCCTCCTCCTCCAGGTCGAACAGGGCGGCGCCGTGGGCGGCGCTGTCGAAGGCGTAGGACGCCGTCTGGTAAATCGGGACCGCCACAGCCTTTGTCGCGGGATCGTCCTGGAAGCCGCTGTGGATCGCGATCGTCTCGGGGCGCATGCGCCTACTCCCTGTGCGGCGTTCCGGCCCGGGGGGCGCTCCCCTTCGCAAAAGAGGTCGCGCGGCCGCGGAAACCCGATCAGGAACACCTGAGCCTGAGGCGAGCTTAGGCTGCCCGCGAGACGCCAACCTCACCAAAGGATGTGATATGGGCGCAGTTCTGAACCCCGGGATCGCGGCGGTCGCGCAGGGCGAAAGCGCCAACAAGGCCTGGCTGCGAGCCCTGGAGCTGACCGGCCGGATCGCGCGCGCGCCGGATCGCGTTCTTCCCCAGGTGGTCGAGGAGCAGGCGCTCGCCAGGCCGGGCGCGCCGGCCCTGCTCTCCGATGCGGAGCAGCTGACTTATCGGGATCTCGCCGTCCGCCTGCGCCAGTATGGGCGGTGGGCGCTGGCGCAACGACTGGGCAAGGGCGAGACCGTCGCGCTCATGGCGCACAACCATCCAGGGTACATGGCGGCCTGGCTGGGCCTCTCAAGCGTCGGCGTGGTGGTCGCCCTGATCAACCCCAGCCTTCGTGGCGAGGCCCTGGCGCACTGCCTGGCGGCGGCCTCGCCCAGCCGGTTGATCGTCACGGACGAGTTCGCCGACGCCGCCCGCGAGGCGGCCGCCCGCTTATCCGAGCCGCCGGAGGTATGGTTGCTGGGATCCGGAGAGGGGCGGCGCATCGAGCCTGCGCTGGCGGCCCTGCCGGAGGAGCCGCTCACGCCCGCGGAGCGCCGGGACGTCAAGGTGCGCGACGGCGCCCTTCTGATCTACACCTCGGGAACCACTGGCCTGCCGAAGGCGGCGCGCGTCAGCCATCACCGGATCATGAGCTGGAGCTGCTGGTTCGCCGGCATGCTGGACATCCGACCCGAGGACCGGCTCTACGACTGCCTGCCGATGCACCACAGCGTCGGCGGGGTGGCGGCGCTCGGCGCGGTGCTGGCGAGCGGCGGATCGGCGGTCATCGCCCGCAAGTTCTCCGTCAGCCGCTTCTGGGACGAGGTCAGCGGCTGGGACTGCACCCTCTTCCAGTACATCGGCGAGCTCTGCCGCTATCTCGTCAAAGCCCCGCCGCACCCAAAGGAGCGGCGCCATCGCCTGCGTATCGCCTGTGGCAACGGACTGAGCCGGACCGTCTGGACGGCGTTCCAGGCGCGTTTCGCCGTGCCGCGCATCGTCGAATTCTACGCCGCGACCGAAGGCAACTTCTCGCTGTTCAATGTCGAGGGGGAGCCGGGCTCCATCGGCCGGGTGCCGGGCTTCATGGCCCATCGATTCCCCTCGGCCCTTGTCGTCTACGACCCGGAGACCGGCGCGCCGGCCCGCGGTCCCGAAGGCCGCTGCATCCGCTGTGTCCGCGGCGAGACGGGCGAGGCGATCGGCCGGATCGCCGGCGCCGGGGGCGATCCGGCGCACGGTTTCGAGGGCTACGTCAGCGCCGCGGAGAGCGAGAAGAAGGTGCTGCGCGACGTCTTCGACCCCGGCGACGCCTGGCTGAGAACGGGCGACCTCATGCGCATCGACGAGCGCGGGTTCTTCTATTTCGTCGATCGCGTGGGCGAGACCTTCCGGTGGAAGGGCGAGAATGTGAGCACGACGGAAGTGGCCGCCGCGATCGACTCCTGTCCGGGCGTCGCGGCCTCAGCCGTCTACGGCGTCAAGGTTCCGGGGGCCGAAGGCCGCGCGGGAATGGCGGCGATCGTCGCTGAGCCAGGGTTCGATCTGGAAGACCTGCGGGCGCGGCTCGCCGCGGCGCTGCCGGCCTACGCCCGGCCGCTCTTCCTGCGCCTGGCCCCGGCGCTGGCGATGACGGAGACATTCAAGAAGACGAGCCATCGCCTCGCGGCGGAGGGGTTTGACCCGACCCAGAGCCCAGACCCGCTGTTCTTCGAGGACGCCGCCGCCCAGGCCTATGTGCCGCTCGACGCCGCCCTCTTCGCCCGCCTGGGCGACGGCGCCCTGCGCCTCTGAGCGCGAGCTCAGGCGAGCGCCTCGGCGATGTCCGCTCCGATCGTGTCGAGAACCTCGTCCACGCCGCCGATGACGCGCGCCAGACAGTAGAAGTAGTGGATCATGCCTGGCCAACAGGTGACGCTGGCGCCGATCCCCGCCTCGGCGAGCCGCCGGCCGTAGGCTGCGGCCTCGTCCCGAAACGGATCGTACTCGGCCATGTGGATCAACGCCCGCGGCAGTCCGGACAGGTCGTTCGCGAGCAGGGGCGAGAGCCGTGGGTCGCGCAGGTCCGGCGCCTCCCCGCAATAGTCCCGCAGATCCGCCGCCAGGGTCGCCCGCTCAAGAAAATAGCCCTGGGCGTAGGCGCGCCGGGACGGCGTCTCGTTCGCAAGATCGAGGATCGGGCACAGCAACACCTGCAGGGCGAGGGCCGGCGCGGCGGGATCCTGAGCGATCGCCGCGGCGAGCCCGCCGCCGACGCTGTCGCCGCCGATCGCCAGGCGGCGGACGTCGAGGCCGAGCTCGGCGGCGTGCTCGGCCGTCCAGCGAAGCGCCGCCAGGGCGTCCTCGAGCGCGGCGGGAAAGGGATGCTCCGGCGCCAGCCGATAGTCGACGGCCAGAAGCTTCACGCCCGAGCTCGCAGCCAGGCGGCGGCAAAGGCCGTCGTGGGTGTCCAGTCCCCCGGCCACCCAGCCGCCGCCATGCAGATAGACCAGTCCCGCGGGCGAAGCGTGCGGCCGCGCATAGAGCCGCGCGCGCATCCGCCCGCCCGGTCCGGGCAGGATGAGGTCGCGCGCCTCAACCGCAGCGGCGGGACCGTGGTCGATCCGTTCCGCCAAGCCTGCGAGCATGCGGCGGCGATCGGCGACGCTGCGTGGCGGCCCTGACGCCTGGTCGGAGACCGCCAGCATTCGCAGGAAGCGCTCGGCTCCAGTTTGCAGAGGCACGGTCTCGGCTCAGGGCGTCGGCGCCAGGGAGGAGATGAGCCGATCGATCGCCGCGACCGAGCGGAAGTTCTCCGGGGCGATATGCTCCTGCGGGATCTCGACGTCGAACTCGGCCTCCACGGCAAGCATGAGATTGACCATGTCGAGCGAGCTCAACCCCGCGTCATAGAGCGGCTGGTCCGCGTCCAACCGGGCGACCCGTGTGCGGTTCGCCAGAAGGCGAGTCACGATGCCGAAGATCCTGGCCTCGCTGTTCGCCAGAGCGCGTTCATCCATTGGGTCCGATCTCCCTCGCCCCGAGCGCAAAGCCGCCGCTCATCCAGCCGCATTTCCAGCCCATCCGACGGCGGCCCGCAGTCTCAAAAGACCACGCGGCCCATACTTTGATGCGTTGGCCTCCAGCGCCCTCGACTAGCTTTCGCCGCAGAGGTCAGCCGCTGGCCGACGCAGTTCCCGATACTCGAGGCGTCCATGAACGTTGCCACCAGTCATGCCGCGCAGACAGGCCCGTCCGCCGCTTCCATCGGTCTGGCGGAGACGCCGCAGACGGAAGACATCCTGGTCCGCGCCCGGCGCGTCGCCGCCGTTGCGGAGCAGTACGCGATCGAGGTCGACCGCGACGGTCGCGTGCCGATGGAAGCCATCGCCCAGATCAAGGCCGAGCGTCTGTTCGGCGTCCTTGCGCCGCGTGCGCTGGGGGGAGAGGACGCAAGTCACGCCCAGATCGTCGAGGTCTGCTACATCCTCGGCCAGGCCTGTGCGTCCACGGCGATGATCTACGCCATGCACCAGGTGAAGGCGGCCTGCATCGTGCGGCACGGCCACGGCGCCGCCTGGCACGAAGGCTTCCTGGAGCGGCTGACCGAGGAGCAGCTGCTGCTGGCGTCTTCAACCACCGAAGGCAAGTCCGGCGGCGCGGTCCGCAGCAGCGATGCGGCCATCGTCCATTCGGGCGGGCGCATCCAGCTGGAGCGCCAGGCCGGGGTGATCTCCTACGGCGAAGCCGCTGACGGCCTGGTGACGACGGCCCGCCGCGCCCCTGACGCAGCGTCCAACGACCAGGTCCTCCTGGTGCTCGACCGGCGCGACTACAGCCTCACCCGCACCGGCGGCTGGGACACGCTCGGCATGCGCGGGACGGTGAGCGCCGGCTTCGCGCTGCGGGCGGACGCCGAGGCCGCGCAGATCCTGCCCCATCCCTACAGCCGCATCCACGCCGAGAGCATGGTGCCGTCGGCCCACCTCTTCTGGTCGGCGACCTGGGCCGGGATCGCCACGGGCGCGGTCGAGCGTGCGCGGCGCTTCATTCGCAAGGCGATACGAACCGAGGGCAAGCCGCCGCCGGCCGTGGCCCACCTTGAGAAGGCCATGGCGGCTCTGCGCGGCGCGCGCGCGCTGATCGCGACCACGACGTCGCACTTCGAGAGCATCAAGCACGATCCCGCCGCGCTGACCTCGCTGGATTTCCAGAGCGCCATCACCCTGTTGAAGGTCGACGCCTCGGAACTGGCGGTCCAGGCGGTGACCCACGCGCTGCGCGCCTGCGGCCTCTCGGGGTATCGCAACGACGGCGACGCCAGCCTCTCGCGCCACATGCGCGACGTGCTGTCGGCGCCCATCATGATCAACAACGACAGGATCCTCGCCGACCTGGCGACAACGAGTTTGGTCGTCGAGCTCCCGCAAACCATCTGCAACTGAGGTTACGATGCTCGCGAACGCAATGCTGGCCGAAGACGTCGCCGGACACGACCGCCTCGCCAGGTTGGCCGAGAGCCTGTTTCACCCGACGGGCGTCGATGGCGTCTACGGACGGACGGGCGTTTACGAAAACATCGTCGAGGCGCTGGCCGCGCTGATCAGCTCGCATCGGCCCGTGCGAGCCGAGGTGATGCGCTTCCCGCCGGTGATGAGCCGCAAGCATCTGGAGCGGCACGGCTACCTCAAGAGCTTCCCCAACCTTCTCGGTTGCGTAAGCTGCCTTGGCGGCACGGAACGCGAAATCCGCCAGGTGGTCGACCGCTTCGAAGGGGGCGAGCCTTGGACGGATTCCCTTGAATCGGCCGACCTGGTTCTGAGCCCGGCCGCCTGCTATCCGGTCTACCCCATCGTGGCGATGCGCGGGCCGGTGCCCGCCGGCGGGCTGATCGTCGACGTCGCCTCCGACTGCTTCCGGCGCGAGCCGTCCCGCGACATCGACCGGCTGCAGTCGTTTCGCATGCGCGAGTTCGTCTGCATTGGCGCGCCCGAGGCGATCCAGGACTTCCGGCTTGCCTGGATCGAGCGGGCCAAGGCGCTCGCCGAGGACCTGGGCCTGCCCTACCGCATCGAAGTCGCCAGCGACCCCTTCTTCGGCCGCGGCGGCCAGATCGTCGCCGTCAGCCAGATGCAGCAGGAGCTGAAGTTCGAGCTCCTGATCCCGGTCCGCTCGGAAGAGCAGCCGACGGCCTGCATGAGCTTCAACTATCACCGCGAGCATTTCGGCGAGATCTGGGACCTCGCCACGGAAGACGGCGCGGTGGCCCACACGAGCTGCGTGGCCTTCGGCATGGACCGGCTGGCGGTGGCTCTCTTCGCAACGCATGGAGCGCAGCCCTCGGACTGGCCGACCGCGGTGCGCAACGTCCTGAAGCTCTGAGCCCGACGGCGGGAGGCGCGAGATGAGCGCAGTCGTTTCCACGGCGAGGCCGGTCTCGACGACCTGGACCTTCTTCGAAGGCGAATGGCGCGAGGGCAATATCGCCATCATGGGACCGCGCACCCACGGCGCCTGGCTGGGTTCGACGGTGTTCGACGGGGCGCGCGCCTTCGAGGGCGTCACCCCGGACCTCGACGCCCATTGTGCGCGCGTCAACCGCTCGGCGGAGAACTTCCAGTTGAAGCCCGTGGTCCCGGTCGAGACCTGGATCGGCCTGGCGCTGGAGGGATTGAAGCGCTTCAGTCCCGCGGCCGAGCTCTATATCCGCCCGATGTACTGGGCCGACCAGGGCTTCGGCGGCGGGGTGATGTTCGACCCGGAGACGACGCGCTGGTGTCTTTCGATCTACGAGGCGCCCATGCCGGCGCCGACGGGAAGCGCGATCACGCTCTCGCCCTACCGTCGCCCGACGATCGAGACGGCGCCCGTCGACGCAAAGGCGAGCTGTCTCTACCCCAACAACGCCCGTGGGCTGTTCGAGGCGCGGGCGCGCGGCTTCGACAACTGCATCCAGCGCGACATGCTGGGCGCGGTGGCGGAGCTCGCCAACGCCAACATCTTCATGGTCAAGGATGGCGTGGTGTTCACACCGGCGCCGAACGGCGTGTTCCTGGACGGGATTACGCGCCGGCGCGTCATCAGCCTGTTGCGTGAGGACGGCGTCGAGGTGCGCGAAGAGACCCTGAGCTATGAAGCCTTCCTGGCGGCCGACGAGATCTTCTCGAGCGGCAACTACGCCAAGGTGGCGCCGATGATCCGCATCGAGGACCGGAAGCTGCCGATCGGGCCGATGTTCCTCCGCGCGCGGGCGCTCTATTGGGCCTTCGCGCATGGCGTCGCCGCCAGGCCGGCGCGGAGGCTCGAGCCCGCGCCGCGCGCCGCCTCGGCGCGGCCGAGCGCAGCGGCGCGGATCTGACTGAGCGTGGTCGACGGGCTGATCGCGTCCACGTCGATCTTCAGATGCAGAATCGAGGGCAGGCCTGAAGCCCGGGCGGCCTGGAAGGCCGGGCCGAAATCCGCCGTCGCCTCGACCGTCGCGCCGTAGCCGCCGAACGCGCGGGCATAGGCGGCGAAGTCGGGGTTGATCAGGTCCGTCCCCGAGGTCCGCGTCGGAAACTCGCGTTCCTGGTGCATGCGGATCGTCCCGTAGCTGCCGTTGTCCGCGACCAGCGTGAGGATCGGCAGCTGGTACTGTACGGCGGTGGCGAACTCCTGCCCGTTCATGAGGAAGTCACCATCACCGTTGATCGAGACGACGGCGCGCTCCGGATAGAGCCGCTGCATCGCGACCGCCGCCGGCACGCCGTAGCCCATCGAGGCTGACGTCGGCGCAATGTGGCCTCCAAGGCGGCGAAAGCGCAGGAAGCGGTGGATCCAGCCGGCGTAGTTGCCCGCGCCGTTGCAGACGATGGCGTCTTCGGGAAGGTGCTGACGCAACCAGACCATGACCTCGCCGAGGTTCACCGTCCCGGGTTGGGGCGTCGGCGTCTCCGACCAGGCCAGGTACTCGGCATGGGCCGCGAGCGTCGCCCCACGCCAGGGAATGACCGTCGGGGGCGAGAGGCTTGCGAGAGCCGCCGTGAAACCGGCGGGCGAGGCCTGGATCGCCAGCATCGGCGCGTAGAGGCGTCCGAGCTCCTCCGCGCCGGGGTGGACGTGCACGAGCCGGGACGCGGCGGGGATGTCGAACAGGTCATAGCCCTGGCTCGGAATCTCGCCGATGCGCCCGCCCGCCCAGATCACGAGGTCGGCCGCCTTGATCCGCTCGACGACCCGGGGATTGGGCGCAAGCCCGATATCCCCGGCGTAGCAGGGATGCAGCGGGTCGAAGAGAGGCGCCCGGCGGTAGCTGGTCATCACGGGGAGGGCGAAGCGTTCGGCGAAGGCGTGCGCCGCGGCGCGTGACGCCTCATCCCAGCGCGATCCGCCGAGCACCAGGATCGGGCGCGCGGCGCTGGCCAGCAGCTGCTCGAGCGCCGCCATGTCCTGCGGCCGCGGCGCGCTCTCCACCGGGCGGAACGCCGGCGCGTCGCGCGCGGCGATCGGGATGTTCAGCACATCCTTGGGCAGGGCGATCACCACCGGCCCGGGCCGTCCGGCGCAGGCGGTGTAAAAGGCCCGCGAGACGAGTTCGGGGACCCGCTCGGCGACGTCGATCTCGGTGGTCCACTTGGTCATGGAGCCAAAGACCGCCCTGTAGTCCAGCTCCTGGAAGGCCTCGCGGTCCTTGAGCGCGCGCTCGACCTGCCCCACGAACAGGATCATCGGCGTGGAGTCCTGCTGGGCGATGTGGATCGCGGGCGAGGCGTTCGTCGCCCCTGGCGCGCGGGTGACGAAGCAGACGCCCGGCCGCCCCGTGGCCTTGCCCACGGCCTCGGCCATCATGGCCGCGCCGCCTTCCTGGCGGCAGACGGTGAGCCGAATGGGAGAGTCCCGCAGCGCATCCAGCACGCCGAGGAAACTCTCGCCGGGCACGCAGAAGACGTGCTCGACCCCATGCAGCACCAGCTGGTCCACCAGGGCCTGGGCCGCCGTGCGGAAGATCTGTTCGTGAGCCATTTGCCGTCCTGCGAGCTGGGCGATCAATGCGTGACCGAGTGCTGAGAGGCCGACGTCCAGGCCTTGGCCACCCCTCGTCGGCGACGCCCAGACAGCGTGCGCCGGGATTCGCGGCCGCTCTGGATCATTTGAAATCCGGAGCCCCCGTATTGGCGAGACCCGCGCCCGGCGACCCGGTTTGATTCACCAGCAGGACCAGCGGCAAGGGTCGCCGGCGGCGTGAAACGGAGCTCGGGAATGCGGCCATCGGCCAACCTGCGGGCGGCGGTCTAGATGCTCAGCTTGCGCGAGCGCATCGCCGGGGCGCCGCCGGAACCTGGCGCAGCCCTCGAGGCGTGGGGTCAACGCCTGCCGCTGGCCGAGCTCGCGGCGGCGACCGGCCTGGGATCGGCGCGCGCGGAACTCGCCGGCCGCAGCGTGCTGCTGCGGACGACCAGCCAGCTTGGCGCGGCGCAGGGACTGGTCGAGCTTGACGGCCTTGCCCGCCGGCTCGTGCTCTGTCCGCCGGACCTCGCCGACGGGCATCTGCCGGCGGTCCTCGCCACGGCCGAAATCGACGCGATCCTGACCGACGGGCCCGATCGGGAGACGCCGGATCTGGGCGTCCCGATCCACCGGCTCCGCCCTCCCGTTGAGCCCATCGCCACAGGGGATCGCCCGCAGGCCGCGACCGAGTGGCTGCTGTTCACCTCCGGCACCACCGGGACGCCGAAGATGGTCATCCACTCGCTGGCGAGCCTCACCGGCGCGATTTCGCCGCGGCCGTCGGGCGCGGCGGCGCCCATGGTCTGCGGCACCTACTACGACATCCGTCGCTACGGCGGGCTTCAGGCGCTGCTGCGGGCGCTGGTCCGCGGGTGCAGCCTCGTGCTTTGCGAGGCCTCCGAGCCGCTGAACGAGCAGATGGAAAGGCTCGCGCGCCTCGGCGTGAGCCACCTCTCCGGCACCCCGTCGCACTGGCGCCGCGTGCTGATGTCCTCCGAGGCGAAGGCCATCTCGCCCGCCTATGTGCGTCTGTCCGGCGAGATCGCCGATCAGCCCCTGCTGGAGAGTTTACAGGCCGCCTTCCCGCAGGCCACGGTCGCCCACGCCTACGCCTCGACGGAGGCCGGGATCGGGTTCGAGCTCGAGGACGGCCTGGAGGGCTTTCCGAACGACCTGCTGGGCCGATCCGAGCCGGTCGAGATGAAGGTCGAGGAGGGCAGCCTGCGCATTCGCTCACCGCGCGCGGCCGCCGGCTACGCCGGCCCGTCGGCCCCGGCGCTGGCGGACGCCGAGGGCTTCATCGACACGGGCGATATCGTCGAGCTCCAGGACGGCCGGTGGCGGTTCATCGGCCGCCGCAACGGGATCATCAACGTCGGCGGGCTGAAGGTCCATCCTGAGGAGATCGAGGCGGTGATCAACCGCCATCCGGCGGTGCGCGTGTCGCGCGTGCGGGGCCGGCGCAACCCCATAGTCGGTGCGCTGGTGACCGCAGAGGTCGCCCTGGCCGATCCCCAGGCGGGGGGCTCGCCGGAGCTGGAATCCGCCCTGCGCGCGAGCATCCTCGATCTCTGCCGCAGCCTGCTGGCCCCCTACAAGATGCCCGCAACGATCCGCTTCGTCGCCGGGCTGGCCATGACCGCAGGCGGCAAGGTGGAGCGATCGGATGGCTGAGCCGGCGGATGGACTGAAGACCGTCATCATCACCGGAGCGAGCCGCGGCGTGGGCCTCGCCACTGCGCTTCACCTCGCCGCGGCGGGTTTCCGCATCGTCGCCGTCGCCCGCAGCCAGGGCGAGAGCCTGTCCAGGGCGGCCGACGCCCTGGCGGCGCGGCGCGGCGCTGGGGAGATCGTCTTCCGCGGCTTCGACCTTTCGCAAGTCGAGGACATCGGCGCCTTCGTCCGCGATCTCCGCGGCGAGTTCGGCGCGCCCTTCGGCCTGGTCAACAACGCCGCGCTGGGGACCGGCGGGCTGCTGGCGAACATGCACCTCAGCCAGATCGAGGCGCTGATCCGCCTGAACACCCTCTCGCCGATCGTCCTCACAAAATATGTCGCGCGGGCCATGATGGCGGCCGGCGGCGGGCGGATCGTCAACGTCAGCTCCATCATCGCGTCGACCGGCTACAACGGCCTGTCGGTCTATGGCGCGACCAAGGCGTCTCTGGTGGGATTCACCCGCTCGCTCGCGCGCGAGCTGGGGCGGATGGATGTCACCGTCAACGCTGTCGCCCCCGGCTTCATGGCGACCGAGATGACCAAGACGCTGGACGAGGACGAGCGCGAACGCGTGGCGCGCCGCAGCGCGCTCCAGCGCCTGGTCGCGCCCGAGGACGTGGCCGAATGCATCCATTATTTGATGAGCGACGCGGGCCGTAACGTCACCGGCTCGGTGTTCACGATCGACGCCGGCGCGACGGCTTGATGCGCCCTCTCCAAAACGGCCTGGGCCAGAACAGCGGTCCCGGGCACCCTCGCCGCCGCTAAAGGCGCCTGTCCGCGGCCGCCAGCTCAGAACGGTCGGAAGATCGACAACATCTGCAGGCTGCTGCCGAAGTAGGCGAAGAAGCTCTTCGTGCCGGAGATGTCGACCACGATGATGTCGTCCGCCTGCACCCTGGGATCCGGGGCGCTGCCGTTGCGGATCCTGGACAGGTCGTAGGTCTGACTCGTGCGCTGACCGTCCGCCATCCGGAAGACGGCCACCTTCTTGACGTTGGCGATCCGGGTGTCGGGGCCGTTGGCCAGCGCGATGGCCTGCACTAGGGTGGTTGGGCCGCTGAGGCTGTAGACCCCTGGCTTGACCACGCCGCCGTCGATCGTGACGCGCTGGCTGACGGCCTGCTTCACCAGGACGGTGACCTGCGGGTCGCGCAGATAGCCGCTGTTCAGCCGGTCGGTGAGCACCTTGGTGAGCTCGTCGGTCGTGCGGCCCGCCGCATTGACCGTGCCGACGAAGGGCAGGGTGAACTGCCCGTTGGAGTCCACCTGCACCGTCCGGGTCAGTTCCGGCACCTGGAAGACGACGACCTCCAGGGTGTCGTCGGCGCCGATGCGATAGCTCGAGGTGACCGCCGCGCCCGGCGCCGTGTTCGCCGCGACGGCGGGCAGGGGCGGGGCCGGCTGGGCCAGGCCCGGGCTTGCGGCCGAAAGCTGGGCTGCGATCGCGCTTGTGAGGACCAGATAGCGCAGCATGATCAACCTCCGGGGGGTCACTCGACGTAATACTCGGCGTGCGCGCCGTCGTAGTAGCCGGCGTTCTCCGCAGCCGTCCCGTGGGGGCGACGGTTCAGCACCACCCCGTGCAGCCGCGCGCCGCGGCGCTGCAGGCGGTCCATGGCCGAGCGCACCGCCCGAGGCGGCGTCCGGGCTTGCCGCACCACCAGCAGGGTGGCGTCGCAGAGCGAGGAGATGGTCCAGGCGTCGGTCACCGCCAGCACGGGCGGCGCGTCCAGGATCACGAAGTCGTAGTCGTCGCGAACTCGGCGGAGCATCTCCTTGGCGGCGGGCCCGGAGAAGATGTCGCGGGCGGTGAAGACCGGCGAATCCTGGCCGAGGAAGGTGAGTCCTTCGACCACGTCGTCGTTGAGGGCCGCGCCGGCCTCGGCGGCGCCGTCCAGCACGTCCATCAGCCCGGGCCGGGCCTGGTCCGGCCGCAGGTGGGCGAGGCCGGTCCGGCGCAGGTCGCAGTCGATGAGCAGCACGCGGTCGCCGCTCATGGCCATCACCCGCGCCAGGGCGACGGCGATCACGCTCTTGCCTTCGCCGGCCATCGCCGAGGTCACGCACACGGTGCGCGGCCCGGCGTCGCTCGTCTCGTCAAGCAGGCTCGCGCGGATGTTGCGGATCGACTCGGCGAAGGACGAGGCCGGCCGCTCCACCACATAGTTCCAGGGCGAGGCCGCGGGCACTCGCGAACCCTCGGCCGGAAGCGCAGCGCGCTTGCCCCGACCGGCGAGCCTGGCGCGCTTGCGCCGGCTCGCGCGCGCAGTGAGCTTGGTCGACAGCTCCGGCACCGCTGCGAGCAGGGGCAGGTTCAACGCGCCCTCCACATCTTCGGCGGAGCGGAAGCCGCGTTCGCGCGCTTCGGCCGCCACGACGGCGCCGACGCCGGCCGCCGAGCCGATCGCCAAACCAAGCATCAGAAAGACCGAGGTCTTCGGGAAACTCGGCGTGAGCGGCGCTTGCGCGGCCGAGACGATCCAGGCCCGGACGTCCCCGATGCGCGCCTCTTGGGCCTGTTGCTGGGCGTTTCGGCTGAGGTCGTTGTAGATGTTGCGCTTGGCGTCGGCGGCGCGCTGCAGGCTGAGGGCCACGACATTGGCCTTCGAGTCGATCTCCTGCCGTTCCTGGAGCCGGGCCAGCTGCGCGCGCAGGGCGGATTGCCGCGCCGAGGCTGCGGCGGCGTCGCTCTCCATGCCCCGCACGATCCCGTTGGCGGCCTGGTTGATCTCCCGGTCAAGCCGGGCGAGCTGTTCGTTGATCCGCGCCGAGGCGGGATGCTGCGGGCCGTAGACGGTGGCGATCTGAGCTTGCTCGCGCTGGACCTGCGCCCGCTGCTTGCGCAGCTCCGAAAGCGATTCCGAATTGAGAACCTGCGTGATCGCCTCGACGCCGGCGCTGTGCGCCTGGCTCCGGGCGGCGCTGGCCGCAGCGCGCACCGCGGCGGCGTCCGCCGAGGCCCGCCCGAGCTCGGCGGCCATGGTGCTCATCTGCTGGTCGGTGAGCGTGCCGCCCGTGGCGCTCAAGCTGGCGACGATGCCATGCTCGGCGCGGTAGGCGGCCACCGCGTCGTCGGCTTCGACGACCTGGCGGCCGAGCGGCCCCAGCTCGGCGGTCAGGACGCGAGCCTGGTCGGCGGCCAGCTGGGAGCGCTTGAGCTGGCTCTGCCGCAGATATTCCGCCGCCACGGTGTTCGCGATCTTCGCCGCCTTGACCCGGTCGCGCGATTGCGCGCGGACGGCGACGAGATAGGTCACGCCATCGCGGGAGACGCTCACGCGCTCGGTGAGCGTTTCGGTCGCGGCGAGAACGGGATCGCCCGTGGAGGATCCCGCGGTGAACTCCGGGTCGGAGCCCAGGTTCAGCCGTTGGGCGACCGCGTGGATCACGTCGGGAGAGGTCATCACCTTCACCTCGGTCGCGAAGAGGCTCGCATCGGGCGCCACTGAATTTCGGCTGTCCGCCGACACGGGCGATCCCCGCGGGCGGGGGTCGACCATCACCCGCGCCTCGGCCGAATAGCTCACCGGCAACAGTTTCGCCGCGGCGAAGCTGGCGAGCACGGTGAGCAGCAGGACGGCGAAGAAGATGCGGTAGCGCCGCCGCATCACCCCCAAAAGGAAGCCGAAGGAGAGCGGATCGGGCGGCACGGCGGTCCAGTTCGGAGCGTGGGCGGTGGATGGCGGCCCTGGGATCGCGAGGAACTGGTTTCGTTCGAGCAGGGTCATGTGCGCTCTCGGGAAAATGGTTCGGCGCGCCTGCCGTCGTCAGGCCGCAGGGTCGCAAGGCGGAGATCGAGGCCGCCGGCGGGAGGCGGGCGCCCGGCGCGGCGCAGGCGCGCCTTGGCGGCGGGCGCAGTCGTTCCGGCCGTCGTTGCTGCTTCGGCCGAGATGCCGGCAATCGTAGGCAACAATAGCGGAAACGGGTGTCGCATAGCGAGAGTATATATATACAAAAAATCAGTTAAGTCCCCCACCGTGGGGATGTGGTCGATGGAGGTTGCCGCCAAGAATGAGATCGACGTCGCAACAGGAATGATGATCGGACCGCTTGCGGCGGAGATTATGTCAAAAGATCTGGTGGCGAGCGACCAATGGTCATTCTCGAGCATCTTCATTCCGTGGATTTGCCGCGGATTTACTCGGACGCGCCGTTCGGCGGCGTCGTCAAGCGGGCGCTCGATGTACTCATCGCCCCGGCCGCGCTGATCGTCCTCGCGCCGGTCATGCTGGCGGTCGCGCTCGCCGTGAAGGTGCAGGACGGCGGGCCCGTCCTCTTCGTCCAGCGGCGCGTTGGCCGCGGCGGCGCCGAGTTCAAATTCCTGAAGTACCGCACCATGGTGCCGGACGGCGCGGCCTTGCTGCAGCGCCTGATGCAGGACAATCCCGAAATCGCCCGCGAGTGGCGCGAAAATCAGAAGCTCGCGCGCGATCCGCGGGTGACCATGATCGGCGGTTTCCTGCGCCGCAGCAGCCTCGACGAGCTGCCGCAGCTGGTGAACGTGGTCTTGGGCGATATGAGCATCGTCGGGCCACGGCCGATGCTGCCCGAACAGGTTGAGGTCTATGGCCCGGTCTATGAACGCTATTGCCAGGCGCGTCCCGGGATCACCGGACTGTGGCAGGTCAGCGGCCGCAGCGAGACCTCCTTCAGCCGCCGCTCGGACCTCGATCAGGCCTATCTGCAGGCCTGGAGCATCCGCCGCGACCTTCTTTTGATCCTGCGCACCTTCGGCGCGGTGCTGCGCCAGCGTGGCGCATGCTGACGGCGGCCGGCATCGAGGCCGTGCGGCCGTCTGGCTGTTGCGACGCCGACGCCCTGCCGCGACCGCCGTGCGCTCATCCAGGCCAGGGAGGTGGGTTTCGGCGCCGCACAGCCTGAGACGATGGCCACGGGCCGCCCGGGGATCGCCTACGAGGCCGGCGGAGTGTTCGATGCCATGGCGCCGGTCCATGCCAGCACCTCAGGTGAGCAGGATGACGAAGGGCGTGAGCCGGTGGAAGAAGCCCTCGCGCGAGCAGACGCCGAGCTTGGCGTAGGCGCGCTTGATGTGGGTGCGGACGGTCTCCAGCGAGACGCCGAGCTCCTGGGAGGCCTCCTCGGCGGTGCGGCCGCACATCAGGTGGTAGGCCACGCGGCTTTCGGTCTGGGTCAAGCCGAAGGCGGAATGCAGGTCCGCGAAGCGGAAGGGGAAGTCCTCGGTCGCGCGCAGCAGAGTAAGGCCCACCATGTCGTCGGAGGGGGCGCTCAGGCGGACGGCCGTCAGCACCAGGTGCTCGCCGGCCTTGGCGTCGTGCAGGCAGCAGGTCGACATCTGCGACGCCGCGCCGTCGATCAGCTCGCGCAGCTGGCGGTCGAAACGGTTCTCGCGCGTGCGGATGTGGCCATTGCGGATCAGGATCGAGTTGGGGCCGCTCATCAGGCTCTCGGCCGACGGGTTCAGCCAGCAGACCCTGAGGGCGTCGTCGACCAGCACACGCGCGCGGCCCTCGGCCTCGATCCAGTGCGCCAACGCATGTTCGAGCTTTTCATAGTCGGGGGCGGAGCTGAACCGGTCGGGCCGGTGCGGCTCGGCGAAGGGTTGGCGCTCGTACAGGTTCGCGGTTCGCATTGGGTCGCCTCTTCGCCCAGCGGAGACTGAACAATTGCCACTCTCCGGCGTCGCCCCATCGGACTCTCCCTCAAACGGTAGATGGCGGTGCGGATTTCCGGGTTGCGCCGAGGCGATCTGGCCGGTCGCCCCAGATCTGGGGACGCGGGCGGACGACCGCCGCGCTTGCAATCGCCGGGACAGGAGCAACGACAATGGCGCCGGCGAAGAGCGATGCGGCGGGCCTCGGCGGCGGCCCTCAGAGGCCTGCCTTCGGGCCGGCGATCTGGGCGTGGGGGCCGGCGTGCGGCCTGGTTCTCTGGGCCGTGGGCTTTCTCATTCTGCCCTGGTGGGCGGCGGTCTTCTTGTGGTGGTGGCCGAGCATTCTGTTCGGGGCCGCCCTCGGGCTGGCGACCATTGGGCTTGCCAAGTGGCTCGCCCGCCTCACCGGCGCCCGTGACCGCGCCGCTCGCAGTACGGCGCGCCCAACGCCCCGCGCGAGTCTGGAAACTGTTGCGACCGCGCCGATCAGGCCTGGGCCGACGGGCGCATCAAGCGACCCTCCGACCGGTTGATCTGGCCTGCGACCGGGCGCCGCCTGGCCGGCGTCTGGGCTGCGCAGTACGTGACATAATATCGCAGAGTCTCAGCGGCCGGCTACGCCGTCTCGGCGGAGAAACGCCGATGAGTTGCAGTCGGCTTTATTATCCTCCGATTAGGAGAGTTCGCCTGACGCAATTTCGACATTGTCGAAATTGATAATATCCGCCCGTGCGAGAATGTTAAGTATTAATGGATGGGGTCATCTTGTTGAAAGACGTGACTCCGTGATTTCGCGCGAAGCGAATATATCCTCTTAAATTAGATCAAGTCGTCTTTTCCGAAGACGTCGTTCTGTGGGTTGAGGCCGGCATGTCTTCGGTGGCGGGTGAGGCCGGCGTCGGCGACAGCACGTAGGCGCCAATAAAGTTATATCAAAAGATAGAACTGTCTAGAGAAGAAGCTTAGGTGCGTCATTGGGTCTCACGTCGATCCATAGAGACCTGGGTCGAAGCGCCATAATCTCGTCCCGGTTCCATACAAAACAGATGCCTCACCGATATGAAGATATTCGGTGATGAATATAAATAGTGATCGGGCTACTTCTCATGACCACCGTAATCGAACCGACTCAATGGACGACGAGTACTGACGAAAATAACACGCTCGTCGGTGTTGATGGGTCGAACTATTGGGTGCAGAACGCGGATAAGGCCTACAGCTTCACGACGCCAACACCGGACACCCTCCGGTTTGAGGTGCGCGCTGGCGACGTCTGGTCGGCGGTGGATCCGACCAGCAAGAACCGCTCCGAGATCTCCGGTACGCAGACGTACGCCATGGGGACCGACATCCACGTCAACTACCAATGGCAGGTGGAGCCGGGCGACTCGATCACGGCGCCTTGGTTGGTCGCGGGTCAGTTCCACGAGGTGGCCAATGACGGAAAGTCGCCGCCGTTCGAGATCATGTTCTACGGCAATAACAAGATGACCGTCGTGATCGCGACTGGGTCTGGATATGAGCGCATCTACACAGACACTCAGGATATCGTGCGGGGCCACACGTACGATATGCAGATCGACGCAAATTTTGACGCGACGAATGGGTATCTGCACATGGTTCGCGATGGTGTGACCATCGTGGACTACCGAGGCCCCTTCGGGTGGGCGGACATGGGGTCGGTTTACTGGAAGGAAGGCGTATATCGCGCCGCGTCATCTGAAACGACCGCGATGGAGTACAGTAATCTTAGCATCACGACGGGTGATTCTGTTCCCACCACCAGCCCTGCTACGCCGGCGACCTCCAGCCGGCTTGAGGGAACCTCAGGCAATGACGCGCTGACTGGCGGGGCGGATGTGTCGAACCATATCCGCGGCTACGCCGGCGACGACTCCCTCGTCGGCGGGGGCGGGTTCAACGACATCAACGGCAACACCGGCGCGGACACCCTCGTCGGCAATTCCTCCGTCGGCGACTGGCTGCTCGGCGGGCAGGGCTCAGATTCGATCAACGCCACAGCCTCGACCGGGCGCAACATCGTCAACGGCAACCTGGGCGACGACGCCATCATGGGCGGCTCGGGCGGCGACACTTTGCGCGGAGGCCAGGGGCAGGATCTGATCGTCGGCGGCAGCGGGGCTGACTGGATCAGCGGCGACCTGGGGACGAACACCCTGACCGGCGGCCAGGGCGCGGACATCTTCCACGCGAGCGCGAACGGCGCGGTGGCCTACATCACCGACTTCAACGGGGCGCAGGGCGACCGCATCCAGTTGGACGCGGGCGTGACGCACCAACTGTCGCAGCAGTCCGACGGACTCCACCTCGTCATCGACAACGGCCAGGGCGGTCAGCTGATCCTGCAGAACGTCAGCCAGTCCAGCTTCCAGGCCAGCTGGGTCATCTAGGTGTGCGGCGCGCGGGAGCTGGTCCAGCCCATCGAGGATCTGGGTCCCAACCGCGCGCCGCCCATCCATCAGTGACAGGTCGTTGAGCCCGTGTCGCGGCTTTCGATCTCGGCGGCAATAGAGTTCAAAGTGAATTCAAAATAGTATTTGGATTCTGTTGTATTCAATGTTGAGAGTAATACTCGCATCTGCAGTTGATGGGTGTGGGGTAAAAAGTCGTCTTCTAAATCATACGTAGAATAGGTGCGGCGTTCGGTCTCATAAAGATCCAGACAGTCTGGAATGACCTGACACAATCTTGTCCTTATTGAAGACAATTCAGAGATGGTATCGAGGTAAATTTGCTCGGTGCTAAACGCAACCAGGAGTGGGGACTCTTTATCCATGACGACCACTATCGCGCCAAGCCAATGGACTACTTCTGCTGATGAGAATAACACGCTCGTCAGTGTCGATGGGGTGAGCTATTGGGTTCACAACGACGACGACGCCTACAGCTTCACGAACCCAGGCGGTGACAACTCGACCCTTCGTTTTGAGGTCCGTTCCGGCGACGTCTGGTCGGCCGTGGACCCCTCCACCAAAGAACGCTCCGAGATCGCCGGTACGACGCATTACGCCGTGGGCACCGACATCCACCTCAACTACGACTGGAAGGTGGAGGCGGGCGCTTCGAACACCGCCTCTTGGATGGTGGCTGGTCAGTTTCACCAGACGGCGAATGACGGAAAGTCACCGCCCTACGGGATCTACTTCTACGGAAACAATAAGATGGCCGTCGTGATCGCGACGGCATCAGGATATCAACGTGTTTACACGGACACCCAGGACATCGTCCGTGGACATACCTATGATATGCAGATCGATCTGAAGTTCGACGCAACCAATGGGTATCTGCACATGGTTCGCGATGGTGTGACCATCGTGGACTATCATGGCAGCTTCGGCTGGGCGGGCATGGAGTCCGTTTACTACAAGGAAGGCGTCTATCGCGCCGCCGCGCCTGAATCTGTCGCGATGGTCTACAGCAATCTGGACATCACCACGGGTGCGGCCAGCCCGACCCCGACCCCCACTCCCACCCCGACGCCCACGCCCACGACTGGACAGAACTGGACCGGAACCTCGGGGAACGACGTCCACGCCGGAACTGCCTATGCGGACACGCTGAACGGCGGCTCTGGCCTCGACACCCTGACCGGCGGGGCCGGCAATGACGTGCTGAACGGCGGCTCGGGCGTCGATCGACTTGTCGGCGGACTTGGGAACGACACCTACTACGTCACCGACGGGGATGTCATCGTCGAGAACGCCGGCGAAGGGACGGATACGGTCATCTCGGGGGTGACCTATGTGCTGCCCAGCAACGTCGAGAACCTGACCCTGACAGGCGGTGGTCGGGCCGTGGGCTTCGGCAACGGCTCGAACAACGTGATCCTCGGCACCAGCGGCGCGAACCGCATTGAAGGCGCCGGCGGCGCCGACACCCTCAAGGGCATGGGCGGCGCCGACACCCTCGTCGGCGGCTCCGGGAACGACACCCTGACCGGCGGCTCCGGTTCGGATCGCTTCCTGCTGCAGGGCGGCGGCGGCAGCGACACCGTCACCGACTTCCAGGACGGCTATGACAAGCTCAACATCTCGGCCTTCCACACCAGCTGGTCGCAGGTCCACGTGACGGACAGCGCAGCCGGCGCCGTGATCTCGGTCGGCGACGCCACGGTGCTGATGACGGGACTCCGTGCGAGCCTCTTCACCTCTGCGGACTTCGTCTTCTAGTCGCGGTAGGCAAAAGGGCCCGGCAGCGTCACGACTGCCGGGCTCATAGCCCATCCGTTAAGAAGCCATCGCCTTAGGAAGACTGGGTCGGCACGAACAGGAAGTTGTTGATGTAGTTGAGATCCTGTCGGCGGAATATGTCGCCGGCGCTGATGGTCTTGCGTCCCTGATGTTCCGAGACGCGGAACTTTTCGACCGGAACGGCGCGGCCCTTCTGGAAGAACCAGCCTTGATAGTCGTGCTCCTTCGCCCAGCGGAAAAGGTCCGCGGTGGCGCCGGGGCGGTATTCGTCTTCGGCCTCGACGAGAAGGGTCGGTCGGTCGCGTCGGATCGTGTCGACGGCGCCGGCGAGAACCGCCATCTCGTGCCCTTCCACGTCTATCTTTACGAAGCCGACGCGGCCCAATTCCAGATCGTCCAACCGGCGCACGGGAACGTCGATCGAGCGGGCCACCGGCATCTCCGTCGCCTCCAGGGTGGCCCAGCCTTCCGCCTCTCCGGCGTCGGTGGCCGGGATGTGGAGGGGAAGCGTGCCCGGTGCGGATGACAGCGCCTCAAATCGGACCGTGACGTTGCTCGGCAGGAAGCGGAGCGCCCGGTCAAAACGCGGGTTTGGCTCAAACGCCACCACCGAACGGGCATGTCGGCTCAGGTGGTAGGCGTAGATCCCGTTGTTCGCCCCCACGTCTATGGCCAACCGGTCCCGCGGCACATGCTTACGCAGGAGCCGCAGTTCGTATTCGCCATGTTTGGTGAGAAGCATCCGCCAGTAGTATCTGCGCCAGGACAGCCAGCTTTTCAGGTTCATGCCGGACGCTATCAAGGGGTGCGGCGGATCGAAAAGTTAAAGCCGCAGCGGAACCCATCGTATGATGGGCGAGCGCGCCAGTTGTTGTGGGCGGGACCAGCCCGCGGGGGCAGGCTACGTCCCTGTTGCGTCCGCCTGACGTGAGCTCAAAGCCGGCGGGCGAACAGGGGCAGGTGCTTGTCAAAGTTCGTGTCGAACATCTTGCGGGCGATTTCGCGCCTGACCAGGTCCGACGTGACGGTGATCGCGGGCGGCCAGGTCATGCAGCAGGGACTTTCCCTGCTGACGAGCGTGATCATCGGCCAGATGATCGGCGCCGCGGGCTACGGCCTCGTCAATCTCGTCCGCAACATCCTGACCCCGCTGCAGATTCTCGCCCCGCTCGGACTGGACGTCGCGCTCCTGAAGCACATCGGCCGCGGCGATCGGGACCTCGAGAGCACGCACGCCATCCTGCGGCGCCTGCGTCTCGTCGTCTTCGCCGTAAACCTGCCCGTCGCCCTCATCACCGGCCTGGGCGTCGGTCACATTCTGATGGGGCGCGTCTACCGCTACCCTCACTTCGACGTCATGCTGCTGATCACGCTGCTGGCCTTGCCGCTGACGGCCGACATCGGGGTGTTGAGCGCCTACTACAGGAGCCGCCAGCGGCCTGCCGCCTACGCCGTGATAACCCTCTATCTGCAGCCGCTGGTGCGGCTTGTGCTTGTGGGCCTGGCGTTCCTGTTCGCGCGCACCGCCGAGGCGGTTATCTGGGTCGGCACGATCCAGGTCGCGGTGAGCGCGGTCTGCCTCTGGATCAGCTTTGGGCTTTGGCGCAAACGCGACGCTCGCGCCCTGGCCGCCACGCCGCCGGCGGCGCCCGTCGCGCCGGTCCATGAGCGCGGCGCCTGGCGTGTCGCGCGCATGATCCTCGGCGACTCCGTCTGGATGTCGGTGAACCTCTTCGTCTATGGCATGATGCGCTTCGTCGACGTTCTGGTGCTCGGGGCGTTCGCCTCCGCCGCCGTGGTCGGCTCCTACACGGCGCTCGGCGCCATCGCCCAGCTGGTCTCGATCTGGCCGATCGCCGCCAGCCAGACGCTCGGGCCGAACATTTCACGGCACTATCATGCGGGCGACTACGCAGCTGTCCGCAAGGCGCTCAACGACTACATCCACCTTGCCTCGGTGATGGCCGGCTTCTTGTTCGCAGGCGTGGCCGCGTTCGGAGATCATCTGGACCTGCTGTTCGGAAGCAGCTTCCATTTTCGTCCGCTGATCGCCTTCCTGCTGCCGCTCGGCTATCTCATCAGCGCCACCTTAGGGCCGACGGGTTACGCGCTCAGCATGACTGGGCGTCACCGCGCCGAGCTCGTCATCCTGATTGTGGGCGCGGTCACCCTGGTGTCGCTCTGCTATCTGCTGGTTCCGCGTTACGGGGATGTGGGCGCCGCCACGGCGGTGTGTTTCAGTTTTGCGCTCGTCAACCTGATCCGGTTCCTGTGGGTAGGACGGACCCTGGGGTTCATCCCGGGCCGGATTGCAGATCTTGCGCCTCCCATCATCGCCGCGCTGCTCGCCTATGGCGTCAAATATTGCGTGGTCCTTCTCTTGCCGCGAACCTTGCCGGCCCTGTTGCTCGGCTGCGCCGTCTATGGCCTCGCCTATGCATGCGTGGCCTACAGGCTGCTGCTGGACGACGCCGGGCGTGCGAAGGTCCATGCGCTCTATGGGGTTCACGGGGCCGCTTGAGGCGGCCGTGAGCGACGGCGCCCAAAAGATGGGGCGAGCACAGAAAGCCGACCTAGGCTGGTCGGATGTTGCGATCCGCGCGAGCTCCAACGGTTCAGGTCGATGAGTTCAAGTCGATGAGTTCGCGTGCCCCGACCTTGCCGGCAAGGGCGCTCATGATCGGGTCGCACCTTGACCTCAGCTATCGCGTGCTGCGGTGCGCCGCGCCCTTGTTCGAGCGCGTCCACGTCGCCATGGAAGGTCCGATGGACAATGTGCGCAAGCTCGCCGTTTCCCGGTGTTGCGCCTCGTTCACCTATTTGGGCCGCGACGGTCTCAGCAGCGCCGACGCGGTCGACGTCATCAATGCGATCTGCGCCAGGGAGGGGATCGGCGTCGTCATTCCGGTGGGGGTTTCCGCCGTCGGCCTGCTGATCCGGCGCGGTCGCGAACTGGCCACGCCGCACTACCCCGTTCCAAACGCCAGGGCCTTCGACGACCTCGCGACCAAGTGGAATTTCGCCAAGTTCTGCCGCAAGCACGCCATCGATCATCCAAGGACCCAGATCTTTGCGGACAAGGCCGAGCTCGAAGCCGCGCCGCCTGCCAGACTGCCTGAAGCCTTCATGCTGAAACCGGTCGACCGGGACTCCGCCTGGGGCGTGATCAAGTCCAGCCGTGAGAGGCTGGCCGTTGATCTGCGGCGCGTGACCTACGCGCCCATCCTGGTGCAGGAATTCGTTCCCGGCGAGGATATCGGCGGCATCGCGTTCGCGGAGGCGGGCGTCGTCAAGGCGGCCAAGACCCTGCGATACGGCAGGCGGCGCTTCTGCAAGATTCCGTACCGCGACTCGATGGAGCTTTTCGACGACGAGCAATTCGGGGCGGCGCTCCAGACGCTGGTGCAGGGCAGCGGCTTTACGGGGGCGCTCAATATCGATGGCCGCCGACGGCCTGACGGCTCCATGACGGTCTTGGAGTGCAATCCGCGGTTCTGGTATTCGCTGGACTGGGCGATGCTGGCGGGCGTGAACTACGTCGCCCTGGGGCTTAGCCACGTCTTCAAAGACCTGCCGGCTCCCACCGAGTTTGAACGATTGGTCATCAAGGGCTGGCCGAGCGTGCTCTTTGAACAGCTCGCGGGGCGCGGACGTCAGCATCCTTACCTGAGCTATTTTCTGGAGGATCCGAAATTCCTCTGGCGGGTGGAGCTTCCGCGCATGACGCATGCGCTCTTGAAGCGGGGTGAGGAACGCCTGCCGAGACTGACGCCGCCCCGGTTGCTTCGCGCCATAGCGTCGTCGTCCACCATCCCAAATGCTCGCGGGTTTATCCGCCATGACTGAACAGGTTTTGAGCGGGCGCCGCGTCCTCATCATCGTCGAGAACCTTCCGGTTCCGTTTGACCGGCGCGTTTGGCAGGAGGCGGGCGCCCTGCGCGACGCGGGAGCCGTCGTGACGGTGATCTGCCCGCTCGGGAGCAAGGCCGACAAGCGATCCGAGAGGCTCGACGGCATCCAGATCTACCGCCACCCCATGCCGCCGGAGGCCGATGCGGCCCTAGGTTACCTGCTCGAATACGCAGTCGCGCTGTTCTGGGAATTCACCCTAACGTGTCGCGTCCTGTTCACGCGCGGGTTCGACGTCATTCACGGCTGCAACCCGCCTGACCTGATCTTTCTGGTCGCGCTGCCCTTCAAGCTGCTCGGCAAGAAATATGTGTTTGACCACCACGACATCAATCCCGAGCTCTTCGAGGCGAAGTTCAGCCGGCAGGGCGGCTTGCTGTGGAGAGGCCTGAAGTTCGTCGAGCGGCTGACCTTCGCGACCGCGGACATGTCGATCGCCACGAACGAGAGCTATCGGAAGATCGCGATCGAGCGCGGCCGCATGAAGCCGGAGGACGTGTTTGTCGTTCGAAGCGGCCCCGATCTGCGAAAGATCGCGCGCGTCCCTCCCGACGCCAAATGGCGCAACGGCCGCGCCCACATGGTGGGCTACGTCGGCGTCATGGGCGAGCAGGAGGGGCTGGATCTCCTCGTCGAGTCCGTGGGGCGCATCGTTCACGTCATGGGCCGCCGCGATGTGCAGTTCTGTCTGGTGGGCGGCGGCTCGAGCCTCGCCAAGGTGAAGGAACTGGCCACGGAGAGGGGGCTTGCCGACTACGTCACCTTCACCGGCCGGGCGCCGGACGCCGTGCTCCTCGAGGTGCTCTCGACGGCGGACGTCTGCGTCAATCCCGATCGGGTCAACCCGATGAACGACAAGTCCACCATGAACAAGATCGTCGAGTACATGGCGCTCGGCAAACCCATCGTGCAGTTCGAGGTGACCGAAGGGCGTCACTCGGCCGGCGCCTCGTCGCTGTACGCCAAGCCGAACGATCCGGTGGACCTTGCCGAGCAGATCCTGACCTTGCTGGACGATCCCGAACGCCGCGCTGAAATGGGCCGGATCGGGCGCGAACGCGTGGAGACGGAATTGTCCTGGGAGCACCAGAAGCCGAAGCTCGTACAGGCCTATCGCCGCCTCTTCGGCGAACCGCGGCGGGCCGAGGGCGGCGATTTCGTCAGCGAAACGGGCGCGTAGAGCCTCTTGCCAAGCGCTGGATGAGAAGCCGGCCGCGCGCCGAGCCGGCTTCACGTCACAGGCGACCGAGGGGAAGTTCGCCCGTGATCGGCGGCGTCCACCGATAGCCGCCCGGCGGGTAGGCGATGTCGGCCGGCGGACCGCGTCGACGCATGAAGTGCTGCGCGAAATCGCAGAGCGTCGCTCCGACGAAGCGCTGGCTGACACGCTCGAAGAGAATCTCCAGATGGACGTACAGGCGCTCGACATCGTCGCCGGTGCGGAAGGTCGGGCTGCCGCCCGGCATGAACTCCGACGAGTGAAGGGTGAATTCGAGATAGTCGCGGTCTTGAGCGACCACATCGTCGACGACCTGAAGGAGCTGTCTGAGATTGCGCCCGTCGGGGCGCATCCAATCGGCGCGATAGGACTGCTTTCCGAGCGCCTTGCGGAGCCAGAGTTCCGGGCCATGGCAGGGCCGGCGCACTATGGTCATCGGAAGCTCGAGAAGGCGCGGCGCCCCGGGCCCGAATTCAATGTAGTAGGGCTCGGCCGGAGAGCCCGAATGATCCGGGCCGCCGTGTCCCGCAGGATCGCCCTTGCTGCTGCGCCAGGAGCGGTGGGGGGTTACCGAGCAGTCCACCCAGTAGCCGTTGTCCACCAGGGCCCGTGCGTAGGCTGAGTCAAAAGCCCAGCGCCCGCCGCGGTGGCTGAGCATCTTCCGCCCGAAGACCTGCTCCAGCCCGTCCGTCATGACGCGGACCTTCTCGCGAAGCAGCGCCTCGGGATATTCGGTCAGATAAGGCTGATAGCGGAAGTCGTCCGCGGTCAGCGGAATCAGGGGCGGCGAGTTCCAGGAATGGATATGAAGCCCGACCTCGCCCTGGCCACGGGCCAGGACATCTTTGGCGAACCGCTGGTAGCCCTCGTCATTCAGCGCTTCCCAGTTCGTCAGATACGTCGGCTTGAAGCCAAACCGCTCGCAAAGCGCCTGGAACCTCGGAAGGAAGGCCAGGTTGCGGGTCGTGATCTCGCGTGGCCGGCTCCAAAGGTCGTCGCCTTCCGTGTCGATCGTCAGGAGGAACGCGGGCGCCCGCTCTTTGACCAATGGGGGACGGCGGGCGTCACGCAGCATCCACTCGATCATCGGCTTTGGTGCGCCGTGGGGGTTGATGGGGTCGGTTGCAGAGTCATCGGTCACGGGCGTGGCGTCCTTCGGAATCCCTAGACCGCCGCGATTGACGAGGACACGACCCGTCGAACGCCAGCGGCCATGAAATCCTGGGTCCGGGTCAAGCTGTCGTCTGTATTATTCGATAATAGAGCGGCGGATTTTCTATAGATTCTGCGACGAGATGTTTCCGGCGAAGTGCGTGGCGTCGGAAATCTCAGGTTGTCGAATGACGTTGCGGCCGAACACATAGGCGGGGATCTTGGACCGGACGCCCGGGAAAGCGCCTCGACGAGGCGGCGGTGGCGGCGGGGGGTGAGCTTGTCGGAAGCCGTGTGGGGCGGAATTGGCGCCGGGCCGCAGTCCTCGCAGCCCAAGCTCGGGTTTGTCGTTTCCGCTCTGAATACCGGCGGGGCGGAGCGGCACGCCGTGAGCGTACGCGCACATCTCCTGCACCTTGGATATCCAACCTATCTCCTGGCGATCGCGCAGGCCGATCGACGGGCCCTGTTCGAAAGCCCTGGCGCGGCGGGCGTCGTGGAGCTCGGGACCCGGCGTCTGTTGCGGAGCCCAGTGGCGTGGATTCGAACCGCGCAGGCGATGCGACGGCTCGACGCTGACGTCGTCTTCACCGTCAACTCGCCCGTGTCGATCATGGCGGCCATGCTTCGCAGGCTTGGCCTTATTCGCGGCAAGCTCGTCTGCGTGTTCCACAGCACCAAGCTGCAGCCGAACGAGCGCGCCAGTTGGCGCGGCTTTCGGCTGGCGGCGCGATGGCTCGACGCGCTCGTCTTCGTCAGCGAGACGCAGCGCCGATCCTGGGAGGCGCGCGGCCTGCGCGGGCGGGCCGTGGTCATCAACAATGGCGTCGACCTTGACCGCTTTTCGCCCAGCCGCGTGGACGGCGCGTCCCAACGCCGCGCTCTGGGATTCAGCCCGGATGACTATGTGGTCGGGATCAATGCGGCCTTGCGATCCGAGAAGCGCCACGGCGATCTGATCGAGGCGCTCGCTCAGTTGCGGGCGAGGGGCGTGGCGGCGAAGCTGCTGATGATCGGCGACGGTCCGGAGCGCCAGGCCATCGAGGCGCAGGTCCAGAGGTTGGGGCTTGCCGACGCGGTCGTCTTCGCCGGCGATCAGCGGGACGTTCGCCCCTTCCTGGCCGCCATCGACGTCGGCGTCCTCTGCAGCGAGTTCGAGACCTTCTCCCTTGCGGCGCTCGAGACGCTCGCGATGGGGGCGCCGCTGGTCACGAGCGATGTCGGCTCGATGCGGGAGTTCATTGAGCCTAGGCGCAACGGCTTCCTGTTCGAGCCTGGCCGGGTGGATCAGCTCGTCGACCGCTTGGAGCGCCTCGCCGATCCCCTGTTCAGGTCTCGGATCGCTGCGGAAGCTCGAGCCTCGATCCGCCGGTTCAGTGAAGACGCGATGGTTCAGCAGTTCGACGCGCTGATCTCGTCACTCATGTCGACCGATCGCGCGTCGACGTCCGACCGGCGCCCGCTCAGCGACCTGCCGGCGGTCAGGACGCCACAGGAGCTCCCCTAGGAGCCGATCCAGCCGTCAGTCAACGCGCTTAGCTGGGTGTTCTGAAGGTTGAATTCGAAGCCGTTCGAGACGAGAACGCGGACGTTCGAACCGCTTTGCACAGTGCTGTAGGTCAAGCCCACGTCGATGCGGATGCTGTCGCCTTCCGAGCGGTTGAAGTCGGTGATCAGGTCCAGGCCAGGGCCGGCGGCGTTACGGTAGATATCCGCTCCAGCACCGCCGGTCAGGGTGTTCGAGCCCAGGTCGCCGAACAGCAGGTCGTCGCCCGCGCCGCCCTGGATGACATCATTTCCTTGGCCCCCACGCAGGGTGTCATTACCGGCGCCGCCGGTGACCGTGTCGTTGCCGATGTTGCCGTTCATGATGTTCTGGCCGGTGGAGGCCTGGGCCTGGAGAGAATCCGCGCCCTGACCGCCCAGCAACCAGTCGCCGACATTGGACGCGCCGACGACGGTGTCGTTTCCCTTGTTCCCGTTGACGCGATTAAAGTCGGCGCCGCCGATGATGTAGTCGTCGCCGTCTTGACCAAACAGGACGTTGGCGCCCGCGCCGCCGTCCAGCCGGTCGGCGCCAGCTCCACCGTCGAGGGTGTCGTTGTCCGCCCCGCCGTCCAGGATGTCGTTGTCGTCGCCGCCTTCCAGCAGGTCGTCCCCCAGCGCGCCGACCAGGGTGTCCAGCCCCGGGGCGCCCTGCAGTCGGTCGGCTCCGGCGAGACCCGAGAGGCTATCGTCGCCGTCCACGCCATACATTGCGTCGCCGGCCGCAGTGCCCAGCCACCAATCATCCGCCCGCGGGCAACCAATGAACAGCATGCTGCCGTCCGGGAACCGGGCGTCGCTGCCATGGATGCCGAAGCCGAAGTCCACGGAACGGCCGCCCAGCGTGACGGTCACGAATCTCGATGGCCACTCGGTCTCAGGCGCAAAGACGAGGCTGGCGTGCCAGGCGTTCGTCCCCGGGGTTGCGAACTGCAGCGTGTCGCGCGACCGCGCGTAGCTCGCGGCCTCGGCGGGGGTGATCGTCTCGAAGGTGTAGGTCGCCATCGCTTCACCCAGTGCCACGCCAAGGTTGCGCCCAAGGGTGATGTGCGCCTAGGTGGCGTTCCCCGACACAACAGAAGAGAAGCGCCCCGGCTGGTTTTCGTCACGCGTGCGTGAATCTGAAACTGAGCAGCTTCAATGTAGCTGGCGATCCGCTTCAGCGGTCTCCGCCCAGATTGACTTCAGTCGATGCACGAAGGCGGGCGCATCCAGATGCTCGCGGTGGAAGGTCTGAGCCGCGTGGCCAAGTCTTTTGCGGAGCGCCGGATCTGACACGACCGTGCGCAAGCGTTCCGCCAGCGCCTCAGGATGGCCAGGCGGGCACAGCAGGCCCGTTTCTCCGCAAACAATGATGTCGGGCACGGCGCCGACGGGCGTCGTCACGACCGCGAGTCCGTAGGCCATGCCTTCGATGACTGACATCGGCAGGTTCTCATGGTGCGACGGGAGCACGAGAACGTCAGAGTCCCGCAAGAGGCGCTCAACGTCCTGCGGGCCGGCCCAGCCCCGAACCGTCACCTTCCCTTCGAGGCCGAGGCGCGCGACCTCGGCGCGGGTCTCGTCCACCGCGCCGTTCCCCGCCAAGGTCGCCCGCCATGCACCGTCCCGCGGCAGGGCGGCCAAGGCTTTGACGAGCTCAGGCACGCCTTTGCGCGGTCCGATCTCGCCCAGGAACAGGATGTGCGCCGGGGCCGCCCCGGGTCGATCGCCCGGCGGGGGACGCGGCGCGAAGGTCGCGTTCGGAACGATCTCGATGCGCGCGTTCGGCGCCCGACCGGCGATGTAGCCCGCCCAGACCTTCCCGAGAACGACCGTGCGTGCGGCGTCGCTGAAGGCTGTTTCAAGCTGCGCGGAAAGCGAGGGGCCGATGGAATCCCAGTAGATTTTGAATTCCGAGCCGTGCAGGTGCAGCACATAGGGAAGACCGAGGCGGCGCGCCAAGCCGCATAGGACAAGCTTGCGCAGGGCGCTGCCGCGCTTGCCGATGTTGACGTGCAGCACGTCGGCGCGGCGGATCGCTTTCAACCAGATGAGCCGCAGGGCCGCGGACATCAGGTAGAGGGGCGACAACAGGATCGAGCCCTTGCCGCGGGTCGTCAGAAAGTGGAATGCGAACGCGGGATCGGGATGGGCGCCGGCATAGGTCCGGATCACGTCCATGATCCGGTCGACCCCTCCCTTCCCGTGCTCGCCGAGGGGCGTTGCGATCACCACATGTATCTTGTCAGGTCTGCGCATCATCCTGCCTGGTCGGCGCCTGTAATTCGGCCGGCGACGCGAGCTGGGCTCCCGTCGCGCTATCTGTTCGCCGCCCGCAGCCTCCGATCCAAGGCCGTGGCGCCGAGTTGGTAGAGGGCGGGCACCGCGGTCCACAGGCTGACGGCGCCGTCGCCCGCGACGCAGAACGGGGCGATTTCTCCGACCGCGATGGCGCAGGCGGCGACGAAGAGGCTCATGAAGATGACCGCCTGGTCGCGCTCCTCGCCGGTATGCCCCAGGGCGTAGACGTAGCCCCGAACCACCGGGGTCACGACGGCGATAAACATCAGGACGGCGCCAACGACGCCGAGGTTGAAGAGCACGTCCAGATATCCGGAGTGAAGGTCGACGGCGGATGGGAAAAGGCTGCCCGTCGCCAACTGACCAAACACCAGCCCGTCGGTCGCGAAGCCGAATCCGAGAAGCCAGTGATCCTCCATCATCGCGCGGCCAAGCGCCCAGATGTCCGTGCGGCCGGTGAAGGTGGCGTCTCGTCCAAGGGCCTGTGCAATCTGTCCTGCGTTCAGGGAGAGCCCCTGAACCAAGGCGGCGCCGAGCAGGATGAAGACTGCGATGACGATCGGGTTCGCCGTCGCACGGTTCTTCATCAGCATGAAGAAGGTCACGCCGATGATCGCGCCCAGCCAGGCGTTGGAGGAGAAGGACATGATCAGGCAGAGAAGCGTGGAGAGGCGCGCCACGGTGAAGAATACCTTCCAGCGCATCGTCTCGTTCCGAATGGAACGCAGGCTGAAGATGATCGATGTGACGGCGAGTTCGCCAAGCTCGTTCTTGTGCCTGAAGATCCCCCGCCATTTGCCGGCGTGAAGGGGGCTGGCCAGGTCGTAGTCGTGGTGGACGCCCAGGTGTGGGATGAGCAAGGCCGTCAAGACGCTCGCCATCATAAACAATCCCGTGACGATCTGCGCCCTTCGTCCAAATCCGGCCAGGCCGTACCAAGTCACCAGGGTCGATATCGTCACCAATATAAAGAACAGATTGAGGCTCTCGCGCATGCTCTCCTTGGGAAAGGCTGACCACGCGCAAGAGGCCGCCGCGAAGATTGCGAACGGAAAGGCCGGCCAGCAGCGGGCGAGGGGGCTCAATCCTGAGCGCGCCAGCAGGAGCGGCGCGAGGCCGAGCGCCGCCAGGTAACGGCCGCCGCTCCAGATCTTCTGCAGCGCTTCCGATAACCCGTTCGGCCCATAGACATATTCATTGTGGATCAGGAACCGGCCCACGGGCACGTAGAGGAAGTAGATCAGCGCGATCAGCACCAGACCAAAGTCGATCGCGCCCTGATGGGTGACGCGCGCGCCGATCGGGAGGCCGAAGGCGCGCGGGGCGCCCCTCTGAAAGTCCGGCGTGGCTCTGAATGAGCTCATCGTCTGACTTTCTGCATCCGGCCGTCCGGCGCGCAGCGGAGGTGTTCGACGCCGTGCAGCGCCAGCTGGTCAATCAGGGCCTGCGCCGCGGTGCGCGCCATCATGTCCTCAGCCGTCTCGCGTCCCGGCGGGGATCGGTCACCGCCTGGGTGAAACCTGCAGCGCCTTCGACGACCCATTCACATCAATTGAAATCCCGAGGCTCGCTATTCGCAGGACCCTCGTCTTGGGGTCGGTCAAATATCTCCCGTTCATTCCGGTCCGGCGATCCCCGACGCCCCTGGGCCCGGCAGCAGGAGCTCGTTGATGGTAGAGGCAGTCCTTCACACCCAGGATCCGCATGTCGACGGGCCGTCCGTCGCGCGCGACGCCGGCGCCGCGCGGGCGGCGGTGACGATGTGTTTCACGGTGACCGCCGCCGACCAGGACCGCGCCCTTCAGCCCCTCGCCGACCAGCTCGTTCTGCTGGACAGCGGGCTGGATTCCCTCTGCTTTGCGATCATCGTCGCCCAGCTGGAAGATGAGCTGGGGGTCGATCCCTTCTCCGAGCTGGACGAAGCCTTCTTCCCGGTCACCTTCGGCGAATTCGTGCAGATCTACGAAGCGGCGGTCCAGCGAGCGGCGGGCTAGATGGAGCGCGGTGTTCGAGGATTGGGCGCCAGGGGGCAGGGTCCATGGCCTTTCGCCTGACGCAGCTTAACGAGACGAACCGACCTGCTTTCGAGGCGCTGCTGGAGCACGCCTGGGGGCAGAACTGGGGGCCCGACCTGGCGCGCGCGCTGATCCGCTGGCGCTACTATGACCGGCCTTCGGGCGGCGGCACCTGGCTGGCCTCAAGTGGCGGCCAGTGCGTCGCCATGCTGGATTCCTTCGTGCGGCCTTATCTGCTCGACGGGCGCCGCATCCTCGTGCGCGAGGGCAGCGACTGGTACTGCCTGCCGAAGTATCGCCCGCTCGGACTCGGCGTCAGGCTGATGCGCGAGATGATGGCCTGTCCCGAGCCGATGATTTCGATCGGCGGCTCGGACGCGACGGTCGCCATGCTGCCGCGTCTGCGCTGGACGAGGCTGCCCGACGTGCAGAAATACGTCCTGCCGATCAAGGCGCGCAGCCTCGCAGGCACCTTGCTGCGCAACCGGTGGCCGGCCGGCGAGGGGTGGGCGAGGGCGATCCCGGGCTTCATTCCCTTGCGACGGCCGCGCCGGAGCGCGGCGGCGCCGATCGGCGTGGGCCGTGTCGCCGAATGGCGGCCGGGGACGCCCGCAGTTCTTCCCGCCCCCCAGCACCGGGGTCTCGTCCAGCTCCTTGACCAAGTCGACCAGGACTGGAGGGCGCGAATGCCGCCCGGCGTGGCCCAGCAGCTCGGGCTCGTCTTCTTCCTCGACGACACGCCGGTCGGCTTTTCCCTCTCGCAGATCGAGCCCGCCATCACCGGTTTCGACGGCTGCATCGTCCACCTGGAGGCGGCGCATCAGGCGCAGGCGGTGGTGGATTGGGTCGTCGCCGAGACGGCGTCGCGCCTGGCCGCGCGCGGCGTCGGGATCATCCGCTGCTCGGCGTCCAGCCCTGAGAAGGGCGTGGCGCTACGCAAGGTCGGGTTCGTCGCCACGGGGGCGCTTCCCAGCTATTGGTGGCCGAAGACCGGCGTTCCGACACCCTCGGGGACCGACGCGGGCTATCTGCGCGCCGATGACGCCATACCCTTTCCGGCGCTGCGTGGACGCCATATGGCGACCTCCTGGGGGGGCTCGCATCGAGTTCTGTCCAGCACAGGCGCCGCGCCATGAAGGACAAGCCGCGCCTCCTGTTTTTCGCTCCGCATTTCGCGGAATACTCGACCCGCGTGGTCGAGGCCCTGGCTCCCCATGCCGATATTCTCTTCGCCCTGAGCCGCGACGCTCGGCGGCGTCAGTGCGAGCCGGGCTGGTTCAAGACCGCGACCGCTGACGTGCGTCTGATGGAATTCACCACAAGACGGCGGCCTATCCGCTGGCTTTCGACCCCGGGAGTCCTTGCGCGCTGCCTGCTATTTCGTCCCGATATCATCCATATCCATGAACAGACGGATTTCGTGAACACCCTGATCACGCGCATTCTCGCGCGGCAGGCGCCGCTTGTGCTCACGGTGCACGATCCGAAGCCGCACGTCGGGCGGGACACGGAGTTGTTCGTCAATCTGAGAAACCGTGCCGTGGTTCGAGGATCTGCGAAGGCGTTCCACGTTCACGGAGAGTATTGCCGCCACCTGCTTCTCGATCTGGTCGGTGGCGGGCGACCGATCGTTTCAACAAATCATGGCGTCATGCAGGAGCCTTCGCCAAGCCAGGAGCGGCCGGCGGAGCCGGGGCGCATCCTGTTCTTCGGGCGCATGGAGGTATACAAGGGTGTCGATGTATTGCTCGAAGCCTTCGAACGCCTGAACGCAAGGGGGCGAGCCTATACGCTGGTCCTGGCGGGCGAGGGGCCCGATTTCGACAAGGCGCGCGCCGAACGTACGCGCGGCGTGATCCTGATCAACCGCTTCATCCCCCACGACGAGGCGATCGCAGAGCTGCAGAAAGCTTCCCTTGTCGCCCTGCCTTATTTGGAAGCGACGCAAAGCGGTGTGGCCGCAGCGGCGATCGGCAACGGCCGCGCGATGGTGGCCTCCGCCGTAGGCGGGCTGGGGGACGTCGTCAAAGACCGCAAGAACGGCCTGCTCGTTCCGCCTGGAGACGCCGGGGCGTTGGCCGAGGCGATCGACCGCATTTTCCAGGAGCCGGGCTTGCTCGAGAAGCTCGCGGCAGGCTCCGCGCAATCTCGGGAAGAGTTGGCCTGGGCGAAGATCGCCTCGGCTCTCAGCGAAACCTATCGCTCCGTCCTGCCTGGCCAGCAGGGAAGGCTTGCGACAGGGGCCGACTTCGAACCCGGTCGCTCTGACGCCGCCTAGGCGCGGGCCTGGGAGGGTTCAGCTTGGGCCCGATAGTAGGCGATCATGTCCTTTGGCCCGATCGAATGCTCGCTCCGCCGCCCGAAGAAATAGACGCTGCTGGCGGCGTCGGTCCGGTTGCGGCGAGGTCCCATCCCGTCCAGGTACCGCAGCGGGAAACACGCATATCGCGCCATCCAGCCGACGGCGGACGGTGCGCCCATCGCGTGCAACAGATATTTGGCCGACCAGGAGAGCACAGTCCCGGCGCCGCCGACCGGACCGGACTCGATCTCCTCGAAGCGTCGCAGAAGCCAGCGGTGGCCGCTCAGGGTGAACCGAGTAAAGTCGTACGCGCCCTCGTGCACCTGCTGCATGAACGGCGTGTCGGCATAGAGCAGGCCTGACGGCTTCAGGACCCGGTGGATCTCGTCGATCACGCGCGAGGGTTCGAGAACATGCTCAAGGACCGCCTGGATCCAGACCGCGTCGAAGCTGGAGCTCTTGAACGGCAGCTCGTGCCCATCCGCCACCAGGCGCGTAAAGGGCGATGCATAGACATCGGTCCCGATGACCTCGATGTCGTCGGCCTCGTAGAGCGGATCGGCGCCCGAGCCCCGCGCTCCGCCGCCGATGACAAGCAGCCGTCGGGAGCCCCCGTCTTCCCGCAGCCGCGAGACCATCGCGGTCGCCATCCGAGCGGCGATGGGATTAGGTCCGAAGAGCAGGCCGTTCAGGCGCGCCCTCAGGCCGAGCCGCTCGTCATCCCGCTTCAGCACGGACCCGCGCCCGTCCGAGAAGGCGCTCGGTTCGAACACGCTGCGATCGAAGTCGATCATGACCGGCTGGCCCGAAGCCAACAGAAAGCCGGCGGAATAGGAACAGGCGGCGTCGAGGCAGCGATTGTCGGCGACATCGCCATGGCACCGCGGACATCGCAAAAGCGGGCTGAGGTCGTTCATGCTTCCAATTGAAAGGGAAGCGTCGGGCGTGCGCCTTGTCATATGCAGGGTTTGGGTCCGGTCCATCGGAATGGCGGACGGGGTTTCACCCGTTCTGCGCTGCAGCGCCAGGTCGTCCGCCGCCGCCGCCAGCGACCTTGGGATCCGATCTCAGGCCCAGTGCGCGGACAACGCCTGGATCCATTCCGCTGACGGCCCCCGACGGAAGAATGCCGATGCCGCCTCGGCCGTGGTCGCTGGCGTCCTGGAGAACCCAGATCGCCCAGCCGAACGACCGCGCTTCTGCGGCGCGACGCACGGTCTCGAGCCAGGCCAGGCGCGCGGCCCGAACCGCCGGCGGCTCCCCGGGGCGATGGTAGACGCCGAATTCGCCAACCAGCACCCGGCTGGCCGGGACGCCCTGGGCCGCAGCCCAGGCGGCCACCTCGGCGAAATCCCGGTTCACGCGCGCCTCGCCCCCCATCTCCGAAAAATACTTGCGAAGCGACCGTTGCGCCTGAGCAGAGGCGCTCGTCCTCTCCTCGGGCGAGAGCTTCGCGTCCATGGCGATCCGCGCCAGCGCCGCCTGCGTGACGTCGCCGGCCTGCGCAGGCGCTGGCGGCCAGGCCAACCCCTCCAAATAGCGTTCCGGCATCGCCGTCGGCATTCCCGAATGGGTGAACAGATGCGGGCTGTAGTAGTGGAAGGTGAAAAGCACATTGCCCTTCCGGTAGGGGGTCAGGTCCAACCTGGTAAGCTCGCGGCCGCTCGACCAGTCCGCGCCGCACACGACGAGCGCAAGGTCGGGCGCTTCCTGTCTGGCCGCCGCGTAAAGCCCGGCTTGCTGCGCCTGCCAGCGTTCGGCGCCGCCGGCGTCTTGGGGATGCGGCTCGTTCATCAACTCGAAGGCGACGTGGTCCGCTGAGCGTTGGCCCAGGCCCCGGGCGAGCGCCTTGACGACGTCCACGTATTCCCTGGCCTCGGGAAAATTCTCCGCGGTCAGTCGCTCAGGCAGATAGGCCGGGTTTTCGCGAACCGGGTGCAGGTCGACCAGGACCTCCAGGCCTGCGGCGAGAAAGCGATCGACGCGCGACATCACCAATCTCGCAAGCTCGGCGCGACGTTTCGCATCGGCGGCGAGGAAGATGGATGGGGCCACCGTCACCCGAACAAAGGTGAAGCCGCGCGCGACGATCTCAGCCAGGGTTTCGGCGGCAAGCTGATAGGGCGCGGTTGCGAAAGGCGGCCAGACATAGTCGGCGGAGCTCTGGCCGCCGCGATGCGTGGGCCAGTTCAACATATGGTGGATGTTGACGCCGCGGCGCAGGCCTGGGAGCGGCGCGCCGTCCGCGCGGCGGGCGCATTGGGGCGCCGCCGCCAACGCCGCGATCCCGCCGGCCAGGGTTTTCCGTCGCGTCAGCATTGTCCTGCGCACAAGCCGCCAGCGTGATTTTACGGAAATCGTCGATGATTTCCTGTCACGCGCCAGACGTGACTGTTTTCCCGGGACGGTCTCCGAGTCTCGGAAACACCACGCGAATTGAAATCAATTGACGTTTTCGATTTCGCTTCTTGCTCCAATATTCGCAGCGCGCGCCGGCTTCGCATGTCTGTCAGGCGGCGCCCAAGACTACTTATTGGGGACCCGCCCCGTGAAGCGATCCGCCATTTTCCGATTGCTTTGGGTCGCCAGGCGGCTGTCCAACATGTCGCCGGCGGAGATCGTCCACCGCGTTCAGGAGCAGGCGCGGCGGACCGCCGATCGTCGCCTCGACGACGGCTGGAGCAGGTTTCCCGCGCCAGGCGCAGGCGCGCCCGAACTTCCTGGGCTCAACGAGAGTTTGCGTGCGGGCTGCAGCGCCGCCTTGCGCTCCGCCATCGCCGCCTCGACCGACCACCTGCTGGCCGGCCGCTATGAAGCCCTGGGCGTGCAATGGCCCAACCGGGAGCCGGACGATCTTTTTCCCCCGGATCTGTGGCGTACGGATCCGGTTACCGGCGGCCTTTGGCCTGGCGCGGAGGTGGCGTCCGCCGATATCGCCTACCGCCATCAGAGCCGGCTCGGGAGCGTAAAATACGTCTGGGAAATCAACCGCCTGCAGTTTCTGCAGCCGCTCGCTGCGCACTATGCGCTGAGTGGCGACGAACGTGCGTTGCGCGCCATCGAGCTTTGCATCGACAGCTGGTTCGCCGCCAATCCGCCCTTCCGGGGCGTCAACTGGAACTCGGGGATCGAACTGGCCCTGCGGGCGGTTTCGCTGATCTCCGTAACAAGCCTATGCGGCGCGACCCTACGGGAGGACGTTCAGCAGAAGGTCCGGCAGATCCTCGCCGCCAGCCTGCATTGGCTGGCGCGCTATCCTTCCAAATACAGCTCCGCCAACAATCACCTCGTGGCCGAGGCCTTGGGCCTCTTCATGATCGGGAGCCTGCGCCCCGAATTCGTCGGCGCCGACGCTGCGGCCGAGCAGGGGCGGGCCGTTCTCGAGCGCGAAGCTCAGCTGCAAATCTTCGCAGATGGAATTGGAGCGGAGCAGTCGCCCACCTATGCGGCGCTCACGGCCGAGGCCTTGCTCACGGCCGCGTGGCTCGGGCGTGCGCTGGGACGCCCGTTCAGCTGCGCTTACGACGAGCGCCTCGAGCGCTTTGGAGAGGCGATCTCGTGGTTTCTGCTGCCGGGCGGCGGAATGCCCGCCATCGGCGACGACGACGAGGGCGTGGTCTGGGACACCGCCGATCACAAAACCTATCCTGCTTCGGTGGCTGCGGCCGTTGCAGGCTATCTGAAGCGGCCTGGCTTCGGCGGCGTCGGCCGCCAGCCGGAGCTGCGCGATGCGATCTTCAGCTCGCCTCGCGCGTCCGCGGCGAGCCCCGCCGCCGGCCTGAAAACCTTCCCCCAGGGCGGTTACACCGTCGTGCGGGCGCGCGCCCGGGAGCGCCAGATCCATCTCGTTCTGGATCACGGGCCGCTGGGATATCTGTCGATCGCTGCGCACGGCCACGCCGACGCCAACGCCATCACCCTGGCCGTGGATGGGGCGTCGATCCTGGTGGATCCGGGCACCTACATCTACCACGCGCACGACGACTGGCGGACCTGGTTCCGAGGAACCCGCGCCCACAATACGGTCTGCATCGGCGGCGAGGACCAAAGCCAGATCGCCGGTCCCTTCATGTGGGGACGCAAGGCGCTCGCCCGGCTTGATCAGGTGACGGAGGGCCCGGACTGGCGTCTGGCGTCATCGCACGACGGATACCGCCGTCGGAGCGGGGTGGAACATCAGAGAATTGTGTCGGCGGCGGCCGACGGGATCGTGATCATCGATCGCCTGCATCCCGCGACCCCGGCGGCATCGGTTGAGGTGGTCTTTCAATTCGCGCCGGATCTGGATGTCCGTCGAACGGGCAACGGGGCGGAGGTTCGGACGAATCTGGGCTGGGGCCTGTGCCTGCAATTCGACGCGCCCGGCGCCGTGGCGATTTCAACTGGCGGGGAGCGGTGTGACCAGGGATGGGTCTCTCGCGGCTTTGGCGGCAAGGAGCCCGCCCCAAGACTGGCCTGGACTGGACTGTTGCCCGAGGCGGGGCTCAGCACGCGTATTCGCCTGAGGGATTGAACAAGCTTGAAGCTGTTCGGGGGAGCGGTGCGTCGCTCGCCATCCCTCTCCGGCGCCCCTGTGGTGGAGTCCGCCACGCCTTCAGTTGCGGCCAGGTGACCTGAACGGCCGCAGCCAACCCACTGATCGCCCGGAAGCGGACGTTGGGAATGTGCGAGAAGGGTGGTTCTGGGACGTTGCCTCCCCCATCGCTGCGCTCGGCCCGCGGGTCCTCTCCCCCGCTCGTTGAGCGGGGGAGCTAGAGTCTCAGATGGGTCGCGAGCTGCGCTAACCTTCTGTCCGTGAAGCGGACCTTCGAGACGGCCCCTCAGGGTGGATCAGTGAACGGCGGGATGTAGCGAGTTGGCGGCGGCAATCTTGTACGTTCACCCGATCGGGGTCGTGCTTGAAAGCGCTGTACTACGGCCTAGTGTGCCGCCAGGAGCCTGGACTCTCCTCGGCCTCTCCGCCTTCTTTTCCTATGCCTTAGCGGTTGCGCTTTATTGCACTTGGCCCAAGAGCGAGCGCGGCGATGCGTTAGGCTCCCTCCGTCGTCGTTGATAGCGCCATGTGGTCGGGTAGCTGACGTCCGCAATCCACCCTTCTCGCACATTCCCAACGTCCGCTTCCGGGCGAACAAGGCCCCGGCTACGGCCGTCCAGGTAACTTGGCCAGAACTGTCCATAGGCGTGGCGGACTCCCCTATGGCAAGGAGGACGCATAGTCAGCGGCGAAGGCGCTCAATTGCGCCGGGCGCCAGATCGTCAGTCAGGCGAGGGCCGCCTGTTGTGGCTTGCCGGACAACACGCCCTTCAGCTTGCGAAAGGCGCGAATTCCCATGATCGTCGGGCGCGGGATCGGAAGGCGCAGGAAGGCCACCTTCTTCACGTATTTCGGCACCCACCAGCGCCAGGTCGAGCCCGCTTCGAAGAGCACGACGTCGCCGGGACGGATCGTCCGGGGGCCCGATCCGTCATCGACGATCGCTTCGCCTTCAAGGATGTGCACGGTCTCGTCGTCGACGTAGCTCCAGTTGAATTCGCCGGCCGTACAATCCCAGACGACGGTGCAGGCGCTCCTGTCGCGCGATCGGCTGAGCACGGCGCAACGCGCCCGCGGCGCGCCGGCCAGGATCCAGGACGGCTCGATCGGCGACAGCTCCAGGCGCGCGGCCTCGACGGTGGAGGAAAGGGCGGTGTCGGCGTCGAGATCCATGGCTCAGGTCTCCCCGATAAGCTTGGCCTCGACAGTAAAGCCGAACTCGAGCGCTTGGACTTTACCAAATGAAGGGGAAGGGGCGCGCGCTGGCGGAGGCGCCGCTCAGTCAGATGAGCTGGGCCTGAAGCTCCCGCGCGGCCTCCTTGAGGATGGGCAGGAAGCGGGTCAGGTCGTCGGCCGGGGCGCTCACCACGCGGCCGACGTTGAGGGCGTAGCGGGCGACGCCGGCCGGGTGGACGATCGGCACCGCGAGCGAGCGGAAACCCTCCTCCGCCTCTTCCGAGGCCAGGGCGTAGCCGTCCTGCTCCACCTGGTTGAGGATGCGGCGCAGGGCGGCCTTGCCGGTGACGGTGTGGCGGGTCACCTGCGCCGGCGTCAGGCGCTTGAGGTAGGCCTCGCGCTCTTCCGGGGCGGCCCCGGCCAGCAGGACGCGGCCGACGGCCGAGCAAAAGGCGGGCATGCGCAGCCCCAGGCCGCCGCCGTCGTAGAGCCGGCGCGGCGTGGCGTAGGCGACCATCACCGCGTCGTCGCCGTCGAGCATGGCCAGGGAGAAGGTCTCGCCATGCCGGGCCGACAGGCTGGTGCAGGCCGGCTGGAAGAAGGTGCTGGCGAAACTGGCGCCGAGATAGGCGCTGGCCAGGCGCAGGACCTTGGGCGTCAGCCGGTAGAACCGCTCGCGTTCCTCCGCGAACCCCAGGGCGACCAGGGTGATGAGGGCGCGGCGCACCGTGGCGCGCGGCAGGTCGAGGCGCTTGGCCGCGTCGCTCAGGGTCAGGGCCGGCGTATCGGGGCCGAACAGGCCGATCACCGACAGGCCCCGCGCCAGGGCTTCCGAGAAGTCCCGTCCGACCGGATTCTCGGCGCGGGCGCGGGCGTGCTGTTCGAGCAATCGGGTCATGCTTCAGCCATGGAAGGGCTCAGTCATAGAAGGCTGGCGCAAGGCGCAAGGACTGGATCGCCGTCGGGTCGTGAAACAGGATCATCTGCGCCTTGTGCTCGGCGACGAGGCCCTTGATGCGCCGAATGGCGGCCAGGGCGGCGGCGTCGTCGCAGGAGGCGCCCGGCAGCACCTCGTCCTCGAAATTCTCGGCGAGGTCGCCGACGTCGAAGGGAAGAACCACCCAGCCGGTGTTCGGCAGCTCGACCACGGCGGACTGGTGTCCCGGCGTATGGCCGCGGGTGCTGACCATCCGCAGGCCCGGGATCACCTCCCAGTCGCCGTCGACCAGGCGCCAGTCGAGGCCGAGGTCGCGATAGTCCGCCGGGCTGAAGCAGCCGGGCAGGCCGGGCTCATGGGCGTGTTCGTGTTCGGCGCGCTGCACCCAGATCTCGGCCTGGGGCGTCTGCTTCAGGAAGCCGGTGTGGTCGTTGTGCATGTGGCTGAGCACCACCTTGCGGATCTCGCCCGGGGCGACGCCGATCTCGGCGAGCTGGCGTTCGATCAGGTGGTCGTCGCCGACGACGGGCGGGTAGCAGCCGGTGCGGTCGAAGAAGGCCTGCACCTCCTGCGGGCCGGCGATGGCGGCGCGGTCGAAGCCGGCGTCGAGCAGGATCCAGCCCTCGGTGGTGTCGAGCAGATAGGCCGAGATCGGCTCGCTGAGCACGAACCGGTCCCCACGGTCGCGGGTCGAGATCGTCTTGCGCATGATCTCGAAGCCGCAGAGCAGGACGTAGAGGCGCCGGACGGATGTCATCGCAGCGGGTTCAGGAGGCTGGCTCCAGCTGAGACCAGGCGGCGCCCGCCCGGCGCTCGCCGTCCAGCTGGACCCAGTAGTCGCGCGCTCGCGCCGGATCGCAGATGCCGTCGATCGCCGCAGGTCCGCGCAAGGCCGAGGCCTCGTCCGGCGTCGGCGTCATGATCGGCCGGCGTCCGGCGGCGACGTCCTCGATGGCGGCAAGCAGCAGGCGCCGATAGGCGACGATCGCCTTGTCCGACTGTCCGAGATGCTCGCGAGTGCGGTCCTGGATGGGCCCCTGGGACTCGATCGCCCATTGGTCGTGCACGTTGATGTCGTGTCCCATGCCCGTATAGGTCTGGGTCTGCTGCTGCTTCAGGTCGAAGCCGTAGTTGTTGGCGCGCCCCAGGCGCGGCCGATAGTCGGGCAGCTCGTAGAGCTCCAGCCGCTGCTCGCGCATGTGGGCGTGATCAACGGCTGCGCCGAAGCTGGTGAAGATGGCGTACCAGTAGCAGGACACGTCATCGACCGGCACGTGCCACTGGCTGATCGTCATCTCCTCGCTCATCGGGATGACGAAGGCCTGCGGGAAGGTCAGGTTGGTGACGCGGACATGGGTGCGGGCCTCATCGATCTCCCGCTGGGCGACGATGCGCAGGCCGTAGTCGGTCGGCTCGACCTCGATGGTCGGGTTCACATACTCGCGCAGCACCCGGGTCATCGGCATGTCCGTGCCCATCGAGGCGGAGCGGAACTGCCGGCCGTAGGCCTGGGAGGTGTCCTCGTCCTCGAAGAAGCGGTGCAGGAAGGAGGCGTGGGCGGGATCCAGGCCGACTTCCAGGGCCTGCAGCCAGTTGCACTCGATCAGCCCCTTGAAGGCGAAGGTGTGGGTGTCCGGCGCCAGGAAGCAGTCGAACGCCGGGAAGGCCGGCGGGGCGCCTTCGCCCAGGTAGCCGAAGATGATCCCGCTGCGTTCGACCACCGGATAGCTGCCCTGGCGGATCTGGCTGCACAGCTTGGAGCCGGGCGGCTCGGCCGGTGTCTCGAGGCAGCGACCGTCGACGTCGAACAGCCATCCATGGAAGGGGCAGCGGAGCCCCCCATCCTCAAGACGCCCGAAGGCCAGGTCCGCGCCGCGGTGGGGACAGTCGCGGTCGATCAGGCCGAGCCGGCCGGCCTCGTCGCGGAACAGCACCAGGTCCTGCCCGAGCAGCCTGAGCGCCTTCAGCGGCCGCTGCGGGTCCAGCTCGTCCGCCAGCGCAACCGGCTGCCAGTAGGCCCGCAGCAGGCGGCCCGCCGGCTTGTCCGGCCCGACCTGGGTCATCAGAGCGTTCTTCTCGGCGCTGATCATGGATCTTCCAATTAAGCCGTTCGACTAGTGAACAATGGTGCGCGGCAGGGTCGCGTTGTCCTGCGACCCATCTGCAGATGAAATGCCGCCTGCAGATCGCGTTACCAGCGAAAAGCGCCTCAAGGGTGTGGCCGATACGGCAACGCCCTTCGCAGAAGCCGGCAACAGTCACTCCGGGGCTCCAGGAATATGCTGCCTGCACGATTTGCAGACATTGGTTCGCTGATCGAACACATCTGGCTTGGGCGAGGTTTTCGGGCCCAGTCTGCCGGACGTATCGCTGCAAGACCGGACGGAGAAAACTCCGATCCGGTCGCGATCGTTGCTCAATATATACTTTATAAGATCGAGTTGATATTTTAAAACTCACTCGTGCTTCTGAATTGAACAGGTTGCAGATTTATAACGACTTGAACGTGGAAGCTATAAGGCCGCGGGGCGCGGCGCGATAATCACAGGTCGTCTTTAGCCAAACGCCAAAACGGCAAGCGGGGGTAGATGATGCGTGCGTTGCGTTCTGGGGGTGAGCCGGCTCGATCGGGCTCTTACCGTTTCAAGATGATGTTGCTGGCCGGCGCGGTCGCCGCGGCGGCGCCGGCGTTCGCCCAGGCGGAGGACGCCACGACGATCGACGAGGTGGTCGTGACGGCGCAGCGCCGCGCCCAGAACATCCTCGAGGTCCCGATCTCCATCACCAGCTATTCGCAGGCGGTGATGGACGCCCAGGGCATCCGCCAGATCGACGACATCGCCCGGCTGACGCCGTCGCTGCGGTTCGCCCGCACCTCGGGCGTTTCCGGCAACAACGGCGCCAACATCTCGATCCGCGGCATCGCCTCGGACGTGGGCGCCGCGACGACCGCCATCTATATCGACGACACGCCGGTCATGATCCGCAGCGTCGGCTACTTCAGCGGCAATCCCTATCCGAAGATCTTCGATCTTGAGCGGGTCGAGGTGTTGCGCGGACCGCAGGGCACGCTGTTCGGCGCGGGCGCCGAGGGCGGCGCGGTGCGGTTCCTCACCCCGCAGCCCAAGTTCGGCAAGCCGGAGGCCTATGTGCGGGCCGAACTGGCGACCACCAAGAACGGCTCCGAGAGCGGCGAGTTCGGCGCCGCGCTGGGCGGCGCGATCAACGACACAGTGGCCTTCCGGGCCAGCGCCTCCGTCCGGCGCGACGGCGGCTATGTCGACCTGATCGGCCCGTCGGGGACGAATTCGACGGTCCTCAACAAGGACATCAACTGGCAGAACACGAAGACCGCCCGCCTGGCCGTCACCTGGAAGCCGATCGAGGCCCTCAGCCTCACGCCCTCCGTCTATTATCAGGAGGTCCGGTCGGGCGGCCGCGACCAGCTCTGGGAAGGGTTCAGCGACCTGGGCTCGGCCGACTATGTCGCCGGACCGGCGCTTCCCGAGCCGGAGCGGGACCGGTTCACCCTCTCGGCGCTGAAGGCGCAGTACGATTTCGGCAACATCTCGCTGATCTCGAACACCTCCTACTTCGATCGCAGCAACGCCAAGGACCTCAACTATCTGACCTTCCAGACTTTCCTGCGCTCGGGCAGCGAATTCGGGACCTACAACAACAAGGACCCGAACAACTCGGCGACCCTGCTGAACACGGGCCAGAAGAACCTGATCCAGGAGGTGCGGCTGCAGTCCTATGCGCCGGGCCAGGCGCTGGAGTGGACGCTCGGCGCCTATTACTCGAACACCAAGCAGGACTTTCAGAACCTGACCGGCTCCAGCCTAAGGCCTGGCGTCCTGTCCCGAGGAGTCCAGCAGTACCTCGGACGCTACAACCTCTATGAAGGCGTCGCGGCGCGGGAGAAGCAGTACGCCGGCTTCGGCACCTTGGACTGGCACGTCAACGACAAGCTGAAGCTTACCGCCGGCGCCCGTTACACGGAGGTCAAGTTCGACTTCACCGATACGCGCGACGGCCCGGTGAACAGCGGCCGGCGGACGGTCTCCACGGCGCAGACCAGCGAAAGCTCCTTCACGCCGAAGGTCGGGCTGCAGTACGACCTGGACGATCACAAGATGGTCTACGCCTCGGCCAGCAAGGGCTTCCGCCCGGGCGGCGGCCAGCTGCCGGTCGATCCCACCTTCTGCGCGGCGGACCTGGCGACCCTCGGCATCAGCGCCAGCCCGCTCGGCTTCGAGTCCGACTCCCTCTGGAGCTACGAACTGGGCAGCAAGGGCGTGGTCGGCGGCGGCAAGCTGCAGTTCGACGTCAACGCCTATTACGTGAAGTGGAAGAACATCCAGCAGTCGATCCGGCTGCCGCGGTGCAGCTTCTCCTACGTCGACAACCTCGGCGAAGCGACCGGCAAGGGCGTCGACCTGCAGCTGGCCTTCACGCCGACCGCCGGCGTCACTCTCGGGCTCAACGTCGGCTACAACAACACGAGCTTCGACGAGGACATCCTGGGCGGCAACGGCCTGGTCCTGCGGGAAGAGGGCGACAAGATCGGGGGGCCGGCCTGGACGGGATCCGCCTACGTCGCGGCCGAGCGTCCCGTCACCGAAACCATGACGGCCTACGGCCGGGCGGACTACAGCTACCAGTCCAAGGGCTATTCGCCCAACCCGAACGCCTTCGGCTATGACCCCGGGCTTCCGGCCCTGGCCTCGAGCGGGGAGCTGTCGCTGCGGGCGGGCGTGCGGTTCGACAAGGTCGACCTCTCGGCCTTTGTGGACAATGCGCTCAACTCTCACGCGGCGCTCAGCCGGTCCAACGACGGCGTCGGCTCGCTGCTCTACTACCGCGAGACCTACCGCCCGCGGACGATCGGCGTCACCGCCCTCTATCGCTACTGATCGCTGCGCGGCGGACGGGAAGGTCCCGTCCGCCGCATTCAGCCGATCTCGCCGGCGATCGCCTGTTCGATCGTCTTCTCCTCGGCGAACGCATCCGGCGTGCCGGCTCGCGCCCGTCGGCCGCCGGTCATGGCGAACAGGATCGCCCCGACAATCGTGGCGCCTGCCGCGACCAGCAGGAAGGGCCGGTCGCCGCCCATGAACTGGTGTGTGAAACTGAGGATGAACGACCCCACGGCCGAGCCGAAGCCGATCATGGCGGTCACGCAGCTCAGCAGCAGGCTGAAGTTCTTCATGTCGAACCGGCGGGATATCAGGTAGGCGCCAATGTCGCTCTCGGCCCCCTGGGCGAGCCCGATCACCATCACCGCCAGCGACAGGATCGGGATGGCGGTGAGCGGCGAGGCGAAGACGAGATAGCCGAACGCCGGCAATCCCAGCGCCGCGATCGCCACCAGATGGGGCTGGATGCGATCGAGCGCGAGGCCGCTGAGGATGCGGCCGACCATGACGCCGATCGCATAGAGCGAGAGCATCCATGTGGCCGCGTCGCTCGCCACGCCTCTGTCCATCACGATCAGCTTGAGCTGCGATGAGGCGACCACCTGCGGGATGTTGACCAGCAACATGCCGGCCAGGATCAGGATCAGGGTGGGATGGCGCAGCAGCTGGCCGAGTTCTTTTCGGGTGAGGCGCAACTCGGTCTTCTGCGTGGGCTTGTCGCGCCTTGTTCGTCCCATCATCACGATGGCCACCAGGCCCCCGGCGGCGGTCACCAACGCCAGCGCGACATATCCGGCCCGCCAGCCCTCGGTTTCGATCAGTTGGCCGAGCATGGGCGCTGCGATCGCCCCCGCAAGCGGCGGCGCGGTCATGACGAGCGAGAGGGCTATGCCGCGCGCCTTGTCGAATTTTTCCGCGACGACCCGACAGAACACCATTGAGGTGGTCAGGATCGCGAAGACGTGCTGCAGCAGCCAGATTGCGAAGAACTGGACAATGTTTCCGCTCATCATCGCGAACGCCAGAAAACCCAGCGGAAGCGCGGTGAACCCGACCATGGCCGCCGTGCGGGTCCCGAAGCGATCGGTGAACCTGCCGGCGAAGGGCACAAGGAACAGGGTGGCGAGCGGCATGGAGCCGATCAGGGCGAATTGCGCCTTCGACCAGCCGAATTCAGCGATCAGCGCCGGCCCGAACAGGCCCAAGGTGTAGTGGCCAAGGGCTGAGCCGAGCCCGAGCCCGATGCTCGCCGCCAGCAGCGGTTGCCAGCTCAGCTTGAATTCGCTCAAGAACATTCCACGCGTCCTCCGGGCTCCTGTCACGGAGCCGCGCTTCCTCACCAAAGCCGGCTTGCTCGCCAGTCTTTGCAATAATGCAACGCAAACGGTGTCATTAAAGCGATGGGGTGGCAACGGCCGTTCGGGCGGCGTCGTCGATTTGGCGCTGGGAATACGGTGGGCGGACTAGTTGTCGAAGCTACGAAGGTTGTTCACCCGGGGAGGGGTCTGAACGAAGCTGGGGTTGCAACACTCCACTTCCACCGGAACTCCCCGGATGAACGTCCATAAGAATGCGCGGCTGACGCCGCGTGGTCGAGCCCTGATGGTGTCTCGGATCGTAGATGAAGGCTGGTCGGTGGCAGCTGCGGCGGAAGCGGCTGGGGTCTCGGTGCGGACGGCCCGCAAATGGGTGGGCCGGCGTCGTCGGGGGCCGAGCGAAGACTTCACCGATCGCAGCTCGGCGCCCCGACGATGTCCGCGCAGGACGTCGCAACCGCGGGTGATGCAGATCGAGCAGCTGCGCCGCCAGCGGATGACCGGGCCGGCGATCGCCCAGGCCCTGGGCATGGCGCGCTCGACGGTGGGCGTGATCCTTCGCCGGCTGGGGCTGGGCAAGCTGACGGCGCTGGAGCCCCGGCCCGAGGTGATCCGTTACGAGCGCTCGCGACCCGGCGAGATGATCCATCTCGACATCAAGAAGCTCGGCCGCTTCGACGTGGAAGGCCACCGCATCACCGGCGACCGCCGTAAAGGCGCATCCCGGGGAGCCGGCTGGGACTTCCTGCACGTCTGCGTCGATGACGCCTCGCGCCTGGCCTACACCGAGATCCTGCCTAGCGAGCGCAAGGAGGACACCACGGCCTTCCTCGAGCGCGCCCTGGCCTGGCTCGCCCGCCACGGCGTCACCGTCGAACGGGTGATGACCGACAACGGCTCGGCATATCGCTCCAAGCTCTTCGCCAAAGCCTTGCAGACCGCCGGCGCGCGTCACGTCCGAACCCGCCCCTACACGCCTAGGACCAACGGCAAGGCCGAACGCTTCATCCAGACCAGTCTGCGCGAGTGGGCCTACGCCAAGCCTTACGGCTCGTCGGCGGAGCGATCAAAGGCCGTCGGACCCTGGACCGACAGCTACAACCTCACCCGACCCCACTCCGGCATCAAAGGCTTCACCCCCTGGCAGAGGGTGAACAACCTTCTTGGTAACGACAACTAGCGAACCGCGCGCAGCGCAGGCGTCCCGTGGGCATGCGCCTCCGGCGGGCCGGCGGCGAGGTCTGGCGGCGCCGGCCTGCCGAAGGCCCTTCCCTTGCGGTCGAGGACAAGATCGCCGGCGCGCAGCGGCGCCAGGGTCGCCGCCGGCCAGGGAACGTCCGTGACGGCCATGTAGTCGCCGCTCAAGGTGCGGCGGACGAGCAGGTAGGCGGCGGGCCGGGCGGACTGATGCATGCGCACGGCGCTGCGCACCGTGTCCGGGTCGAGCCCCAGCTCGCCGCCGATGCAGGCCGCCCGCTGCAGGAGGGCGCGCATCGACAGGGGAGACCAGATCTCGGTGACGCAGGAGAGCGCGCGAGAGCGGAGCGAGTTCGCCTGAACGCCGCAGGACGATCCGTCCCAGATCACGAAATGGTCGAGCGGGGTCCGCGCCAGGGCGGCGTCCAGCGTCGCCTGGCTCACCGGCTCCAGTCGCCGGTGTCTCATCTCGAGGCCTTCGGCGTCATCTAGTCGTTCATCGGGATGGCCGGATCCGGCGACTGCAGGGGGCCGGGCGGCTTCAGACCGGCGCAGTCGCCGGCGGGGACCTGACCTGCGAGCAGCGCCTTGGCGAAGGGCAGGCTGTCGGCGAGGGCGACGTTCACCACGCCCGAATGGCCGACCCGCGGATAGTAGCGCCAGGTCACCGGCACGCCCGCGTGGCAGGCCGCCGAGACGAAGTTGTACTGGCCCTCAAGCCCCGCCATCCGGTCGGCCAGGCCGATGCCGGCGAAGATCGGCACGTGCAGGCGCGCGTCGGGCAGGTAGGCATGGGCCGGCTCGCGCGCCGCTATCGGCTCCAGGCTGCGGCGGAAGGCGGTGGCGGTCGAAAGCCCGGTCTCCTTCGCGACCGCAACCACGTCGCGGAAGCAGCGGGTGAGCGCGGCCTTCAGCGCGGGCTGCGCGGCCGGGGTCATCCAGTCGTCGGGCGACAGGGTCGGATCGAAGGAGCGGTCGAGCCCGAGGAAGTAGAGGATGTCGAACGCAGCCTGGGTGTAGGGCGGGTTCTCCCACGGCGGGATCGCCAGCTGCGCCGCCCCGGCCGGGTCGACCATCTGGATCACCAGGCCGGTGGCGACGACGCCGAGGACATGCACCTCGGCGGCGTATTCGGGGGCCAGGTAGGCCGCGCCGATGGCGGCCCCGGAGCCCTGGGAGTGGCCGACGATCACCACCCTGTTGCTGAGCCGTGCGGGGTCTGCGGCGAGGGCGGCTCGCACGGCGTCCAGCACCCCGCGCGCCTCGGCCCGGAAGTTCATGTAAGGGTGCGCCCCCGGCGTACCGAGGCCTTCGTAGTCGGTGGCGACCACGGCGAAGCCGGCCGAGAGCCAGCGGTTCAGATAGGCGACGTTGCGCGCCGACTCGCCGGCGAGCGAGGGGGCGCAGGGATCCGCCACGCCCACCGTCCCATGCGCCCAGGCCGCCACCGGCCAGCCGCCGGCCGGCGCCGGCCCGGGCGGCAGGTAGATGGTTCCCGATACGGCGATCGGCGCATCGGCGACGATGCTCCGCGAGCTGTAGAGGATCCGTCGCGCCTCGCCTGCGGAGGTCATGGCCGCGGCGGTGAGCGGTTCCTGCCGCAGCATGGCGCCTGGCTTGTCCGGCAGGCGCGCGGTCCAATGGTAGAAGTCCGGCGCGCCGCCGTCGCCGGACCATGGGCCGGACTGGGGATCGTCCGCCAGCGCGGGGCCGGCGACAAGCAGGAGAAGGAGGGCGGCGAGCGCGCGCAGGCAGGTTGGTCTGGACATCGAAAACATCCGGATCAGCCTAGCCGCGATGGCGTGTTCGCGGCGTTGCCGATGCCGGCGGGAGATCGTCCGGTTTCGGCAACACCCGCGGACCCGAGAGCTCAATTCGAGAGATCGCGCCGCCTTCGGAGGCGAAGCGTTTTACGAGGCCGCAAGGCCCGTTCGCGACGTCGCCTTCGCGCCCGCCATGACCCTTGCTCTTTGATAGGTGAGGTCTGTGTCCATGAGTTCGGCCAGCCGCTCACGGGCGCGGCTCACGCGGCTCTTGATGGTGCCGATCGAGCAGTCGCAGACGTGCGCGGCCTCGTCGTAGGTGAAGCCGGTGCTGGCCACGAGGAGCAGGGCTTCGCGGTTCTGCTCCGGGAGCTGGGCGAGCGCGCCGAGCATCTCGCCGAACCGCACGCGCCACTCCTGATCGGCCTCTTGCGCCAGTCGGCGCGCGAACAGGTCGTTGATATCGGCAACGATCTTCGGCTTGCCGGCAAGGCCCGCGAGGTAGGCGTTGCGCTGGATCCGGAACATCCAGGCCTTCAGATTCGATCCGGGGCGGAAGGTGTGCCGGAACTGCCACGCGCGCATCAGGGTCTCCTGGACGAGATCGTCGGCGTCGCAGGTTCCGCGCGTAAGGACCCAGGCGTAGGCGCGGAGCTTGGGCGTGAGCGCAAGCATGTCGTCGTTCAAATTCATCACCAGCCCCCAACTCGCAGTGTCGACGGTTCAACCGTCGCGTCCGATGGACGGCGGGTTGTGAGGCCCGCGTGACCTGAATCGGTAAGAGTGCAGGAGCGCTGGCAACCGAACAAAAGTTAAGCCTGGCTGCGGAATATTCGGAATGAAGGCGGCGCCTGGTGTGTTCCGGACCCGTTCGTGACCGAATACACTTATCGAGTGTAGCCTTCGACTTACAACCGAAGTCGAAATAGGATAGCAAGCTTAGTATCTTCGCGAGGATGTTGGGCTGGCGTCGTCGCGCAAGGTTCAGACGGCCAGGCCGTGCCCGGAGCTGGCGAGGCTCCAGACCAGGCCCGCGGCCGCAATGCTCAGTCCATAGGGCACCCGCTCGCGAACGGCGCTGGCGGCCGGGGTCCGTTGGATCACCCGCACGAACGTCAGGGTCGCAAGTCCCTGCACGCCGCTCGCCAGCCCGAGCGCGAGGGCGAAGGTGGAAAGGCCGCCGAGGGGGATCCAGACGGCGCAGGCCATCAACAGCTTCAGGTCGCCGCCGCCCAGCAGGCCGCGCAGCCAGAGCGCGCCGGCGATCAGGCTGATCACCGCCAGCGAGCCGCCGCGGCTCAGCGCCTCCCCGATGCTGTGCGGCGCCGCCAGGACCAGGCCGGCGATCGCCAGCAAGGCCGGCGCCAGGTTGGGGATCCGATAGTGGCGCACGTCGGACACCGCCGCGCACAGCAGGACGGCGTTGAACGCCAGTAAAGCGATGAGCGACATGATCTCAGCCGGCGCCGGCGCCGGAGGTCAGCAGTTGTCGCATGATGCGGATGATCAGCGGCGTAAAGATCACCGTCATCAGCGCGGGGAAGATGAAGAGGACCAGAGGGATGGATATTTTCACCGGCAGCTCCGAGGCGCGCCGCTCGGCGTCCAGGTAGCGCGCTTGCCGGGTCTGTTCGGCGAAGACGCGCATGGTCTGCGCGACGCTGGCCCCGAGCGCCTCGGACTGCACGAGCATGGTCACCAGGGCGTTGATCTCCTCCGAGCCCGCGCGGTCGCCGAGGCGGGTGAGGGCGTCGCCCCGGCTGGAGCCCGCCTGGATCTCGGCGAGCGCGATCCCCAGCTGTTCGGAGATCACCGGGTGAAGCTCGCGAAACTCGCTCTCCACCCGCTGCATGGCCGAGCTCAGCGTGCCGCCGGCCTCCAGGCAGACGACCATCAGGTCGACCGCATCCGGAAGGCCGATCATCATCGCACGGCGGCGTTTGGCGATGCGCTGCCGCAGCAGGAAGTTGGGCAGGTAGAGGCCAATACAGGTTCCTAGCATGGTCACCAGCAGTCCAGTCAGCGGACCCGGCGGCCGGAGCAGGAGGACGGCGGCCATCGCCAGAATGCCGAGGCCCAGCGCTGTCACGACGCGGATGGCGAAGAAGGCCTCCACCGCGTGGTCGGCGTAGAAGCCGCCCTGGAGGAGCTTGGCGCGCAGGGAGGCCCTTTGGACGCCCTCGAGGCTGCCCCGGCCCGCGACCGCGCCGACGCGCTTCAGCGTCTCGGTCAGGCGTATCCGCCGAGCGTTGCGATGCACCGGCGCGCCGAGCCGGCCGTGACGCGCCAGACGCAGGTTGGCGGAGGAGTCGCTCAGTACGATCATCGCGAGCGCGACGCCCATGACGAGAAGCGACAGGGCGGTGATGCTGATCACGAACAGCAGGTCCACGGGCGGCCTCCTCAGATCTTAAGGTTGACCATGCGCCAGATCATGGTGGCGCCGATCGTCAGGGTGATGGGGGCGAAGGACATCATCGGCCAGAACAATGGATCGGCGACGACGTCGCTGAAGAAGGTCGGCCGAAGCAGAAGCAGGGCGGCGGCCACGAAGACCGGAAGGCTGGTGACGACCCAGAAGCTCATCCGCCCCTCCGCCGAGATGGCGTGGACCTTGCGGCGCAGGTGGTCCTTGGCGCGGATCGCGTCGGCGAGCTTGAGGAAGACCTCCGCCAGGTTGCCGCCGCTCTCGCGCGTGACCTCCATCGAGGCCACGAACATGCGCAGCTCGGCCACCGGGAAGCGCTGGAGCATGTTCGCCAGGGCTTCGTCCCGGTCGAGCCCGTAGGTCATCTCCTCCATCACCAGCCGGAATTCCGTGCCGAGCGGCGCCGACATGCGCTGGCCGACGGCGGACATGGCGGTGGTCACGGGATGGCCGGCCTGCAGGCTGCGGGCGATCAGGTCCACCGCCTGGGGCAGTTGGTCGAGGAAACGCTTGCGCCGTCGGCTCGCCATGCTCGTGAGCACCAGATAGGGCGTGCCCGTGGCCATGGCCGTCGCCGCCGCAAAGGCGATCAGCCGCGGCGCTCCGGCCATCGATAATAGCAGGAGGACGACGACGAAGAGCGCCGTCGCGCCGATCACCAGCTGCAGCGCGCTGAACCGGGCGTCGGCCCGCGCCAGCGCCGCCCGGAGACGGGGGAAGCGCGCGGTGAGGCTTGCCGAGATCCGCTCTTTTCCCTGCGCCTCATCCTCGACCTGCGCCATGGCGCGCGCCCTGCTTTTAGCCAGGCGTTGGCTGATGACTCGCTCTTCACCCAGGCTGCTGCGCAGCAGGCGTCCGATCCCCTCCACCGCGAGCACGACGGCGATGAAGGCTGCGGCGTAGAGCAGATACTCCAGGAAGGTGCTCATGGCGGCTCACCCTGCGGTTTCGACGAGGGCCGTGGGGACGGCGATGCGCTGGGCCTTGAAGCTCTCGAAGAAGCGGGGCCGGATGCCGGTCCAGGCGAAACGCCCCTGAACCCGGCCGTCCGCCTCGATCCCGGTCTGATCGAAGCGGAAGATCTCCTGCATGGTGATGACGTCGCCCTCCATGCCCTCGATCTCCTGCAGGCTGACCACCCGGCGCGAACCGTCGGAAAAGCGGCGCAGCTGAACGACCACATTGATGGCGCTGGCGATCTGCGCGCGCATGGAGCGCGGGGACACGTCGATGCCGGACATGCCGATCATCTGCTCGATGCGGGAAAGGGCGTCGCGCGGCGTGTTGGCGTGGACAGTGGTCAGAGAGCCGTCATGGCCGGTGTTCATCGCCTGCAGCATGTCGAAGGCCTCGCCGGCGCGGACTTCGCCGAGGACGATCCGGTCGGGGCGCATCCGCAGGGCGTTCCTGACGAGGTCGCGCTGGGTGATCTCGCCGCGGCCTTCGACGTTCTGCGGCCGGGTCTCCATCCGCACGACGTGGCGCTGCTGCAGCTGCAGCTCGGCGGCGTCCTCGATGGTGACGATCCGCTCGGCGTCGCTGATGCCGTGCGACATGGCGTTCAAGAGGGTGGTCTTGCCGGTCCCGGTGCCGCCGGAGATCAGGATGTTGAGCCTGGCCTGCACCAGGCCCTTCAGCAGATCGCCCACCGGCGCCGTGATGGTGCCATTGGTCACCAGGCGTTCCAGGTTGAAGGGCACGCGCGCAAAGCGCCGGATCGACAGGATGGCGCCGTCGACGGCGACCGGCGGCACCACGGCGTTGACCCGCGAGCCGTCAGGCAGGCGGGCGTCCACCATCGGCTGGGATTCATCCACCCGCCGCCCGACGCGGTCGACGATCCGCTCGATCACCCGCATCAGGTGCTGTTCGTCGGCGAACTTGATGGGGGTGAGCTCGAGCTTGCCGAAGCGGTCGACGTAGACCTCGCGGGCGGTGTTCACCAGGATGTCGGAGACGTCCGGGTCACGCAGCAGAGGCTCGAGCGGCCCATAGCCGAGCAGTTCGTGCAGCATGTCCTCGTTCAACCGGCTGATCTCAGCGCCGTTCAGCGGCCGGGCGTCCTCCTTCAGGAGGGCGGCGACCCGTTCGGCCACCTCGGCCTTCACCTCCTCCACCGGGCGGCGATCGAGGCCGACGAGGTTCATGGCCTCGATGAGCCGCCGGTGCATGTCGGTCTTGAGCTGCAGATAGGCGTCGTCGGCGGGCGAATTCTGCGCCAACGGCGGCGTGTTGTGGAAGCTCCGCTCCTCGACGGGTTCGGCGGTGAGGGTGTGGCGCGGTTTCACGATCGCGTCGGTAAACGAAAGTCTCATGCTGCCGCTCCTGTGAGCTCGAGCTGACGTTGCTCGGCGTGGGTGAGGTTGAGTTCGATCTTGGTGGCCAGCGCGCGCAGTTCGCGGGTCAGGCGGGCGTTCGGAAAGGCGTCGGCGAGCAGCACGCCACGGTCGAAGGCGCGCGTGGCGGTCGCGTCGAGGCTAAGCGCTGCATCAACGGTGCGGTTCAGCGACTTGCCGATGCGGGAGGGCTTCTCGAACGCTTCGACCATGCCGGCCAGCTTGTTGAGCACGAACAGGGTAGGCGTCTCGACATTCGCCTCGCCCATCGCGTCGAGGACGCGTTTGGCGCCGATCGCGCCCTGCACCGTGGGCGGGGCGAGCAGGATCAGCAGGCATGACTGCCGCAGGATCGGCAGCGTCCAATCCGTCCAGACGCAGGGGAGGTCGACAAAGGTGTAGTCGTGCAGTTGGGCGGATTGGGCGAGGATCTGAGAGGCGAAGGCCGGGGTCAGAGCGTCCAGCGGAACCAGTTTCGGCGGGGCGGCGAGCAACCGCAGGCCGGAGCTGTGCTCCACCATGGCGCTGTGCAGCAGGCGTCCGTCGAACCTCTGCTCGGCGCGAAGGACGTCGACCAGGGTGCTGCGCGGCTCGAGGTTGAGCGCCAGGTCCGCGTCGCCGAACTGCAGGTCGAGGTCCAGGAGGGCGGTCGACTTTCTCGACTGCGGCGACTTGCGCTGGGGCCGCCCCATCAGGGCCGCCAGGTTCAGCGCCACCGTCGTCGCGCCCACCCCGCCGCAGCCGCGAACCACGGTGATGATCCGTCCGCGGGCGCCTGAATTGTCGCTGGTTTGGAGGATCTCGCCCAGCGCGGCCTGAAGGGCGCCCGCGGTGAACGGCGTGGTGAGCACGTCGGCGGCGCCCGCACGGAAGAGCCGACGGACATCCTCAGGGCCGGCGTTGCGCGCAGCGGCGATGATCTTGCGCTCCGTGGTGGCTGCGACGAGCCGCGTGAAGGCGTCGGTCGAGGCCGCCGAACTCAGGTCGACCTCCACCAGCAGGACGTCGCAGGCCACGGCCTTGCCGTTCAGCATCTGCGGCTCAGCGCTGGGCGCCTCGTCGATCTGGATCGCGGGCAGGCTGCTGGAGGCGCGGTCCAGCATGAGGCGGAGTTCCTCGCCTGCGCCGGCGAGCAGAATCTTGCGAGCCTGTTTCATATGCCGGGTCCTTCTTTCTGGTCTTCTGCGACGAACGTGCTTGCGAAGCCGGGCATGGTGAGCGGGCCTAAGCCGAGCAGGGCGTCCAGGGTGATGAAGTTGTAGGTGAGGCCGGTGGTGCGGACGGTGATCAGCGGAACCGCGCGTCCACGTCCGACGAAGCCCATGGTGGATCCGCGCAGCTGCACGTTGACGTTCGCGGCCGTGATGAAGGGGGCGTAGGCCTGCATCTGGGCGAGCAGGTCGGCCATGACCGTGCTGCTGCACGAGCCGCCGCCGGATCCGCTGCAGGTCTGGCTCCAGGCCGTGGCTCCGGCCACCTGCGAGCAGGCGGTTCCCGGCGTGTCGCCGGAGTTGACGAAGCAGTCCGGCACCGGAGCGGTATAGAGTTCATTCGTCAGCGCGGCCGTTCCACGCACGCCGTGCCGGGTCGAGAGCCAGCGCGCGCCCACCGCGGTCGCCTTCTCGGCGGCGTGGTATTGCCAGAAGGCGTTGCCGAACTCGACCAGGCCGAAGGTCAGGATCAGCACGAGCGGGAAGATGATCGTCGTTTCCACCAGGGTGGCGCCGCGCTCATCCCGCAGCATTCGCCGAAGACTGCGCATCACGACACCTTCAGCTGTTCGTGAGAGACGGTGAGCGTGAGCGGGCCGACGCCAAGGACGCTCAGCAATCCGAGGTCTGCATAGGGCGCCGTCGCCGTCACGGTGATCCTCGGCAGGTCCGCGCCGTTGACGCGCGGATTGGCGAGGCAGGGCGGATCAGGCACCGAGACAGTCGCGGTGTTGGTCCAGCCGTTGAAGAGCGGCGTTCCGGTCGAGGTCACCCCATAGACCGCGAGGTTGCGGGCCTGGGCGACGTAGGTTCCCCAGTTGGGGTCGGCGATCCCTGTGCAGGGCGGGTTCGCCGGCACCCGCGACAGGTAGCGCGCCGCGTCGCGGACGCCCTTCTCCATGATGTGGTACTGCCGCAGCACCTGGCCGAACTCGGCGAGGCCGCACATGAGGCTGATCAGCAGCGGCGCGAGAATGGTGAACTCGACCAGCGCTGCGCCGCTGTGATCTCGTCTGAACTGTCGAAGGTTTGCGATCAGGTTCATGGCGTCACCGGTAAAGCTGGACTTCTTCGTGGAGAGCGGTGGGGTCGGTCTTGGACGTGACCAGCCCGATCGGCTCGACGTAGACACGCTTTGTGCTGGCCCCTGTCGCAGGGCCGAGCAGGAAGGCCTTGATGTAGCCCGCAGGCGTGCCGGGCGCCGTCGTGGGGCAGTTGTTCATGATGGCCAGGTAGATCAGGCGCCGCTCCGCCGGCGTCGTCTTGCCGGCAGGGCCCGGCGCGGGGATCTTCCCGGCGGCGCGCTCGGACTTGTAGACGTCATAGCGGGTCAGCGTGGTGGTGGTGGTGGTGCATCCCGCCGGCTTTGCGAAACCGTCCGACGCATGTTTGGCGGTCCAGTAGGCGGCGCAGTCCCAGCCGGTTCCACCGCTGAGGTCGCTCGAAAAAGGTATGAAGTCGACGATGTCCAAGTCGGAGGGCCTGGTGGTGGTCGAGCCGATTCCGAGTCGCGTGTTGACCCCGTCCACCGCCTTGCTCGTCTTGTTGCCGGGCGCGGGGTCGGCGTTGTCGGTGACGCAGAACGGCGCCGTGACGCCGGCCAGCGTGGCCTCGACATCGTTGGCGCTGTTGCAGCCCGGGCAGATAAATCCCTTGTTGGCGCCGCCATTGAACCAGGCGTCGAACGCCACGCCCGGCGCCCAAGGGATGTTGTCGCAGGTCATCATGACGGGGTAGGGCGCGCAGAGCGCCCTGCGGAAACCCGCCGTCGCGGTGCGCTGGATCAGGGCCGTGTTGTCCGAGCTCACGGCGCCGAGCAGGGTGTTCTGGTGGGTGAGCTGCTGGGTGGTGACCTGCACGTACCGGGAGTCCGGATCGCTCGTCGTCACAAAGCCGCTCGTCGACGTGCTGTCGCTGGCCGGTAGGCCGTTTAGGCAGACCGGACTGCCGGCGGCGATGGTGACATTGGCCTTCCCGCCCTGTGCGAAGCGCTGCTGGTTGGCCACCGCCGTGGCCTCGGCCTTCGCCCGGGCGCAAGCTCCGGCCTGTCCATCGAGTTGCGACGCGGCCGCCAGCGCGGCGGCGTCGGCGGCCGCCTGGGCTTCGGAATGGGTGATCATCGCGCGGGACCCGTCCAGCGCCAGCCCGATCATGCCCAGGAGCACGGTCGCGGTCAGGGTCACGTAGACCATGACGTTGCCGTCTTCGTTGCGCCGGAATCGCCGCGCACGGCTGGCGAAGCTTCTCAACGGCTGCAGGTGATTACGCAGGTCCATGGTTCACCTGTAAAGCTGGACTTCTTCGTGGATGACGGAGGGGTCGGTCTTGGACGTGACCAGCCCGATCGGCTCGACGTACACGTGCTTGGCGCTGTCCCCTGTCGCAGGGCCGAGCAGGAAGGCCTTGATGTAGCCGGCGGGCGCGCCCGGCGCGGTGGTGGGGCAGTTGTTGATGATGGCCAGGTAGATCAGGCGTCGCTCTTCCGCCGTCGTCTTGCCGGCAGGGCCCGGCGCGGGGATCTTCCCGGCGGCGCGCTCGGACTTGTAGACGTCATAGCGGGTCAGCGTGGTGGCGGTGCTGGTGCATCCCGCCGGCTTTGCGAAACCGTCCGACGCATGGTTGGCGGTCCAATAGGCGTCGCAGTTCCAGCCGGTTCCGGCGCTGAGATCATTCGAATACGGAATGAAGTCGACGATATCCAAGTCAGAGGGCCTGGCGGTGGTCGAGGCGATTCCGAGCCGGGTGTTGATCCCGTCCGGCGCCTTGCCGGTCTTGTTGCCGGGCGCGGGGTCGGTCGAGTCGGTGACGCAGAACGGCGGCGTCGAGGCCGCCAGAGTGGCCTCGACATCGTTGGCGCTGTTGCAGCCCAGGCAGACAAATCCCTTGTTGGGGCCGCCATTGCCCCAGGCGTCGAACGCCACGCCCGGCGTCCACGTGTCCGTGCTGCAGATCGTCATGACCGGCGCCGGGGCGCAGAGCGATCTACGGAAGCCGGCGGTGGCGGTGCGTTGGATCAGGGCCGTGTTGTCCGAGCTCACGGCGCCGAGCAGGGTGTTCTGGTGGGTGAGTTGCTGGGTCGTGACCTGCACGTACCGGGAGTCCGGGTCGCTGGTGGTCACAAAGCCGCTCGTCGCCGTGCTGTCGCTGGCCGGCAGGCCGTTCAGGCAGACCGGACTGCCGGCGGCGATGGTGACATTGGCCTTCCCGCCCTGCGCGAAGCGCTGCTGGTTGGCCACCACTCCGGCCTCGGCCTTCGCCCGGGCGCAGGCCCCCGTCTGTCCGTCGAGCTGGGAGGCGCCTGCGAGCGCCGCGGCGTCGGCCGCCGCCTGGGCTTCGGAGTGGGTGATCATCGCGCGGGACCCGTCCAGCGCCAGCCCGATCATCCCCAGGAGCACGGTCCCGGTCAGGGTGACGTAGATCATCACGTTGCCGCGCTCGTCGGCGCGCAACTTCTGGATGCGGGCCGCGGTGGCGAGCAGTTTGGAGAAAATCGCGGCCCGCATGACGTTCACTTGCCGCCGGAAGACGAGCTGTAGCTCGTGACGTTGGACGTGTTCTGGGTTTCCGGCTTGTAGACTTGGCCCTTGTCGTAGCGGCCGATCGCGGCCGCCCCGTGCACGCCGGAGCCTGAGGGCGGCTCGCTCGAGATCGGCGTCGGGATGATCTGGGTGTCCATCGAGGCCACGGCCCGGCCGAAGGTCGGCGAGAGCGGGGCGTCGAGGTTCTGGGCGCACCCGCAAAGGCCGACGGCGCAGACAGACATGAGGATCAGGGTTCGCATGATCGGCTCCTTAGCGGCCGACGGCGGGAGACGCCGCGGGGTTGCTGATGGGCGTGAGCGCCGGCCTCGCGGCGGTGGTCGCGAGCTTGTTGATGGTCACCGGCTTCGCGGCGGCCACCATGTCGACGGTGATCGGCTCGGCGGCTGACGCAGGCTTCGGCGCGGCGACAGGCTGCGGAGCGACGGCTGGTTTCGTCGCCACGGCGCTCGCGGCGACGGGGGCTGCCGCGGCCTGGCGGACCTGGGCCGGCGCGGCTGCAGGCGGGCTGACCGAGGCGGTGGTCGCCGGGACCTTCGGCGGGGGCGCCGCGCTCGTGGCGGCCATCGTCACCGGGGCGGCGACGACAGGCTTTGGCGCCGGAAGCGGTGCGGGGGTCATGGTCGCCGACGCGACGGTCGCGGCGCGTTGGGCCGGAGCCGGAAGCGCGGTCGGGGCCGGCGTGACGATCGCCGGCAGGGGCGCCGCGACCTTCGCTGGGTTGGGCGGGCTCGCTGTCGGCGGGCTCGTGGCGGCCATCGTCACCGGTGCGGCGACGACAGGCTTTGGCGCGGGAAGCGGCGCGGGCGCCATGGTCGCCGCGACCATCGGCGGGGCTGGCGGGCTCGCCGTTGGCGCGCTCGCGGCGACGATCGTGACCGGCGCGGCGACCACAGGCTGCGGTGGCGCAGGGGCCATGGTCACCGCCGCAACCGGCGCGGGACGCTGGGCCTGAGGCGCGGCGAGGCTCGCCATCGGCCGGTCCGTCGGAACGGGCCGGTCGGTGGAGCCGGACAGGTAGAGGCTCGCTCCGCTCGGGCCCTGGGTCACGTCCGTCGGGGCGAGCAGGTTCCGCCCGTCCGTGGGCTTCGCCAGATGAGCCGTGACGATGATGACCACCTCGGTCTCATTGTTCTGATAGCCGGTCGAGCGGAACAGGGCGCCGAAGACCGGCATGCGCGAAGCCCCTGGGAGGCCCCGCATGTTGTCGCTGAATTCCCGGCGGATCAGGCCGGCGATGGCGAAGCTCTGGCCGTTGCGCAGCTCGACGGTGGTCTTGGCGCGCCGGGTCGTGATGCCCGGGATGCGGAAGCCCTGCAGCACGATGCTGTTGGCGGGATCGAGGGCGCTGACTTCCGGCGCGATGGCCAGGTTGATGGTGTCGCCGAACACGGTCGGGGTGAAGCCGATGCTCACCCCATACTGCTTGTATTCGATGGTGATGGTGTTGGCGCCGCCGACGCCGGCCTGTGGCACCGGGATCGGGAACTCGCCGCCTGCGAAGAAGACGGCCGTTTCGCCCGACAGGGCCACGAGGTTGGGTTCGGCCAGGGTCGAAGCGAAGCCCTTCTTCTCCAGAGCGTCGAAGAGGGTCTGGAAGGTCCAGTCGCCGCTGGTGGAGCGGCCGATCAGGTTGAGGACCGCGTCCGTGTTTAGGATGGGCGCCGCGAAGGTGAGCGATCCGGTCTTGTCCCAGAGGGCGTTGATGTTGTTCAGCCCCAGCTGCTGCAGGGCGGTCCGTTGGACCTCGGCGACACGCACCGAGAGCATGACCTGTTCGGCGCCGCGGATGCTGGTGAGGTTGACCACATGTCCCGGCGCGTACTGCTCGGCGATCGAGGCGGCGCGGGCGGCGGCGGCCGAAGAGGCGAGCACGCCGGTGAGCACCACGCCGTCGCCGTGGGAGGCCACGTCCAGCGTCTCGCCGGGCAGGACCTGGCGCATGGCGCGCCGGATGTTGTCGACGTCGTAGCCGACCCGAAGGTCGAGGGTCGCCAGCGGAGCGCCGCCGCCGCGCGGCATGACGGTGAGGCTGGTCGCCCCTTGTCCCTTGCCCAGGACGTAGAGGGTCCGATCGCCCAGCGGGATGACGTCGCCCACCTTCGGGTTTCCGACCATCACCTGTCCGATCGGCCGGGTGAAGCGCAGGATCCGGGATCCGCCCATCGGCACGGCCAGCTGGCCGCCGTAGCCGGAGGAGTCGGCCACCACGTCCTGCACGGCGCCTTGTTGGGCGGCCGGGGCGTAGGGCTGGCCGTACGGCTGGGCCGCGGCGCCTTGGCCGCCGGTGGAGAGCAGGGCGGTGGTGGCGAGCAAGGTTCCGAGCAGCTTGCGCAGGCCGGGATGGGAGCGATTGGAGGTCATCAACGTTTCAGGCGCTACGCGGCCTGTCCCTGTTTGAGGTTGGTCCGGCTCAGCCGACGCTCGGCACGCGGGTGGAGGTGGCTTCGGCGCCACGGAAGATTTCGATGGTCGGGCTGGCGGGCGCCGTGCGGCGCGGGGCCGTCCGGATCACCTTGCGAACCGGCCGGGCCGCCGGCGCGGGCGGCTTGAAGCCGTCGAGCCGCAGGTCGGCGGTGCGCACGGTCGGCGGGCCGCCTTCGTCGCTGTTGGACAGCGGATCGACCGTGCCGCGCAGCGCCAGTGAGAGCGTGCCGACCTCGGCCGCGAGCGCCAGCTTCTGGGCCTGCTCGGGCGTCACTTCGATGGTCGCAGCCTTGGCCACGACCGGGTCGTTCTTGTTCTGGTTGGCGAGCTGGTCGACGGCGAGCACCCGCACGCTGCGCAGCAGCACGTCGGTGCGCTTGTCATCCTGGTTCGCGTTGCGGTCGCCGTCCTCGCGGGTGATCAGGATGTCGACGAAGTCGCCCGGCAGGACGAAGCCCGCCACGCCGAAGACGTCGTTCACCCGAATGGTGGTGGCTCGCATGCCGACGCGGATCACGCCCGACAGAGTGGCCCGGCCGCCGGGACCCGAGATACGGGTGACGAGCAGCGGCTCGTTGGCCGCGATGGGGCCGAGCGCGACCCGGCGCTGGGCGGTGACCTGAGCGACGGTCTGGAAGGAGCCCTGCGGCTGGGCGTCCTTCGGCCAGGCCTGGACGCGCAAAAGTTCGGGCGTCAGCGCCTCGCCGAAGCCGATCGGCCGGGTGGCGACCACGACGGTGGTCTGGTGCAGCTTGGCGTCCGGCTCGGCGCGGGCGGCGCTCATGTGGCGCAGGCCCCAGATGGTGAGGGCGCCCAGCAGCACGGACACCGCGAGTAGGACAAAACCGATGTTGCGCATGGTTCGCACTCCAAATCGAATAAGGAAGTGGAGGCGGGCAGGTCCGCCCGCCTCCGCAGGCTTTGATCAGGGAAGAGCGGCTTCGAGCTGGACCCACTCGCCGGCCACCCAGGTCCCGACCAGGCCGATCGTGGTGACCGCCCCTACGGTGATGATGCCGATCAGGACCGAGTATTCGACCAGGGACGCACCGCTGTCATCGCGGGCGAGCCGGCTAATCAGGTTTTCGAGCTGCGTCTTCGCAGCGATGTAGGTCTTCAGCACTGTCTGACTCCTCAGAGGATGTTTGCGAAAAAAAGCGCGTTACTCGCCGCCGCGATCGACCACCAGTGATCGACCAACCCAAGCTACTGCAGGCTTTCGCCCACGAGCCCCAAGCGCCGGGTCGCGCCGTCGACCGTCGATTGCGTGTAAAGAGTTGATTAACTGCAGGAAATCTGTTGCCCGACAGGCCGGTTTGGAGGTTATTTGCGTCCGTGTTGCGGAGCTTCGCCTGTCTTTTGAGAGCTTCGCGGGTCGATCGCGGGAACAGTTTCGCGACGTTTCCAATTCTTGGCGGCTATGGGCTGAAAGCAGGGGTGCTGGGTTAATGGCTCGCTTTGATCTGACCCTGGCGTACGCGGGGCTGCGTGCGCTGGGCGCTACATCGGAACTGACCTCGCTGCGGGAGCAGGGCGCTGAGGATGCGTCGGAAGGCGCCCGGTTCCCGGACCATCCTTCGCTGCGCGCCGTCATGGGCGCCCTCATGTGCGCCGGCCCGGGCGCGGCGGCGGCAGGATGGCGGTCCGGCGAAGATTGCGCCGAGCTGGTCGTGCGGATCGGGCTGGACCCCATCCGCGTGCGCCTGCACGCCTGGAACGCCGAGATGGCCTGGCGCGAGGTTTCCGCCGTCACGCCGCTCGCCCTCGACGTCCTGGCCGTCGTCGTCGACCGCCTTCAGGACGCCGGCGGCGAGCTCGTCCTCGTCCGCTGCGCCGACGTTCTCGAGGCGAAGCGCTGCCAGCGCTGGGGCGAGGAGCGACTGGCGCTCGAGCAGCAGGTCGGCCGCGAGCTCCTGCGGCTCGGGGCCATGACCCTTGGCGTCGCGGAGCAGCCGCTCTTCTCGGTGACGCCGCTCGACACGGACGGCGGCCGTTTCGTCATCGCCCTGGATCCCGCGGTGAAGGCGCTGTGGGATGTCGCGCCCCAGCGCCGGCTGAACTGGCGGCTGCTGGATTTCGACCACCGCGCCAACCGCGGCGCGGACGTCCTGGCCATGAAGATGGGCTTCTACTTCAGCATGGCCGGCACCGGATCGCAGCCCGTCGTGCGCAGCATCCGTGCGGTGCTGAAGGGCGTCGGCGCGCTCGGCGAAGCCTCCGGCGGCGGCCGTGGCGGCCGTCTGGCGGACCGTTTCGAGGAGGCCGTGCTGCGCCTGCATGAGCGCGGCCTGGTCACCGTGACCTATCGCGGCTCGCGCGAGCCCTCCATCCTGGACGAGCGGGTCAAAGGGTGGGTGACGCGCTGGCTGGAGACCACGGTCGTCGCGCAGATTCGCCAATGACGCGGGCCGCTTTGCGCACCGGGTGTTGAAGGTCGCGGTAGCCGGTCGATGCGCCTGACCGACGATATCCTCAGCGCCTACATCGACGGCGAGCTTCCCGTGGAGGCGGCCACGCGGGTGGCGCTTGCCCTGACGCGGGACCCCGACGCCGTGCGCCGCCTGGACGAGCTGCGCCAGGGCGACGCCGCCTTGTGGGAAGCCTTCGAGTGCAGCCGGCCGGGCGAGGCGGACCTCACCGCGTCCGTCACCGCCTGGATGCGGCGCGCCGAGACGTCCCGCGCGCTGGCCGGGCGCGTGGCGCTGCTCGCCGTGGCTGCGGCGCTCGGCTTCGGCGTCGGCGTGATCGCGACGCCGCGCGACATCCGCCTGAGTCCCGCGCATGGCCTGCTGGCCGACGGAGGCCTCGAGCGGGCCTTGGACGCACAGTTGAGCAACGCCCCCGGGCGGGTGCGCATTGCGCTTACGTTCCGCGCCGCCGATGGGCGGTTTTGCCGCGAATTTCACGCCGGGCTGGCTCTCGAAGGCCTCGCCTGCCGGCACGGCGACAGCTGGCGTCTCGCCGTCCTCTCGTCGCCGAGCGCGGGGAATGGCGGTGACCGTGCGCGCAGCGGGGGCGTCGGGCCGGTCGTGCTCGACAGGCGCCAGGAGCAGGCTCTGATCCGCTCCAAGTGGACCCAGGTCGTCGCGGCCCCCTAGGCGCGGCGCATGCTCCGGATCGGTACGGGCGGGCTCAGCCACTGGCCGCGCTGATCGGCGAACTCAGACTTGCCGTTGGTCGGCAGGGACAGGATCTTGCGGACCACCGCCATGCCCTTCACGACCTGGCCGAAGGCGGCGAAACCCAGGTTGTCGCCTGGCGCGCCTGGATGGGCGTCCAGATAGGGCTGGGGGGCGGTGCAGATGAAGAAGTTGTTCGTCGCCGTCCCGGGATCGAAACGGCCGAGCGAGATCGTGCCCGTCGTATGTCGAAGCCCCGTCATCGTCGTGCTCTCGTGACGGATCGGCGGGTAGGGGTGGATCTTCGGGTTCGGCGCGCCGACGATCGTCCCGTCCCTGGGCGCGCCAGGCGTTCGCGCCGCACGGAAGAAGGATCCGCCGTCGTAGGCGCGCGAGTCGACGTAGCGCAGGAAGTTGGTGGAAGTGATCGGAGCCCTCTGAGCCTCAAGTTCGACGACGATCGCGCCGCGGCCCGTGTCGATCACGACCAACGGCTTCCGGGGCGCCGCGAGGCTCGCGCCAGGCGTGGTCATCAGCAGCCCGGCCGCGCCCAACACACTCCGACGTCCTAGTCTGGCGACGCTCATCGATGGCCTGCTCCGAATTGACTATTCCCACTCTATCTTCCTGCGCGCCGGGTGGTCGACCCACGCCTGCCCGCCAGGCGGGGTCAGCGACTATCGACTGGAAGCGTCAGCCCTCGACAAGACCGCAGAGTCGCTCCGCCCAGGGATGGAGGACGCAGGCGGCTTCCTGCACGGCCGCCCGCATCCGCACGAGGTCGGCGTCGAACGGCCGGTCGTCGCGACAGGACGCTTCGAGGCGTCGCGCGGCCGCGCCCAGGCTTAACAGGCCCAGCGTGCCGGCCGTGCCGGCGACCTTGTGCGCGTCTTCCAGCACCGTGAGCCGCGCCTCGTCGAGGAACCGCTGCGCCAGCTGTTCCTGGAACATGCGAACGAGCTTGAGCGTCGTCGCCGGCCCCATGGAGGTCTCGAAAGCCTCCCGGACCTGTCGCTCCTCGTCGCGCCGGTCGGGGGACGAGGGCTGGACCGGCGGCCCCGCGACGCCGTCGAAGATGCGGACCAGCGCGCGCTCCAGGTCCTGGGGCGCGAGCGGCTTGAGGAGATGACTGTTCATGCCCGCAGCCAGGCAGGCGTCCACCTGCTCCGGCGTGCCGCTGGCGGTGAGGGCCAGCACCGGCAGCGACATGAAGCCGGCCGCCCGGATCGCCTGGGTGGCGGCCAGCCCGTCCATCACCGGCATGTGGACGTCCATCAGCACGAGGTCGTAGCGCCCGCCCGTCACCGCCTCGACGGCCTCCTGGCCGTCGCAGGCGAGATGCACCTCGCAGCCGTGCCGCTGCAGCATCTCCTGGAACAGCTCGCGGTTCAGCGCGACGTCGTCGACGACCAGCACCCGACGGCCGAGGAAGCTGGCGCGCCCCTGGGCGGCCTTTTCGCGGCGCGGCGCCATCCGCCCGCGCGGAAGCTCCAGCTGGAACCAGAAGGTCGCGCCCCGGCCGGGCGCGCTCTCCACCCCGACCTCGCCGCCCATCAGCTCGACCAGCTCGCGGGAGATGGCGAGGCCAAGGCCGCTGCCGCCGAAGTTGCGGGTGATGGACCCGTCGGCCTGGGAGAAACGCCGGAACAGGTTGGGGATCTTCTCCGGCGCGATGCCGATGCCCTGGTCGATGACCTCCACCTTCAGCCAGGCGCGGTCGTCGGGCCGAGGCTGCGTGGTCAAGGCGACGGTGACAGTCCCCTTCACCGTAAACTTCACGGCGTTGGAGAGGAAGTTCAGCAGCACCTGGCGCAGGCGGTACTTGTCGCCCACCAGGACGCCGGGATCCTCCCCGGCGATCTTCAGCTCCAGGCCCTTGTCCGTCGCCTGCGGCTCGACCATCGAGAGCGCCTCGGAGACCATGTCCCCGACGCTGAACGGGCGCGCCTCCAGCTGGACCGCGCCCACCTCCAGCTTGGAGAAGTCGAGCACGTCGTTGATCAGACTGTTCAGCGCCTCGCCGGCTCCGCGCACCAGCAGGATCCGCCGCCGGTCCTCGGCGGTCAGGTCCTTGCTTTCCGCCAGCAGGCGCGAGAAGCCGATGACGCCGTTCAGCGGCGTGCGCAGCTCGTGGCTCATGTTGGCGAGGAATTCCGACTTCGCCCGGTTGGCGGCCTCGGCGGCGTCCCGCGCGGTCGTCAACTGTTTCGCCATGGCGGCGAGCGCCGCCTGCGCCTCGATACGCTCCGTCTGATCCTGGACCTGGGCGATGAAGTGGAGCGGTTCGCCGCGCTCGCCGCGCGCGAGCGATATGGACAGGTGCGCCCAGACCGTTCGGCCATCCTTCCTCAGGTAGCTCTTGTCGCGGCTGTAGCTCTCGATTTCGCCTGTGAGCAGTTGCTCGATCTGCTCCACCCGGATGGCGTTGGGATCCAGAGGATCGGGGTGGACGATCTGCTCGAAGCTCACTCCCAGCAGTTCGTCTTCCGTGCAGCCGACGATGCTGCACAGGGCCTGATTCACCTTCTTGAGCCGCCCCGTCATGCTGACCAGCGCCATGCCGATGGAGGCATGGGTGAAGGCGGTTTCGAACACTTCCGTCTGGGCCCGGCGCTCGCTGATGTCGTGCATCAGCGTGGTGAAGATCCACCCGTCGGTCATGCGCGTCGCGCTGGTCGCCACCTCGACAGGAAATTCGTCGCCGTTCTTGCGCAGCGCCGTGAGCTCGAGCCTGTGATCGAGCCCCGCGGCCTCGCCCGTCTCGCGGAACCGCGCGAGCCCGTCGACGTGGGTGGCGCGATCCCGCACCGGGAAGAGGAAGTCATAGAGGTTGGTTCCGATCACCTCGTCCGCGCGCCAGCCGAACGTCACTTCGGCGTGATGATTCCAGTCCAGCACTCGCCCGAAGGCGTCGACGCAGATGATCGCCTGGTTGGCGTTGGCGATAACGCGTCGCGCCCGGTCCTCGCTGGCGGCCAGCTGGTCCTCAAGCGCCCGTCGGTCGGAGATGTCGCGGATCACCGCCACCAGCTCCTGCGGCTGACCGGCCGGGTCGCGGACGAGGCGGAAGCGGGTTTCCACCCACACCGGGTGTCCGTTCCGGTGGTGGGCGCGGTGCTGGAGGGTGGCTTCTTCCCGCCCTGCGACCAGTTCGGCGATGGTGGCGCAGAACTGCGGCCGGTCTTCCGGATAGACGAAATCCTGAACGGGCCGGCCGCCCATTTCGTGCGGGCGATAGCCGAGCAGGTCGAAAACGGCGGGTGAGACGTAGTCCGAAGACCCGTCGAGCCGGATGCTGGTGACCACGTCAGCCATGTTCTCGGCCAGCAGCTGCTTGCGCTCGGAGTCCGACATGCGCGTTAGATCCTGCTATGGCCGGGAAGACTGATCGAGGCGCCCGTAAAAGTATATGGAACGCAGGGTCGCACGCCGTGCGCGTCGCGTCGGCGCGCGGGCTCGATTGTCGCCCGCCCCCGTAAAAATACGGGGGTAGTTCTCCGGAATTTCAACCGCAGTTTGCCTCGATCACCTTCGCCGCATGGAGCGTCATGACGGCGCCGATGGAGCACGCGACAGATGAAACCCCTTTCTCAGCCCTGCGCCGCCTCGGCGGGCGGAGAGGCGTCGGACGCCGCCGCGCCGCATCCGGTGGACCGGCAGGTCGGGCTGCGGATCCGTATGCGCCGCAAACAGCTTGGCTTCAGCCAGGAGCGGCTCGCCGAGGCGCTCGGCTTGACGTTTCAGCAGGTGCAGAAATACGAGCGCGCCGCGAACCGGGTGAGCGCTTCGAAGCTGTTCGAGATCGCCCGCGCGCTGGACACCAGCGTGACCTATTTCTTCGATGGGCTCCCCTCGATGGAGGACGCCGAGGCGCCGGTCGCCAGGAATCTGGCCGTCCACGACCTCCTGCTCACGCCCGAAGGCGCGGAGCTGGCCGATCTGTTTGCGAAGCTGCCGCGCGGCCGGGTGCGTGGCCGAATGCTGGATCTGTTTCGCGCCATGGCCGACGCGCAACCGGCGCCTGACCCCAAGGCCGAACCCGCCCCGCGACTTGTCTGGGAGCCTGCCCGCAGCTCCTGATCCTGATCGACCGACGCCTGCACGCGCCGAACCGCCCGGTTTTTTAACTCGCGGACGGCTCGAATCCCTTACGCGACCGCATGTCACGCGGTCATCGCCGCTTTCTCACCCTATGGTGGCGTAATCGCGCGTCGGTTGCGGACGCTGGCCGCGCTATATGGTTTAGCGGATGGCGAAAGGGAGCAGCGAGAATGGCCGAGGCAGTCGCCATCCACGTCATTGATGACGACGTGATCATCCGTGAGCTGCTCTCGGCCCTGCTGAGCGCCGCCGACTACGACGTGCAGACCTATGAATCCCCGCGGTCCTTCCTGGAGCGGCTGCCGACCCTCGCCAGCGGGTGCATCCTCACCGACGTGAGAATGCCCGACATGACCGGGCTCCAGCTCCTGCAGCACATTCGCGCGCGTCTGAAAGATTTCCCGACCATCGTCCTCACCGCGCACGCCGACGTGCCGCTCGCGGTCGAGGCGCTGAAATCCGGCGCCTTGGACCTGATCGAGAAGCCGATCGACAGCATCGCCCTGCTGAAAGCGGTGCGGGAGGCCGTGCAGAGCCTATCCCGCACCGTTGAGGAGAACCAGCGCAAGGCCCAGTGCGCGCACCGGATCTCCGCGCTCACGGCTCGGGAGCGGGACGTGCTGCGCGGACTGGTGGCGGGTTGGTCGAACAAGGTGATCGGCCGGGAGCTCGAGATCAGTCCGCGGACCGTTGAGAACTACCGCGCAAACCTGATGGTCAAGATGCAGGCCTCGAGCCTATCGGAACTCGTCCAAATGACCTGTCTCAGTGAAGGCCAATCTTCCTAGGGACGTCGGCTGCGCCAAAGCCTGCTCCTAGGCTTGCCCGCGGTCGGACGCCGCGCTCAGAACGCCTGCGTAGGTTCCATAGCTCGAGACGGCGAAGGGCACGCAATAGGTCAAGGCGATCTTCCAAAGCACCACATGCTCGCCAAGAACGATGGCCGACCCCTGATTGATGGCGTTGAGAAGGGTTCCGACGACAAGGGAGACGAGCAGCGATCGTCGCACGCTCTGCGCGCGGAACATGATCCTCCAGGCCTCATGGGGCGTCTGCACGCCGCGACCCTGCAGGCTCGAGGCCTCGGCGGCAAACGCCTGCGGGCGCCGCAGGGCCGGGCGCCGGGCCAATTGCCGCAGGCTTGGGCGCACCTAAGCTGCTCCAGCCGGTGATGTGAGCATGGCGGGCTGAGCGGAGGCGGCGAGCTGCTCGACTAGGGCGTTTCCGCTCGCGTCAACATATCCGTCAATCGGCGAATGGCGGGGGCCGCAAACAACACGATCGGCAACATCATCAACCAAGCCAGAAGCCAGGACTGCAACCAGTGGGACACGAACGTGCCGGCGGCTAGAAATGGCAGGCTGGCGATCGCCGCCGCAATTGCGCAGGTCAGACAAGACTGGATGACGCCATAGACAAAATGGCTGAACCTTCGCGGAATTCCGAACATCCGAAATCCTGACCGGGCGCCTCTGCAAAGACAAGTAGGCGCCGTGTCCGCACTAGCGACCGGAGGTCGGCGCCCAAACCCTCGGCATGGCGCGGCTCCGTCTCCGCGCGCCGGGTGCAAGACCCCGAGCTGGTCAGGCGGGTTCCGCATGGCGCAGCCGCTCCGCGAGAGTCAGTCCCAGGCCCAGGCAGCACAGGCCAGTGACTCCGGCGAGAGATGCGGCGACCAGCGACGGGATCGCGCCCGCACCAACCCCGCCCGCCAGCAAGGCCGCAGCCGTCGTCGAGCCCAGGACCTGGCCTGCCAGCCGGGTGGTCTGGGACAGTGCGCCCGCGGCCGCTGCCCGCGCCGTCGGCGCGGCGGCGAGGATCTGTCGCGCATTTGGCGAGAGAAAGAGGCCGAACCCGACGGCCGCCAGGCCGATCCGCCAGATGACGTCCAGGTGGTCGGGCGCGGCGGGCAGGCCGGCCAGCGCCGCCATGCCGGCCAGGGCGATGGCCATTCCGACGCCGCCCAGTCGCGCGGCGGGCACGCGGTCCGACAGCATGCCGGACGCCGGCGCCACCACCATCATCACCATCGGCCACGCCGCGAGGACGAGGCCGGCCTCGGCCGGCGAATAGCCGAATTCGCGCTGCAGCCTGAACGGCAGCGTCAGCATCACGGTTGTCGTCGCGAGGTTGGCGAGCAGCGACCCCGCCGATCCCAGCGCCATCGCCGGGTCGCGCAGCAGGTCCACCGGAAACACCGGGTGTGTCTGACGCAGTTCGCGACGCACGAAGGCCGTTCCGACCACGAGCGCAGCTCCGATCAGGCCGGCGCAAGCCGCCGGCGAGCCTCCGTGCACGGCGCTTTCGAGGCCTACGACCGCAAGGCCGATCGTGACGGCGCACATCAGGGCCGCGGCGAGGTCATAGGGCGCGCTCTGGCGGTGAGGATCGGGCAGGGCTTTGCGGCCGAGGCCGATGGAGAGCAGCGCAAGGGGCGCGCAGACCGCGAACAGCCAGGGCCAGGGGGCGACGGAGAGCACCATTCCGCCGATCGTCGGCGCCAGCGAGGCCGAGGTCGCGGCGACCATGGTGTTGAGCGCCATGCCTCGCCCAAGCCGCGCCCGCGGATAGATCGACCGCAACATCGCGGTGCTGACGCTGAAGGTCGCCGCCGCGCCCAGCGCCTGGATCCCGCGGATCAGCACCAGGGCCGGAAGGCTGCGGACGAAGAAGCACAGAAGCGGGGCGATGACGAAGACCGCCTGCCCGAACTGAAAGAGGGTTCGATGGCCGATGCGGTCGCCCAGCGCCGAGAAGGGCAGCACGGTCATGATCAGGATCAGCTGGTAGACCGTGACCACCAGGACCGTCGCAGACGGCGCGATGTTCAGCTCGTGCGCCAGGGTCGGCAGGGCGATGTTGACCCCGCCATTGTCGAGGCTTGCGACCAGGGTTCCGAGCGAGAGCGCCAGGATCGCCGCGAGGCGCCGGCGGCCGGGGAGGCCATCCTCCGACGCGCGCCTCGCCGCCGCCAACTGGGGCTCAGACGCACTCAAGTCGGCGCCCGGCGCCTCTCGGCGTACTGGTCGTAGGCGCGAATACGCTCGATGTAGTCCCGCAGGCCTGACGTGAGCGTGTGCCGCGGCGTGAAGCCGAGATCCCGTAGGCGCCGATTGTCCATCGGCGGGTGCGGATTGGTGGGGGCGTCGGTCTCGGACACAGTGATCCGGGCGTCCGGAAGCAGCTCTTGCAGCGCATCGCTGAACTCGCCGACGGGACGACGGTCGGCGGCGACGTTGTAGAGGTGGTGCGGCAGGTGCGGCGCCGTCAGGGCGAGCCAGGCGGCCTGCGCCGCATCGTCCGCATAGGTGAAGTCGGCCAGAGCGTCGCCGCGCGGCATGTCGATCGGCCGGCCGCGCACCGCGTCTTCGACCCGGGCCATGTAGTGGGATTGGCGGGGCGGCTCGAGGAGGCCGGAATTGTAGGACCCCCGCCAGGCGCGCCCGAGGCCGTAGGTCGATCCGAACCTGAGGCTGACGACCTCCAGGCCAAGCTCCTGGGTGTAGTAGCGGCCGAGCGCCTCCGCCCAGACCTTCGAAAAGCCGTACGGCTCCAGCGTGTCGGTCGCGAGATCCTCGGTCAGGCGGCTCGCCGTCTGCCTGCCGTAGGCGGCGACGGAGCTGCAGAAGAGGACCCGACGGACGCCCGCCGATCGCGCCGCTTCGAAGACGTTCGCCACGCCGTCCGTCTGTACGCGGACATAGGGCAGCATCTGGCCGAGCGCGGGCGATCCCAGGATGAAGGCGTAGTGGGCGATGCGGTCGACGCCGTGGTCCGCGATCGCCCGGCGCATGGTCTCCGGGTCGGCGACGTCGCCCTCGATCACCGTCGTGCGGTCCAGCACGTCCTCGATCCGGCCGAGGTCGAGGTGCTTGTCCAGCACGACGATCCGTTCCTGGCCCCCGGACTGCAGGGCGTAGCGGGTGAAATAGGAGCCCAGGAAGCCTGTGCCTCCGGTGACAAGGATCGTCATGATGCGTGCGCCGGGACGGGCTCGTCCTGATCGGCGGGAAGGCCGATGACATTGGCGGCGTTCAGGCGCGCGATCTCGGCCGCGTCGCAGCCGAATTCGCGCAGCACCTGCCGGGTGTGCTCCCCGAGACCGAGGTAGGGCTTTCCCGCTTCACACGGGGTCTCGGAAAATCTCACGACGGGCGCGTGACGCCAGTACCGGCCGCCCGGCGCCTGGTCGGCGAAGGCGCGGCTCTGGGTCGGAACCATCAACCCGACGGCCTTGGCGTGCGGATCCTCATGCAGGAACCGGCGATGCCCCAGGCCGTCGGCTCGCACACAGCCGAGGTCGGCGGTCGTCAGGAGCTGCTCCCAATGGTCGGCGCTGCGGGTCCTGAACAGCGGCTCCAGTTGCTCGCCGAGGGCGAGCCGGTTCTCGTAGCGCGCGGCCGAGGCGGCGAAGCGCGGATCGCGGGCGAGATCCTCACGACCGACGATCTTGCAGAAGGCTTGGAACTCCGGATCGAACGGTACGGCGAGGAACACCCAGCCGCTGGCGGTTTCATAAAGGCGATAGGCAGCCTCCAGGCCCAGCTGCGCCTTGTCCGGCGTCCGCCGCGGCGGCTTGCCGGCGTAGTCGAAGGCGTCGTCCGAGTTGCAGTAGACGTTGGAGTTCATCATCGAGGTCTCGACGTACTGGCCCTTGCCGGTCAGCAGGCGGGCGGCGAGGCCCAGCATGATGCCGGTCGCCACGCCGCTGCCGGCGATGGGGTCCGGCGACTGGTCTCCCTTGGGGCGGTTCCCGTCTCCGGACTGGAAGACCGAATTACCCGAGAAGGCGCCCATCGTCGGATTGAAGGCGGCGCGCCGTGAATCCGGCCCCTCGGAGCCGTAGGAGCCGGCGTAGACGTAGACCAGATCCGGCTTGATCTTGCGCAGAGTCTCATAGTCCGCGCCGATCCGCGCCGGCGCGCCAGGCCGCATGTTGTGCATGACGATGTCGGCGCGTTCGACCAGCCTGTGCAGGATCGCCTGGCCCTCCTTGGTCTTGAGGTTGAGCGCGACATTCTCCTTGCCCTGGAAGGAGCGGATCATGTTCTCGTTGGTGATCATCGCCCGGTAGGGATCGCCGGACAACGGCTCGACCTTGATCACCCGCATGCCGAGATCAGCGAGCAGGGCGCCGGAGAACGGCGCCGCCAGCCACGAGGCCAGCTCCAGCATCACCAGCCCCTCCAGCGGACGCCCGGGCCTGCCGCCGGTCGCGGCGATCTTCGGCGGGGACGCGGGCGGGGCGGCCAGGATTTCGGCCGTATGCTGCCCGGGCGAAGGGGCCGGGCGGGAAATCACCGCGGGCGTCTCGCTCATCTTCGCGAACGGCCCCACCTGCGCCATACGGCCGAAGCGCGGATCGTCGAGCTCGATGGAATGGCCGTTGGCTGCGAACTGCTCATGGCGCAGCGCTTCCTGCGTGGTCTGCATGATCTCGCCCGCGCAGTCGGGATTCTGCCGATAGATCTCGCGCCATTCGAGCGAGGTCTTCTGCTTCATCCGCTCGAAGATCATCAGGTTCAGCGCGATCCGGTCGTCGGAGTTGACGAGCCTCGGCGCGTCGCGAAAGCGCGGATCGTCCCAGATCCAGTCCAGGCCGATGGCGCTCATCCAAGCCCTGAACAGCTCCGGCTGAAGATGCGAGTGCATGATCCAGCGTCCGTCCTTGCACTCGACGCAGAGCTGGCTCGGCGTGGCGGTGTAGGGGTCGGATTCATGGCGGTCGGCGACGAGCTCGCCGCGCATGACCGCCTCCTTGGGCGCTTCGTTCGGATAGCGGTCCGGCGGAAGATCCTGGCCCTCGAAGCGGCGCCAGTCGTTGTTCGGCGCGGTGACGCCGGCCAGCAGGCTGGTCTCCACGCGCTGCCCGCGCCCGGTGATCTGGCGCACCCGCAGCGCCGCCACCAGGGCCTGAACGCTGAACATGGCGGTGTGGTAGGAGGTGTCGTTGACCGCGCGATAGGTCGGCCGCCCGCGCTGCCAGCCGACCTGTTCGCGCATGCGGCCGGTCTTGGCGTTGACGATCCCGTCGTAGAGCTTGAGGTCCTTGTAGGGGCCGGTCTGGCCGAAGGCGGACAGCGAGAAATAGATCAGCGCCGGATTGGCCGCCGCCATGGCCGCGTAGCCGACGCCCAGCCGGGAGACCTCGCCGGGGCGCAGGCTCTCGATGAAAATGTCCGCCCCCTGCAGAAGGCCGCGCGCCTGGTCGCGCCCCTGCTCCGAGGACCAGTCCAGCTCGACGCTCTTCTTGCCGCGGTTCCACAGCCTGTAGGCGGGAAGCTCCCACCAGGGGTCTCCGCCCGGAGGCTCGAGGCGGATCACCTCGGCGCCATAGTCCGCCAGGATCATGGTGGTGAGCGCGCCCGCCATCCCTTGCGTGAGATCGATGATCCGGACACCGTGGAAGATCTGGCTCATCTGCGCCTTCCTTGATCGCTGAAATCGTCGCGCACCCGGAACACCGGAACCGCAGCGTTCACCGCCTGGGACCAGCCCAGGGTCAGCGGCGCGCCGACGTGGATGGCTGAAAGGGGGCTGTTGGTGATCGCCGCCAGGAGGCGGACGCCGTCCGCTTCGGGAAACTCGATCAGCGCAGGCACGTGGATCGCGCCGTCATCGTCCTTGCGGTTGCGGACGATCGTGAACGCGTAGATCTGCGCCGGGCCGGACGCGGTCCACTCGACCTGTTGCGACTGGCAATGCGGACAGAAGGGACCGGGCGGCCAGCGGAACCGCCGGCACGCGCCGCACCGCGGGAGCAGCAGCTCACCTTCCGCCGCCGCGTCCCAGAAGGGCTGGGTCCAGGGGTCGATCGGGATTTCGAGCGCGCTGAGATCGGGCGCGCGGCTGATCTCTGGCATCGCTTCAATTCCTCAGGATGGCGCCGCTCATCGGAATCGGCGCCGGCCCTCCGGTGACGAGCGCGAACTGCGCGCCGGCGACCTGGTTGACGGCAGTCCCGCGCAGCTGCTCGACGGCCTCGCGGATGTGGGTCATGCCGATCACATAGGCTTCGGACAGATGGCCGCCGTGCGGATTGACCGGAATGGCGCCATCGGCGCGGATCGCGCCGCTCTCGACGAAGGCGCCGCCTTCGCCTCGGGCGCAGAAGCCGTAGTCCTCGAGCTGAAGGATCACCAGCGGCGAGAAGTGGTCGTAGATCAGGGCGACGTCGATGTCCTGGGGCCCGACGCCCGCCGCCGCATAGAGCCGCCGCGCCACCGGCTCGCCGCCGGCGGAGACGAAGACGTCGTCGGGCATGTTGAACCAGAAGAAGGCTCTGCCCCAATCCCGCGACCCGGCATGGGCGCTGGCGGCGATGTAGACCGGGCGCTGGCGCAGGTCGCGGGCGCGTTCGGCGCTGGTGACGACGAAGGCCAGCGCCCCGTCCGTCTCCAGGCAAAAGTCCAGCCGGCACAGCGGGTCGGCCAGCATGGGGGCGGCCATGTATTCGTCGAACGTGAGCGGCCGCCGGCGCAGGGCTGTGGGCCGCGTGGCCGCGAAGCTCCGCGAGGCCATCACCACCTCGGCGAAGGCCTCGCGCCGCGTGCCGTAGCGGTGCATGTGCCGCCGCGCGACCAGGGCCAGGGCGGCGCCCGGCCCGGTGAGCCCCGCCGCCTTCGACCAGACGCTGTCCGGCGTCGCCGCCAGGTTCGACAGGGCAAGCCCATAGCGGTTGCGGCTCTGCTGGCAGGCGCCGATGCAGACGACGGTCTTGGCGCGACCGGTCTCGATCGCCATGGCCGCGAGATCGAGCACGCCGGCCGATCCGCCCCCCTGGGCGGAGACGATGCTGGCGAAGGAGATCTCCGGGATCCCGAGCATCTCGGTGATCAGGCTGGGCTCGAAACCGTTGGCGTAGAAGGCCAGCCCGTCCACATCGCGGATGTTCAGGCCGGCGTCCGCCACGGCGGCCAGCACGGCCTTGCCGATCAGTTCGTACAGGGTCTGCGGGACGGACTCGCCGCGGAAATAATAGGGCGTCGCGCCGACGCCGGCGATCGCGGTCTTCGCGGCTGACGAGGTCGAGCGCATTCCCGAAGTCTACAGGCTCGAATACGGCGCAGGACACGATCCGGCGTCCGAAACGCATGCCCGATCGTCTTCGGACGCTGAGGCATGTTTTCCGGATGATCCGCCATGGCGGGCGCATTCGGCGCCTCATACGCTCCGCGCCCAAGCCCGCGGGCGTGGCCGGCGAAGCCTCAGTCAGGAGAGCGATGAAGATGTCCTTCCTTCTCGGGGCGCTGCTGTTCGCCGTCGCGGTTCCGCCCGCAGGCGCGGCCGAGCCTCCGCCCGCCGGCGCGATCGCCGGCTGGAACGACTTCGTCGATCAGCTCAGGACCCTGCCGGATCGGCTGCTCGCCAAACTGCCGGAGTCCCTGCGTCAGGACCCTCAGGTGCAGCAGGAGGTGGCGCGTCTCGTGCTGGAGTCGCTGGCGGTCTCCAGCCTCGACGCCATCGGCGGGGACGGCGATCACCCGATGTTCCTGGCGAACCAGAACCTCACCCTGGACCTGCCGATGCCGAACGCGGACACCACCTACCGGGTCTCGCGCATCACGCCGGGCGGAACCTATCGTCTTCGTGGGGAGCGTGGTTCGTTGCGCATGGCGCATCTGAGCCAGGTCGGCCCGGGCCGGAGCGCGCTGGACCTGAACACCCTGCAGGCCGACGCGCAGGGCCGCTTCGACCTGCTCCTGAGCCCGACCCGCCCGGCGGGCTACGACGGCGACTGGTGGCCGCTGCAGCCTTCAACCAACAGGCTCCTGCTCCGCCTGGTGAACTCTGACTGGGGACGCGAGCGGGATCCCACCATCGCCATCGAACGCCTCGACCGACCGCCGCAGAGGCCGAGACCGAGCGCCGCGGACCTGGAGCAGCGCTTGCGCAGCCTGCCGCAGGCCGCCGCCGTCCTGCCGATGATGTTCGTCGACCATGTCGCCAAGCTGCGCGAGGAGGGATACGTCAATCGGCTGAAGCTCCTCGACCTCTCGCAGATCGGCGGCGTAGCCGGCCAGTCCTACTTCGAGGGCGCGTACGATCTCGCCAGTGACGACGCCCTGCTGATCGAGACCCAGGTCCCGGCCGGCTGCACCTACTACTCGTTCATCCTCGGCAACGAGATCCACGAGACGACCGACTGGCACAACAACCACTCGAGCCTGAACGATTCCCAGGCGAAGCGGGACGAGGACGGCGTGTTGCGCATCGTCGTCTCAGCCCGGGACCCCGGCGTTCCGAATTGGCTGGACACCGCCGGCTATCCGCGCGGACTGGTGCAGGCGCGCTGGACCGGCTGCCCGGCGCCCCCGCCGCTGGTGGTCCGCAAGGCGTCGCTGGTCGAGGTGCGTCGCCTTCTGCCGCGCGAGACGCCCGTCGTCACGCCCGCCGAGCGCGACGCTGTGATCCGCGCCCGACGCCTCGCCCTGCAGCAACGGCCGCTCTGGTAAGGCGCTGGAGCCGCCGCGGCCGCATAGGCGCTAACTTACGGCGCCCCGCATCGCCCTTCCCCCACCGTCATTCCCGACCTTGTGTCGGGAGCCCATGCACACGGAGCGACAGAGACAATCCTGCGCCTTCGACGTTCATGGGTGGCCGGGACGGGGCCCGGCCATGACAAAAGGATGGGGGCAGCCCCTTAAGTTGGCACCCCTGCGCGCCGCCGCGGATTCGGACGAACAAGCAGTCGTTCCGGAGGAACCGAGATGGTCGCCTCGTCATCCAAAGGCCTAATCTTTCCAGGCTGCTGTGAGAGGCGGCAGAGGAATTGAGGCTTGGCCTCCAATCGCGCCGTCGTGATCCGCCGTCCTGCCTGGGCGCGACGTCGGCCAACCGAGTGAAGCTCAAGGGATCGACATGCAACGCACCTTGGTCGTGACCGACCGGTACAAGTCCCTCGAGGTTTCGCCAGGCGTCTATCTCGAGCAGTTCCATCCCGGCGGCAAGGATGGGCCGAACGGCGAAGTCCTCTCCGACTGCCCGGGGGGGCAGGTCTGGACCGAGATGGTCGTGCTCGGCGACGCGTCCGACGCCTTCCAGCTCGCGGTCCCCGACATCCGGCTGCCGGCGAACCAGCTGTGGCCTCTGCACTGGCACGACTGCTGCGTCGGCATCGTCATTCTCGACGGTAGTTGCATGATCGGCGACAGCTGGATGAAGCCTGGCGACGTCCTGATCACAGGGGCCTCGCTGGAGTATGGGCCGCTGTTGATCGGTCCGCAGGGCTGCCGGATGTTCGAGATCTTCGCCAAGCTGCATCAGCAGGCCGGCGGCTACGCCCCGGAATATCACGACCATCCGACGCTGCAGGGCGCTTCGTCGCCCTTCAACTTCGCCGAGCGCTCCGAGATCAACATGCGCAACGAGGGGCGCCAGACCCTGCCGCTGGACGGCGTGGAAGGCTTCACCAAGGGCCGGCTGACGCCGGGGGCGCAGTGGGACCTCGGCGCCAGCGACGATCCGGATCGCGGGGTGATGAAGGTCCTGGCCCTGTCGCCGGGACAGCGTCTGGCCGCGCACGCCTATGAGGACTGGAACCTGCTGCTGGTCTGCGAGGGGGCCTTGCGGATCTCCGACCGGACGGCGGGCAAGGACGAATATCTGCTCATCAAGCCGAACAGCCGGGTCGATGAAATCACCGGCGGACCCGAGGGCGCGCTCCTGCTCGCGGTCACGCGGACCAGCCTGGGCCTGACCGCACGAAGCGTCGCCTAGGCGATCGAAGCGCCGCCGCTGAACGGCTTACGGGAGTAGATGATGGCGTTGACGGGCAAGGTCGCCGTGGTGACCGGCGGGGGAAGTGGGATCGGGCGGGCCATCAGTTTTCGGCTCGCCCGGGACGGCGCCTCGGTTGCGGTCTGGGACCTGAACGGCCCAGCCGCGCAGGAGACCGTTGCGATGATCCTGGACGCCGGCGGGCGGGCGATCGCCTGCGAGGCGGACGCCGCGTCGCGGGAAGGGATCGCCGGCGCCTTGTCTCGCACGCGCGCCGAATTCGGCCCGGTGACCATCCTGGTCAACAACGCCGGCGTCACCGGCCGGGTCCCCTTCCTCGAAATGACTGAGGAGGCCTGGGACCGGGTGATCCGGATCAACCTCAAGGGGCCGTTCCTCTGCAGCCAGGCTGTCATCCCTGACATGCTTGCTGCGGGATGGGGCCGGGTGGTCAACATCTCCTCGTCCTCGACCCAGATGGGCGTAGGACAGATGGCGCACTACGTGGCCTCCAAGGGCGGGGTGAACGGCTTCACCAAGGCGCTGGCGATGGAATACGCCGGCCAGGGGGTCACGGTGAACACCATCCCGCCGGGCTACATCGACACGCCTATGCTGCGCGGCACGGTGCAGAACATGGAGACCTCGGTCGCCAACTCGCCGATGAGGCGCGCCGGCCGGCCCGAGGATATCGCCGGGGCCTGCGCCTACCTGGTCTCCGACGACGCCAGCTACGTCACCGGCCAGATGATCAGCGTGAACGGCGGCCGCTACCTGATGTGAGGCCGGTGACGCGGCGAATGGCGAAACGCCGGCGAGACATCGTCAGCCGGCCGACAAGATCTTCGGAGGAAAACGACATGAAGACCCAGGCCCAAAGGAACGCAGACTACGAGCGGGTCCGCCGCGAACTGGGCGTCGACCGCATCGGCGCGGGACCGGACGCCAAACCGCTGCCGCCGTGGTCGGGCGACACGGCGAGAAAGGCCGCCGCGGCCCTGCCGATCGAGGCGGCCATGCACGGCGCCCAGATGTACGAGTACGGCGAGATCTGGCCGCGGCCGGCCCTGGACTACCGCACGCGCAGCTTCATCACCGTCGCCGCCGTCGCTGCGCAGGGCTACCCCAAGCAGCTCTACCGCTACATCAACGTCGCCCTGAACGTTGGGATCACCCCCGACGAGATTCACGAAACCCTGCTGCATGCGACGTCCTACTGCGGCCTTCCGGCGTGGGAGAGCGCCGTCGAGGCGGCGACCGAGGTCTTCGTGGCGCGCGGGATCCTGCCGCCGGGCTCAGGCGTGGCAGTGGAGCCGAAGCCGCCGATGGACGAGCAGGAGCGCCGGAGCGCCTTCAAGCGGGTGACGGCGGCGCTTGGCGTCGGTCGCGTCGGGCTTGGGCCGGATGCGCCGATCCTGAAGGCGCTGCCCGGCGGCCCCGTCCTGTCGAACAAGCCCGGCAGCCTGGGCGAAGAGATCGCCTTCATCTGCGCCGACTACGGCTATGGCGAGCTGTGGGGCCGTGAGGGACTGCCGCTGCGCACCCGCAGCTTCATCACCTGCGCCGTCCTGCATGTCATGGTGGAGAACCATCAACTCCACATCCACATCAACAACGCGCTGAACATCGGGATCAGCCCCGAGGAGATGCAGGAAGCGTTGCTGCACGTCAGCATCTATCATGGGGGTTCGGGCTGGCATAACGCGGTGACGGTCGCCCGGCACGTGTTCGAACAACACGCCGCCGCCGACGGGCAGGCCGCGGCGGCCTGAGCCCGACCGCCGGTCCTCTAGCCCGGCTCTAGCCCGGCGTCGAAGGCGTCGAGGAGCGCCCGGCAACGCGCCTCGAAATGCGCTTTGTGCTCCGGATGGGTGACGATGTAGGGCGCGTCGGTCTCGATCGCCCGCGCCACTGCGCGGCCGACGCGCAGCGGATCCATCATCCGCGCCTCGAGCGCCTCGCGCGAAACCCCGCTGCCCTGAGCGCCTGACGCGCGGTTCATCGACATGCGGCTGCGGACCAGCCCGGGAAACAGGGTCGAGACCCCGACGCCGTCCTGCGCCAGCTCGTCGCGCACCGCGTCGGAGAGGCCGAACACCGCGAACTTGCTGGCCGAATAGGTCGCCAGCCCGCGATAGGGCGACAGGCCGTTCATCGAGGAGGTGTTGACGATGTGGCCTGAGCCGCGCTGGCGCATGTCGCCGGCGAAGGTGCGGATCCCATAGAAGACGCCGGTGACGTTGATCGCCATCACCCGCTCGAACTCCTCGGGCGAGAACTGATCCAGAGACGTCCAGGTGGTGGAGACGCCGGCGTTGTTGCAGAGGACGTCGACCCGCCCGAAGCGGGCGATCGCCGCCTCGCGTGCGGCGGCCCAGCTGTCGAGGCTCGTCACATCGAGGGCGAGCGGCAGGGCCTGCTCGCCCAGTCTCGCCGCCTCCTCCTTGGCGTAGTCGAGCTGGACGTCGGCGAGGACGACCTTCATCCCCTTCTCGACAAAGGCCTCGGCCATGCCGCCGCCGATCCCGCCGCCGCCGCCGCTCACGAACGCGGTCTTGCCTGCAAGTTCCATCGAGACCTCCCATTTTGCGACATCATTGTCGTAAAACTAGCGAACTGGAAGCGGGAAAGCGCTTGGTCGAGCGCAGATCGCTGGTCCGCAACCAGGCGGACCTTCCTCAAAAGGAGGCTGGCCTCAAAGCAGGCTGGGCGTCACCCGCACGACAACGCGCCCATGGTTGGCCTTCTCGGCGTCATCGAAGGCCGCGGCGATATCGTCGAGCTCGTAGGTCGCGCCGATCAGCTCGTCGAGCTTCAGCCGGCCGGTCTGATAGAGGTCGAGGATGCGCGGGATGTCGAGGCCCGGGAAGCCGTTGCCGCCGCGAACGCCGGTGAGCCGGCGGGCGCCGTAAAGCAGGTCCGCCGCCGAAACCGAGACCTTGTCCGCAAAGCCCAGAACGCCGACGGCGACGGTGAGGCCGCCAAGGTCGGTCATGGCCATGAGGCTCGGCAGGCGCTCGGGCCGGGCGCCGACGGCGTCAAAGGCGTAGTCGACCCCGCGCGGCGCGATCTTTCTGATCTCCGCCTCGAGCTCTTTCGGATCCTGCGGAGAGAGAATGCAATGGCTGGCGCCGAAGTTGGCGGCCAGGTCCAGCTTCGCCGGGTTGTTGTCCACGGCGATGATCTTCGCCGCGCCGGCGATCTTCGCCCCCTGGATGATGCAGAGGCCGACGCCGCCGCATCCGAACACCAGCACGGAGGCGCCGGGCGTCACCTCGGCGCAGTTGAACACCGCGCCCAGGCCCGTCGTTACGCCGCATGACGTCAGGCAGAGGCTCTCGAAGGGCGCGTCCAGTTCGACCTTCACCAGCTTTCTGCGCCGCACCACGGCGTATTCTCCGAGCGAGCCGATGCCGACGAACGAATAGACCGGCTGGCCGCCTTTCGAGAGGCGGTAGGTTCCATCGTCCATCTCGCCATAGGTCGCCTTCGGCGGATTGCCGTTGCAGAACGGCATGCGGCCCCTGGAACAGTAGTCGCAATGCCCGCAGGGGGCGCCCATGGTGATGATCACCCGGTCGCCGCGGCGCAGGTCCGTGACGCCCGGACCGACGGCCTCGACCACGCCCGCGCCCTCATGGCCGAGGATGATCGGCAGGGAATCCCCAATGGGGGCCACCCCGTGGATGACGTGGACATCGGAGCCGCAGATTCCCGAAGCGGCGATGCGGACCAGGACCTCGCCGTGCATCGGCTCCTGGAGATCGATTTCCTCGACCTTTGGCGTCGTGTGGAGCTGACACAGGACCGCAGCGCGCATTGTGGAATCCCTCCCGTTTTGCGGCTTCTTGACGCGAGGGGCCGTCGATCCCGATCTCGGGGCGGCCGCCAGCCTCGCCGTGCTCGACACCTGATATCACACGCTTCGTGGATATCCAGATGTGTAAGTCACTTTCTAAATGGGAAAATATAACTAGCTCCGAGCGTGCGTAACGGAGCGGCGTCGTCAGCCGTGGGATGGGACGCCGTCCCGGCGCGCTGCGCCGCGTGGCTCCGACCCAGGACAATTTGACATTTTGGCCGCAAACGCGCTCTATCCACATGTCGTGTAAAGTATCGATATGTGAATAAATCTGCGCGCAGCCGGCAGGTCAGCCTGGAAACGCGGCGGCGCAGGATCAGAGAACGAGAGGGCGCGAGCGCGCCCCACGCGGAGGAGGAGGCGCATGCGGTGGTCGCTTTCGGAGTTCCTGAACATCATCGAACTGCGTAGCCAGACCTGGTGCTATGTGGGGCTGTCGTCCGGCGGCGGGTTCAGTATTCCGCACAACGACGTCATCTACTTCTACGCCGCGCTGGAGGGGGCCGCCGACATCTCGGGCGTGGCCGGCGGCGTGACCAGGCTGCGGCGCGGTGACGTGGTCATGATCCTGTCGGGCGAGGCCCATGCGATCCGCGATCAACCGCACAGCGTGACCTCGAGCCTCGACTTCCTGGCGTCCGGCGAATACGCCGACGCGCCGGCGAACTTCATGCTCGGCGAGGGCAGGCCGGCGGCCCGGATTCTCGCCGGCAGGCTGAAGGTCCGCTGGCCGGGCGGTCAGCGTCCGCGCACGCTCCCGCCCTTCCTGGCGGCGCAGACCAGCGACAGCATCGTCAATTTTTCGACCCTGCTCGACAAGGTCCCGGGCGAGGGCGCGACCGCCGTTCTCACGCGGGCGGCCACCCTGATGTTCGTCACGGCCTTCCGTGATCATCCTCAGTGCCGGGCGGCCTTCCAGGATTTCAGCCTGCACGACCCGATCTCGCGGGCCCAGCAATACATCCAGATGCATCCTTTCGGGCCCTGGACGGTCGAGATCCTCGCCCGCAAGGTCGGGATGGGGCGCTCCAACTTCGCAAGCCGCTTCGCCAGCGACATCGGCCGGACGCCGATGGAGTACCTCTCCGAGGAGCGGATGAAGCACGCGGCGCTGTTCATCGAGCAGACGGACATGAAGGTCGCGGAAGTGGGCGAGCGGGTGGGCTACCGCTCCGAGGCCGCCTTCATCCGTCGCTTCACCACCTATTTCGGCTTCAGCCCCGGGGAATTGCGTCGGCGCAAGCGGCTTGCGGCGCGGGCGGAGGCCGAACGGCCGAGGAGCTTTGAGACGGCGTCCTCGGGAGCCTTGTCGAGCCGGGCTGCGAGCGGCCAGCCGGACCATCCGCCGGCGCACCTGCTGCGGGTTCCGGCTTTCGCGGCGCACGCGGCAGGGTCGCGGGGCAGGCTGTGCAAAAACTCGTGCGCCGTGCCAGTGGCATCATATGAAGATCGCCGCCCGAAAGCGGACCCGCCGAATTACCGTTCGGGGTCGTGAAGCGAAATTGACCTCGATCCGGAGAGCAGGCGTTCGCGGTGGCCGTGGCAAGGTCCGCTAGCGAGCAGGAAGCCAAAGGGCGAAATCGCTCCTTTCGGACCTTTGAAAGTCTGCTCTCGGGAAAAAGGCGCACCGGATGTTGTTTTCCGACCGATCTGATAGCTTCAGCAGAAGGGAAAGGAGGTTCCAGCAATCCAGACGCTAATTCTTCGCGATGCGGGAGCCTTCCACGTCCCCCAGCCCGTCTTCCGACGGGCCGCAGCCACGATCACCCGGCCCGTTTTCTCGCTCGGGGATGCCACTCGGGCAAAAGCCCCGTAGCGGAGCGCTGTCGCTCCACAGCCCTCATCAAAGATCGAGAGGTTGTTTCGTTGGCTGACCCTGGGCTGCGTTCGAAATATCTTCCCAGGCTTCCCAAACAGCAAGACGCTCAGCATAGGCGGCGCGCGCCACCGGCAGCCCTTCGGAGCCGAGGAAGAAGCGCAGCGGCGGCTGTTCCGAATCCACGACCTTGAACAGGGACGCCGAGGTCGCAACGGGATCGCCGAATTTCGTGTTTGCGCCGCCGGCGAAGACCTGCGCTCGCGTTTCGGCATAGGCGTCCATTCCCATAACGAGCTTCAGCGACGACTGGCTTGAAAAGTCGGTCGCGTAGGGGCCGGGCTCCAGGAGGGTGACCTTGATACCGAACTGAGCCACTTCCTTCGCGAGGCTCTCGTGAAGGGCTTCGAACGCCCATTTGGAAGCGTGATAGAAGCCGGTGATCGGGGCGGCATAGACCCCGGCGACGCTCGAGACGCCGACGATATGGCCGCTATGCTGTGCGCGTAGAAGCGGAAGGGCCGCCTGGATGACGGCCAGAGGGCCAAAAACGTTTGTGTCGAACTCGGCGCGAACCTCAGCCTCGCTCGCTTCCTCGATCGCGCCGACGAGCGCATAGCCGGCATTGTTCAAGACGATATCCAGACGGCCGAAATGCGCGTGCGCCTTCGCGACGACGTCGGCGACCTGATCGCGGTTGGTCACGTCCAGCGCCAGAGGCAGGACGGCATCACCGAATTCATCTTTAAGTGGCGTGATGTTGGCCAGCGATCGCGCGGTTGCGACGACCTTGTCACCCCGCTTGAGAGCGTCTTCAGCCCAGATCCGGCCAAAACCGCGTGAGGCGCCCGTGATAAACCAAACTTTGTCAGACATATTGCTCTTGGACATTTTTTCGATCCTTACCGTTGTGTGTGGCCGGCGGGGTGGACGGTCACGGTTTGCTTGCTCAGCTGCTTGCCGCTGGCGCGCGGAGCAGCTGGGGTGCTGCTGAGGACGCTGCGCAGCCTGGCGGTCTGCTGGTCGATGGCCTGTGGGCCGTTGCCGGTGAGCAGCCGCACGGACGGCTCGTAGGCCAGTAGCGGGGCGGCGATGTTGAGAGAGGTCGCGAGTTTGAAGCCGGCTTCCTTGATGGCCTTGTCGACGAAGTAGGAGAGTCGTGTCTTCTTCCCTGGGACGCGGGGGTAGAGGAACCGCAGGGCGAACAGCTCGCCGATCGTAGGGACGGTCGAGATGGCGGCGGCGAGGAACGGGTTGTCGCTGACGACGTAGGGGTGGCCCTGAGCATCGATACGATGGCGGGTGGAGGTCACCGCCACGGGCGCGTGGCAGATCAGGGAGATGATGACCCCGTTCTCCCGGGCTAGGTGGAGGGCTTCGCCGAGCCACGGGTTGTCACGGAAGTCGACCATGGGGGCGTGGCCGCCGGGGGTATGGATGAAGTCAAAGTCGGCGAAAGTGAAAGGATCGACCGGGTCGCGGTGACGCAGGACGAGTTCCTGCAGCGAGTGGAAGGCGCCCTCGGGCAGCTTGCCTAGGCGGTTAATCAGTTCGGGGCGGTACACGGCGAGCTCGGGTTCGCTGTTAGGCAATAGTTCGGAGACCGGGACCCGGCCGATGTGCCGCTCCAGCAGTCGGATTTCCTGCTCGCGCCGGGCGACCAACTCGGGGTGACGCTGCCGGAAGCTGTTGACGTCGAACGATCGCCGGCGCTGCTGCATCCGGAGGGGGATGGTGATGGCGCCGGTCTTCTCGATGGATTGCACGGACAGGGCCATGCCGTTGATGTCGAGTTGCGGGGCGTTGCCGTCGGGAGTGGCGAAGGTGAACTCGTAGTCGTTCTCGAACTCCTTGAGCACTTGAGCCATCTCGACCAGGAAGAACCCGGTCGAGATCGACTTGACGTCGGCCGGTTCGGCCAGCGGCAGCTGTCGGGCCGAAGAGATGAGGATCAATGCGCGGCGCTTGGCGGTGGGCATCCTTGGTTCCTTTCAATGCTTTCGGCTGGGGCGAAGGCCAGGCCATCCCCGCCATTCGTCCGCGGAAGCAGGCAGCCCCTGGCGTCGCTGTCCGCAGAAATGAGTGACTACATGCTCATTCATCGTTTAAAACTCAGGCGGCGGACCCCTTCCAGAACAGGTCGAACCCGGCCTGGCGGATGGCGTCGCTTTCCTGGGGCCTGGCTGCCACCGCGTTGATGCTGATGTCGGCCAGGTCGAAGAGAATGGTGTCGATGTAGAAGGCGATCCTGTCAGGCGCGGCATGGTCGGCGAGACACGCCTCCACCATTGTCCGCGCCTCCCGCTGCATGGCGTGGCACCGACTCCGGCTTTCGGCGGTCACGCGATCCGATACCTTCAACTGGCGAAGGGCCCTGCGCGCCGTGGCGTGAGCCAATCCCCAGTCAATCAACCGATTCCAAACCGCGAACAGCCGGTCCTTGGCGGAGGCGCCCGCGGGATAGGGCGCCAGCATCGTCTTGGTGAGGTCGGTCTCGATCTCGATGAAGAGCTGGTTGAGCAGATCGTCCTTGGTTGGAAAGTAGGTGAACAGCGTCCCCTCGGAAACACCGGCAGCCTTGGCGATTTTGGCCGTAGGCGCGGCTGTGCCAAAGCGCGCGACGAACTCAGCGGCTCCATCGAGCAACGCCTGCCGCTTTTCTTCGCTGAGGGGACGCGCCATCCGTTCGGTCCGACGATATTTGAGTGAGTAGATGCTCAACTATATATGGGCGGCGGGAGATGGGTCAAGGGATGCAGCTCCGATCGGTGCGGGCAGTAGGGCCTGTTTGAGTGTCCGCTTCCCCGCTCGATCCCAAAGTCCGATGTTCTGTCGAGCACCCCTTCGGCATTATCAAACGAATGTCTGGCGGAGGTAGATTCCCCACTCGAGGGCTGCGGAAGGTCAAGGCAGAAGCGGCACTATCGGTCCTGGCCTTCAATATCATCCACGCCGTGAACGCCTACGGCACCGAAAAGATGATGAGCAGGGGCTGAGGGGCTTCTGCAGCTCTTGGCGCCCCTCGCGCGGATCGGTCTTTCAGTGAGTTTCTGCACAGCCTGGGGGGTAAGGCCCCTGAATCGATCCGGCGGCGAGGCTGGATGCCGATAACTGACGGACCCGCCCTTTATGTGTCCATCGGCCGGTTGCCTTGGTGGTGGCCGGAGGCCATCGTGCGTTCGCGGCGACGAGCCGGGAAGCTCGGCTATGGATACAGAAAACTATGCAGGGTCTCTGGTCAGCGCCCCGGATGAGACGCGTCTGATCCCCGCGGTCGTCGTGGGGCCGCCGGTCGGCAAGCTGGACATCGCCACTGTGGTCAGGGCCTCACAAGCCATCTCCGGCCAGATCGAGCGCGGAAAACTTGTCGAGACCCTGATTACGGTCGCCGTTCCAATCGGCGGCGCTGATCGCGGCCTGCTGATCCTTCTTGCAGACGGCGTCGAGCGGATTGAGGCCGAGGCCCGCATGATCGGGGGCGAGGTTGCGGCTGTAGACTGCGAGGCGCCGATTGCCGAAGCCCTCTTGCCCATCTCCCTCATGCGTGAGGTCGTGCGCACCGGCGAACACGTCCTGCTGCACGACACGCTGCGGCCGAATCCGTATTCGGCCGATCCTTATCTTCGCGCTGAGCCGCCCCGGTCGATCTTGTGTCTCCCGTTGCTCAAGCAGGCGAAGGTCGCCGGGGTCCTTTACCTCGAAAACGTGCTGGCCGCGCACGCCTTCGCACCCGACCGGATCGACGCCCTGAAGTTGCTGGCGGCCCAGGCGGTGATCTCGCTGGAAAACGCCCGTCTCTACAGCGAGCTGCAGGAACGCGAGGCGCGGATCCGCAGGCTGTTCGAGTCCAACATCATCGGCATCTATTTTTTCGACTGGACCGCGAAAGCGCGCATCCGGGCCGCCAACGACGCGGTTCTGAAAATACTGGGCTGCACCCAGCAAGACCTGGAGTCGGGCAAGGTCAGCTGGGACGATCTGACGCCGCCCGAATACCGCGCGAGCGACGAACAGGCCGTCGCCAGCTTGCGGGCGACCGGCAGTTGCGGCCCCTATGAGAGGGAGATCATCCGCAAGGATGGCGTCCGCGTGCCCGTTCTGATCGGCGGCGCCTTCTTCGAGGGGGCGCGCCATGAGGGCGTCGCCTTCGTTCTCGACCTGACGGAACGCAAAGAGGCCGAACTGCGCCAGAAGATCCTGGTCGACGAACTGAACCATCGGGTGAAGAACACCCTCGCCACCGTCCAGTCGGTTTGCGCCCAGACCCTGCGCTCGGCCGCGTCGCCCGAAGCGTTCCAGGAGGAGTTCAACGACCGACTCTGGGCGCTCTCCCAGACCCACAACGTGCTGAACCAGAGGGGTTGGCAGGGCGCCGGCTTGCGCGAGATCCTCGAAACGGTTCTGGCGCCCCATCGCCGGGCGGTTGACATGCCATTCGACATCCGCGGCGGCGACGTGCGCCTGGGTCCTGCCTCGGCGGTGGCGCTGGGCATGGCGTTTCATGAGCTCGCCACCAACGCCCTGAAATATGGCGCGCTTTCCACGCCATCGGGCCGGGTCAGCGTCGCGTTCGGGGTCGCCGCGTCAGAGCAACTGCAAATCGTCTGGCAAGAGTTCGGCGGCCCGGCGGTTCAAACCCCCGGTCGACGCGGCTTCGGTTCGCGGTTGATCGAACGGAGCCTGCCGGCCCAACTGCATGGCGAGGTCCATCTGGATTTCCTGCCGCAAGGGCTCCGATGCGAGATCAACGCGTCGCTCGCCGAAATCTGCAGGATTTGATGGCTCGGGCCTAGCGCGCCGCCGCGCGTTTGCGCTTCGATGCAGGCGCGGGACGGCTTGACGGCGGCGAGGCGCCAAGGCGCTCGCGATCGGGCTGCCGACGTCGCAAACGGTCCGAGCGCATGATCTCGAGACAGGTTCGCATGAGCCGATCGGCGTAGTCGGCGATCATGGCTCCGGTGAGCCGCTGTGAGAAACCGCCGAGGGACAGGTTGAAGGCTGCGTCGCCGTCCTGATCGAAGATGGGCGCGGCGATCATCATCACATCATATTCTTCGTCGTCGACGAGCGCCGTGGGCTGCGCCTGATAATGATCAAGCGAATTGATCAGTCGCGCCAGCTCGTCCTTGTAGTCGCCGCTGTTCTGGCCGGACGCCATTTCCGCCATTAGCGACGCGATCGTCGGACCTTTCGAGGATCGCAGGCCGATCTGGAACCCGCGCTGGCGCGTGATCTCCAGGTTGCGCCGCCATTCCTCGCTCAGGGCGCGATCGGGCGGCGAGGCGCGCCGCCCGATCCAGGCCTCGACCGCCGCTTCGGACGCCCAGGCCAGGAACGGCGCGCCGAGCGGGGGCACGAGCGGCAGTCGCTCGCCGACCCACATCCCGGGGGATCGGCCGTGTGAGTCCTCCAGCGAAACCAGGGCGAGGATCTCTTCGCCCACCACGGTGCTCAGCAAGACCGGAACGCCGAGTTCGCGCAGCAGGTCCTCGGCGCCCTGTTTCGCGCGGGCGACGATCGGCTGGCTCTTGAAGCCGGCCTGCCCCACGGCGATCAGCGACGGGCCAAGGGTGTAGGTCTTCTCCTCGCGAGCGCGGTTCAGATAGCCGCGCTCCGTAAGCCTGGTCAGCACGGCGTAGCAGGAGGCGACGTTGATCCCGGTCGCCCGTACGATCTCGGAAAGCGTGAATCCCCGTTCTGGAAAAAGCGCCAGAAGCTCAATGATGTCGATGCTTCTTGAGGCGGCGAGCCCAGGTCTGGCCACAAGGCCTCCTCGCAACGGCGTTGAGTCGATAATCCGTAGACCCCATTATTAGGAAAAATATTTCCACATATCAATAGATGGGTTGGCGTCGGGCCGCCGTCGGGCCGCCGCCGAGAGCAACGGCGGGTCCGTTCGATACGCCTTGACATGGGGAGCGTTCGGCGGCGAGTTATCGGTAATACGATAGAAGTTTTTCACATACGAATTTCTCGTCGCCTCGAGCGACCGTTCGGCGACCTGCATCTCGCGGGCCGTTCCGTTCGACGGGCGGTGATCTCCGTCATCGCGCGCACATTCGCGGAGGAGCGAAAGCTATCATGAAGATGACCGGTGAGCAGAGGATCGCCGCCTCGCGCCAGGCCGTCTGGGAGGCGCTCAACGATCCCGAGGTGCTGAAGCAGTGCATTCCGGGATGCCAGTCGCTGGAGCGAGAGGCGGACGAGCGGCTGAAGGCGACGGTGGCGATCAAGGTCGGGCCGATCGGCGCGAAGTTCGCGGGCGCGGTCACCCTCTCGGACCTCGATCCGCCGAACGCCTACCGGATCTCGGGCGAGGGGCAGGGCGGCGTCGCCGGCTTCGCCAAGGGCGGCGCTGAGGTGCGTCTCGTCGACGACGAGGGCGCGACGCGCCTGACCTACGACGTCCAGGCCCAGGTCGGGGGCCGCCTCGCCCAGCTTGGCGGCGCGGTGATCGACGCCACGGCGAAACAGCTGGCGGGCGCCTTCTTCAAACGCTTCGGGGAAATCGTCGCCAGGCCGAGCGAGGCCGCGGCGGCCGAGCAGGGCGGCGAGCTGACCTCCGGGGCCGGTCGATGAAGCCGGCGCCGTTCGACTATGTCGCGCCGACCACGGTCGAGGCGGCGTTGCAGCATCTGCACCAGGCCGGGGGCGAGGCGACGGTCCTGGCGGGCGGCCAGACGCTGATGCCGCTGCTGGCGCTGCGCATGAGCACGGCCTCGGTGCTGGTCGACATCAACCGCATCGCGGCGCTTGCGGGCGTGGCGCGGGGCGAGGACGGGACCCGCATCGGGGCGCTGGTCCGGCAGAACGAGGTGGTCGGCGACGGTGCGATCGCCGAGGCCCTTCCGGCGCTCGTCGAAGCCGTCCGCCACATCGGCCATCACCAGACGCGCAACCGCGGGACGGTCGGGGGTTCGATCTCGCTCGGCGAGCCTGCAGCCGAGTTGCCGGCCAGCGCCGTGGCGCTCGGGGCCGCGATCGAGGCGCATTCGACGCGGGGGGTCCGCCGGATCCCGGCCGAAGACTTCTACCTCGGACCGTATTCGACGGCGCTCGAGCCGGACGAGCTGGTCACCGCCATCCATTTTCCGGACTGGCCCGCGGACTCCACCAGCATCTTCCGGGAGATCGCCCAGCGGCCGGGCGACTTCGCCCTGGTGGGGCTGGTCGGGGCGCTGGTGGTGGCGGAGGGCAGGATCGCGCGCGCGGGCCTCGCCTGGTTCGGCATGGGGCCGACGCCGATGAAGGCCCGCCAGGCCGAAGCGGCGCTGGTCGGACAGACGGTCGCGGATCTCGACGTGCGCGGCATGGCCGAACTGGCGATCGCCGACACCGATCCCTTCGACGATTCCCATGCGAACGCCGAATACCGGCGCACCGTCGGCCGCCGCGCCTTCTCGCGCGCGCTCGGCGAGGCGCTGGAGGGGAGACAGGCGACATGAGCGACCATCGGATCCAGCTGCAGGTCAATGGCCGAAGCGTCAGCGCCCAGGTCGAGGCGCGGCTGACGCTGAGTGATTTCCTGCGCACGGTCACCGGCTACACAGGCGTGCATCTTGGCTGCGAGCATGGCGTCTGCGGCGCCTGCACCGTGGTCGTGAACGGTTTGGCCGTCCGCTCCTGCCTGATGCTGGCGGTCCAGGCCGACGGCGCCGACATCACCACGGTCGAGGGGCTGTCAGGCGCCGACGGCGCCCTGCATCCCGCCCAGCAGGCGCTGCGCGACGAGCACGGCCTGCAGTGCGGCTTCTGCACGCCAGGCGTGGTGATGACCCTGGCCGCCCTGACCGACGGGGAGCAGAAGCCGAGCGAGCAGACCCTGCTCGACGCCCTGTCCGGCCATCTCTGCCGCTGCACCGGCTATCAGGGCATCCGCCGCGCCGCCCGCCGCCTTGCCGGTGAAACCTTCCCCGGAGAGCCGGCATGAATGCGCCGCCCATCACAGGCGCCCGGTTCATCGGGCAGCGTATGGCCCGCAAGGAAGACGGCCGGCTGCTGACCGGCCGCGGCGCCTTCGTCGACGACGTGGTTCTGGCCGGCATGCTGCATGTCGCCTTCGTGCGCAGCACGATCGCGCGCGGCCGGATCAAGGCGATCGACGTCGCCCAGGCGCGCGCGGCTCCGGGCGTCTGGGCCGTCTACACCGCCGAGAATCTCGCGCCGCTGAACATCGAGATGATCAGCACCCACCTGGTGTCGCCGCCGCCAGGGACCCAGATCAAGCCGCTCGCCTACGAGCGTGTCGCCTATGTCGGCGATCCCATCGCCCTGGTGATCGCCGAGAGCCGCTACCTTGCCGAGGACGCCGCGGGCCTGGTCGCGGTCGACTACGAGGCGGAAACGCCGGTGGTCACCCTCGACGACGCGCGCGCCGGCGACCGGGTTCACCCCGACGTCGACAGCAATGTCGCCGCGGTCCGGGAAATGCCTGGGGACGCCGAGTTCGAGCGGATCCTGGCCAGCGCGCCGCACGTGGTGACCCGCACGATCAAGCACCAGCGCATCTCGCATTCGCCGATGGAGACGCGGGGTGTCGTGGTCTCCAAACAGGGCGAGGGCGAACTGACGGTCTATATCGGCTGCCAGGGGCCGCAGGTGGTGGCGCGCTGGCTCTCGATGGCGTTCGGCCTGCCGCAGACCAACATCCGCGTCATCAGCAAGGATGTCGGCGGCTCCTTCGGCCTCAAGGCCCAGCCGTGGCGGGAAGAGGCGGCGGTCATCGCCGCGGGCCTGATCCTGGGACGGCCGCTGAAGTGGATCGAGGACCGGATCGAGAACCTGACGTCGGCGAACCAGGCGCGCGAGCAGGACTGCGTCATGCGGGTCGCCTTCGACGGCGACGGCAGACTGCTGGCCGCCCATGCCGACTACGCCATCAACAACGGCGCCTATCCGCATTACCCGGACGCCAATGCGGCGGCGATGATGTTCCTGTGGGCGGCCTACAAGCTGCCGCGCCTCGCCTTCCGGGCGCAGGGCTACTACAGCAACACCGTCGGCCTCGCCGCCTATCGCGGGCCCTGGGCGATGGAGTCGCTGGCGCGGGAGACGGTGCTCGACATCGCCGCGCGGCAGATGGGGATCGACGCCATCGAGTTGCGCCGTCGGAACCTGGTGACCGCCGCCGACCAGCCGTACACGACCAACATCGGCCTGCCGCTGGTGGACGTGACGCCGGCGGAGTGCCTCGAGGCCCTGCTGAAGAAGGTCGACGTCCCGGCCTTCCGCGCCGAGCAGGCGGCGGCGCGCGCCGAGGGGCGTTATCTGGGCCTGGGAATCGCCACCTATATCGAGCCCACGGCGACCAGCGCCTTCGCCCCGTTCGCCACCGAACTGGCCCAGGTGCGCATCGAGCCGACCGGCAAGGTCACCGCTGTGCTCGGCACCCATTCCCAGGGCCAGGGCACCCAGACCACCATGGCCCAGGTGGTCGCCGACCGGCTCGGGGTCCGCTTCGAGGATGTCTCGGTTTTCGAGGACGACTCGTCTCGTGGCGGATACGGCGGCGGCGCCGGCGGAAGCCGGCAGGCGGTCGCCGGCGGCGGCGCGGCGATCAAGGCGGCCGAGCTCCTTCTGGACAAGGTCAAGCACCTCGCTGCCCATCTGCTGAACGCCAACCCGGACGACGTGCGGATCGAAGCCGGGATGGTGCATGTCGCCGGCGTCGAGGAGGTCACGCGCAGCCTGCGCGAGATCGCCGAGGTCGCCTACAATACGCCCGGGCGCCTGCCGCCGGACATGGAGCCGGGCCTGGAGGCGCAATTCCGCTACCACCCGCCGATGATGACTCTGTCCTCCGCGGCGCACGCCTGCATCGTCGAGGTCGATCCCGAGACCGGCCTGGTCAAGATCCGGCGCTGGGTCTGCAGCGAGGACTGCGGCGTGGTGATCAATCCGGCGATCGTCGAAGGGCAGATCGCCGGCGGGCTCGCCCAGGCCATCGGCGGGGTGCTGTTCGAGGACATGAGCTACGACGATCAGGGGAACCCGACGGCGGTCACCTTCAAGGACTATATGCTGCCGACGTCGGCGGACGTGCCGGAGATCGAATACACCCATATCGTCACGCCCTCGCAAAGCGTGGGCGGCTTCCGCGGGGTGGGCGAGGGCGGCGCCATCATCGGACCGCCGACCCTGGTCAACGCCATCGCCGACGCCTTGGCGCCGTTCGGCGAGCTTCCCCTCGAGCTGCCGCTGACGCCGTCCAAGATCATGAAGCTGATCGAGGGCGGTCCGGGGCGAACGGACTGACGAAGCCGTCCTGACGGATCGGCGGCGCAACGACCCGCCGGACCGTCATTTGTAAGGGTCCGATCCGGACGCGCTGCCTAGGATTGGCGCTGCAAGCCCCGCCGTTAGCTGTCCTGACGCGGGCTTGTCGGGCGTAGCGTCATGACCGACCAGTTTCAGGAATTCGCCCGCGCCCTGGCGTCGGCGCCGAGCGGGGCGGAGGGCCTCAAGCGCGGGCTCGTTCGAAAGCATGTCGCGGTGGCGCCGCCGGAGCTCGATGAGGTCACAGCGCAGATCCGCCCGCTGCCGCGCCGGATGAGACTGCTCATGGTGGTCGCGGTCAGCCTGGGAGTCTGGGCGGCGATCATCGCGGGCGTCGCGTATTTGCTAAGCTGAGGCCAGCAACGAACGCGAGTGCGATTGGCTAGACAGCGGCGCCTCTGCACGAAAGGTGGCGCTTCGCACATCCCCAGATAGGGGTCGTCGATATGCGCAATTCTCTGGCCTGAATAGGCGGAGCACCGCCACGCGCACGAGGCGCAAATGTCCATCTCCGCGTCACTGATAAAAATTGTCCAGGGTTGTCTGGCGAGCCTGCTTCTCGCGTCATCAGCCTGGGCCGACAACTTCGGGGTTGTGAAAGTCGATACCCGGTCGATGATCATGATCAATATCGATACGATCGCAACCACGCCCGAGGGGTATAAGCGCGCCTGGGTCGCCACGGCATGGTCGGGACACCAGCGCGACAATATTTATGGCGTCCAAGACTATATAGAATACGACTGCACGCGTCGCAGGTATCGCATAATCTCGACAATTGCGTACGGGCGAGACAATTCGCCATTGAAAACATTAAAATACAAATCCGTCTGGCGTCGCGAGCGGCCCAAGACGAACTCATATATTGGATCTAATATCGTTTGTAATACACTCGGGATTGGAGGTGGCCTGCTTACAGGTGACGAGTTTGCGCTTATCAAATCATATAGGGGCGTAGCCGCCAAAAGGTGAGGGGATTGGCGCGCAGCTGCGCGGCCCCGCCCCGCGCCCGCGGCGCAGCCTCAGCCGTCGGCGACGGCCCGGCTGATTTTCAGAAGACCCCGCTGTTGTGCGTGGACAGCTTCATTCTCGCCCTGAACCTCCACCGCCTGCGCCGCGTGGGCGAAGCCCAGGAGGAGGGTCATGAGCCGCTGCGCCTTCTCGTCCAGCGCATTGAGCGGCCGCTCGTCCAGATAGGCCAGGGCGGGGACGAGCAAGGGCTGCACCGCATTGTAGAAGTCGGCGCGTTCCTGCTCGGTGCTGTGGGTCCGGCGGTGCGCGCGATTGGGCGCGCCGACGAGGGCCCAGGAGGCGACGTACGGCTCCAGCGTCTCGAAGCCCGGCGGCAGCTCGGAATTGGCCGCGCTCATGCCTGGGCTCCGGTCGCTTGATGTTCGGCCTTGTACGCCTGCACCATGCCGTCGAGCACGTGGAAGAAGTGCCGGCAGAGGACTTCCTGGGACTGGAAGTGGATGGACTTCAGGGCGCCGCTGGCCAGGCCGCGCTGCCCGGCCTCGATGACGGCGGTGTCCTCGGCGTGGACCTCCATGGCCGAGATCATCGCAAATTCGCGGGCGAAGCGCTCGGACGCGTTCTCTTCGTCCCCGACCCAGTACAGGCGGAAGGCGCCGCGCGAGCGGTTCTCGGACAACGGCATCACCACATGGGAGAAGTTATTGCTGGGGGAGCCAATGGTGCTGAAGTTCGGAAATAGCGAATAGTATTGACGATGCAGAGGATTGCCCAGCAGCCCTTTGTCCGCCGCATATTTGTAGAGCCTTGCGAAGGCCACGGCTTGGGACGGTTGAGGTTTCGTCGCCGGGTTGGTCCAGATCGTCTGGAAGCGGTGCGGCCCCTCGAAACCAAACTCGAGCGCATAGCCGAACGGATTGTCCTCCCCGCAGGCGAAGGCGCCGGACTTGGGATGGATGAAGCGCAGGTGGTAGTTCTCCTGGAAGTTGTCCCAGATCAGCTTCCAGTTCGCGTCCATCTCGTAGACCCATTCCGCAAAGCCGGTGGCCTTGGCGACCGGCAGGGTCTCGAGATCGTCTGCGATGGGACCGAGGAACTCGCGGAGGCCCTGCTTCGGCGCCGGGTCCAGGTTGACGAAGATCAGGCCCGCGCACACCTCCACCGAAACCGCCGGAAGACCGCACTCGGACTTGTCGACATAGAACCGGTCGAAGTCGGGCGCTGCGCGCAGCGCGCCGTCGGCGCCGAAGTTCCAGGCGTGATAGCGGCAGGTGAAGGACGACTTCTTGCCGCTCTCCTCCAGCACCAGCTGCGTGCCCCGGTGCGTGCAGACGTTGTGGAAGGCGCGGACCTCGTCGTCCTTGCCGCGGGTGATCAGGATCGAGGCGTCGGCCACCTCGATCGGCCGGACGATGAAGCTGCCGGGCTCCGGCAGCTCGCAGATATGTCCGATGTTGATCCAGGCGCGCTTGAAGATCGCCTCCCGCTCCAGCTCGAAATATTCGCGCCGGTAGTAGGGGCCCGCCGGGATCGGTCCAGCGCCGAGGCCGCTGATGATGTCCGCGTTGGTCGGCGGCTCATGGGTCTTCAGAGGAACGTTCATCGCCAGCCCTCATCTCGAACATTCGCCCCCGACCTGGTTCAGCCTGGAGGCTTCGTCGCACCCGGCGGGCGGACGATCGGCGCCGATCGTCCGCCCGCCCGATGGGACGGCTGCGTCAGACCTCGAAGCCGAAGACGCGGATCGCGTTTTCGCTGAGCGCCTTGCGCGCATCCTCGGGCTTCATGCCCGTCACCATCTTGATGGCGACGTCGCGGGAGTGAGGCCAGATGGTCGCCGAGTGCGGGTAGTCGGACGAGAACATCGTCATGCTCGAGAGGTAGGGGTAGAGCCCCGTCCTGATCAGGTCATAGCCGCAGTAGTCGTCGACGTTGGTCGTGAAGATGTTCTTGCCGATGAAGTCGCTCGGCGGATGCTTCAGCTTCACGTCGAACCAGCTCGTCTGGATCTCCCAGTGGTGGTCCAGCGTCTGCACCCAGAAGGGAACCCATCCGCAATCCACCTCCGCGGCGACGATCTTCAGGTTCGGGTAGCGGTCGAACACGCCGGAGAAGATCAGGTAGGAGAACGGCCGCACGGCCGAGAAATAGCGGGTGACGATGCCGCCGATGCTGACCTTGTCCTCGGAGTTGAAGTCCCAGTCGGTCTTGTCCGGCGGTCCGCCATGGTTGCGGTGGAAGCAGAGCGTGATGTTGTTGGCCGCCGCCGCCGCCCAGAAGGTCTCGTAGTGGGCCGCGTTGTTGTAGGGCACGCTCGGCATGCCCGGAATGTACATGGCCCGGGCGCCCTTCTTGGCCACCCGTTCCAGCTCCGCCACGGCATGGTTGATGCCCAGCTCCGTCGGCGCCAGCGCCAGGCCGCAGAGCCGCTTGCGATCGGCCGCCTGGAATTCGTCGAGGATCCAGTCGTTGTAGGCGCGGAAGCCGGCGGCGGCGACCTCCGGATCGGGATGGGTGTAGAAGGAGGCGCCGAAGCCCGGATAGACCGTCGAGGCGTAGACGCCGTCGATGTCCATGTCCTTCAGGTGCTCGGCGCCGATGTAGTTGCCGGGGCGAAGGTCCGCATAGCGCAGGCCGCTCAGCCGGTAGTCCTTGCGGTCGTAGCCCGCCATGGCCTCGATGCCGTAGGTGCGCTTGGGGATTTCGCCCGCCACGCTCCAGCCTTCGCCGCCGTCCTTGCCGTCGATGACCCGTGGCGCCTTGTCCTTCAGGTGAGCCGGGAAGCGCGAGGTGAACAGGTCTCTCGGCTCGTTGACGTGATTGTCCGACGAGATGAGCTTGATGCCCAATTGGGCGATCAGATCGCGTTCGAGAACTTGGGTCGACATGCTACCCGCCTCCGTCTGTGAGAAATCCCAATCCGCCAGGGCGAAGCCTTCGTGCGGCGCTGCTGATGTCTACGAACGCGGAGACCTCCTCACCATGCGCGACCCCGCCAATTTCATGCTCGATCGTCTCTAGCTGGATGGGTCGATGGCGTAGTCCGAGCCGCCAACACCGAGTGTCCGTCCCACTTGAGACGGCGGCGGGAAACGGCCCCCTACACAAGACTGGCCGCGAGCCAGGCATCGATGGGAACGCGGCGCAAAGAGGCGAGTGGAAGGCCTACGTTGCTTGCGCCGACAAACGAGCACGTCTGTCACCGCCGCCTTGGCCGGGCGGGGGCGATGTGCTCAATGCGGCCTGTGTTCACTCGACTTATCGTCCTCGCCGCCATCCTGCTGAGCGCGATTTTCGCGCCGCCGGCGATGGCTGGTCGGACGAGCGAAGAGCGCCTCGCGACTCCAGCCTGGAGCCATGACAAAACAGCCCGGGCCGGAGACATGGAAGACTGCGGCGCGCCCGCGGTCGTTCACTGTCAGCTCGACTGCGTGTTGTGCCACGCGATCACGCCTGAGCAGCCCGTCGTCCGCGTCTCCGTGGCCGCCTACGCCGCGCCTCGACCCGATACACCGTCCGCTTGGAAAGATCTGACAGTCGGGGTCGATCCTCCTGTGCCTCGTTGGTCGGCGTAAGCTTGTCAGTTCACACCGACTTTCCGGCCCGATCGGGCCTTTGAGGACAACATGAAGACGATCATCAAATCTCTGGCGCTCGCCGCCGCCCTAACGCTCACCGCCGGCGTCGCTATGGCCGCTGACCAGGCCATGAAGGATTGCTGTGGCAAGGAATGCTGCGACAAGCCCGACTGCTGCGACGACATGAAAAAGCCGGAGGGCAAGCCGGGCAGCGAGCAGCAGCAGCCGAGCCCGGACCACAAGCACTGAGGATCAGACGGGCGCGGTTCTGACGGACTGTGCCCGTCACCTTGAGCGGGCTGCGCGAACTGACGCGCCGGACGTCTTTGGCGTACGTCGCTCTACTCTATGACGTGGACGCAGGACAGCGCCGACGCGCGCCGACCCACTCCAAACATGCGCGCCTTACTTTCGGATGACCAATCACGCCTTTGCACATTCGCGTGTAGGCGATGCGGATGCGCAGGCCGTGAGCGCCGCGCCACGGTAGCGTCAGGTCGGGCAGACCTGAACGCGTTGGCGCGCTGCGCTGCGCGGCCCAATCCGATGCACGGAGATCCTTCATGGTCGACCGGACGAGAATGACGTGGGTCGTCGCATTGGCGGTGCTGATAGCCGCAAGCGAATTGCCGCTGCGCGCGGCGCAGGCGCAGCAGGGAGTCACGCGCACCGATCTCCAGCGGCGCGATCTGTCCGTCCCGGGACGCGAGGTCGTCCAGGTGCGCGTCGATTTCGCGCCAGGGGCGGCGGCCCCCCGGCACAGCCATCCGGGTGAAGAGGTCGCCTACGCGATCGAAGGCGTGATGGAGTATCAGCTCGACGGGAAGCCGCCGGTGACGCTGAAGGCCGGCGAGGTCTTGTTCATCCCGGCCGGATCGGTCCACGCGGTGAAGAACGTCGGCAGCGGCGGCGCGGCGGAGCTCGCCACCTATGTCGTCGAGAAAGGGAAGCCGCTCCTCGTTTGGGCGAAGTGAACGCTCCTCGCCTCTCGCAGGTTTGGACGTAACAGCATGATTTCCGGGGGATTTGCTGTCGTGATCGCAGGTTCGCGATCCTAGTCTTTGGGGATGCTGACAGGGGATCTGCGCTGTTCAGAGGTCGCGAGGGCGGGCGCGGCCGGCTTCGCCGCCCCGGCGGAGGCGGCCGATTCCTTGCGGGTGAAGCGTCGCGAGCCGCGCTCCGACCTTGATTGCGATCCAAAGACAATAAGAGGACGCGCCGAATGAACGTCATCAATCGTCTCAGCTATCGCCCCGTCACCTCCGCCGTCGGCGCCGTTATCGAAGGCGTCGATCTTCGCCGGGCCCTGGACGCCGAAACCGTGCGCTTCATTCGTCAGGTGCTGCTCGACCACGGCGTGGTCTTCTTCCACGACCAGGACCTCGACCCGGCGCAAATGCACGCCTTCGTCTCCCAGTTCGGGACGCCGATTCCGGAGCCGTTCGCCGGCCCCGGCATGGCGGCGACCGAGCCGGTCGGCAAGTCGGACATGCGCCGGACGAAACGCGCGACCGCGGTCTGGCACTCCGACACCACCTTCGTCGCCGAGCCGCCAAAGTTGACCGCCTTGCGGGCCGTGACCCTCCCCTCGGTCGGCGGGGACACCTGCTGGGCGAGCATGTACGCAGCCTATGACGCCCTTTCCGCGCCCCTGCAGCGCATGCTCGACGGGCTCACGGCGGTTCATTCCATGGCTCCGGTGCTTCAACGGATGGCCGACATCGCGGGCGACCGCGGCGCGGCGAACGCACAGCTGCATGGAAGCGCGACCACCCATCCGGTGGTCATGGTGCATCCCGAGACCGGTCGGAAGTCGCTGTTCGTCAACGAGGCCTGGACGACGGAGATCGTCGAGCTGGCGCCGGCGGAAAGCGCCAATCTGCTGTCGCTGCTGTTCGAGCACGTGAAGTCGCCGGACTTCAGCATGCGTTGGACCTGGGCCCCGAATGATCTCGCCCTGTGGGACAACCGGGCCGTCCAGCATTACGCGGTCCCGGACTATGTCGAGGAGCGCGTCATGCAGCGCGTCGTCCTGGCCGGCGATCGGCCGCGCGGACCGCGCGACGTCTCGGAGACTGGCCGTCATGCGGAGGCGAGATCGTGACGATGCGCCTGGACCACGTCGGCATCTCGGTCGAGAGCATCGATCGCGCGATCGCCTTCTATACCGAGCTGCTGGGCATGGAGCTGCTCACGCCGGTCTTTCCTCTCGAGGGCTCCACCTACGAGGAGATCCTGGCGCTCGGAGGCGTCAAAGGACGGATGTGCGTCGTCCGCAAGGGCGGTCTGCAGCTGGAGCTGTTCGAATTCGCCCGCCCGGCGCCGGGGGCGAAGGACGCCAACTATCCGGTCAGCGATCGGGGAATCTCCCACTTCGGCATCGAGGTCGACGACATCGACGCGACCTACGTGCGGCTGACGGCCGCCGGCGTGCGATTTCATTGTCCGGTGAAGACCTTCCCGCGCGGCGTGAAGGCGACCTACGGCCGGGACATGGACGGCAACGTCTTCGAGCTCGTGCAGATGGCCGCGGCCGGCTGATCCGGTCAGGCAGGGACGCCGGCCGCGCATGTGGACGATGCAGCATTCGTTCTGGGGAAGCCGCAATGGTGCGAGCCGGCGCCCAGTCCTAGGTCTCGTTCCTCGCCGTGTTGTTGCAGTGAAGGCCATGTTCCGATGAGGCGCCCCTTCGACAGGTCCCGCGAACGAAGGGGCGTTGCATGACCAGTCAATTGCTCGCCGGCAAGGTGGCGGTGATCACGGGCGCCGGCCGCGGGCTTGGGAAGGCGTGCGCCAAGGTGTTTGCGCGCGAGGGCGCCCAGGTGCTGGCGGTCGACATCAGCGGGGCCGAGGAGACCACCGCGGCCGAGATCGGCCCGGGCGTGACGCCTGTGCGCTGCGATGTCAGCCGTGAGGACCAGGTGGAAGCGCTGTTCGCGAACGCGCTGGACCGGTGCGGCCGGGTGGACGCGGTCCTGAATGTGGCGGGCACGCTCGCCGGCCGCGCGCCTGGCGAGGTCACCGTCGAAGAATACGAGCGGATGTTGCCGGTGAACCTGCTCGCGGTGATCCTGTGCAGCCAGCATGGGGTGCGGGCCATGCTGCGCGGGGACGCCGGCGGGGCGATCGTCAACTTCACCTCGGTCGGGGCGCTCAACGCCGAAGACCGCGCACCGATCAGCTATTCCGCGGCGAAGGCCGGGGTTCACGCGATTTCGAAGTCGATCGCCGTCCAGTACGGCCCGCGAGGGATCCGCTCGAACGTGATTGCGCCGGGGTTCGCCTACACCGAGATCATGGGGGCCATGTCTCCCGACGTGCTCGCCTACATGAGTGCGAAGTCGGCGCTCGGTCGGGCCGGTCGCCCTGACGAGCAGGCGGAGGTCGCGGCCTTCCTGGCGTCGGACCGGGCCTCCTTCGTGACCGGCGTGGTGATCCCGGTCGACGGCGGCTGGTCGGCCCGGCTCGCCTGACGCCCTGACACCTTTGCAAACTGGAGCTCCACGTGACCGTTAGTGATCAGCCCTCGATCAACCTTCTCGCTGGCAAGGTGGCGGTGATCACCGGGGCGGGCAGGGGGATCGGCAAGGTCACCGCCCAGCTGTTCGCGCGCGAGGGCGCCAAGGTGCTCCTGGCCGACATCAGCGGCGAGGAGGAATCCGCCGCGGCGGAGATCGGACCGGCCGCGGTCTCGTTTCGCGTCGATGTCAGCCGGGAGGACCAGGTCGCGGCGATGTTCGCCGCGGCGCTGAGGGTTTTCGGCCGCGTTGACGCCTCGGTGCATCTCGCCGGACCGCCCGGCGGACGGCGCGGAGACGAGGTGACCCTGCAGGAATACGACGAGATCACCAGCGTGCATCTGCGGGGCATGATGCTGTGCACCAAGCACGCCATCCGGGCGATGTCGCCGGGCGGAGGCGCGATCGTGAACTTTTCCTCGGTCGCCTCGCTCAACGCCGATCCGCGGATCTCGATGGTCTATGCGGCGGCCAAGGCCGGCATCAACTCCATGACCAAGTCCTTCGCCGTCCAGTACGGCGCCCAGGGCGTCCGCGTAAATGCGATCGCGCCCGGGTTCACCCTGAGCGAGAAGAACCAGGCCGCGCCCCCTGCGCTGATGGCGGAACTGACCGCGCGCGCGGCGCTGAAGCGAGGGGCTCATCCGGAGGAGCAGGCCCATGTGGCCGCCTTCCTTTGCTCCGACCGCGCCTCCTTCGTCACCGGAACCATCATCCCCGTGGACGGGGGTTGGTCTGCACGGCTCGCCTGAGCCGCATCCGCGGGTCCGGCTTCCTGATTTGGAGACATCCCATGAACGACCTTGCCGCACCCGCTCTCACCGTCGAGCGCGCGCTCGACCTCGACAGCCACGAGATGGTGCCCGTCGAGCTGCGCGAGGAGGTCTTCGGCTCCCTGGAGCTGCTGGAGGTCGCCAAGTCCTTCACCGTGGGTCAGCGCGTCCGCGCCAACAAGAATTCGATGGCGGACCTGGCGGGCGATGTGACGCCGATCAACCACGACAGCGTCTGGAATCTGAAGGGCCCCTACGCCCCCTCGGCGATCGATCTCACGCGCCGGCCCGAGGTGTTGGATGAGATGGGCATCGCCCGGCAGCTGGTCTTCCCGACGTTCGGGCTGATGTGCCTGATCCTGCGGCTGGATCCGCACGCCCATGAATTCCTCGGCTTCGATCCCAACCAGGTCGATGCGCGCAAGCTGGGGCTCGAAGGCGTCGAGGCGCACAATCGGTGGGCGACGCGGACGACGAAGGCGACGACCGGCCGGGCCCGGCCGGTCGGGATCGTGCTCACCGACTCCGCCGAGGCGATGGTGCGGCAGACCGAAGCGATGCTCGCCGACGGCGTTCGCGCGCTGATGATCCCGGCCAATGTCCCCCCGGCGGGCGCCTCGCCCGCAGCGCCGGAGCTCGATCCCTTCTGGCGTCTGTGCGCCGAGGCCGACGTGCCGGTGACGCTCCACCTGGGCACCGAGTTCGGTTTCCTCGCCTCGACCCGGTGGGCCGCGAACGTCGAGGCCTTCCACCCGTCGGACAAGTCGACGATCGAGTTCGCGATCGAGCCCCATCGCGCCGTGACCGTCCACTACAGCGCGGAGAATTTCCTGGCGGCCATGGTGCTGGGCGGCGTGTTCGAGCGTCATCCGACCCTGCGGTTCGGCGTCATCGAGCTCAGCGCCCACTGGATCGGACCGCTGGCGGAGCGGTTGGACATGTGGGTCGCGCGGGAGTTTCGCTCCCGCTTCACCAACCTGTTGTCGATGCGCCCGTCCGAATATATCGCCCGCAACGTCCGGGTGACGCCCTTCCCCTTCGAGCCGGTCGACGAATATTTCGAACGCTATCCCGAGCTCGCCAGCGTCTACGCCTATGCGACGGACTATCCGCACGTCGAAGGCGGCAAGGAGTCGAAGCGTGTGTTCTCAGAGACCCTGAGCCGGGTGTCGCCAGGTCTCCGCGACCAGTTTTTCTTCCAGAATGGGGCGTGGCTTCTGCCGGACTAAGGCCCGATCTGCGACTACGCCGTCAGACCAGCATCGCCGACCAGCCGCCGTCGACCGGCAGGATCGCGCCGGTGACGAACGAGGCGTGGTCCGACACGAGGAACATGGCGACCTCGGCCAGCTCCTGCGGCGTGCCGGCTCGGCCGAGCGCCGACTTTGCCCCCATTTCGCGCGCGAACGGCGTCTCCTCGCCCATGAATTCGGTGAAGGTGAAGCCAGGCGCGATGGCGTTGGCCCGAATGCCCTGGCGGCCGTATTCCACGGCCACGGACTTGGTAAGCGCGTTCACGCCGGCCTTCGCCGCTGCGTACATGAAGGAGGTGTGGCGCTCGACATTGACCGAGGCGATCGCCGACACGTTGACGAAGGCCCCGCCGCCGCCCGCGATCATCAGCGGCACGGCGTGCTGGGTGATCAGCAGGACCCCCCGCAGGTTGACCGCCGTCATCGTCTCGAACTCTTCGACGGTGAGGACGCCGGGCGGCCGTCGGCCGTGAGTCCCGGCCACGTTCATCACCGCGTCCAGCCGTCCGAAGTCGGCGCGAACGGTCTCGAACAAGGCCGCCACGTCCTCGTCGTTGGCGACATCGCAATGCCGGGGAAGGACGTTGCGGCCGATCTCCGCGGCCGTCGTTTTCTCGGCCCCGCTGAAGTCGGCGGCCACCACCGTGGCGCCTTCGCGCACGCACACCTTCGTCGCCTGCTTGCCGATGCCCGAACCTGCCCCGGTGATGAGGACGATCTTGCCGTCGAGCAGGCCCATCAGTGGACGCCCAGGATCTCGCGAGCTTCGGCCGCGGTGGCCACTTCGCGTCCCATGGCCCGCGCCAGGTCGGCGACCCGGGCGATGAGCTCGGCGTTGGTCGGGAAACCCAGTTCCGGATAGGGGTAGTCGTGGAGGCCGATGGCGACGTCGCCGCCGCGCTCCATGGCGTCGGCGAGTAAGGCGAAGGCGTTGGCGCCGATCACGCTCACGGTCCAGCGCCAGTCGGCCTCGGGCGGAATGAAATCGAGCAGGGCGTCGAGCCCCTTGATCGTCGGCGGGTGGCCGAAGCCCAGATAGGGCTCGCCGTACACCGACGCTTCACAGAACATCGGCTGCTTGAAGACGCCCATCTCGGCCAGCTTCTGGGTGACGCGCACGCTGGCGACGTTCCAGAACATCGGGACCGGCGTGACGCCGATCGCGCGCGCCCGCTCGGCGATGTCGATCAGCGTCCGGGTGGTGTTCGAGTATACGCGGTCGAGGCTGGTGAAGGCCTTCTTCCCGGTGTCATAGGCGTCGAGGTTGGTGGTGACGACGTCGACAGGAATGCAGTCGGGCTTGGTCGCGGGATCCTTGGCCAGTTCCACGATATGGGCGAGACGGCCTTCCGGGTGCGCTGTCAGCGCCCCGAGCGTCGGGAAGGTGATGATGTCGCATTCCTGCTTGATCCGCCGCTGGATCTCCGCGAACAGGGCCGTATCCGTCGCCGGCGCGCCCGTCGTCGGATCGCAGGCGTGGTAGTGGACGACGGACGCCCCGTGACGCCAGCACTCGATGGACTGCTGCGCAATCTCCTCGGGGCTGTAGGCAAGGTGAGGGTTCGCGTCCCTCGTCGGCCCATTGAGATGAACGGTGATAATAAGCTTCCGCTTCGCCACGTTGGACTCTCTTCTCGATGAATTCGGACAAGTTCGGGCCGTCAGGGAAGGCGCCCCTCAGGCGCTCGGCTTGTCGCCCTTGATGGTGATGCGGCGCAGCTTGCGCTTGCCGGTGAAGGCGTCGATCGCGCGATGCTGGGTCACGCGCTCTTCCCACACCGCCGTCGTGCCCGGCCGCCAGGTCAGGGCGACGTGGAACTCCGGCGATTTCACATGCTCGAACAGGAACCGCATCAGAGCGTCGCTTTCGCTCTCGCTCATGTCGAGAAAGCGCTCCGAATAGACCGAGTTGACGTACAGCGCCTTCCTGCCGGTCACCGGATCACGGATGACCGCCGGGTGGATCGACTGCGCCCGCTCTCGGACAAACGGCGTGCGCATGGTGCCGTGCAGCACCTGCAGGCCGTCGAGCAGGTTCTGGAAGTGCGAGGACAGGTCCTCGTAAGCCGCATACATGCTGGCCCACATGGTGCCGCCGCCCAGCTCCGGAGGTTCGACCGCCGTCAGGATCGCCGCCTGCGGCGGGCGCTCGAAGGGCGTGCCATCGGTGTGCCACTGGGCGGTTCGATATTCTTTCAGCGGCTGAAAGTCCGCGTCGATGAGCCCCCCGGAGCCTCGCTTCGCCTGCGCCTCCTGCTGTTCGGTCGAAAAGCCGTAGACCGGCTCGAGCTCGCCAAACAGGCGGGCGAAGTTCCTTTGCTGCGCCTCTTCGACCCCCTCGCCGAGCTCGAAGAAGAGGACGCCGTGCTCGTGCAGGCCTTCACGCAGGGCTTGAACGATTTCGGGCGTCGCCGTCTCGTCCAGGGCGACGCCTTGGACCCGGGCGCCGATCGCAGGCGTCGCCTTCTCGAAGCGAATCTTCGTCAGCGTGGCCGCGGCTGCCATTGGACGTCTCCCGAGCTGTTTTCCGCTCACGTTAGAAGACGCATTCCCCACCTCCCGCCATCCCTGTCCCGCCAGAACGGCTGCTCGCGCGTCCACGACGGGCGTTGGCTGACGTCGCGGCCGGCGCCGCCCAGCCCTGCGCCACCCGAACCGCACAAGACGGGCCGGGCATCGAGGCGATACAAGAAATTCCAATAGTTCTTATGATACATTGTTGATTTATAAGAATCTCTGCGTGGAAGGAGAGATTTATAGATTTGCGACACCTTCAACCTGGCGCTTAAGACCTCGGTCTGAATGTTGAATTCGATGCGCGAGGGCTTCGGCGGCGTCCATGTTGCAGAACAAGGTGAGTAAGCACGCCGCGGCGGCCGCGACCGATGCGTGACGCAATTGATCGTCGGTTCGCGCTCCTGGCCGGCGGGGCGCTCGCGCTGGGCGGAGGACTGCTTCAGGGCGGATGCAGCCGGCGCGAAGGGCGCCCTGCCGCCCGAAACGCCCTACGGGTATCCGTCGTCGGCAAGGGTGACGGCGACACCGAACTGCTGCTTCGGACGTCGAAGCTCGATAACGCCGACCTTCCGATCGAATATATCCACTTCGATTCCGGTCATCTTGTCGTCGAGGCCCTCAATAGCGGCGCAGTCGACTATGGCGGCATGAGCGAGATCCCGCCGGTCTTCGCGGCGGGAACCTTGCCCCACAGCTTCCGCCAGATCGCCGTGGCCCACGGCGACGTGAACAATCAGGTCATCCTGGTTCCGCGCGGCTCCGCCATCGACAGCCTCAAAGACTTGAGGGGCAAGAAGGTCGGCTACGTCCGCGCGACGACGTCCCAATATTTTCTGATCCGCATGCTGCAATCCGTCGGCCTGACATGGGCGGACATCACGCCGGTGGCGATGAACGTCGCCGACGGGGCTGCGGCCTTCTCGAGCGGCAGGCTGGACGCCTGGGCGATCTACGGCTTTCCGATCCAGCGCGCGATGGCGACCGAGGGCGCCCGCATTCTCAAGACCGCGCTCGGCTTCCTGTCCGGCAACTATATCGTCACCGCCCACGTGGACGCCCTGGCCGATCCCGCGAAGTCGGCCCTGATCGCCCGCTATCTTCGCCAGACCAAGCTCGCCTACGCCTGGGCCGCCGCCCATCAGGACCAATGGGCCCAGGTGGTCGCCCAGGCGATCGGCGTGCCGCTGGCCCATGTTCAGGATCAGTTCCGCCGCAAGAGCGACAGCTACACGCTGCGCCCGGTCACCGCGGCGGCGATCGCGTCGCAACAGGCGGTCGCCGACGTTTTCGCCAGCGCGAAGCTGATCCCGAAGGCGGTCGACGTCCAACCGCTATGGGACAACCGCTTCAACCGCACCATCGAAGGGAAGGCGTGATCCGCATGTCCGCAGCTCCAGCCCTCGCGCCCCGCGCTGCTTCCCAACCCGTCTCTCAGGCGCGGCTCGACGACATCACGCGCCGCCTGGCGGCGACCGCTGAAGCCTACGATCGCAGCGCGGAGTTTCCACGGGCCAACTTCGACATTCTCGGCGCTGAAGGGCTCATCGGGTTGACCGTGTCGCCCGAATTCGGCGGGGGCGGAGCGGGATACGCCGAAACTCTGCGCGTGCTCGGCGCGGTGGCGAAGGGCGAGCCGTCGACCGCCCTGATCCTGTTCATGACCTACGGCTACCATGCGAACCCGACCCGCGCGCAATCCTGGCCGGCGGACATCTACCGGCGCCTGGCGCGGGAGGCGGTCGCCGGCGCAGGCCTGCTCGGCGGGCTGCGCGTGGAGCCGGAGCTCGGCACGCCGGTGCGCGGCGGCATGCCCAAGACGACCGCCCGGCGGACGGCCGACGGCTGGGAGCTCAGCGGCAGCAAGATCTACTCGACCGGCTCGACGGGGCTGAACTGGTTTTCCGTCTGGGCCAAGACCGACGAGGCCGAGCCGCGCGTCGGCAACTTCCTGGTCGCGGCGAACAGCCCCGGCGTCACCATCGAACCGGCCTGGGATCATCTGGGCATGCGGGCGACGGTGAGCCACGAGGTCGTCTTCCAGGACACCCCCATTCCGCCGGACCATGCGGTCGACGTGCGTCTTCCGTCCGATTGGGCGCCGAAGCCCGGCGACAACGCCCTGGCCTTGTGGAATGCGCTCGCCATCTCGACCATCTACGACGCCGTGGCCCAGGCCGCGCGCGACTGGTTGCGCGACTATCTCAAGGAGAGGACGCCGACCAATCTGGGGGCGGCGCTGGCGACCCTGCCGCGGGTTCAGGAGAAGTTCGGCGAGATCGAGTGCCTGCTGCAGGTCAACCGGACCCTGATCGAGACGGCGGCGATCCGGGCTGACGCCGGCGACGATCCAAGCCCCGTCGAAGTCAACAATATCAAGCACGTGGCCAACGCCAACGCGATCCGCGCCGTCGAGATCGGCCTGGAGCTCACCGGAAATCCCGGGATCAGCCGCAAGAATCCACTGGAACGCCATTATCGGGACGTTCTCTGCAGCCGCATCCACTCGCCGCAAAGCGACACCATCCTGGTCGCGGCGGGCCGCGCAGCCTTTGGACTCTGAGCGATGAGCCTCGTGATCGCCAGCCAGATGGAGGAAGGCTTCAACGCGGACCTGCGCGCCCATGCGAGCCGACCGACGGTGATCGGTGTTCCTGAGACTGAACCCTGGGAAGCGGCCAACGACGCGGACATGCTGCTGGTCCGTCCGTCTCCAGCCTGGCGTGGCCATCGGGGAGCTCCGCGGCCAGCGGCCTGGCCGGGGCGATTGAAATGGGTCTACAGCGCTTCGGTCGGCGTCGACGTCTATCCTCGCTGGCTGCTCGACGCCCCGCTCGTCACCTGCGGCAGAGGCGTCGCCTCCGAGGAGATCGCCGACTATGTGATCGCCGCCATCTATCTCCAGGCCAAGGATCTTGAGCGGGTTCGCGCGCGCAGCCTCGAGGAATGGAAGCAGGCCCCGCTGGGGCGTGTCACAGGCAGCACCGTCGGGATCATTGGGCTAGGCGCCATCGGCGCCGCTGTCGCGCAACGGGCCTTGGCCCTCGGCGCGCGGGTGACGGCCGTGCGGCGCCAGCGTCACCTTCCCAGCCCGGTTCCGGGCGTGGACCTGCTCGATGATCTGCGGGCCGTCGTCGCCTCGGCCGATCACCTCGTGCTGGCGCTTCCGGCGACCGCCGCGACCCGCTCGGTCATTGACGCCGACCTGCTCTCACACGCCAGGCCGACGGCTCACCTCATCAATATAGCCCGCGGCTCCGTACTGGATCAGGAAGCGCTGCTGGCGGCGCTGGATGCCGGCCAGCTCGGTTTCGCCACGCTCGACGTCACCGAACCGGAACCCTTGCCGGCGGACCATCGGCTCTGGACCCATCCGCGCGTCCGGCTGACGCCGCATATTTCCTCCAACTACACCCTCGTCCGCGACGCCCTGTTCGAAAAGGTCGCCGCCAACCTCGAGCGTTTCCTGCGGGGCGAGCCGCTGGCCGACATCGTCGATCCCCTGGAAGGCTATTGAGGCCGAAAGGAAAGAACCATGACCCAGATCGTCCGTCCGTCCGCCTTTCGGTTTTCCAGCGAGGCGTCGCCCAGGTCAATCGAGGAGGAGCGGCTGCATCGCAAACGCCGGCTCGCCGCATCGTATCGGATCTTCGCCGACAAGGGCTACGACCTCAGCCTGGCCGGACACATCACGGCGCGCGACCCGGAATTCACCGACCGCTTCTGGGTCGCGCCGATCGGACCCTGGTTCGGCCACATCCGGGTCTCCGACCTCGTCCTGGTCGATCACGACGGCAATATCCTCGCCGGGGAGGGGCCGATCAATCAGGCCGGTTTTGCGATCCATTCGGAAATTCACAAGGCCCGGCCGGATGTGATCGCCGCAGCGCATTCGCACTCCATCTATGGGAAGGCCTGGTCGGCGCTCGGCCGCCTGCTGGATCCGATCAGCCAGGACAGCTGCGCCTTCTACGAAAACCACGTCCTGTTCGACGATTTCACCGGTATCGTGCTGGACACCTCCGAGGGCAAGCGGATCGCCGCGGCGCTTGGCGACAAGCACGCCGCCATCCTGCAGAACCACGGGATCCTGACCGTGGGCCGAAGCGTGGAGAGCGCCGTGGCGAGCTATGTCTCGTTCGAGAACGCCTGCCAGACGCAGCTCCTCGCCGAAGCCGCCGGCACGATCAAGCCGATCGGCCATGAGGTTGCAAAGCACACGGCCAACCAGATGCAGGGCGGCGGCGATCCCGGCGCCTTCGGCTTCCGACCCTTGTGGGATCGCGTGCTTCGCGAACAGCCCGACTTTCTGGAATAGTCCGGGCGGACAACGCGTACGGCTCAGCCCAGGCCTGTGGCGAGCTCGCGCGCGACCGCCCGGCCGAAGGCGCGGCCTTGGCGGTCGAGCACCAGATCTCCCGCCCGCAGCGGGGCCGCGGCGGCGGCCGGCCACGGCACGTCGGCCACCGCCACATAGTCGCCGTCGGCGGTGCGGCGGACGAGGCCAGAGCCCCTTCGTTCAGGCGCTCGAGTTCGCGATGTCTCATGGTGGTGCTCGTCGTCTCCTTGGATTCCGCCGCGGCGCGCGGGCAAGACGTCTCGACCTCATGAACTTCATTGCAGGCTGGGGTATCCGAGCGCCTGGGCGCATTCCTCGAGATGCCGGGTCAGCTGGTAGTAGTTGAGGGGAAGGACGCTGAAACCGTCCAGCCGAAGGGTTTCGCGGGCCCGTCCCAGCCGCGGGTCGCGCGCCGCCGCGAAAAGCGCCTGCCGCAGGGCATGGATCATTCCCGGATCCGTCGTCCTCGCGGTGATCAGCGGCAGGCCGGGGGTGCGCGCCGTCCATTGTAGCAGCCGCAGGCGTTGCGCGATCTCGGGCCGCCAGCGCTGCAGGTGGGCGTAGGTCACCGCGTCCAGCGCCGCGGCGTCGGCCGCCCCGCAGGCCACCGCCTCGGCGCTGGCCAGATGCGAGCCGGTCACCGCCACCTCCGAAAAGAACGGCCGGCCGCCGGCCAAGGGCGCGACGGCGGCGCGCAGCAGGTTCATGCCGGAATCCGACATCCGGTCGTTGAGGGCGCACCGCGCGCCGCGAAGCCCTGCGAGGCTCCCGACGGGCGCGCCGGCCCCGACGACGATCGCGCTGCGGCGGAACGGTCCTTCGCAGCCCGCGGCGCGGTAGCGCGGCGTGGCCACCAGCTGGACGCGGCCGGCCAGGGTCTTGAGCAGGGGATAGCCGCAGGTCTGGGCGAGGAGCAGCGAGGGAGAGGTCCAGACCGCATCGAGGCTGTCGGATCGGGTCAAGCTGGCGGGGACGTCCTTGATCCCCGCGGCGGCCAGTCTCTCGGCGACGACGGACCACAAGGCGTCGTTCGCCGCCTGCAGCTCAGGCCAGTCGTACATCGGCAGCGCCGCCACCGCGGGGAGCGCGGTGGTGATCGCCGACTGTCGGGACGAGGCGACGGGAAGGGCGATCATGCGGCGACCGGCTCCCGAGCCGGCGCGCTCGCCTCGGGATGGACGAGCACGTCGTGCGGCTTGACCAGGTAACGCGCGAAGACCTCGGCGTAGCCGGCGTAGACCAGGCCGCCGTTCGCCCGCAAGAGCTCGGTCCGGAGCTGGGCGTAGAGCCCTGGCAGCCGGCGCCATGACGCCTCGGGAAAAGCGTGGTGGACCGCATGCAGGTTGTTGTTGAGGAAGAGCAGTCCGAGGACCGGGGCCTTCTCGACGATGGCGATGCGGCGCTCAGGGTTCGGGTCCGCCCGGTGTTCGGCGAAGGATCGCAGCAGCGACAGCGCGGCCCCCGGATAGACGAACAGGAGCAGGTACTGGCCAGGTCCGACGCCGCACGCCTGGACCAGCCAGACGCTGACGAGCGCCACCGCCGCCAGATGGATGGCCCACGCCCGGCGCACGCCAGGCTCGCCTCGGGCCGCTGCCTGCGCCTCGGAGGCGAGGAAGCCGCCGATCTCGAACATCGGGCCGATGACCAGCCGGCCGAGCAGGGTGGAGGTCGCCTGCGCGGCGGCGCAGCGCAGGGCGCCGTCGCCCGGGCCGACGTAGCGCGACTCCGGGTCAGCGTCCGGCGCGGTCAGGCGCTCGGTCGCATGGTGGGCGAGGTGCAGCTGACGATAGCGGGCGTAGGGCAGCCAGAGGTTCAGCGGCGGAAAGCCGAGCAGGGCGTTGAACCGCCGCGAGGGTGTCGGATGACCGTGGATCGTCTCGTGCTGCAGGGAGCCGTGCCACGCGACCAACCACCCGCCAAGCGTCGCGACCAGCAGCGGCGGCAGGCGTGTCGCGTTCAGGGTGAGCGCAATCCACCCGCCGTAGATCAGGGCGGCGACCAGCAGGGTCGCAGCCTCGATCTCTCGAGGAAACCCGCCGGGCGCCTGGCCTTTCAAACTCGACTGCATCGGGAACTCCGCCGTTGCTGGCGGGCCATCGATGCGGGACGAGCGGCCGCGCGACAAACCATATCAAATCGATAGGGATTGAGAAAAACTACAGGCCCGAAATTTGTCGAGCCGGCGCAACCGCGCGATTCAGGTCCGGCTTTCCGGAGACGAGCCTGACGCATGAGGCGCGACCCCCCGTCTCGCGCCCCATGCCTTGCGCGGCCAAAGTCCCAGCTTCTCTAACAATCCTGAGGCGTCTCAGAAGGTCTCGACCCAGGGGCGCAGTTCGAGCTCCCAGCTCCAGGCGCTGCGCGGCTGGCGCAGGACGTCGAGATAGCTCTGGGCGATGGCGTCGGGGTCGAGGGTGCTGTCGGGGCGATCGGCTGGATCGGGCCGCGCGGCGCTGCGCACGCCGCCGTCGATGACGAAGTGGGCGACATGCACGCCCTTGGGCGCCAGCTCGCGCGCGGCGCTCTGCGCCAGGCCGCGCAGGGCGAACTTGCCCATGGCGAAAGGCGCCGACAGGGCGAAGCCCTTGACGCTGGCGGTGGCGCCGGTGAGCAGGATGGCGCCCGAGCCGCGCGGGATCATCCGCCGGGCCGCCTGCTGGACGGCCAGGAAGCCGCCATAGGCGGAGACGGCGAGCGCGCGCTCGACCTCGGCGGGATCCAGCTCGGCCAGCGGCCCCCTCGCGCGGGCGGAGGCGTTGTAGACCACCACGTCGATCGGACCCAGACGGGCTTCCGCGCTTTCGAAAAGGCGTTCGACCGAGGCCGGATCGGCCGCCTCGGCGGCGAAGGCCGGGCCGTCGATCTCGGCCGCCAGGGGCGCGAGCTTGTCGGCGTTTCGCGCCGCCAGGGCGACCTTGAGGCCGGCGGTGGTGAACCCGCGGGCGACAGAGGCGCTGATCCCGGCGCCAGCGCCGATGATCAGCGCGGTCCGATAGGGGGTGGCGGTCATCGGCGGATCTCCTGAAGTCGGCGGGGCCAGGCGCGGGCTTGGATTTCTCTCATGGGCCTCATCAGCTCCCATTCATGGAACGGGGACCGGGGGCCTAGGCTTATGGTCCTCGACGAGAGGGAGAGCGGTCGTGTCCGACAAGACCTCGAGAGAGCTGACCCCTGCCGACCTGCGGATGCTGGAGCCCGACCTCCTGGGCGCGATCGGCTTCGCGCTCTATGGCCGCGAAGCCGCTCCGCCGCAGCGGCCGCCAAGAGATCGCCGTCGCCCCCAACCGCGCAGCCCCGGCGAGCGCGCCGTCTAGCAGAACCGGCCATCGTCAATCGAAGAAGGCGAGGGTGCGGAACTCGATGCTCTCGCGCGGCGGCGTTCCCGGCGGAGTCGTCGGGTCCTCGAAGCCGGTGTGAGGCGCAAAGCGGGCGACGCCCGCATCGGAGTCCCAGCATTTGATGAGCAGCGCCTCGTTGGGCTGCAGATCGGGGATGTAGAACCAACGCTGGGCGGGGCTGTAGGCGACGCCATAGGTCTCGCCGACGCGGTGCGGGAAGCGCAGCTCCGACGGGATCAGGTCGTCGGGCGTGAAGGTGCGCGCGTCGCCCAGGGCCAACGGCCAGTCTCGCGCCGGCCGGTCGATCGGACGCCAGACGTTGATGATGGCGGAGCGTTTCTTCAGCAGGCCTTCGGCCGCGTCGCCCATCAGGTCGCGCACGCGCTTCGGCCCGGACCGGACGGTCTGGTCGACGTGCGCCCGCGTGGCCGGCTGGCGCGGCGCCTCGGCGCTGCGATCGTCCGCGCCGTCGATGCGGCGGCGCAACGTATGGTCATAGACCACCACCCGCGAGGCGCCGGTCGCGGCCTTGACCAGTTCGGCCGCCTCGGGATGGCCCAGGGTCTGCGCCTCGTCCCAGAAGTCCCGCACGGCGGTCGGGCTGCGGACCACCGCAAAGCCTTCGACGTCGAGCGAGAGGTCGCCGGCCAAGGGCCGGGCGTCCTCGATCCGGATACGCCGCTCGTCGGGCACGATGTTGGTGCGCGGAACGCCCGGCGGCGGATCGTAGGCGTAGCTGAAGACCGGCTCGAAGCTGCGCTGGGTGAAGCCAAGCACCCCTTCGACGGAGTGCAGTTGCGGGGTTGAACGCGCGAGAGATTGGACGGACATGGCTCGCCTGCTGTCTTGGGCTATGCCGGAGATATGGGCGGCCGAAGCCCTGGCGTCAGGTCGAGGCGTCGCGCTTACTTATTGAATTATCTTATAACGCCCGTGAGTTGTTCTGGGGGTGGACGCGCATTTCGCTCTGCCGGACGACCGATAGGCCCCGAACGGCCCCCTCACCCGCTTCGCGGGAGCTCCACCGCAATGCGGGGGGGGGGCGCAGCGCCGGAGGGCGCGTTTGCGGCATGGGCGATTTCGCAGATGATTGCAGGAAGTCCGTTGGTCGGCTTGCATTCGTAGAATGCTGGAGACCCTAAAGGTCCATGGCGAGATTGGAGCTCTGGCTTTCGCTCCAGTCAAGGATCGCGCCCGGGGCGCGACCGCTCCGCGGCGGCCCTTCGGGCCGTCCTTGAGTGGAGCGAAAGCCAGAGCAAACTATGCCCCCATGAACTTAGGGCCGCTCTTTCGCGGGCAGCTGTTGGGCGGGCTCGGAGGCCCGCTCTTACTCCGCCGCGAGCCGGCTGCGCTGGGCGATCTCCGAGCGCACCAGCGGGATGAGGTCGCGGCCGTAGGCGATCGCGTCCGACAGCGGGTCGAAGCCGCGGATCAGGAAGGTCGAGACCCCGACGTCCCAGTACTCGAGCAGGGCTTCGGCGACCTGCTCGGGCGTGCCCACCAGACCGGTGGAGTTGCCGCTGCCGCCGTTCAGGGTGGCGATCTCGGTCCACAGCCGCTTGTCGACCACCCGGCCCTGGGACGCCGTCTGCAGCAGGCGCTGGGCGCCGACGGCCTGGCTGAGCAGGCCGGCTTGCCGCGCGACGGGCGCGGCGGGGCTTTGGGCGCGCAGGGCCTCGGCCCGCTCCAGGATGCCGGCGGCGCGGGCCCAGGCCTCGTCCTCGGTCTGTCCGAGCACGGGGCGGAGCGAGAGGGAGAAGCGGATGTGATGTTCGCGGCCGTGCTCGGCGGCGGCGGCGCGGACCGCGGCGACGGTCTCCTTCACCTGGGCCAGGCTTTCGCCCCAAAGCGCATAGACGTCGGCGTGCTTGCCGGCCACCCGGATGGCGGCGTCCGAGGACCCGCCGAAGTATATGGGGATGTGCGGCTTCTGCGGCGGCCTCACCGCCGCATAGCTGCCCTTGATCTTGTAGTGTTTGCCCTCGTGGTCGAAGGGGCCCGTGCTGGTCCAGGTCTTTTTGAGGATGTCGAGGTATTCGTCGGTCCGTTCGTAGCGCTCGTCCTTGCCGAGGAAGTCGCCGTCGCGGGCCTGCTCCTCGTCCGAGCCGCCGGTGATGATGTGCACCGCCAGCCGGCCGTCGCTGAGCTGGTCCAGGCTCGCCAGCTGGCGGGCGGCCAGCGTCGGGGCGACAAACCCTGGCCGATGGGCCAGCAGGAGATTCAGGCGCTGGGTCTGGTGCGCGGCGTAGGCGGCGATCTGGAAGCCGTCCGGCGCGGAGCTGAAATAGCCGATCAGCGCCCGGTCGAAGCCGGCGAACTCGTGCGCCCGGGCGATGGCGGAGACGTAGGACTTGTCGATCACGCCGGGATCGCCGCTCGAGCGCAGGCTTTCGGAGCCGTTCTGGGTCCCGATGATGCCGATGAATTGCAGGGCGTCTGGCTGGGGCATGGGCGATCTCATATCGAGCGTTGTTGGGCTTTGGTCTCGATTAGAGCCAAGTAAACCTCGCCGTCACTCGAGAAACGCTCAGTATTTAGACCAGTGAATCTGCTTATTTAAGCCCGTGAATGCAAGTATGCGGCTCGCTCATGATTTTCTGGGGCCGCAGCCCGCTCAGCTGTTGAGGTCGACGTCGAGAGGCTTGCGCAGGAACAGCATTTGTCCTTCGCCGCGCGGCGGTGGGACCTGTCTTGGCCTATCGCCAAACCATCGATATATGGAGTTGGAAAATATAGACTTGTGACGAGATGATTTCTGGTCAGATAAAGGTTTAATTATTCTCATTTCCCGGCTGTCATCGTTTCACTCATAGCTGAATCTGCTATTCAGCGGGGGGTGAATGATGGCTTCTGAACGCATCTATTGAGTTTTGAAATAGTTCTCCGGCTGACTTCGGAGATTTGACACGTCGTCGCCCGCGGCCTGCGCCGGTCTGAGGCGACCTTCGGCCCATTCCTGTGGGTGCAATCCGGCGTCGCCTGAGCGGCCGCCGACAAGAAATCGCGGACAATGAAACAAGGATTGAGACGCCGGGACGCTGGCGCGATCGGCGGCGCGCTGTTGACCGGCGCGGTCGCGTGGACGCTGGCCGCGGAGCCGGCCCGAGCGGAGGCCGCGGATGTCGCCGCGGCGACCGCCGCCGAGGCCGCCGTGTCGCTCGACACCGTCATCGTCACCGGGGTGCGCGGGGCGGCGCGTACGGTGGCGGACAGCCCGGCGCCGATCGACGTGATCGGGGCGCGAGACCTGCAGTCCAGCGGCCGCGCGGAGCTCGGCGAGGCGCTGGCCAGGCTGCTGCCGTCGTTCAACTTCGGCACCAACCAGGCCGGGGTGAACTCGATCTCGCGGCCGGTGAGCAACCGGGGCCTGGGGCCGGCCTACACCCTGGTGCTGGTCAACGGGAAGCGCCGCCACAACAGCTCCATCCTGACGAACGGCGGCGGCGACAGCAGCGGCGTCAATCCCGTCGACTTCGACCTGATCCCGGCCAGCCTGGTCTCCCGCATCGAGGTGCTGAAGGACAGCGCGGCGGCCCAGTACGGTACCGACGCGGTTGCGGGCGTGGTCAATGTCCAGCTCAAGTCCGGCGCGCGCGGCGGCCATTTCGCGGTCACGGGCGGCAGCCTCTACAGCGCGCACGGCGACCCTTGGACCTACAAGGTCGAGGGCGACTTCGGCCTGCCGCTCGGCTCCGACGGTTTCATCCATTTCAGCGCCGACGCCAAGCAGCGCGGCATGGCCTGGTGGAACCGGCCGGCGACCAACACCATCATCTATGCTCCGGCCTCGAACCCGAAGAACGCGGCCTGGAACCATGACGGGGCGCACAACGGCGACCCCGAAATCAAGGCGCTCAACCTCGCCTACAACGCCGAACTCCCGCTGAGCTCGGACCTGACGCTCTATTCGTTCAGCACCCTCGGATTCCGCAAGACGGTCATCGGCAACAACTTCCGCCGGCCCGGCGCGGTCGGCGAGCTGGCCAGCTTCCAGGTCCTGTTCCCCGAGGGCTACTATCCGCTCAACAACACCCGCGAGCGGGACCTGCAGATCGTCGGCGGCGCACGCGGCGCCTGGTCCGGCTGGTCGTGGGACCTGAGCTCGTCCTACGGCAGGAATCGCAATCACCAGTACAGCGAACTGTCGATCAAGCCGGACCTTGGCCCCACCTCGCCGACCAAGTGGCCCAACCTGGCGACCTTCCAGTTCGAGCAGTGGACGCAGAACCTCGATGTGACGCGCCCGTTCGAGGTGGGGCTCGCCAAGCCGCTGCAGGTCTCGGCCGGCCTGGAATACCGGGTCGATAAGTTCTCGACCTTCGCCGGCGATCCGCTGGCCTACACGCTGAGCAGCTACATCATCCAGCCGGGCGACCAGGAGGGCGACGCCAATGTCGGCAAGCTGGCGGCCAGCGGCGTTCAGGCCGCGGTGGTGCTCTCGCCCGATGACGAGGTGCGCCTGACGCGCGGCGTGGTCGCGGCCTATCTCGACCTGGGCCTCAATCCGATCGAGGCCTGGTACGTCGGCCTCGCCGCCCGGGGCGAACACTATGATGACGGCTCCGGGAACGCCTGGAGCGGCAAGGTCAACTCCCGCTACGACATCACCTCCAGCTTTGCGGTCCGCGGCACCTTCGGCACGGGCTTCCGGGCGCCGTCGCTGTCGCAGATCGGCTACGCCCAGACCGACAACCGCACGGCCCTGATCGGCGGCGTGGTCACGCCCAGCCTGTCGAAGGTGGCGCGAACCACATCGGATCTGGCGCGTGCGCTCGGCGCCACGGACCTGCGGCCGGAGAAGTCCTGGAACGCCGGGCTCGGGTTCGTCTGGCGGCCGACGTCGACGATCAACGTCACGCTCGACGCCTATCACGTGCGCATCAAGGACCGGATCCAGCGGACCGGCCTGCTGTTCGGCCCGTCGGTGACGCCGATCCTGCTGCAATTCGGACTGACGGGGACGGAGAAGCTGCAGTATTTCACCAACGCCGTGGACACCCGCACGAACGGGGTGGACCTGGTGGCGGACACCACCCACGACCTCGGCGACTTCGGCTCGGTCACGTTGACCGCAGCCTTCAACTACAACAAGACCAAGGTCACCCAGGTCGCGGACGCCCCCGCCGTGCTGTCGAACCTCGATGCCGCCGCCGGCTCGTCCTTCTTCGGCCATGACCGGATCGGCGATCTGACCGTGCTCAATCCGAAGACCAAGCTGATCCTCTCCGGCCGCTGGCGTCGCGGGCCCGTGGCCGTCAGCCTGCAGACCACCCGCTATGGCGCCTACACCCTCTACCAGAACGCGCCCGCGCCCGACGTGCGCTACGGCGCCCAATGGATCACCGACCTGGACGTCGCCTATCAGGTCACCGACAGCCTCACCGTCTCGGTCGGGGCGAACAACCTGTTCAGCGTGCGCACCGACACGGTGACCGACACCGCGCCCTTCGCGCCGAAGACGGGCACCGGCTACTACGGGCCGGCCCCTTACGCCCCCAGCGGCGGCTTCTACTACGGGCGGGTCTCCTATGACTTCTGAGCGCAGCCGGCGGGGCTTTCTCACCGGCGCGGGCGCGATCGCCGCCGCCGCCGCCGCCCTGGCGGCGCCGGCTCGCGCGGCGGCGTCCGAACCGCCCGCGCCGGCCGCTGCGCCTGCGCCGCTGCCGGAGCCGGCGCTGATCCTCAACGCCACCGAGATGGCCTTCGTCACGGCGGCGGTCGACGCCTTCATTCCCGCCGACGAGCTCTCGCCCTCGGGCAGCGCCTGCGGCGTGGCGGTCTTCATCGATCGCCAGCTGGCCGGCGCCTATGGCGCCGGCGCGCGGCTTTACCGGGATGGCCCCTTCCTGCCGGGCAAGCCGGAGCACGGCTACCAGCTGCCGCTCACGCCGCTGGAGTTCGTCCGGGCAGGCATCGCCGCCGTCAACGACTGGACCCGAAAGACCCACGGTAAGCCCTTCGACGGCCTGGGCGAGGCGGACCGCGCCGCGGCGCTGAAGACGCTGGAGGCCGGCCGCGCGACGCTCGTGGGCGTCGACGGCGCGGCCTTCGTCAGCAACCTGCTGGAGCTGGCCATGCAGGGCTTCTTCGCCGACCCGATCTACGGCGGCAATCGCGACAAGGCGTCGTGGAAGATGGTCGGCTACCCCGGCCTTCCTGCCACCTACGCCGAGGCCATCAAGACCTATCGCGGCCGACGCTTCGACGCCGAGCCCCAGTCCATCGCCGACTTTTCCTGAGGCCCGACCATGGTGACCCGTCTGCCGGAGGTCGACGCCGTGGTGATCGGCATGGGCTGGACCGGCTCGATCATCGCCCGCGAGCTGACCCGCGCCGGGCTGCAGGTGGTCGGCCTGGAGCGCGGACCCCGCCGCACGCCGGAGGAGGACTTCACCCTTCCCGGTATCCGCGACGAGCTGAAATACGCGGTCCGCCAGGAGCTGTTCCAGGATCCGCAGACCGAGACGGTGAGCCTGCGCCACGCTTCATCGGAGACGGCGCTGCCGATGCGCCGCTTCGGGGCCTTCCTGCCGGGCTCGGGCGTGGGCGGCGCCGGCGCGCACTGGAACGGGATGCACTGGCGCTATGCGCCGATCGACCTCGAGCTGCGCAGCCGCCTGACCGAACGCTACGGCCGCAACGCCATTCCCGACGAGATGACCATCGCGGACTTCGGCGTCAGCTACGACGAGCTGGAGCCCTACTACGACCGCTTCGAGAAGCTCTGCGGCGTCTCCGGCAAGGCCGGCAACCTGCGGGGCCGAAAGATCGCCGGCGGCAACATCTTCGAAGGCGCCCGGCGCAACGAATTTCCCAACCGGCCGCTGCAACAGACGCTCGCCGGCGAGCTGTTCGCCGCCGCCGCCGAGCGCCTGGGCTTCCATCCTTTCCCGATGCCGGCCAGCAACGCCAGCGCCCCTTACGTCAATCCCGAGGGGCTGCGGCTGGGCGCCTGCGTCTATTGCGGCCACTGCGAACGCTTCGGCTGCGAGGTGAACGCCAAGGCCAGCCCGAACACCACCGTCCTGCCGGTGCTGAACGCCGACGCGCGCTTCAACCTGCGCGACCACGCCTATGTGCGAGACCTGGTCTATGACCGGCCCGCGCGGAAGGTCAGCGCCGTCCGCTACGTCGATACGCGCAGCGGCCGGGAGTACGAGCAGCCGGCGGGCCTGGTGATCCTCGGGGCCTACGTCTTCAGCAACACCCTGTTGATGCGCGTCTCCGGCATCGGCGAGCCCTACGATCCCCAGACGGGGAGGGGCGTGGTGGGCAAGAACTACTGCTACCAGGTGGGGGCCGGGGTGCAGGTCTTCGTCGAGGACAAGGCGCTCAATCCCTTCATGGGGGCGGGCGCGCTGGCTACGGCGATCGACGACTTCAACGGCGACAACTTCGACCATGGCGGCCTGGGCTTCTTCGGCGGCGCGGTGATCTCGGCCACGACCGGCGGGGCGCGTCCGATCCTCTCGCGCCCTGTGCCGCCGGGGACCCCGCGGTGGGGGGCGGAGTGGAAACGCGCCACGGCGAAGTGGTACGGCCGCAGCTTTTCCATCGGCGCCTCGGGCGCCAGCTATGCGCACCGCGAGAACTACCTCGACCTCGATCCCAACTATCGCGATGCCCTGGGCCGTCCGCTGGTGCGGATGACCTACAATTTCCGGGAGAACGACCGGCGGCTGGCGGCCCATGGCGCCGAGGTCGTCGAGCGCATCGCCAAGGCGGTCGACGGCGGCGTCGTAGCCCGCTCCCGCGGCCCGCTGGGCGACTTCCACGCCACCCCCTATCAAAGCACCCACAACACCGGCGGGACCATCATGGGCCGTGATCCGAAGACCAGCGTGGTCAACCGCTACCTGCAGGCCTGGGACGCGGACAATCTGTTCGTCCTCGGCGCCTCGGTCTTCCCGCAGAACGCCAGCTACAATCCGACCGGCACGGTGGGCGCGCTCGCCTACTGGGCGGCGGACGCCATCGTCGGCCGCTATCTCAAGCGCCCGGAAGCCCTGGTCCAGGCATGAGGCGGGCGACGAGTCTGGTCCCGTGGGCGGCGCTGGTTCTGGCGCTCGCCGGCGCAGGAGCGGCGGCGGCCGGGGATGTGCGCCGTGGCCGCGAGGTCTACGCCGCCTGCGCGTCCTGCCACGAGCCGGGCTTGAACGCGCTCGGGCCGCCGCTGAAAGGCGTGGTCGGGCGGACGGCGGGCACGCTCGAAGGCTTCCGCTATTCGAATGCGATGCGGCGGTCGGGGATCGTCTGGACGCCGGAGACTCTGAGCCGCTTCATCGCCGATCCGCAGGGGCAGGTGAAGGGCAACCGCATGCCGTCCTCGGGTCTGGCGAACGCCGCGCAGGTCGACGATCTCGTCGCCTATCTGCAGACCCTGAAATAGCCGCGTCCTCGATCGAGGACGCCGGCGGCGAGGCCCGGAGCCGTAGCCATCGACGGCCGCTATGACGGCTCCTGATCTGGAGGATCAGGCGAACTCGTTTGTCGACCGGATTGCTGGACCTTAGGCGTCGAGGACCATCTCAATCGGAGGGTCGTTCGGTGGCTCTGTTCCAACCCGGTCGCATCGGCGCGATCACCACGCCCAACCGCCTCGTGATGGCGCCCTTGGGGCGCGCAAGGAACGAGATCGAGAGCCGCGAGGCCCAGGCCCGCACCGAAACCTACTATGTGCAGCGGGCGAGCGCTGGCCTGATCGTGTCGGAGGCGACCCATGTGTCGGCCTTCAGCGTCAGCCGTCCGGGAACCGGCGCCATCCACACCGCCGGCCAGGTGGCCGCCTGGGCGAGGGTCACCGAAGCCGTCCACGCCGCGGGCGGGCGGATCTTCCAGCAGCTCTTCCATCTCGGCCGCAAGGCCGATCCGGACCGGCTGCCGGGCGGCGCCTTGCCGGTCGCCCCCTCGGCGGTGGCAGCCCTCGGCGAACTGTCCACGCCGACCGGAAAGAAGCCCTTTCCGACCCCGCGCGCGCTGAAGACGGACGAGATCCCCGGCGTCGTCGCCCAGTTCCGGCAGGCCGTCGCCAACGCCCGCGCGGCCGGCTTCGACGGGGTCGAGATCCACGCGGCCAACGGCTTCCTGATCGACCAGTTCCTGCGCGACAGCGCCAACCGGCGCACGGACGCGTACGGCGGATCGGTCGAGAACCGCGCCCGCTTCCTGCTTGAGGTCGTCGACCAGGCGATCGAGATCTTCGGCCCCGAGGGCGTCGGCGTGCGCCTCTCGCCGCACGCGACCGGCGACGGCCTCGACGACTCCGACCCCGTCACGCTCTACGCCCATGTCGCCCACGAGCTGCAGATCCGCGGCGTCGCCTACCTGCACCTCATCGAGCCGGACGCCGTCAAGGCGGGCGACCGGCTGGCGCCGCGGCTGCGGAGCCTGTTCACCGGCCCCTTCATCCTCGCCGGCGAATTCGATCGCGACAGCGCCGAGCGGGCGATCGCCGAGGGGCGGGCCGACTTCGTCGCCTTCGGACGGCTGTACATCTCCAACCCTGACCTCGCGGAACGCTTCCGCCGCAGGGCGCCGCTCAACATGCCCGACGTCGCGACTTTCTACGACGGCGGCGATGTGGGCTACATCGACTATCCGTTCCTCGATCCGGCGGTCGGGACGCCTGCGGGTCCGGTGGAGCGGATCGGCGCCTGAGAGCCATGGCCGCCGATCCTGCGCCCGCCAGTCTGGACGAAGCGGTTCAGCTGTCGGACTGGGATCCGCGGTGGAGCCGGCACGCTCAGAAGTCGGCGCTGAGGGTGACCTGCACCGTGCGCGGCGGCCCGGGCCGATAGGTGGCCGCTCCGGCGGTCACGGGGTTGATCGTGCCCAGGTAGGTCTTGTCGAAAATGTTGTCGACGTTGAGCCGCGCGTGCAGCCGCCCCAGCGGGCCGGCCTCGGTCCCGCCCAGGTCGAGATAGGCGTTCCAGATCGTGTAGCCGTCGACGGACTCGGTGTTCAGATAGTTGCCGAAGCGCGAGGAGATGTGGCGGGCCGAGACGTTGAGGATCGCCCAGGGCGTGGCTTCGAAGGTGGCGCCGGCTTGCGCGGTCCATTCCGGGAAGTCCGGGACCGTCTTGCCGGAGATCGCGAAGGTGGCGAAGTCGTCGCGGAAGGTCGAGACGTTGTAGCCGAGGTTGGCGTTGAAATAGAGCCGGCCGTCCAGCAGGCCGGGCTTCCACTGGCCGCTGAACTCGGCGCCGTAGGCCTCCACCCGGCCGACGTTCTGGTAGAAGGTCTCGACCTGGGTGCTGCCCGGCACGATGGCGGCGAAGGGCTGCAGCCGGTTCTGGAACTCGGTCCGGTAGGCGGTCAGCGAGGCGTTGAACGTCGCCCGATTGGTGCGCACCCCGATCTCGTAGTTCTTCGCCCGCTCCGCCTTCGGCCCGGGCGCCGCGGGGCTCGCCGCCGAGAAGATGTCGTCGGCGCCGCGGGGCAGGGACATGGCTTCCGAATAGGAGGCGAACACCTGGTCGCGGCTGTCGAAATTGTAGACCAGGCCGACCTGCGGCAGGAAATTGTCGGTCCAGTTCGCGCGGATGTCCGGCCGCCGCCCGGCGATGAAGTCCTGCGCGTTGCGGGCGCCGCCGATGTCGTAGTCGAGGCCCAGCGAGCGGAAGCCGAGCTCCACCTTCAGCCGGTCGTCGAGCAGCTGCAGGGTGTCCTTGGCGAACAGCTCCACGATGGTGCGCATGGAGGTGTAGTTCGCCTGCAGGTGCACCGGCTCGTTCAGCAGCGGCGAGCCGGCGGGGTCGCCGTTCGTCATGTTGTCGCGCTGCCGCAGGCGATGGTAGCGGTCGCGCTCGAACCAGACGCCCGCCTGCAGGTGGTGGACCCCGATCGTCCGGCTGAGGTTCGCGGTCACGCCCTCGCGGTCGCCGTCGATCTTCGACAGGCCGTACTGCAGGCCGCGCGGCGCCGTGAGGCCGGGAACGACCAGGCGCTGGTTGTTGTAGGCCGCGAGCGATGTGGCGTAGGCCTCCGGCGAGACGCCGTAGCCGCTCTTGTCCTCGTAATAGGTGGTCGCCGAAAGCTGCGTCTCGCCCAGCGGCGCGCGCAGGGTCAGGGCGTAGAGGTGGTCCTGGCGGTTGTTGATCGCGAACCGGTAGTAGTTGCCGTAGAGCGGGTTGGAGAAGGGCACGCCCGCGGCCGTCTGCGGCAGGGACTGGGCGGTCGCCGGCGAGCCGGGCGCGCCCGGCGTCGGCACATAGTCGATATAGCCGAAGTCGCGGCCGCTGCGGCCGAAGACGTCCCCGACGGTCCCGGCGAACTGGCCGAGCGTGATCGCCGGGGAGTCGAAGTCGGCGTATTTGTTGTGCACGGTCTTGAACGTCAGGTCGATGTTCTCGGCCTGGTAGCGGACCTTGCCCTCATAGTGGTCGCGGCGGAAATCGCCGGGCCCGCGCCAGACGTCGCCGCGGATCAGCGAGGCGCTGGCGAACGCCGACAGGCCGCGGTGCTCGCCGGTGTCGAGCCGCAGGAAGCCGCGCCGCAGGTCGTAGCTTCCCTGGCTGTAGCTGGCGTGGGCGCCGAAGTTTTGGGAGGGCTGGCGCGTCACATAGTCGACGATCGGCCCCAGCGACGTATAGCTCGGCCGCGAGACGTCGCCTGCGCCGGGCGAGGCGGTCACCCGGTCCAGGTTCTCGTTCTCGACGTAGCGGTAGATCGGGCTGCCGCCGAACTGGTCGGAGCGGCCCATCGGGATGTCGTCGAGCAGGAAGCCGATCTGCTGGATGTTGAAGGCGCGGATCGAGACCGAGTTGCCGAATTCATAGAGGCCGAGCGGATCGTTGGCCTGCACGTTGAAGCCGGGCAGGGACTCCAGCATCTTCAGCCCGCTGATGCCCGCCGGCGCTGAGAGCAGCGCCTGGCGGGTGATGGAGATCGTCGCGGTGGGCTGGTCGGTGCCGATCGCCGTCCGCGCCTCCGAAAGACGCGAGCCGGTAACGACGACCTCGTCGACGACCGGCTGGGTCTGGGCGAGCTGGGATTGGGCGAGCGCCGGTCCCGCCGTCAGCAGGGACGCGCCCGCCAGCAGACTGCGCAGCGACGCTGCGCGCGAGATAGATAAGGCCATTGAAACCCCCAAGTCCGAACCCGCCCGCCCATGGTCCCGGGCGGGTCATGCGGACGGCTCAGCCGAACCGCTTCAGGTTGAGAGAGCCGACGTGATCGCCATTTCGAAGAGAAGCGAGATGTTTCAATGCGTCATATTTGGGGTTCTGGAGCGCAGCCGTGACGGTTGGCGCTTTTCTCAGCTCGGCGGCCCAGAGCTGGAGATCGACCGACCGAAACCTGCGCAAACGAACGGAGATCTGAGCGCCGCCTACGGCAGGACGAAGCTGCGGTCGTAAACGGTCGAGATGTCGATGTGGCGGGGGATCACGCCAACAGGACCGAGTGATCGGGCCGCCGCCCAGGCCAACGCCCCTAGGCTGCGATTCCACATCAGGCGCGCCAATGACGCCTATGAAAACCCATCGTTATTTCTGCGCGCCATGGCGGCCTAAGTGTCGAAGCTACGAAGGTTGTTCACCCGGGGAGGGGTCTGAACGAAGCTGGGGTTGCAACACTCCACTTCCACCGGAACTCCCCGGATGAACGTCCATAAGAATGCGCGGCTGACGCCGCGTGGTCGAGCCCTGATGGTGTCTCGGATCGTAGATGAAGGCTGGTCGGTGGCAGCTGCGGCGGAAGCGGCTGGGGTCTCGGTGCGGACGGCCCGCAAATGGGTGGGCCGGCGTCGTCGGGGGCCGAGCGAAGACTTCACCGATCGCAGCTCGGCGCCCCGACGATGTCCGCGCAGGACGTCGCAACCGCGGGTGATGCAGATCGAGCAGCTGCGCCGCCAGCGGATGACCGGGCCGGCGATCGCCCAGGCCCTGGGCATGGCGCGCTCGACGGTGGGCGTGATCCTTCGCCGGCTGGGGCTGGGCAAGCTGACGGCGCTGGAGCCCCGGCCCGAGGTGATCCGTTACGAGCGCTCGCGACCCGGCGAGATGATCCATCTCGACATCAAGAAGCTCGGCCGCTTCGACGTGGAAGGCCACCGCATCACCGGCGACCGCCGTAAAGGCGCATCCCGGGGAGCCGGCTGGGACTTCCTGCACGTCTGCGTCGATGACGCCTCGCGCCTGGCCTACACCGAGATCCTGCCTAGCGAGCGCAAGGAGGACACCACGGCCTTCCTCGAGCGCGCCCTGGCCTGGCTCGCCCGCCACGGCGTCACCGTCGAACGGGTGATGACCGACAACGGCTCGGCATATCGCTCCAAGCTCTTCGCCAAAGCCTTGCAGACCGCCGGCGCGCGTCACGTCCGAACCCGCCCCTACACGCCTAGGACCAACGGCAAGGCCGAACGCTTCATCCAGACCAGTCTGCGCGAGTGGGCCTACGCCAAGCCTTACGGCTCGTCGGCGGAGCGATCAAAGGCCGTCGGACCCTGGACCGACAGCTACAACCTCACCCGACCCCACTCCGGCATCAAAGGCTTCACCCCCTGGCAGAGGGTGAACAACCTTCTTGGTAACGACACCTAAGGAACACTCCGACAACGTGTCGAAGGCGGTCATGAGCCAGCTGGAATTGGAAGCCGACGTGCTGATCCTCGGCGGCGGCATGGCCGCGGCCTGGGCGGCGATCTCGGCGGCGCGCGAAGGCGCCTCGGTGGTGCTCGCCGACAAGGGGTTCGTCGGGACCAGCGGGGTGACCGCCACCGCCGGGCCCGGCCATTGGTGGGTTCCGCCAGCCCAGCGCGAAGCGGTGATCGAGAAGCGCTATCAGACCGCCTACGGCCTGGCCGAGAAGGCCTGGATGGAGCGGATCATCGACACCACCTGGCGGACCCTGCCGCAACTGGCCGCCTATTATCCGTTCAGCGTCGACGGTCAGGGCCAGACCTACTATCCGGGCGTGCGCGGACCGGAATATCTGCGCGCCCTGCGCCGGTTCGCCCTGGCGAGCGGGGTGCGGATCCTCGACCAGCATCCGGCCCTGGAACTGCTCACCCACCCGGACGGTTCGGCCGCCGGCGCTGCGGGTTATGCACGGCTGGACCGGCGCGCCTGGCGGGTGCGCGCCGCAGGCGTCGTCCTGGCCACCGGCGGCTGCGCCTTCCGCTCGGGTCTGATCGGCAGCCACACCAACACCGGCGACGGCTATCTGATGGGGGCGGAGGCCGGGGCGGAGCTGTCCGGGATGGAGTTCTCCGCCATCTACACCCTGTCGCCGGCCTGGTGTTCGACCCGCACTCTGCCCTACACGGCCGCCCGCTTCTTCGACGCCGAGGGGCGCGAGCTCGACATCCCGCCGCCGCTCGCCGACCGGGCGCATCATCAGGCCCTGGCCGCCGCCATGCTCGAAGGCCCGGTCTATGCGGATCTGGCCGAGGCGCCCGCCGCGCTGAAGCCGATCCTGCGCCGGATCCAGCCGGCCACGGTGGCGCCGTTCGAGCGCCGCGGGGTCCGCGTCTTCGAGGACCGCTTCGAGGTCAAGCTGTTCGGCGAGGGCACCATCCGCGGCACGGGCGGCCTGCGGGTCGTCGACGAGGACTGCCAGACCACGGTGCGCGGCCTGTTCGCCGCCGGCGACGCCGCCACGCGCGAGCTGATCGCCGGGGCCAGCAGCGGCGGGGGATCGCCCAATTCCGCCTGGGCCCTGACCTCTGGCCTGGCCGCCGGCGCCGGGGCGGCGCGTCTGGCCCGGCGCGACGGGCGACGCGCGGGCTCGCGGGCGCTCTCCATGGGGCGAGCCGGTCTCAGACCGTCGGCGGCGGCCGCGCCGGTGGACGAAGCCGCGGCGATCCGCACGGTGCAGGCCGAGATGCTGTCCTACGACAAGGCGCTGTGGCGTCGCCGCGAAAGCCTGGAGGCGTCGCGCGCCAGGCTGGATGCGGCCTGGACGGAGCTGGCCTTGCTCCGGCAGGCCCAGGGTCTGGACCAGGTCGCCGCGCGCGAGACCGCCGCCCTGCTGGCGACCGCGCGCTGGTCGACCAACGCAGCCCTGGCGCGCAACGAAAGCCGCGGCCTGCACTTCCGCGCCGACGCGCCGGAGACGTCGCTGGAGGGCGCGCGCCGACTAGTCGTCGGCGGTCTGGACACCGTCTGGACCCGCTACGAGGCGCCGGCCGGGCGGCCGCTCGCCGCGGAGGCCGCCGCATGATCGCGCACATCTTCGAAGACCTCTGCACCGGCTGCAACGACTGCGTCAGCGCCTGTCCGACCCATGTGCTGGACGCTTCGACGGACGGCGGGACGCCGGTGATCGCCCGCCTGGACCAGTGCCAGACCTGTTTCATGTGCGAGCTCTACTGTCCGACCGACGCCATCTTCGTGGGCGCCGACCAGACGGGCCCCGAGTCCATCGACCCCGAGCAGGTGAGAGCCTCCGGCCTGCTGGGCCAGATGCGCCGGGACCACATCTGGGACGCGCCCGACGGCGATCTCGCGCCGCTCGAAGAATACTGGCGCCTCGGCCCCTTTCTGCAGGAGGGCGCTCGGACGGCGGCGGAACGCTATGCGCGCCAACATCCGCCGCCGGCGAAGGAGGGCGCCTAGCTGAGCGTCGGCCACGCGCGCTGCGCCGGACGCAGGCGCTCGTAGGCGCGGGACAGTCGCAGCACGCCCAGGTCGTCAAACCGGCGCCCGACGATCTGCAAGCCGATCGGCAGGCCCTGGGCGGTGTAGCCGCAATTGATCGAGGCGGCCGGCTGCTCGGTCATGTTGAACGGAACCGTGAAGCCGATGTGCTCGAAAGGCCGGGCCGGATCATTGGTCGGGGCCGGCAGTTCCGCGTCGAAGGCCGGCATGGGCGCGGTCGGCGAGAGCACGAAGTCGAAGGGCTGGAAGGCCTTGGCGCCGGCCTCGCGCATCTGCTGGATCTGGTTGAAGCCGCGATAGACCGACAGGCCGTCGGCGCCCTTCGCGGCCCGCGCCCAGGCGTCGATGAAGGGCAGGACGCGAGACGCCCTTTCGGGCGGCAGGGCGCTGATGTCGTTCCAGGACCGTGTGCGCCAGAAGAGGTCCAGGCCGTCGACCATCTCGCGGGTCAGGAAGGGCGCGAACGGCTCGACGATCGCGCCCTGGGCCTCCAGAAGAACCGCCGCGGCGGTGACCGCCGCGACCACCTCCGGCTCGGGCGCCGCGCCGGCGCCGGCGTCCAGCATCAGGCCGATGCGCAGGCCGCGAAGGTCGATGTCCAGCGCCATCCAATCGATCTGCGACGGCGGCAGGCTCATGTAGTCGCGCCAGTCGGGGGCGCAGAGCACGCTCATCATCAGGGCCGAATCCGCCACGGTCCGGGTCATCGGCCCGGCGCACCGGCCGATGTAGGGCGGGTCGATCGGCACGCGGCCGTTGCTCGGCTTCAGGCCATAGATCCCGCACCAGCCCGCCGGAAGGCGGATCGAGCCGCCGATGTCGGTGCCCAGGTGCAGCGGGCCGTAGCCGGCGGCGGCGGCGGTCCCGGCGCCGGCGCTGGAGCCCCCCGGCGTCTTGCTGAGATCCCACGGATTGCGCGCCAGCTTGTGGAAGCTCGACAGGCCCGAGGACAGCATGCCGTAGTCGGGCACGGTGGTCTTGCAGAACAGCACCGCGCCGGCCTCGCGCAGACGCGCCGCAGGCGGGGCGTCCGCCGGCTCGGGGCGCGGGTCCGTCGCCGCGGTGCCCTGGTGGCGGCCGACGCCCTTGGTGGCGATCAGCTCCTTGATGGTCACCGGAACGCCGTCGAGCGGGCCCTGGGGTTCGGCCCGGGCCCAGCGCGCCTCGGCGGCGCGGGCGTCCGCCAGGGCGGTCTCGGCGTCCAGCGCCCAGGTTGCGTTGAGCCGGGGCTCGAGGGCCTCGACGCGCGCCAGCACGGCGCTGATGACCTCCACCGGGGAGACCGACTTGTCTCGATAGAGGTCGATCAGGTCCAGGGCCGGCAAATCCGCCAGGTCGGTCATGACAACTCCGGTAAGCGTAACGCGAACGCCGCAGCGTACCGAACGGCGCGCGCTGTCGCGAAGACGTTTTCCGCCCGCTCCGCCCCCGGGCTCGGCTAAAAGTCCAGCGCTGCAGATGTTTGAAGGATGGCTGCCTTGTATCGCCCCGGTCCGCGCAACCTGATCACCGACGTTCCGGGGCTGAGCGTGGGCAATGCGACGGACGAGGCCGTGCGCAGCGGCGTGACGGCGTTGCTGTGCCCTGGCGGATGGAGCGCCGGCGTCGACGTGCGCGGCGGCGGACCTGGCGTGCGCGAGAGCGAGGCCCTGGCGCCGGAGAACGGCTACGCCAAGGCCCATGCGGTGGTGCTGTCGGGCGGATCGGTGTTCGGCCTGGGCGCGGCGGACGGCGTCACCGCGGTGCTCTCCCAGGCCGGCGAGGGGTTCCGCGTTCGACCGGGCGCGCCGCCGGCGCCGGTCGTCCCCGGCGCGGTGCTCTACGACCTCGGCAATGGCGGCGACAAGGCTTGGGGCGAGGACCCGCCCTACCGACGCCTGGGGATCGAGGCGGCGGCGGCGGCGGGCGAGGCGTTCGAACTGGGCGCGGTCGGGGCGGGGCGCGGCGCCCGGGCCGGCCTGGTCCAGGGCGGTCTTGGCTCGGCCTCGCTGGACCTGGGCGAGGGGCTGATGGTCGGCGCCCTGGCGGCGGTCAATCCCGTCGGGTCGGTGATGATGCCCGATGGCGAGACCTTCTGGGCCTGGCCGTTCGAGATCGACGGCGAATTCGGCGGCCGCATGCCCAGCGGTCGCGTCGAGGCCACCGAGCCGATGCCGGACGCCTCCCGCCTGGCCGGCCAAGGGCGGCTGAGCCCCGGGGTCAACACCACCCTGGCGGTGGTGGCGGTCAACGCCGCGCTCACCTCGGCCGAGTGCCGGCGCCTGGCGATCATGGCCCAGGACGGCCTGTCGCGCGCCGTGCGGCCGGCGCACACGCCGTTTGACGGCGACCTGGTGTTCGCCATCGCCTCCGGCGCCATCGACCTGGGCGACGACGGCGAGCGTCCGCGCCGCATCGCGCGCCTCGGCTCGGCGGCGGCGGACTGCCTGGCGCGGGCGATCGCCCGCGGAGTCTATCTGGCGAGGCCCTAGGCTCGCGCCGCCAGGGCGCGTTCGAGGTTCGGCGTCGCGGCGATCAGCTGGGCTGTGTACGGGTGCTGCGGCCGGGCGAAGACCTCGGCCGTCGGGCCCTCCTCGACGATCTCGCCCGCCTGCATCACCAGCACCCGGTCGGTGAGGCCGCGCACGACCCCCATGTCGTGGGAGACGAACAGATAGGCCAGTCCCAGCTCGTCGGAGAGCCGGGCCAGCAGGGCCAGGACCTCGGCCCGGACGGTGACGTCGAGCGCCGAGACCGCCTCGTCCAGCGCGATGATCGAGGGCTCGGCGATCAGGGCGCGGGCGATGGCGATCCGCTGGCGCTGGCCGCCGGAGAACTGGTGGGGATAGCGATCGGCCGCCGCCGCCGGCAGGCCGACCTGGGCCAGGGCGCGCTCGACCTTGGCGCGGCGCTCGGCGGGCGCGGGCCGGGCGTCCAGCAGGTGCAGCGGCTCGGCGACCAGCCGCTCCACCGTCCAGCGCGGATCGAAGCTGCCGTGCGGATCCTGGAACACCACCTGGATGTGGCGGCGCAGGGCGCGCGGGGCCGCGGGCGAGAACCGCTGGCCGACCAGCTCCACGGAACCGTCCTGCGGGGCTTCCAGCGCCAGCAGGGTGCGCAGCAGGGTGGACTTGCCGCAGCCGGACTCGCCGACCAGGCCGACGATCTCGCCCGGCCGGATCGCCAGGCTGACCCCGGACACGGCGCGGAAGGGGGGCGCCGCGCGCAGCAGCCGGCGGGGGCGGGGATAGTCGCGCACGACGTCCTTGGCCTCGAGCACCGGCGGCGCTGAGAGGTCGGTCGGTCTGCGCCGGACCGGCAGGCGCGTGGCGTCGGCGGCGAGCGCGCGGGTGTAGGGGTGTTTGAGCTCGGCGAAGAGGGCGCCGGTCGGGCCCTGGTCGACGATCGCCCCGTCCTTCATGACGGCCACCTGGTCGGCGATCTCGGCCACCACGGCCAGGTCATGGGTGACCAGCATCAGGGCCGCGCCGTCCTCGCGCACCAGGCGACGAAGCAGGTCGAGGATCTGCGCCTGGGTGGTGACGTCGAGGGCGGTGGTCGGCTCGTCGGCGATGATCAGCCGGGGCGACAGGACGATGGCGATGGCGATCGCCACGCGCTGGCGCTGGCCGCCCGACAGCTCGTGCGGATAGCGGCCCAGCGCAAAGCGCTCGGCGGGCAGGCCGACCCGGTCCAGCGCCTGGCGCGCCGCCTTCAGCGCCTGGCCCCGCGAGCCGCCGCGATGCAGGCGCACGACCTCGGCCACCTGGTCGCCGATGCTCATCACCGGGTTGAGCGCGGTCATCGGCTCTTGGAACACCATGCCGATCTTCGCGCCCCGCAGGCGGCGCAGGTCTTCGTCCGTCAGGCGGGTGAGGTCCTGCCCGTCCAGGCGGATGGCGCCTTCGGCGCGCCCGCCCTGGGGGAGCAGACCCAGGACCGAGAGGGCGGTCATCGACTTGCCGGATCCCGACTCGCCGACCAGGCCCAGGACCTGGCCGGGATCGACGGACAGGGAGACGCCGTTCAGGATCGGCCGGTCGCCGATCGTCGCCCGCAGGTTTTCGATCTCCAGCAGCGCCATCTCAGCGGTCCCCGCTCAGGCGCGGGTCGAGGCGGTCGCGCAGGCCGTCGCCGAGCAGGTTCAGGCCCAGCACGGTAATGACGATGGCCAGGCCCGGGAAGATCGCCTGCAGCGGCGAGAGGCTGATCAGGGTCTGGGCGTCGGCGAGCATCTTGCCCCAGCTGGCGGCCGGCGGCTGGGCGCCGAGGCCGATATAGGACAGGCCCGCCTCGATGATGATGCCGATCGAGAACTGCAGGGTGGCCTGGACGATGGTCAGGCTGGAGAGGCCCGGCAGGATGTGCTCCAGCGAGATCCGCGCCGCGCCCTTGCCGGCCGTTCGCGCCGCCAGGATGTAGTCGCGGGTCCAGAGCGACAGCGCCGCGCCGCGGGCCAGGCGCGCGAAGATCGGGATGTTGAACAGGCCGATCGCCAGCACCGCATTGAGCGCCCCGGGGCCGAGCACGGCGGTGAGCAATATCGCCAGGATCAGGGAGGGAAAGGCGAAGATGACGTCGTTGGCGCGCATCACCAGCTCGTCCACCAGACCGCGTCGCGCCGCCGCCAGCAGGCCGAGGGGCACGCCGACGCCGGCGCCCAGCAGCACCGCCACCAGCGATACGGCGAGCGAGTTGCGCGAACCGACCAGGATCATCGACAGGGTGTCGCGGCCGAAATGGTCGGCGCCGAAGGGGTGGGCGATCGACGGTCCCTGCAGGCGGTGGGCGATGTCGAAGGTCGTGACGTCGTAGGGCGTCCAGGCCAGCGACCCCAGGGCGGCGGCCACGAAGATCGCGCTGATCACGGCGCCGACGAGGAGGCTTGCGGACCGCCTCATGAGCGTCGTCCGCGAAGGCGTGGATCGACGAGCACATAGCCGACGTCGATCAGGAAGTTGGTGGCGACCACGGCGAAGACCAGCAGCATGACGACGCCCTGGACGACGATCAGGTCACGCTGGGTGATGGCCTGCAGGACGAGCCGTCCCAGGCCGGGCAGGAAGAAGACGTTCTCGATGATCACGCCGCCGGCCAGCAGATAGGGGAACTGCAGGCCCAGGATGGTCAGCAGCGGGATCAGCGCGTTGGGCAGGCCGTGGCGCCACAGCGCCTGGCCGGCCGACAGGCCCTTGGCGCGGGCGGTGCGCATATAGTCCTCGCCCAGGGTGTCGATCAGGGCCGAGCGGGTGACGCGGGCGATGATCGCCGCCTGCGGTACGGCCAGGGCCAGGCAGGGCAGGGCGAGCGCCCTGAGCGCCGGCCACAGGCCCGCCTCCCAGCCCGGAAACCCGCCGGCCGAAAACCAGCGCAGGCCCATGGAGAAGCCCATGACCAGCAGGACGGCGAACCAGAAGTTGGGGATCGCCACGCCGATCTGGGTCAGCCCCATGACGGTCGCGTCGGCCGGCCCGCCGCGGCGGGCGGCGGCCAGGGCGCCGACCGGCGCGCCGATCGCCACCGACAGCGCCATGGCCAGCAGGGCCAGCGGCAGGGACACCGCCAGGCGCTCGGCGACCAGGCCGGCCACCGGGGTCTGGTAGGTGTAGCTGAGGCCGAGGTCGCCGCGCAGCAGGCCCAGCACCCAGGCGAGGTAGCGCTCCGGCGCCGAGCCCTCCAGGCCCATCTGGCGCCGCAGATTGGCCACCGCCTCCGGCGTGGCGTTGAGGCCCAGCATGTAGGCGGCCGGGTCGCCGGGCACGACCTGGATGATCGCGAACACCACGACGCTGGCCGCCAGCAGGGTGAGCGCCATGGCGGCGGCGCGCCCGCCCAGATAGGCCGCGCCGAACCGGGCCAACAGGGCCGCGAAGCCCGCAATTGCGGCGAGCGCCGCGCCGACGCCGAGCAGACGGCCTGTCGGGCCGGACTTGGCGACGGCGCTGTCGTCCGCGGCGCCGGGCGCGTCGAAATAGGCGGTGTGCAGGTCCACGATCCGCGTCGGGGAGTTGACCCAGAAGTCCTTCAGCCGGGCGTCGAACACCCCCAGGCGCGGAAACTGGAAGAGAAAGCCGTTGACCGCGTCGTCGGCGATCTTGCGCTGGATCTGCTGCAGGATCGCCGTGCGCTGGCCCTCGTCGGTGGTTGCCTTCAGCGCCGTCATCAGGGCGTGAAACTCGGCGCTGTGATAGCCGAAGTAGTAGTCTGGCCGGTCGTAGATGTCGTAGTCCATCGGCTCGGCGTGGCTGACCACGGTCAGGTCGAAGGCGTGGCGGCCGAGCACCTGGTCGAGCCATTGCGCCCATTCCAGGTTCTCGATCTTCACCTTGATGCCGACCGCCGCCAGCTGGGAGGCGGCGATCTCGCCGCTGCGCCGGGCGTAGTTGGGCGGCGGCAGCTTCATGGTCAGGGTGAATCCGTCGGGATAGCCGGCCTGGGCCAGCAACGCCTTGGCCATGGTGACGTCGTGCGGATAGAGGCCGGTCAGGTCGACATAGGCGGCGTTCTGCGGCAGGAAGTGGCTGCCGATCGGGACGCCATAGCCATACATGGCGCCGTCGATGATCGCCCGGCGGTCGAGGGCGTGCTGGATGGCGCGGCGCACGCGCACGTCGGCCAAGGGGCCGTTGCGGTTGTTGATCGCCAGGATCACCTCGCCCTCGCTGGAGGCCGCGATCACCTTCAGCGACGGATCGGCGCGCAGCTGGGGCAGGTTCTCCGGGGCGGGATAGTCGGCGAAGGCGTCGACGTCGTGGGTCTTGATCGCCGCGAAGGCGGCGGCGGGATCGGCGATGAACTTGAAGGTGACCTGGCGCAGCTTGGCAGGCTCGCCCCAGTAGGCGTCGTTGCGCACCAGGGTCACCGCGTCGCCGCGCCGCCAGCCCTCGAACCTGAAGGGGCCGGTGCCGATCGGCGCGACGGCCAGCGAGGCCGCCGATTTCGGCGAGACCATCACCGCGTCGCCCCAGGCCAGCACATAGATCAGGTTGCTGTCGGCCTGGGTCAGGCGAAGCCGCACCGTGTGGGGATCGATCACCTCGACCTGACGGATGACGCCGAGCGCCTGCTTCTGGACATTGGTCGAGCTGGGCGCGATGGCCCGCTCCAGGCTGAACTTGACGACGCCGGCGTCGAACGGCGTCCCGTCCTGGAAGCGCACGCCGCTGCGCAGGTGGAAGACATAGGTCAGGCCGTCGGGCGAGATCTCCCACCAGGTCGCCAGCAGCGGCTTGATGGCGCCGTCGCGGTCCTGTCGCACCAGGCCTTCGAAGACGTTGGCGTAGACCACCTCGTCGGTGGCCACCGCCGCGCCGGAGGTCGGGTCGAGGTTGGGCGGCTCCAGCTGCAGGGCTAGCGTCAGGCTGTCCTTGGCCAGGGCGGGGCCGGCCGCGCCCAGGAGGACGAGCGTCCAGGCGACCAGGAGCGCGCCGAGCGCCTTCGAAAGCCTCACGCCAGGGCCGCCAGCCGACGCTCGACGCGGGCCCGCGCCTTGGCCGCCTCGCCGGGGAGGCCGAGGCGCTCATAGACGTCGGCCAGGGTTCGGTTGAGCGGCACGCCGTCGGGATCGAAGGCGCGGCGCAACTCCAGCGCCTGCTGGGCCTCGGACAGGCGGCCGGAGCGGATCAGGGCGTCCAGCAAGATCTGTTCGAAGAGGTCGCGCTGGGCGTGGCTGCCGCCGACCTCGATCAATCGCGGCAGGGCGCTGCGCAGGCCCCGCAGGGCCGCCTCGACGTCGCCCCGGGCGTAGGCGACCAGCCCCTCGGCGGCGGGGAGGGCTGCGTCGCGCCAGGCTTCCCGCGTGAACGGCGGAGCCTCCGTCGCCCTCCGGCGCACGGCCTCCAGCAGCGGCCCGGCCTGCGGCCGCCCGGCGCGGGCCAGGCCGTAGAGATACTGCAGCGTCAGGAACGGCTGGACCACGTCCTCGCCGCGCCGGATCAGGTGGTCGGCGAGGTCATTCCAGCGGTCGCCCACGGTCACGCCGGCCAGCTCGAGCCGCGCCAGCAGCGACACCGCGCCGGCCTGATCCTGGGAATAGTCCTTTTCCTGCGTCCAGCAGTGCTGGTCGTAGGCGGCCAGGGCCTGCTCGAACCGGCCCTGGCTGAGATAGAACAGGGCGAGGTGCCACCAAAGATGGGTGTCCATGAAGGAGTTCAGACCCGTCCAGGTGTCGCGCAGGCCTTCGAGGAAGGCCGCGCCTTCGTCGATGCGGCCGCGGGTCAGCATGACGTGGGCCAGGGCGTGCTGGGCCCAGGGCTCCTTGCGCTGCAGGTCGAGGGCGCGGCGGGCCGAGGCCTCGGCCTCGTCCAGCAGGTGGCACTGCTCGTAGGCGAACGCCATCATGCCGTGCAGGTGCGCCACCTCGGCGTTGGCCTCGGCGACGCTGGCGGCGGCGCGCAGCATGGCCGGGGAGTCGCCGCGGTTGAAGTCATGGTACTGGCGCAGCTTCAGGATCAGCAGATCGTGCGGCCAGCGGGCGAGAATGGCGTCGGCGACCGCCAGGGCGCCGGGGATGTCGTCCTCGAACCAGGCGGCCAGGAAGTCGATGTTGGCCTCTTCGCGCGGATGCGCCGTGGGGCGCGCGGCCTGGGCCTTGGCGAGATAGGGCGCGGCGTGGCCGGGACCTTCATGCGATTCCAGCAGCAGCCACAGCATGCCGGCGTAGGCGTTGAGCAGGGCGCTGGCGGGATCGGCGTCGGCGGCGGCGAGGACGCCCGCCGCCCGCGTCTCATAGGCGAGGAAACCGCCGACGAAGTCGTTCACCGCCGCCAGGCCGGCGTCGGTCGAGACGGAGACGGGATTGCCCAGGTAGTCGACGCGCATGGGGGTACTCTAGCGAAGACGGACGCGCCAGCCAGGGCGCGTCCGCCTGGTCACTTGGGGGTCGGATGGTCGGCCAGGAAGGCCGCCACGTCGTCGGCCGTGCGCTGCGGGATCTCCACCTGCGGCAGGTGGCCGACCTTGGGGTAGGCGATCAGCCTGGCGCCTGGGATGCACTGGGCGAACTTGCGGCCGGCCGAGATGTTGATCAGCGGGTCGACCTCGCCGTGCAGCACCAGGGTCGGGACCTTGATCGTCGCCAGCGCTTCCGGGGTCGCCGCGCCGTGCTTGCCGGGCTGGATCGACATCAGGATGGCGCGGTGGCCCGGCGCGCGCTGCAGTTCGGCCCAGCGGTCGATGAAGGCGTCGGTGATCACGGCCGGATCGCCGACCTCGCCGCGCAGGCCCGAGCGGATCAGCGGCTTGTTGTCGATCGATCGCAGGAAGGCCCGACCCCAGGAATATTTCAGGAGCTTGAAGGCCAGGGGCGGCTTGGTCAGCGTCTCCGCAGGCCAGCCGGCGGCGTCCGCCAGGACCAGCGCGCTCAGCCGGTCAGGATAGCGGACCGCTGTCTGCCAGGCGACGCCGCCGCCCATCGAATTGCCGGCGATGGCGAACTTCGGCAGGGCCAGCTTGGCCGCGAGCGCGTCGATCAGGTCGGTGAAACCGTCGGTGTTGGCGACATAGCCGGCCGGCGCGCGGGTCAGGCCATGGCCCGGCAGGTCGATGGTGATGATCCGGTAGCGGTCGGAGAGGCGCGCCACCCAGCCTTCCCACGAGAAGTGGGAGTCGCCGAAGCCGTGGACCAGCACCAGCACCGGCCCGTCGGCCTTGCCCTGGTCGGTGTAGTGCAGGCGCACGCCGCCGGGCAGGTCGGCGTAGCGCGAGGCGGCCGTCGCGTACTTGGCCTCCAGCTTTTCGTAGGGGATGTCGGGACCGCGCAGCAGCAGCCAGCCGACCAGGCCGGCGACCAGCACCAGGGTGACGAGGCCGCCCAGGATCAACAGGAGGGTCTTGAACATGCGAACCTATCCTAGAAGGCGTAGCTGGCGCGGACACCGTAGGTCGCCGGCCGGCCGGCGGCGCCGATCTTGGACGACAGCAGGAAGTAGTTGCGGGTCACGTCGTACTTCTCGTTGAAGATGTTGCGGCCCCATAGACCCAGCAGCCAGGGACCGTCCTTGGGCTGGATCGTCAGGTTGGCGTTGGCCAGCCAGTAGCTGTCGACGTTGAAGTCCTCGCCCAGGAAGGACGTCAGCTTGTCGCGGTAGCTGTAGTCGGTCGCCGCCTGCAGGTCGAAATCGCCCACCGACCAGCTGTAGCTGATCGAGCCGCCGTAGCTCAGCTTCGGGAAGCCGAGATCCTGGCCGGATTTGTCGGTGGTCTGGGCCGACCAGAGACCGGTGACAGGATCCCGCACGGCGGTGGTCGGATCGATGTCGACATAGTCGGTGTATTTGCCCTTCTTGTATCCCAGGGTCTGGTTGATCTGCAGGCCCTGGACCGGAGTCCACTGCAGTTCCAGCTCGCCGCCGTAGATCTCCGACTTGCGCGCGTTGGTGATCCGCCCGATGGCGCCACGCTGAGGGTTGAAGACCACGCCCAGCACCTGCTGGTCCTTGTAGTCATAATAGAAGGCCGAGCCGTTCAGGCGCAGGTTGCGCGCCAGGTCGCCTTTGAAGCCGACTTCGTAAGCGACGAGGATTTCCGGCTTGAAGGCGTCTATCTGCCGGGCCTGCGGCGAGTTGTAGACGGTGAAGCCGCCCGACTTCACGCCGCGGCTGACGTTGGCGTACAGCAGCACCTTGTCGGCGGCCTGGAACTCGACGCCCGCCTTGCCCGACCATTCGTTCAGCGACGTCTCGCGGTCGCCGTCGGTGAACAGCGGCGCGCCGCCGATCTTGGTGGAGAAGTCGATCAGCTCGCGCTTCTCATGCTCGTAGCGCAGCCCCAGGATGGCCTTCAGGCGCGGGGTGATCTTGTACTCCCCTTGGCCGAAGCCGCTTATCGACTCCACGTCCTGGCCGTAGGAAGTGTTGGTGATGAAGCCCAGGCTCTGGGAGAAGTCGGTGAGGAAGACCTCGTCCAGCTTCTGCTTCGAGTAGTAGACGCCGGTCACCCAGTCGAGCGGATCCTTGTCCTTCGAGGCGAGGCGGACCTCCTGGGAGAAGACCTCGACGTCGCTATGCCAGAAGGTGTCGGATTCCGACGAAGCCTTGGCGTCCCAATCGTTGAGCTCGCGGCGCTTGAGCTGGTCGTAGGCGGTGATGCTGGTCAGCTTGGCGAAGGGCAGGGTCCAGCCCACGGTGACCGAGCCGCCGGCCGAGGTGTTGTCGCGCGACGGCTTGGCCTCGGTCCCGACGCCGGCCAGCGCCGCGAAGGTCGGGGAGAAGCCCCAGCCGGTGGCGTTGTACCTGCTGTCGCCGGTCTGGCCCGGAACGTTCAGCAGGTGGAGGCCCTGGCCGTCCGACTCGTCCCGGCCGCCGTGGGCGTTGAGCAGGACGTCGAACGTGTCGGTCGGCGTCCATTCCAGTTGGCCGCGCGCGGCGATGCGGTCGGCGTCGCCGAGCTTTTCGCCGGTCACGCGGTTCTTCTGCCAGGCTCCGCCTTGCTCGGTGACTGCAGAGAGGCGCCCCTTGAGGGTCGCGCTCAGCGGACCCGAGATGTAGCCCTCGACCTTGGCGGCGCCGTAGCGGCCGTATTCCGTGTCGATCCCCGCCGACAGCTTGTCGGTCGGGCGGTTGGTGATGAAGTTGATCGCGCCGCCGGTGGTGTTGCGTCCGTAGAGGGTGCCCTGCGGCCCGCGCAGCACCTCCACCCGGGCGACGTCGAACAAGACGCCCTGGGTCGCCGCCGGAACCGGATAGGCCACCTCGTCGACATAGACGCCGACGGTCGGGGTGTTGTTGGTCGCGTAGTCGTCGAAGCCGACGCCGCGCAGGCGGAACTGCGGCTGGCCGCCGCCGAAGGCGGGGACCACCTCCAGGCTGGGCGTCTGGTACTGAAGTTGGTTGACGTTGGTGACGCCGCGCGCGGCGAGCTGGTCGCCCGAGAGCACCGAGAGCGCCACCCCGACGTCCTGCGCCGACTGTTCGCGACGCTGGGCGGTGACGATCAGCTCCTCCAGCACGGCGCCGTCGGCGGTCTCGGCCCAGGCCCCCGCGGCGAAGGATGCGAGAATGGCGCCGGCGGCGGTCCCGATGAGAAAGCGTTTGATCACTGAACTTTACCCCTTTGTCGGCGTCGCGTGGTCTGCGCCACGGCGAGGCGCCGCCTTCAATTTCGTTGCGCCGAACGCCTATAGATATAGTAGAGTTTGAGAAACGAGTTTTTCTGTCCCCCGCACCAAGCTTCTCTATTCGAATCAGCCAGCTGGAAAGCCAGGGAAGGCATGGGCTTGGGCCGATGTCCGGATGTGGCGCTCGATGAGCATATTCGCCCGGAGGTGGTCGCGTGGACAAAGTTACACGGAGCCGCCCGTGATCGAGGGACAGGGCTTGCTCACGCCCGCGCCGCAAGCAATTGCTGGCGCTGAGAGGACCACATGCCCAACGTCAACGCACAAGACCTCAGCCACTACTGGATGCCGTTCACGGCCAACCGTCAGTTCAAGGCCGATCCGCGCCTGCTCGTGTCGGCGCGCGGCATGTACTACGTCGGCGAAAGCGGCCAGCAGATCCTCGACGGCGCGGCCGGCCTCTGGTGCGTCAACGCCGGTCACGGGCGGCCGGAGATCGCCGAGGCGGTCTCGCGCCAGCTGCTTGAGCTGGACTACGCGCCGTCCTTCCAGATGGGCCATCCCGTGGCGTTCCGGTTCGCCGAAGCGCTCGCCGCGATCGCGCCTGGCGGCGCCGAGGCGGGGCTCGACCGGGTGTTCTTCGCCAACTCCGGCTCTGAGGCGGTCGACAGCGCGCTCAAGATCGCGCTCGCCTATCAGCGGGCGATCGGGCAGGGGACGCGCACCCGGCTGATCGGCCGCGAGCGCGGCTACCATGGCGTCGGTTTCGGCGGGATTTCGGTCGGCGGCCTGGTCAACAATCGCCGCGCCTTCCCGACGCTCGCGGGCGCCGATCACCTGCGCCACACCCACGATCTCGACCGCAACGCCTTCTCGACCGGCCTGCCGGAGCACGGCGCGGACCTGGCCGACGATCTCGAACGGCTGGTGGCGCTGCACGGCGCAGAGACCATCGCGGCGGTGATTGTCGAGCCGGTGGCCGGGTCGGCTGGCGTCCTGCTGCCGCCCAAGGGCTATCTGGAGCGGCTGCGCGCGATCTGCGACCGCCACGGAATCCTGCTGATCTTCGACGAGGTGATCACCGGCTTCGGACGCCTGGGCGCCCCGTTCGCGACAGACTATTTCGGCGTCGTTCCCGATCTGGTCACCGTCGCCAAGGGCATCACCAACGGCGCTGTTCCGCTCGGGGCGGTGTTCGCCAGCCGAAAGGTGCACGACGCCCTGATGACGGGGCCCGAGGCCGCGATCGAGCTCTTCCACGGCTATACCTATTCCGGCCACCCCGTCGCCTGCGCGGCGGGCCTGGCCACGCTGGAGATCTATGAGCGGGAAGGGCTCCTGACCCGCGCCGCCGAGATCGCGCCGCTCTGGGAGGACGCGATCCGCAGTCTCCGCGCCTCCCCCAACGTGATCGACGTCCGCACCATTGGCTTGATGGCGGGGATCGAGCTCGAGTCGCGTCCGGGCGCTCCCGGCGCGCGTTGCTACGACCTCCTGGTCGAGTGCTTCCGCGAGGGCCTGCTGATCCGGGTCACCGGAGACATCATCGCCCTGTCGCCGCCGCTGATCGCCGAGGCCGCCCACATCGAGGAGCTCGTCGAAAAGCTGGGCGACGCCTTGGCGCTCATCGGCTAGGGGCGGCCGTCGCGCGCCCAGGCCGAGCCGTCTTGGCTTCGGCCTCGGCGGTCCGGCGTCAGGGTTGCGCCACGATGCGGATGTAGGGCTTGGGCGCGCGCCAGCCGTCCGGATAGAGGCTCTTGGCTTCGTCGTTCGACACCGACCCGGCGATGATGACGTCCTCGCCCTGCTTCCAGTCCGCAGGGGTGGCGACGCGGTGCTTGGCGGTGAGTTGCAGGCTGTCGATGACGCGGAGGATCTCGTCGAAGTTCCGGCCGGTCGTCATGGGGTAGACCAGGATCAGCTTGATCCGCTTGTCAGGACCGATGACGAAGACGTTGCGAACCGTCTGGTTGTCGGCGGCGGTGCGGCCGGCGGCTCCGCCCTCGACGCCGGCGGGCAGGAGCCCCCAGGCTTTCGAGATGGCGAGATCCGTATCGCCGATCAGCGGATAGTTCACCGCATGACCCTGGGTCTCGGCGATGTCCGCGGCCCAGCGGCTGTGGTCCGCGACGGGATCGACCGACAGGCCGATCACCTTCACCCCGCGCTTGTCGAATTCCGGCTTCAGCCGGGCGACCGCGCCGAGTTCGGTCGTGCAGACCGGCGTGAAGTCTTTCGGATGGCTGAACAGGACGCCCCAGCTGTCGCCGAGCCATTCGTGGAAGTCGATCGGTCCGTCCGTGGTCTCAGCTTTGAAATTCGGAGCGATATCGCCGAATGCGAGCGCCATCCGGATCTCCAGCTTTGCTAATGGTCTACTGATCTCGTGGGAGATGTACGCCTGCCTGGGCGTTAGGCAAGCGCGAAGCCGCCGATTGCGCGCGCTCGCGGGACTGTGATCCGGAGGTCCGGAGCGATCACCGGAAGGGCGCGACGACGAAGGTTGCGGGACGCAGGTCGCATCAGCGCACGCGCTCGAGATCGGGCGCCGGCCGGGCCCGCTGGTTGAACAGGATCTTCTGGCGCCGCGCCTGCTCCTCCGGGGTGACGGTCGCAGGATCCTCCGGTTCGCCGGCCGTGACCGCCAGGCCGCGTTGCACGGCGGGGCGGGCGGAGACCGCCTCGAACCAGCGCTTGACGTGGCGGAACTCGTCCAGGTCGATCCCCTGCTGGGCCCAGGCCGTCGTCCAGGGGAAGGCGGCGATGTCGGCTATGGTGTAGTCCTGGCCGGCCAGATAGGGGCGATCGTAGAGCCGGTTGTTCATCACGCCATAGAGCCGGTGAACCTCGTCGTCGAAGCGTCGCCGGGCGTAGGACTGGTCCCCGGCCTCGGGGCCCAGGCGCGAGAAGTGGCCGCGCTCACCGAATTTGGGCCCCTGGTTGGCCATCTGCCAGACGACCCACTCGACCACCTCGTACTTGGCGGCCTGGTCCTGCTGCGGCCAGAAGCGGCCCTCCTTCTCGGCCAGGTACATCAGGATCGCGCCGGACTCGAAGACCGCGATCGGGTCGCCGCCGGCTTTCGGCGCGTGGTCGAGGATGGCCGGCATGCGGTTGTTCGGGTTGACGGCCAGGAAGCGCTCGCTGAACTGGTCGCCTCGGCCGATATTGAGCGGCGTGATCGCATAGGGGACGCCCAGCTCCTCCAGCAGGATGGCGACCTTCTTGCCGTTGGGCGTGGGCCAGTAGAAGACCTCGATCATCTGCAGTTCCTTTCGCGATCTTCGTCGCCAATCGAAGACGGCGAGCGTGCGGACTTTGATGCTCTTGCGCAGCAGCGCGCCGGGCGGGTCTTCAAGGACCAGGGGTGGCGCAAGGCGTGCGACCGGGCCTCGGAGTTTCCAGCACCTCATATAGGCGGAAATGCCGAGGGCCCCAGGTCGGCGACACGCGATTTCACATTGAATTCGGCAACTTGTCCAATGAGGCTTTCTAATAGCGCCGGCCGAGCTCCGGGGCCGCCGCCACCGTCATGAAGGGCAGGGTGCGGCTTTAAACATACTAAACTGATCGGTTTTATAGAAAAATTCGGCTCCTCTTCCGAAGCGCGAACGATATGTCGGTTTCGCGCGTCGCCTTTCGTCGGTCCACGAAAGCCTGATGCGGTTTTGTAGGGGGGAGTTCCACCATTGATGTCCGCAGAATCTAACGCCGCCTCCGGGCTTGAGCCGCGTGGCGCCGGCGCATCTCGCAGGCGCGCCCTGCTCGGCGCCGCGGCGCTTGCCGTCCTGTTCAGCGGCGTCGCCCGGCCGGCCGCCGCCCAGCAATCCTTGGCTCAGACCGCACCGGAAGCGGGCGTCGCCGCCGCCGCGGAGACCGCGATCGGCGAGCTGGTGGTGACGGCCCGCCACCGGACCGAGACCGCCCAGTCGGTCCCTGCGGCTCTGTCGGTGGTCGGCGGCGATTTCATCGCCAAGACCAACACCACCAACATCGCCCAGCTCGTCCGCTACATCCCAAGCGTCCAGTTCACGGCCTTCAATCCGCGGAACTCCAGCATCAACATCCGCGGGCTCGGCAACGCCACCGGGGTGGCCAGCGACGGCATCGAGCCGGGCGTCGGCTTCTACGTCGATCAGGTCTATTACAACCGCCCGGCGACAGCGACCTTCGACCTGGTGGACATCGCGCAGGTCGAGGTGCTGCACGGCCCGCAAGGCACCCTGTTCGGCAAGAACACCACGGCCGGCGTGATCAACATCACCACCGCCAGCCCGAGCTTCACGCCCCAGGCGAGCGGCGAGATCAGCGGCGGCAACTACGGGTATTTCGTCGCCAAGGGCTCCGTGTCCGGCCCGCTGATCGGCGACACCCTCGCCGGCCGGCTCTCGGTGGCGAGCTCCCAGCGCGACGGCCTGGCGACCAACGATTTCGACGGGAACAAGGTCAACGGCTACCGCAACATCACCGTGCGCGGCCAGTTGCTGTATGCGCCGCAGGATGACCTGAAGGTCCGCCTGATCGCAGACTACAGCCGGCAGAACGCCAACTGCTGCTACCAGGTGCTGGCCGGGATCGTCACGCCGCCGAACGGCAGGAGCTTCGTCAGCTACGCCCAGGCCTTCGGCTACACGCCGGTGGTCGATCACTTCGAGCGCCACGTCAACGCCGACAGCCCGGTCCGTGCGACCCAGGAGACCGGCGGGGTGTCGCTGCAGGCCGAGTGGGAGCTGCCGCACGCCGTCCTGACCTCGGTCACGGCCTGGCGCTTCTGGAACTGGTGGCCGGCCAACGACCTGGACAACAGTCCGCTGTCGATCTTCGCCCAGGCAGGGACCGCCAACTACCAGAACCAGCTGACCCAGGAATTCCGGATCGCCTCGACAGGCCAGAACCGGATCGACTATGTGGCGGGCCTCTTCCTCTACCGCGAACAGATCAAGTCCGCCGCCGTCCAGCGGTATGGAAACGCGGCGAGCTACTTCCTGCTCGGGCCCGCGGTCCCGGCCTTGGCGCTGAACGGCTACGGCTCGAACAGCACCGCCAGCAACAATACTGACAGCTACGCCGCCTTTGGTCAGGCGACCCTTCACCTCACGCCGCAGCTCAGCCTGATCGGCGGGTTGCGCTACACGCATGACAACAAGATCGGCCGCTTCGACCAGACGGTGACCGGCGGCGTTCCGCTCACCGGGCCGCTCGCCGCCCTGGCCGCCGCCCGCAATGCGATCGCCGCCCCGGTGTCGTCGCGCGCCAAGGTCGACGGCGGCAAGGTCTCGGGCCAGGTCGGGGTGTCGTACCAGGCGACCGAAGACGTCCTGGCCTACGCCAACCTCTCCCGCGGCTCGCGCTCGGGCGGGATCAACCTGACGGCGCTTCCGCCCGGGGCGACCGCCACCATCCGGCCGGAGACCATCGACAGCGCCGAGGTCGGGGTGAAGACGCGCTGGTTCGACCGGCGCGTGACGCTGAACCTCGCCGCCTTCCTGCAGCGGGACAAGAACTACATCGGCAATCTGGTGGTCACTGGCACCACCCGGACCTACCTGGCCAACATTCCCAAGGTGGAGTCCAAGGGCTTCGAGGTCGATTTCCGGGCCGAGCCGAACCGGCAGCTCTCGATCTACGCCTCGGCGGCCTACGACGACGCGAGCTACAAATCCTATCCGAACGCGCCTTGCGGGTTGGAGAATGTGCTGAAGACGAGCTGCAGCCTCACCGGGCGGCCGCTCGCCGGCGTGCCGCTCTGGACCGCCGCGGCAGGGGCGGAGTTCCGCTACCCGCTGACCTTCGGCGCTCGGGAAACGGAGGCCTATGTCGGCGTCGACGACACCTTCCGGTCCTCCCTCTACTCCAACGGGAACGAAAGCATCTACAGTCGCCTGCCGAGCCTCAACCTGATCGATGCGCGCCTCGGCGTGCGGGCGGCCGACGGCCGGTGGGATGTCTACGTCTGGGGCAAGAACATCGCCGACAAGAAGTATTTCACCTCGCTCGGCACCGGTCTCGGCAACACCGGCTCGATCTATGGCGCGCTGGGCGATCCGGCGACCTGGGGCGTCACCTTGCGCGGGCGCTACTGAGAAAAAACCGTGGGACTGTGGGAGGAGATCAGGTGAGAAGAGCGCCGTCCCCGAGGCTTCTGGCCCTGGTTTCAGCCGCGTCGGCGGCGGCGTTCCTGACGGTGGGCGCCGCACGCGCCCAGCCAAGCCCGGCGCCGGCCACGGCTGCGCCAAGCGTGGCCGGCTGGAACGAGCTTCTCGACAGCCTGCGCGACCTGCCGGCCCGGATACTGGCCAAGCTGCCGGAGGAGCAGCGCAACGACCCGCAGGTTCAACAGGAGGTCGGCCGCCTCGCACTTGGCGCGCTGACCTCCTCCGGGATCTCGGTGCTGGGCGGCGACCTCGACCACCCCATGTTCCTGCCCCTGAACGGCTCGATCTTCAGCGTCGGCCAGCCGAATTCGGACACCATCTACAGGACCGCGAGCATCGACCCGGCAGGAACCTATCGCCTGCGGGGGCGGCAGGGCACGGTTCGCATCGCCAGGATTGGCCAGATGGGCCCGACGCCAGGGGATTCCGCGACCCCTCCGAAGGAGATCGTCGGCGCCGCACGGGCCCAGCACGACCTCAAGGCGCTGCAGGTCGACGCCGAGGGCCGCTTCGACGTGATCCTCAGCCCGGCGCGGCCGCCCGGCTACGCGGGCGACTGGTGGCGCCTCGAGCCCTCGACGGCGAAGCTCCTGCTGCGTTCGGTCAGCTCCGACTGGAGCCAGGAGCGCGATCCGACGATTTCGATCGAACGCCTCGACAAGCCGGCCCGGCAGACACGGCCCTCAGCCGAGGCGCTGCGCGACCGGCTCCGGCGCCTGGCGATCCTGGCGAATTTCATCGGACCGCTGCGCGCCGGCGAGCCCGAACGGCTGCGGCGCGAGGGCCATGTCAACCGGCTGCACACGCTCGACGTCTCGCGCCTCGGCGGTCTGGCGGGCCAGTTCTACTATGACGGGGTCTACGAGCTGAAGGACGACGAGGCGCTCGTCGTCGAGGTCAAGATTCCCGCGAAATGCGTCTACTGGTCCTTGATCCTGACCAACGAGATCTACGAGACGACCGACTGGTACGACAACCAGAGCAGCCTGAACGACGCCCAGGCCCGGATTGACAAGGACGGCCTGTTGCGCGTCGTGGTCTCGGCGAAGGACCCGGGAGTGCCCAACTGGCTCGACACCGCGGGCTACTCCACGGGCGTTCTTCAGGGGCGCTGGACGGATTGCGACGCCCAACCGATCCCCGCCGTTCGGAAGATGGCCCTGGACGCAGTCCGCTCGGCGCTGCCGTCCGACACCGCTAACGTCTCGCCCAAACAGCGCGAACGGGCCATTCGCGAGCGTCGCGCGGCGTACCAGCAAAGGCCGCTCTGGTGAAACGCGTCGACCTGGGCGGAGCGACGCTGGCGATTGGAGCCGAGGAATGAAAAGACTGCGCCTTCTGCTGGTCTCCAGCGCCGCCGTCGCGGGCGTCTTGGGCGGCGTCAACCTCTTCGCCGCCTCTAAGCCCGTCGCCGGCAGGCCGCCGCCGCCGGCGATCGTCGCGGCCGCGCACGCGACGGAGAATGATCCGTCCGACCGGCGCGCCTTCTTTGGCGAGCTTCACCTGCATACAGGCCAGTCCTTCGACGCCTACAGCCTGATGGGCGCGCGCAGCACGCCGGACGAGGCCTATCGCTTCGCCCGCGGCGAGCCGATCACCTACCTCGGCCAGACGGTGCAGCGGCCGCGGCCCCTCGACTTCACCGCGGTGACCGACCACGCCGAATACATGGGCGTGCTCAACCAGCTCGACGATGCGGACAGTCCGCTGGCCAAGAGCGATCTCGGCAAGCTGTTCCTGCAGAGTCCGGGCAAGGGCTTTCTGGCGCTCATCGGCAGGCTTTCGAAGGGCGAAGATCCGCCCGAGCTGAACGCCAAGGCGGCGATGTCGCGCACCTGGGCGGCCGAGGTCGACGCCGCCAACAACAACTATCAGCCCGGCAAGTTCACGACCTTGATCGCCTACGAATGGACCGCGATGCCGGATCGCAAGAACCTGCATCGCAACGTCATCTTCCGCAACGCGCCGCCGGCGGCCCCCTTCTCCTCGTCGGCGTCGGAGCGGCCCGAGGACCTGTGGAGCTATCTGGAGCGGCTGCGCGGCCAGGGGATCGAGGCCCTGGCGATTCCGCACAACGCCAACGCTTCAGGCGGGCTGATGTTCGACTGGAACGACAGCGATCACAGGCCGATCAGCGAGGACTACGCCCAGCGCCGGGCGCTCAACGAGCCGCTGACCGAACTCTTCCAGACCAAGGGGCAGTCGGAAACCGCGCCGGAGCTTTCCCCGAACGACGAGTTCAGCAACTTCGAGGTGATGGAGCAGCTGCTGACGGGCGGTCCGAGCGCGGTGAACGGCAGCTATGCGCGCCAGGCGCTCGGCCGCGGCCTGGTGGTCCAGTCGAAGGTGGGGACCAATCCCTTCAAGCTCGGCTTCGTGGGGTCGAGCGATTTCCACGGCGGCCTGTCGAACGCCGACGAGAACGCCTACGCTGGCCAGGGCGGGCTCGGCATCGATCCGAAGGTGAACCTGCCGAGCCGCGAGCTCGCCCAAAAGCTGCTCGCGCCCGGCGAGACCCGTCGTCCGAGCATCGAAGAGCGCGCGAAGGGCGGGGCGGAGTCGGAGCTCAATGCGCACGGCATCTACGGCTCGGCCGGCCTGACCGGCGTCTGGGCGGAGCGCAACACCCGCGAGTCCATCTATGCAGCGCTCCGGCGCAAGGAGACCTTCGCCACCTCCGGCCCGACCATCCGCCTGCGCTTCTTCGGCGGCTGGAACGTGCAGGCGAACGCGCTTGCCCGCCCGGACTGGGTCGCGACGGCCTATCGTACGGACGTGGCCATGGGCGGGGACCTGCCCGCCCGGCCCCAGGCCGCCGCCGCACCCGGTTTCATCGTCGAGGCGGCGCGGGACCCGACGAGCGGCAATCTCGATCGCATCCAGATCGTCAAGGTCTGGCTCGACGGCGACGCCTATCGGGAGAAGGTGTTCGACGTCGTCTGGTCGCCAGAGCGCAAGCGCGATCCGAAGACCGGCAAGCCGCCGCCCGTCCGCAACACCGTGGATCTGAAGACCGCCGCCTATTCCAACACCGTGGGCGCCCCCTTGCTCAGGGGCGTGTGGCGAGATCCGGACTTCGATCCCAAGGCGCCGGCCGTGTACTACGCTCGGGCGATCGAAATCCCGACGCCGCGCTGGAGCACCATATTGGCCGTGAAGCGCAACCTGCCGCTCCCACCGCATCTGCCGGCGACCATCCAGGAACGCGCGGTCTCCTCGCCGATCTGGTACACGCCGCAGAGGATCGGACGTCGGTCGGACACCGGCGTCCGCACACCCAGCTGAGTCTGGCGCGCCTCAGGCCTCCGGCTCAGGCCGCCTCGACGGAATCCAGTCCGACAGGGACATTGCCGCTCGCATCGGGGTGCTGCAGCGCAAGGTCCGCGTGCTCGGCTTCACGCACGCGACGCGCCACGTTGAGCCGCGTGAACAGGGCGGTTCCTCGCGGGAGCGCGTCAAGCTCCTGCCGTGCGCGGCTGAGGTCATCCAACACGCCGATGGCGACGACCTTCCGCGTTCTTTCGGCGACCAGCACGAAGTTGCCGGCGATGGGCGGATGTGCGCCCGAACTGGGCCAGCGCCGGAAGCGATAAGCGGTTCCGGACGCCCCGGAAATGTCGATGAAGTCCATGACGCGAGCTTAGCCGGTCAGGCCCGTCGACCAAAGCGCGGCGTTTCAGTCGCTGGATCACATTGCTGCGTGTGGGTGAATCTTGGTGAGCCCCGCCTAGAGGGTGACAGCGGCAAGTGGATGCCGGTTGCGGCTGCCGTCACGCTCTAAGCTGTTGAAGATAGACCCTTTCAAGGGGGTGGCGCCGCGCCGCTGCGCTGGAGGCGGAATTGGTGCGGCGTGATCCCGGCGTCTTTCGCATAGGCATGGATGAAGGCCGACGCGGAGCTGAAGCCGACAAGGCTCGCAATCTCTTTGACAGGACGCGATGTGCTTAGAAGCTGATTTGCGAGCGCAAACTGCCTCTGCTTCACGAACGCGCCGATCGAGCAGCCGCGGCTGGCCCGAAATGCGCGCGTCAGATGGCGCGGAGACATCTCGCACAGCTTTGCGAGCTCCGTCAGGGTGGGCAGACTTCCTGGTGCGTTCACGCGATCCCTGATCTTGCGCCATTGCCAGTCGGAGAGGCCGCCCCTCACCTGATCGACCGCCGATGTCCAATAGCTGCTTATTTCGAGCAGCAGCTGCGAGATCATCATCTCGATGAGGAGGTCTCCGGCGAGGCCCGGGCGCTGCATCTCCTGCGCCAGTCGAGCTAGCAGCTGATGAACGTTCGCGTCGCCAATATCGAGAATGGCCTCGAGCCGAGAGCCGTTGCTGACGGGGCTCTGCGGCATCCATTCCGGAAACGATTGCGGCGGCGCCCGGCAGATGATGGATGATTGGGCCCCGCCCAGGCATCGCAACTGCAAGCACTCGCCTGGAGGCACGAGAAAGATCGAGCCAGCCCGACGGAACCGGTCCGGGCGCCAGTGGTCGACGAACCGAACGTCTGTCTGCTGTCGCTTCGGCCCGAGTGCGAAATCAAGCCAGTACTGGTCGCCGCTGCAGAACACATCTTCCCGTGGACCGGCGAGTTCGAATTTGACGAGCAGGGCGGCGACATGGTCCGCGTGATGCTCAGCCCGCACCTTGAACTCGACCGCGTCGCCCGCGACGCAGCGGTTCGCCGCCGCCCAGGCTTCAAGACTGAACCCGCCCTCCGGCTTCATCGTGCAGCCCCGCAAGCCGGGTTCCGAGCCGACCCCGTTGAGAACGCGGCCGCACTCGCCGATCTCCCAGGGGCCGATCTCCCAGGGAAGCTCATAAACATGCACCCTATTGGCTTCTAAATTGAGCCTGGGCCTGATTACCGCGATCTTCCTTCAGATAACAGGTGTGTTTGAGGGCTCGACGCGTTCGGATCAGACCGGTATGCGCGCCCAGTCGGGGTCTGTGGGTGTTCCGCATGAGGCGGCGAGCGCGCTGAGCAAGGCCCGGCGATATCGAACGGCTTCGAACATCGCCAGTCCGGCGTCTCCATCAAGGATCGCTTGGATTGTGCGAAGCCGGGCGTTGGCCCAGGCCTCGACGCCCGGGGCGTCGGGAAACAGCGCCGGCGCGCTGTGCGTGCGGGACACGTGGGCCGTCACGCGCGCGAGGAGCTGAAACAGCGGCCGCTCGACCATCCGAAATACGATCGTGTGAAGGTCTTCCTCGATCGCGATCCGATCTGCGGCCGCGCCGCCTTGCTCCAACCGTGTCTGAAGCCCGCGCAGTTGCTCGCGCAGGTTCTCGTCGGCGCAGCGGGCGGCGGCAGGCATCAACTCGGTGTCCAGGAGAGACATCATCTCGAAGACTTCGCGGTAAGCGCCGCCGTGGACTCTCAGGTAGGAGCCAAGGCAGCGTTCGAGCGCGGCGTTGTCAGGCCGGGCGCCGAAATAGCCGCCGCCAGGTCCACGACGGACCTGCAGCAAGCCCTCGTGCTCAAGAACTCGGGCCGCCTGCTGCAGGGTCACGATGCCGACCCGCATCATTCGCGCCAACTCGGGCAAGGAGCCGATCTGGGCGCCCGGCTCCCGGTCGAGAATGAGATCTCTCAACTGGTCGACCGTAGCTTGAACAAGCGGAAGACCCCTCTTCGTCGGGGCTGCAGATTGTTTTCCAGGCGCCACGTTCAACAGCCTTCAATTCTGACGTTCAGCGACGTTTCTACAGGGATTCCGCACCACGACAGTGCGCCCAGCGTCAAGCGCATATACCCAATAACACGCATACAGTTAGGCCCTATCCAGGGATATGTTGCCCCGTTCTCGGGATTGACTGGATCAAAGAGGCATGTTTTTTGCCGATCGCACCACGGCCGCGAATGCCGCGGAACAAGCCCTAAATCCATCAAGGAGCCGAGCCATGGCGTTCTCCTCACCCGTGACGGACCTGTTGCCGCGGCACCCTGTGATCATCGGCGACCAGCGGTTGACGCGCGGCGGCGGCGCGCGTTGGGCGCACGTCTATCCGGCGACCGGGGCGGTCACCGGCGAATTCGACCTAGCCAGCCCCGCCGATGTCGACGCCGCGGTGGCTGCGGCGCGCGCCGCCTTCCCGGCCTGGCGGGCGCTGAGCGGCGACAAGCGCCGTGACCTGATGCTGAGGCTGGCGGCCCTGCTCGAACAGAACCTCGAGCCGCTCAGCCAGTTGCTGACGATCGAGAACGGCTCGATCCTGGTCGCCGGCCCCTTCATGGTCGCCGATGCGGTCCAGAAGTTCCGCTACTTCGGCGGCTGGGCGGACAAGATCCAGGGCCAGACCATCAAGACCTGGGGCGGGCCGGCGCACGACTATGTCGAATACGAGCCCTACGGCGTGGTGGGCGCAATCGTGCCGTGGAACGGTCCGCTCTACGCCGCGACCATGGTGCTGGCGCCGGCGCTGGCGGCCGGCAACTGCGTGGTGGTCAAGGCCCCGGAGCTGGCCCCCTACACGGTGATGCGCCTGGGCGAGCTGTTCCTCGAGGCCGGCTTTCCGCCGGGCGTGGTCAATGTGGTGACCGGGGGCGCTGACGTGGGCGAGGCCATGGTCGCCCATCCGGGGATCGACAAGATCGAGTTCGTGGGCTCCGGCGCCACGGCCAAGAAGGTTCTGAAGACCGCGGCCGAGACCCTCAAGCCTTGCGGCCTGGAGCTCGGCGGCAAGTCGGCGGTGATCGTCTTCGCCGACGCCAACCTGGCCGACGCCGCCAAGCGCGGCCTCTCCGGCGCCATCAGCGCGAGCGGCCAGGGTTGCGTCAACGGCACCCGCCTGCTCGTCGAACGGCCGATCTACGACGAGTACCTGGCGATGCTCCAGGGGATCAGCGGCCACATCAAGGTCGGCGACCCGCTGGACAAGACGACCTTTGTCGGCCCGATCATCACCGAAGCCTCGCTGCAGCGGATCTGCGGCATGGTCGACAAGGCCCAGGCGGAAGGCGGCCGCCTGGTCACCGGCGGCGGGCGGATGGGCGGCGACTACGCGAACGGCTTCTTCCTGCCGATCACCATCATCGCCGACGTCGAGAACCAGAGTTCGATCGCCCAGCACGAGGTGTTCGGCCCGGTGCTGGCGGTGACGCCGTTCGACACCGAGGAGGAGGCGATCGCGCTGGCCAACAGCACCGACTATGGCCTGGGCGGCTACGTCCACACCCAGAACCTGCGGCGCGCGCACCATGTCGCCAGCCAGCTCCAGGCGGGCCAGATCCAGGTCAACGGCTCGGGCGAGGCCATGGCGCCCAATGTGCCGTTCGGCGGCATGAAGCAGAGCGGCTACGGCCGGCTCGGCGGCGAAGCCGGCCTGCACGAGTTCCTGCAGATCAAAAATGTCTGGATGAACCTGGCCAAGCTCGAAGGTGCGCAATGAGCCTGCTCGATCCCGCCGAACGCACCCGCAGGGGCGTCGAGCAGCAGGCGGCGCTGACCGGCGCGCCGGCGCCGGAGCCCAAGACGCTACTGGGAGCCTCTTGGCGCGACTTCATCTATGCCGAGGTCTGGACCCGGCCGGGCCTCGACCTGCGCTCGCGCTTCTGGATCGCCATGGCCGCAGCGGCCTGCTCGCCCGGTCCGGCCGAGATCCTCGACAACTACGTTCGCGGCGCCCTGACGACGGGCGAGGTCACCCTGTCGGAACTGCGCGAAGGCGCACTTCACCTGGCCGTCTACGCCGGCTGGTCGCGCGGCGGCGCCTGGGATCAGTCCATCACCCGGGTGGCGACTTCGCTGGATCTTGCTCCGGCGGAATTCGCGCCGATCCGCGCCGAGCCCTGGGACCCCGCGGTCCGGCATGCCGAAGGCTCGGCCAACTTCCTGGCGGTGATGACCATCGGCGGGCCGCCGCCGGTCGTCGCCTACTTTGACAGCGGCATCCTCAACTTCGTCTTCGGCGAGATGTGGATGCGTCCGGGGCTTGATCAGCGCTCGCGCCGCTGGATCACCATGGTCGGCGTGTCGGAGTCCTCGTCGGACACCCCGATCCGCAGCCACACCTACGGGGCCATGGCCAGCGGCAACGCCACCATGGACGAGATGCACGAGTTCGTCCTGCAGTACGCCATCCATGGCGGCTGGCCGAAGGCCTCCGTGATGCAGGCGACGGTGTTCGAGATGGGCAAGCGCGTCGCCCAAGGCCTGCCCTTCGAGGCTTGATCAGGAGATCCCATGCCGACTGCAATTAACATGACGGGCAAGGCCGCGCTGGTCACCGGCGCCGCCTCTGGCCTCGGCCGCGCCACAGCGCTCGCGCTCGGCCGCGCTGGCGCCGACGTCCTTATCGTCGACGTCAACGCCGCAGGCCTGGACGAGACCGCCGAGCAGCTGCGCGCCCTGGACGTGCGGGCCGAGACCTATGCCGTCGACCTCTCGTCGGCCGACAACTGCCGCACGGCGGTGGCCAAGGCGGTCGAGGCCTTCGGACGGCTCGACGCGCTGTGCAATGTGGCGGGGGTCATCTTCTTCAGCCACACGCCGGAGATGTCAGCTGCCGATTACGAGAAGACGCTGGCGGTCAATTTGAGCGCGCCCTTCTACCTGATCCAGGCGGCGATCCCGCACCTGCTCGAAGCCAATGGCGCGGTCGTCAACGTCACCTCCTCGGCTGCCTTCGTCGGCGAAGCCTATGTCGCCGCCTACTGTGCGACCAAGGCAGGGCTGACCCACATGACCAAGGCGCTGGCCATGGAGTACACGCACAAGCCGATCCGATTCAACGCGGTCGCGCCTGGCGGCATGATGACCAACATCGCTACGAACATGAAGATGCCGGCGGACCTCGACCACTCGCTGATCGCCCGCTTCTCGGGTCTGCGCGGCCTGGTCGAGGTCGACGACGTGGCCGAGATGGTCGCCTTTCTCGCCTCGCCCGCGGCGGCTGGCTACCACGGCGCCTGCATCAACATCGACAAGGGCATCACGGCCGGCTGAGGCCGCGTCCGAGCTAGGGGAGAAGCGTCTTGGCGGACGTGAAATGCGGCTTCATCGGCCTCGGCAGCCAGGGCGCGCCGATGGCCCGGCGGATGGTCGAGGCCGGCTACCCGGTCGTCCTGTGGGCCCGGCGGCCGGAGACCCTGGAGCCCTTCGCCGACACCGCGGCGACGGTGGCCGCCAGCGTTGCGGAGCTGGGCGCCCAGGTCGACCATGTGGGGGTTTGCGTCGTCGACGACGCCGGCGTGCAGCAGGTCTGCGACCTGCTGATCCCGGCCATGCGGGCCGGGGGCCGGATCGCCATCCACTCCACCATCCACCCGGACACCTGCGAGGCCCTGGCCAGACAGGCCGCCGAGCGCGGTCTCGCGCTGATCGACGCCCCGGTGAGCGGCGGCGAGCCGGCGGCGAAGGCCGGGACGCTCACTGTCATGGTCGGCGGCGAGGCGGAAGCGGTCGCCGCGGCGCGGCCGGTCTTCGCGACCTTCGGCCAGCTGATCGTCCACCTGGGCGGCGTCGGCGCCGGCCAGCACGCCAAGCTGGTCAACAATGCGTTGATGGCCGCCAACATGGCGCTGGCCAACCATGCCCTGACCGCGGGCGCCGCGCTCGGCATCGATCGGGCGGCGCTGATCGAGCTGCTGAAGGCCAGCAGCGGCCGCAGCTACAGCCTCGAGGTCTGCGCCCGGCTGCCGACGCCCCAGGCCTTCAAACACGGCGGGGCGCTGCTCGCCAAGGACGTGCGGCTCCTCGGAGAGGTGCTGGGCGACGCCCCTAGCGCCGCCGGCTTGCGCGACGCCGCGACCCCGTTCCTCGATCAGGTTTTGGCCGGCTAAGGCCGCGCCCGCCGACAGATATTCAGGAGATTGGCTATGACGTTTTCGATCGAACAATACCGTCTGGACGGCAAGGTCGCCGTCGTGACCGGCGCCGGCGGGCGCGGCAACAGCATCGGCCGCGCCTACGCCCTGGGCCTGGCAGGCGCAGGCGCGGCAGTCGTCGTGGCCGACCTCAATGCGGAAGGCGCCAAGGCCGTGGTCGACGAGATCGTCGCGGCCGGCGGCAAGGCGATCGCTGCACGCGTGGATATCACCGACGTCGCTGCGGTGAAGCAAATGGCGGCCGACGCCAAGGCCGCCTTCGGCGGGGTCGACATCCTGGTGAACAACGCCGCCCTGATGGTCGAACTGGGCTACCAGCCCGCCGTCGAAGTGCCGATCGAGGACTGGACCCGCCTAATGGCGGTCAATGTGACTGGAGCGCTGAACTGCGTTCAGGCGCTCGTGCCGCAGATGCGCGAGCGGGGCGGCGGCAAGATCGTCAACCAGCTGTCAGGCGGGGCCTTCCCGGCCCAGTCGCTCTATGGCGTCAGCAAGCTCGCCCTTCTCGGCCTGACGACCACGCTGGCCCGCCAGCTCGGCCGCGAGAAGATCAACGTCAACGCCATCGCGCCGGGCAATGTGACCAGCGACGCCGGCAAGCTGTTGACGCCGGACGACTCGCCGTTCGTGAAGCTGCTGGAAGCCACCGTCGCCATGCGTGTCCGTGGCCAGCCGGACGAACTGGTCGGCCCGCTGCTGCTGCTCTGCTCGGCCGCCGGCGACTGGATCACCGGCCAGACCCTGCACGTGGACGGCGGCTGGGTCCTGCGGCCCTAAAATTTGATTTATGTCGTCGGCGTCAGCGCGCGCTGCGAGCGAGTTCCACCAGGAACACGGTCAAACGGGCGCTGGCGCCTGGCGATGACAGTCGCGCGGTGTTCCGCAAAGAGGGCTTCGACCCATGCTCGAGGGCTATCACTTCCAGAACGCCTATGTGACGCGGGACGTCGACAAGTGGGTCGAGGTCTTCCGCAAGCGCGCCAAGGTGGACAAGGTCATCGTCTACGAAGGCTCGACGCCGGTCATGACGCCGCAAGGCGAAGGCATTCAGACCAACAAGCTTGCCTTCATCTGGGTCGGTGACCTGCAGTACGAACTGATTCAACCGATCTCCGGCGCCGTCTCGGTCTATGCCGATGCTCTGCCGGCCGACGACGGTCTCCAGTTCCACCACATCTGCATGCGCGTGGCTGACTGGGACGAATTCCGCGCGCGCGTGGACCAGCAACCCTATCCCGTCGTGCTCGAAGGCGGCGGCGACGCCCTGCGTTTCGTCTACCTCGATGCCAGGCCGTTCCTCGGGCACTACCTCGAATACGTGTGGATGTCGGACGAGCGTTGGGCGCAGATGGGCGGGGCGCTTGCGCCTCGCTACAGCGGCAGCTGATCATTCGACGCACTGAGGGGACGGCCTGCCGCAGGTTCGGCGCAGGACGACTGTCCAGTCGAGACACCGGAGAGAGATTGAATGCAGGTCGACGAGATTATCGCCAAGGCGCAAGAGGCCACGGGACTGACCGACCTCGGCGATCCGTCCGTGCTCGAAGGCCTAGAGGTGCTGATCAAGGCCTCGAACGAGGAGGCCCGCCTCTCGGACGTCGGCGCCCAGCGGTGGCAGGCGACAATCGTCGGGACCCTGTCCAACCGGCTGCGCATCGTCGACTATCTGAAGCGTCATCCCGAGCTGCTCGAGCGCCCCGTCGAGAAGCCGCTGTTCGTCTTCGGCCTGCCGCGCACCGGCACGACCCTCACCATCAATCTGCTGAGCGCCGACCCGGCGCGACGCTGCCTGCTGCGGTGGGAGGCGCTCAACTCCGCGCCGCCGGCGCAGGCCGGCGAACTGCACACCGATCCGCGCTTCATCGCCGAGCAGGAGCGGCTCGCCTTCGCGATCAAGCACGCGCCGCAGATCGCAGCGATCCACTACGAGGACGCCGACAGCCCGACGGAATGCCAGTACGCGATGGCGCTGTCATTCAGCGCCCAGATCTTCGACGCCAACGTGCGCATTCCGAGCTATCGGGACTGGTTCCTGAAGACCAGCTACCTGCCGGCGTTCCGCTTCCACAAGCAGCTGCTGCAGCTGTTGCAGGCGAACAACGGCGGCCGCTGGACGCTGAAGAACCCCTGGCACCCGCTGTTCCTCGACGACCTGACGACGGTCTATCCGGACGCGCAGCTGGTGATGACCCATCGCGATCCGGTCGAGGTCGTGGGCTCCGCCTGCAGCCTGATCCGGCACGTGCGGCCGATGTTCAGCGATGATGTCGACCTGCGTGAGATCGCCGAACAGATGATCGAGACCTTCGATCACATGATCACCCGCCAGAACGCCTTCCGCGACAAGCACGGCGAGGATTCGATCTTCGATATCCAGTACGCGGACCAGCTGCGCGATCCGGTCGGCGTGATGCGCAGGCTCTACGCCCATTTCGACGAGGAGCTCACGCCCGAGGCCGAGGCGGCGATGACCAGCTTGCTGGCCAACAACCCGCAGGGAAAGCACGGAAAGCACACCTACAGTCTGGCCGAGTTCGGCCTCACCGACGCTGGGGTCCGCGAGCATTTCAAAGACTACTGCGACCGCTACAGGATCCCCGTCCGAGCCGCTGCGACCTGACGCGGGCCGCCCGCGGTCATCCTGTGACTGATCAATGCTGGGATCGCCGAGGCGCGATCCCAGCTCTTTTTGAGCGCCTCGACATCCTCGGTTAGATCGAGCATGCAGGAGAGTGTTGTGGAGAGCGCGATGGACTCGTCGAATAAAAGGCCAAGCATCGGCGCCACCTTGCTGCTGATCGTTGGCGTCGTTCCGTTCATGGCCGGCCTTTTTGGCCTCTACCATTTGCTGGGCGTCGGCATGGCCTACGTCGGCTTTCTGTTCCTGGTCTACTGGGCCGCCATTCTTCACCAGGATCCCAAGGCCTTTCTTCCGTCCGTGCTTGGCGGGGTAGGCGGTATCCTGCTCGCCTGGCTGCTGATCGCCATGCCGCCGCTGGTCGGACAGGCAGGTACAGTCATCGCCTTCGCAGCTCTTGTGGCCGTCCTGTTCTGCTTCATGCGCGGGCATGCTCGGCTGGTTGTGAACAACTCCACCATGCTGTTCCTGACCGTGGCGACGATTCCCGACCTGAAGATCGCAAGCAATGTCGTCGTCATGGCGGAGTCATTGCTCCTTGCTGCGGCCTATATGGGTGCGGTGTCTGGGGTCGTGCACCTCGTCACCAAGCACCGCTCCAAGAAGAGCCCAGCGCCCGCCCCGATCTGATTATAGCCCGCAACTGCGGGCTCGGCCGGGGCGGCAGCTCTCCAGATCGGGGCCTTGGCTGACCGACAAACCGGGCGCGCTCTTGCGTCGCCTGTCCTCCCAGTCCCCCGGCGTCATGGATACGGCCAGCGTTCCGCGCCAATAATTATGTGCATATTATTGGAGCATGTTTGGCCGGAATGTCCCGCTATAATGGATTGACGGGCGCAATAATGTGCCGATTATAGCGGTCTATAACGAAGCGACGCCAGCAGAGAGCGTCTGAAATATGGGGGAGGGGTCATGGCCAAGGTTACGCGGAGACACGCGCTCGCGACGGGCGTCCTCGGATCGGTCGCGCTGAATGGCTTCGGTTTCGCGGCGGCGGCCCAGGAGGGCGCGGTGAGCGGATCGGTGGAGACGGCCTCAGGCAAGGTGCGTGGCAAACGCAGCGGCGGCGTGTCGAGCTTTGTCGGCATTCCCTATGGGGAGGATACCGGCGGGCGCCGCTTCCAGCCCGCCCGGCCTCCCGCGCCATGGGCCGGCGTGCGCGACTGTTTCACCTTCGGATCCCGCGCCCCGCAGGGCTCGCTGAGCATTGGCGCAGGCCGTCCCGGCGCAGGGACCAATCCCGAATTTCTCCGGATGCTGGGCACGCTGTTCGGCGGCGGCATGGAGCACCTGCCCCCGGAGAGCGAGGACTGTCTCTTCCTCAACGTCTTCACGCCCGAGGCCTCTCGTCAGCGGCGACGTCCGGTGATGGTCTGGCTGCACGGCGGCGGCTTCGCGCTCGGGTCAGGCGACTCGCCGCTCTACGACGGAAGCGCGCTGTGCCGGCGCGGCGACGTCGTCGTGGTGACCCTGAACCATCGCCTGAATGCGCTGGGCTACCTCTATCTCGGCGCGCTGCACGACGACTTCGCCGATTCCGGCAACGTCGGGCAGCTCGACATCGTCCTCGCGCTGCAATGGGTGCGGGACAATATCGCCAGCTTCGGCGGCGATCCGGGCAACGTCACCCTGTTCGGCGAGAGCGGCGGCGGCATGAAGGCCGGCGTCCTCTTAGGTATGCCGCCCGCCAAGGGGCTGTTCCACAAGGCCATCCAGCAAAGCGGGCCAGCGGTCACCGCGGTCGCCAAGGGCGACGCCGCGGAGCTCGCAGAGCGCACGCTCGCCGCGCTCGGTGTGGCGAAATCTGACGTCCACCAGCTGCAGAGGCTCGACCGGGCCCGCCTCATCAAGGCCGCCACGGCGGCGCAAAGCTCCGGCGGCGGCCTCACGGGGCGGACGCTGGCGCCCGTGGTGGACGGCCGGGCTCTGCCCGCCCATCCGTTCCAGCCGACGGCGCCGGAGCTCTCGCGCGACGTGCCGGTCATCATCGGCACGAACAAGGACGAAGGCGCTCTGTTCTTCGCCGCGGATCCTGGCTTCGGCAAGCTGACGGCGGAGGAGGCGCGCGGGCGTTTCCAGACGATGCTGGGTCCGCGCGGCCAGGCCGCGTTCGAGACCTATCGGTCGCTTCGGCCCGACGACCCGCCGACCTACTGGGTCACCGCGCTGATGACCGACCTGATGATGCGCACCAACTCCATCGTCGAGGCCGAGCGCAAGGCTGCGCAGACGGCGGCGCCCGTCTACATGTACCGGCTGGACTGGGAGACGCCGGTCATGGGCGGCGTGTTGCGGGCGCCTCACGGCCTCGACACGCCGCTGGGCTTCGACAACGCCGACAAGGCGGCCGCCCTGCTGGGGACGGGGCCCGAGCCAAAGCAGCTGGCCGCCCAGATGTCTCAGGCCTGGATCAACTTCGCCCGGACGGGCGACCCCTCGCAAACCGGATTGGCCTGGCCGCGCTACGACGTGAAACGCCGCGAGACCATGATCTTCGACGCCCCCAGTCATGTCGTCACCGACCCTGATCCGGAGCGGCGGGCCTTCTGGGCCTGACGCCACGCCGTCAGTTCGTCGCCTTCACCAGAGCGGACGTTGCTGGTAGGCGGCGCGCCGCTCCCGGATGACCCGCTCGCGCTCCTGCTGTGAGATGGTCCGGGTCTCCGGCGGCAGGGCGGCGCGGACTTCGCCAAGCGCGACCTTGCGAGCGGTCGGAATCGGCTGGGCGCTGCACCCTGTCCAGCGCCCCTGCACGATGCCCCGCGGGTAGCCCGCAGTGTCGAGCCAGTTCGGTACGCCGGGATCCTTGGCGGAGACCACGACGCGCAGCACGCCGTCCTTGTCCGGCTTGGCCTGGGCGTCGTTCAGGCTCGACTGGTTATTGATCCAGTCGGTTGTCTCGTAGAGTTCATTGGTCAGCAGCAGCGAGCGGTATCGGCAGGCCTGCGGGACCTTGGCCTCAAGGATGAGCGCTTCGCTGTCGGCCAGCTCGTAGGCTCCCTCGTAATAGAACTGACCCGGAACCTGGCCCATCGAGGTCATCACCTTCAGGCGATTGACGAAGCCCTGCTCCCTCAGACTCTCGACCCGCCGGACCAGCAGCAGGGCGATGAAGTCGGTGGCGCCGGGGAGGCGCCGCAATCGCTGCTCGAGCTCGGCGGCGGGCGGGCGGGGCCGCGTCGCCGGACCATCCAGGCGCTCGATCGATACGGTCGGTTGTTCCTCCTTGCCCCAATCGGAACTCACCATTCGCATCAGGAGCCGGACCGCCCGAGGGTCGAGCTTCCACCAGTCGCCGGTGTAGCCGGCCGGCCGTTCAGGGCTGAGGATCACGTCGAAGCGGCCGCTCTTGTCGACGTGCAGGGCGTTGAAGTCATTGAAGGCGGCGGGCAGGCGCACCTGGCCCGTCGTGGCGCCCGCCTCGTTCGGCGTGGGAAACGACTGGGCGACGTTGAAGATCGGCAGGGACCCGCGGCGGCCGCGCAGGCGATAGGTTCCGCCGGGCGTGATGCTGGTGGAGCGGTAGATGGTGTCCGCATTGGGCTGGCCGACGTTCAGCGTCTGGCCGATCTGCGGTATGAAAGCCGGATGATCGCCGTCGCTGGCGATGGCGTCCAGGCTGGAGGCCGCCAGGGCCTCCAGCGCCAGCCGGCCGACTTCCTGTCGTACCTGGGGGTCGTTGCGCTGATCTTCCGGCAGCTTGGCGAGGATCCGCTCCGGCAAGGTCCGCAGGCTGTCCACCAGTTCGGTCCAACCCTCCGGTGCGGCCGATACGGGCGGGGACGGAGCGGCGGAGGGCTCGGCGCGGGCGGGCGGCGCTTGAGCCGCTGTCGCCACAGCCGCGAATGCGGCTGCGAGCGGGATGATCGCCCGCAAGGGCTGCTGCTGCTTCATTCGGTCCTCTCCAGGCTCGTGCTTCACGCGACCGCGCGGGAATCTGAGACTTTCCACAAAGCACATCAAATAAGTAGGAATTTAGCGCTCTTACGACGACACCGATGCGTTGAGGAGGACGACGAGACCGCCCTGATCTCCACCGCCACTTCGGTCCGGATACGATCGGCCGGAAGGGCGTGGGCCCGACCGCCGTGTCATGAGGCGGCGCGCGGCGGCAGGGCGAGCGGCAGCCAGACGGAGAAGCAGGCGCCCGAACGGTCGTGGCGGTTCTCGGCCCGGATGTGTCCGCTGTGAGCCTCGGCGAGCTTGGCCGCCAGCGGCAGCCCCATGCCGGAGCCCGGGCGGCTTGCATCCTTGTTGGCGACGGCGCGCCAGAACGGGGCGAAGAGCAGCGCCGCATCGCTCGGCGCGAACCCCGGACCCTCGTCGAGGATGTGCGTCACCACCCAACGTCCCGTGACCCTGACGACGACATTGACCTCGCAGTCCTGCGGCGCGTGCTTGACCGCATTGGTCAGAATGTTGGTGAAGACCTGGACCAGCCGGATCGGATCGCCGTGCACCAGCGCGGGCTCATAGTTCTCCAGAAGCCGCACGCCCCGCGCCTGCACCACGGCGCGCAAGTCCGCCACCGCCGGGCTGAGAAGGGCGCCGAGATCGACGAGCCGGCTGACGCTCGCCGCCAAGCTCGCCGAGGCGCACGGCGGACTCATCACCGCCGAGAACAGGCTGGACCGTTCCGGCGCCTGTTTCGCGGTCTGGTTGCCGCTTGCGCGGAACTCCCGCGCCGTCTTGTGACGCCGCGAGTGCGACAGATGAGGGCTCGGGCGATGATTAGGGACCGCGACGCCCTGTGCGCCCAGGCGGCCGCCAGTCGAACGCCAGAAGCAGCGTCCGCTGGAGCTTGGAGAAGTTGTCGTCGGACAGCAGGTAGAGGCGCAGCGACCCGTCGGGTCGGGGCAGGGCGGCCACCCCTTCGAAATTGTCGACGGTCAGCGGGGCGGCCAGCCGAAGCTCGTCCAGGGTGGTCCCGTCGGCGCCGACAATGCGCAAGGTGATCCGCATGCCCTGCAGGAGGCTGAAGGCGCGCAGCAGATAGACCCGCCCGCCGCCCGGCAGGGGGGCGACCGCCGTCAGCGCGAATTCGTCGGGCCTGGCCACCTGAGCGGTGGCGACGCAGCCGGAGGTCAGGCGGCAGAGCCAGGTCTGGCCGCTGGCCTCGCCGCCGACGATATAGGCGTCGGCGCCGGCCGCGGGATCCTGGGCGAGCGCCTCCATGCCGAGATTGTCGGGGAAGCTCACATTGGGCGAAGGGGCGCGGCGCGGCGAGCCGCCGCCGGCGGGATAGAGCAGGATGCGGTCGTCTCGCTCCAGGCTGACCAGCCGCGCGCCGCCCGGCAGTTCGGCTATGCCCTCGGCGTCGGACTCCTGCTTGCCGAGCGCCGAGAGCGGCTGGCTGTTCTCGGCGGGCAGCGGCCAGAGCTTGCCGCCGGCGACGCCGGCGAGCCGTCCCTTCCGGTCGAGGATGAGACGGGCTTCGAAGACGTCGCCTTCGTCGGTGACCGACAACATCCGGCCGTCGGGCCAGACCTTGAGGTCGGAGAGGCCGTGGAGCCGCGAGGTGTCGGGCGAGGTGAGCTGCAGGCCGCCGGCATAGACGAAGGCACCGATCCGTTCCGGCCGCGTGCCCTCGGCGGAGAGCCGGACAGGGCTGGCGCGGATCGCGACCCGCGGCTCGGCGGTGACGGGATGGGCGGGCAGGCCGGACTGGGCCGTGCAGGCGCAGAGGGCGAGAACCGCGAGGGCGGCCGCGGCCCGCCGCGCCGCCCAGGGCCTCAAGCCACCGCCCTTCGCACTTCCTTGAAGGTGGAGCGGCGCATGCCGCCGGTGGGGCCGTGGGTATTGGGCGGCGGCGGCAGCAGGCCGGCGCCCCCGCGGCTGGCCTTGCGCGGCACTTCCTCGAACAGTTCGGCGAGCTGCTCGACGATGGCGCCGGCCAGCTGCTCGACATCGACGATGGTGACGGCGCGGCGGTAGTAGCGGGTGACATCGTGGCCGATGCCGATGGCGATCAGCTGCACCGGGCTCTTGGCCTCGATCTCGGCGATCACCTCGCGCAGGTGGCGCTCCAGATAGTGGCCGGAGTTCACCGAGAGGGTGGAGTCGTCGACCGGCGCCCCGTCGGATATGACCATCAGGATGCGCCGCGCCTCCGGCCGGCCGATCAGCCGATGGTGCGCCCAGAGCAGGGCCTCGCCGTCGATGTTCTCCTTCAGGAGCCCCTCGCGCATCATCAGGCCGAGGTTGCGGCGCGCCCGCCGCCAGGGCGCGTCGGCGGCCTTGTAGATGATGTGGCGCAGGTCGTTCAGCCGGCCGGGCTGGGCGGGCTTGCCGGCCTTCAGCCATTCCTCGCGGCTTTGCCCGCCTTTCCAGGCGCGGGTGGTGAAGCCGAGGATCTCGGTCTTGACCCCGCAGCGCTCCAGGGTGCGGGCCAGGATGTCGGCGCAAACCGCCGCGACCATGATCGGCCGCCCGCGCATCGAGCCGGAATTGTCGATCAGGATGGTGACGACAGTGTCGCGGAATTCGGTGTCGTCCTCCTCCTTGAAGGAGAGGGGGGCGGTGGGGTCGGTGATCACCCGGGTCAGCCGCGCGACGTCGAGGATGCCTTCCTCGAGGTCGAAGCTCCAGGCGCGGTTCTGCTGGGCCAGCAGTTTCCGCTGCAGGCGGTTGGCCAGGCGCGAGACAACGTTGGACAGGCTCGCCAGCTGCTGGTCGAGGTAGGCGCGCAACCGCCCCAGCTCCTCGGTGTCGCACAGCTCCTCGGCGGCGACGATCTCGTCATGTGAGGTGCTGAAGACCTTGTAGGTGACCGGCTTGCCCTCGCCCTTCATCTCTGGACGGGCGGGCTGCTCGCCTTCGCCCATCTCCGGCTGTTCCTCGGAGTCCTCGGAGTCGGCGCTGTCCTGGGCCTCCATCGTCTGGCTGTCGGCGTCGTCGGTTTCCTGGCGCTGGGTCTCGCCTTCCTCCGGGGCGGAGGCCTGGGGCGACTGGCCCTCGTTCTCGCTGTTGTCGTCCGCCTCGTCGGCCTCGGGTTCGCCGTCCTGCTCGCTGTCGTCGCTGTCGTCGGCCTCGTCCGGCTGGTCGAGCATGTCGTCGGACATCTGCAGGTCGCGCAGGATGGCCCGGCTGATCCGGGCGTAGGCCTTCTGGTCCTCGACGGCGTTCACCAGCTTGTCGAGGTCGGCGCCGGCCTTGGCCTCGACGTCGGCGCGGAACAGGTCGATCAGCGGCTGGGCCGCCGCCGGCGGCGCCTCGCCCGTCAGCCGCTCGCGCACCATCAGCGCCAGCACCTCGGCCATCGGCGGATTGGCCACCGCCTCGACCTGGTTGACGGTCTTGCGGGCCCAGGCCTGGTCGAGCACGGCCTTCAGGTTCACGCGCACGCCGCCCAGGGCGTTGGCGCCGATCGCCTCGATTCGGGCCTGCTCAAGGGAGTCATAGGCCGGCTGGGCGTTCGGCGAGGCCGGCCGGGCCTTGGCGTGCTGCGCCGGATCGTGGTGAGCCAGCCGCAGCGCCATCTGGTCGGCGAAGCCGCGGATGCGCGCGGCGTCGGCCGGCGTCATGTCCCGGGGCGGGTGGGGCAGGACGGCGCGCTTGCCGACCAGCTGCGGCCCCTCGCCGGAATAGACGATCTCCAGGTCGGACGTCTCGGCCAGCGACCGCGCGGCGTGGGCCAGCGCGCGCTTGAAGGGCTCGACGGGGCTTTCGGGGGACTTGGCCATCGCTGCGGTCTTAGATCAGGGCGCGGGCGCGATGAAGCAAGGATTTGCGACGGGTTTTTGATCCGGCGTCAGTATGCGGCGCGGCGCTCGATTTTTAGAACCACGGAAAACACGGACGACACGGAAGAGACAAAGGCGGCTAAGCGGCCTGCTTCTGATCGACTGGCTTTTGGCCAGTCCCTCTATTGGCCACGCCCGTGGGCCGCCTCGCGCTCTCGGCGCGGCCCTTCCGTGTCGTCCGTGGTCGCGAAGCGTTCGCTTCTCCAGTCCACGGAACACCAAGGCGAAGCTGCACGTTTGCGCCCCGAAGGCCCTCGCGGCCTTGCGAATGAGGAGAGAGCAAGATGCTGAAATGGGCTCTGATCTTCGCCGTGATCGCCCTGATCGCCGGCGCCCTGGGCTTTGGCGGCGTCGCGGGCGCAGCCGCGGGGATCGCCAAGATCCTGTTCTTCCTGTTCCTGATCGGCTTCGTGGTCTTCCTGGTGCTCGGCTTCATGGCCGGGAAGAAGATCACCGGCGACTAGCGAACCGGACCGCTCAGGCGAACCATGGACGCGCCCGCTCCGGCTTGCCGGGGCGGGCGTTTCGTATCAGGCCACCCGCACCCGGGCAGTGCTTTCCGGCAGGTCCTGGCCGAAGGCGCGCTGGAAGAATTCGGCGACCGTGCCGCGCTCCAGCTCGTCGCACTTGTTCAGGAAGGTCATGCGGAAGGCGAGCGCGATGTCGCCGCCGAAGATCTCGGTGTTCTGCGCCCAGGTGATCACCGTCCGCGGGCTCATCACCGTCGAGATGTCGCCGTTCATGAAGGCGTTGCGGGTCATGTCGGCGACCCGGACCATGGCGTTGATGGTCCGCTTGCCCTCGGCGGTGGCGTAGGCCGGCGCCTTGGCCAGCACGATGCCCGCCTCGACGTCGTGGCTCAGGTAGTTGAGCGTGGTGACGATCGACCAGCGGTCCATCTGCGCCTGATTGATCTGCTGGGTGCCGTGGTAGAGCCCCGTGGTGTCGCCCAGGCCGATCGTGTTGGTCGTCGAGAACAGCCGGAAATACTTGTTCGCGCGGATCACCCGGTTCTGGTCGAGCAGGGTCAGCTTGCCCTGGGCCTCCAGCACCCGCTGGATGACGAACATCACGTCCGGACGGCCGGCGTCATATTCGTCGAAGACGAGGGCGATCGGCCGCTGGATCGTCCAGGGCAGGATGCCTTCGCGGAATTCGGTGATCTGCTTGCCTTCCTTCAGGACGATGGCGTCCTTGCCTACCAGGTCGATCCGGCTGATGTGGCTGTCGAGGTTCACCCGGATCAGCGGCCAGTTCAGGCGGGCTGCGACCTGCTCGATGTGGGTCGACTTGCCGGTGCCGTGATAGCCCTGGACCATGACGCGGCGGTCGAAGGCGAAGCCGGCCAGGATGGCGCGGGTCGTCTCCGGGTCGAACTTGTAGGCCGCGTCGATGTCGGGCACATGCGGATCGCGCTCGGAGAAGGCCGGAACCTTCATGTCGATGTCCACGCCGAAGGTCTCGCGTGCGTCGACCTCCGTGTCCGGGGTCAGCGAGATCAGCTTGTCTTCGGAGGAGTCAAAGGCGGCCATGTGGGTCGATTACAGGCAAGGCGTCCGGGACGCAAACAGGTGTTAGCCCCCTTAACGCTCAGGCGCGGCGTGCAGCGCCGGAACGGGCAGGGGCTCTCATGTGGGCGCCCGCCCCGAGGCTTTCAACCGAGGTCGTGGGTGGCGCGGCGGGCGAGGGGCGCCAGGGCGATCAGGCTGATCACGGCCGCCGCCGAGAGGTAGAGACCCACCGGCGGCAGGCCGCCCCGTTCGGCGAGGGCTGCGGCTATGATCGGCGCCAGGCCGCCGCCGATGATGCCGCCGACGTTGAAGGCGACCGAGGCGCCGGAATAGCGCACGCGAGCCGGGAACAGGCTGGGCAGGAAGGCGCCGAGCGGGCCGTAGACGAAGCCCATCAGGAAAAGGGCCAGCGACAGGAAGGCCCAGATCAGGAAGAGGCTGCCCGAGCCCATCATCACGGGGAGCAGGAAACCCGCCGCCACGGTCGCCGCGCAGCCGGCCATCAGCACCCGCCGCGGGTTGGTCGCGTCCGACCAGTAGCCCGCCACGACGATGCCCACCGCCAGGAAGACGATCGCCCCCAGCTGGACGCCCAGGAAGGTCTCGCGGCTGTAGTTCAGGTGGCCGACGCCATAGCCCAAGGCGAAGGCGGTGGAGAGGTAGAAGATGGCGAAACAGCACACGACCGCGAAGGTGCCGCCGAGCGTCGCCAGCGGATGGCGGGTGAGCACCTCGCCGAGCGGCGCCTGGGCCGGCGGGGCTTCGGCCAGGGCGGCCTTGAACGCCGGGGTCTCGGTCAGCTTCAGTCGCACCCAGAGGCCCACCGCCACCAGGACGGCGCTGGCGATGAAGGGCAGCCGCCAGCCCCAGCTCTTGAACTGCTCCGGCGTCAGCAACAGCCCCAGCAACAGGAAGAGGCCGTTGGCGGCGATGAAGCCGACCGGAGCCCCCAGTTGCGGGAACATGCCGAACCGCGCGCGCCAGCCGGGCGGGGCGTTCTCCACCGCCAGCAGGGCCGCGCCGCCCCATTCGCCGCCAAGCCCGAAGCCCTGGCCGAAGCGAAGCAGGCAGAGCAGGAACGGCGCCCACCAGCCGATCTGGGCGTAGCCGGGCAAGAGGCCGATCAGCACGGTCGAGACGCCCATGGTCATCAGCGAGGCCACCAGGGTCGACTTGCGCCCGATACGGTCGCCGAAGTGGCCGAAGAAGGCCGCGCCCAGCGGCCGGGCGAAGAAGGCCACCGCGAAGGTGGCGTAGGCGCTGAGCAGTTGCGCCGAGGGCGAGGCCGGCGGGAAGAACATCGGCCCCAGCACCAGGGCGGCCGCCGTCGCGTAGATGTAGAAGTCGTAGAACTCCACCGCCGTGCCGACCAGGCTGGCGACCAGCACGCGACGGTTGGAGGGCGCGCCAGGTTCCAGAACCTTGGGCGCGGCTTGCAATACGGACATGGACGCTCTCCCCCGGCTTGGTGGTCTCGCTTCGCGTCGTTCGGGGCGGAAGGTCAAGCGGCGGCGCTGCTCAGCCGAGGCCGACGGGCCAGCAAGATGAGGGCGACAAGCGACAGCAGGGCCGCGCCGGCGAGATAGACGCCGACCGGCGCAAGCCCGCCGTCCTGTGCGAGCGCCGCGGCGATGATCGGCGCCAGGCCGCCGCCGATGACGCCGCCCAGATTGTGCGCGACGGCCGTCCCGGTATAGCGCACCCGCGTCGGATAGAGGCTCGACAGGAAGGGGCCGAGCGGTCCCGTGACGAAGCCCATGACGAACAGGGCCGTCGACAAATAGAGGCAGATGATCAGCAGCGAGCCGGACTCCAGGGCGGCCGGCATCAGCAGGCCGGTGATCACCGTCGCCGCGCAACCCGCCATCAGCGCCCGTCGCGGACTGGCGGCGTCCGACCAGGCGCCCGAGGCGACGACGCCCCCGGCCAGGAAGACGATGGCGACGAGTTCGACGCCGAGAAAGGCCTCGCGGTCGTACCTCAGGGTTCCGACGCCATAGGCGAGCACGAAGGTGGTCATCAGATAGAAGCTGGCGAAGCAGGCGATCACAGTCATTGCGCCGCCCAAGGTGGTCAGCGGGTGATTCGCCAGCACCTCCCGCAGGGGAGCTCGCGGCGGTGGGGCCTCGGCCAGGGCGGCCTTGAACGCGGGCGTCTCGGCCAGTTTCAGCCGGATCCACAGGCCCACCACCACCAGGACGGCGCTCGCCAGGAAAGGCAGCCGCCAGCCCCATGCGCGGAATTCCTCGGGCGTCAGCAGGAGACCCAGGATCAGGAAGAGGCCGTTGGCGGCGATGAAGCCCACAGGCACGCCGAGCTGGGGGACCATGCCGAAGCGCGACCGGTGGCCTGGCGGGGCGTGTTCGATCGCCAGCAGCGAGGCGCCGCACCATTCGCCGCCTAGTCCGAGCCCTTGCCCGAACCTCAGGAGGCAGAGCAGGGCCGGCGCCCACCAGCCGATCTGGGCGTAGGTCGGCAGGAGCCCGATCAACACCGTGGACAGGCCCATCACCAGCAGCGAGGCCGTCAGCATCGACTTGCGACCGAGCCGATCGCCGAAATGGCCGAAGAAGGCCGCGCCCAGCGGCCGGGCGAAGAAGGCGACGGCGAAGGTGGCGTAGGCGCTCAACAGCTGCGCCGACGGTGAGGCGTCCGGAAAGTAGAGCGGTCCCAGCACCAGCGAGGCGGCGGTCCCGTAGATGAAGAAGTCGAAATACTCGACGGCGGTGCCGATCAGGCTCGCGGCGAGCACCCGGCGCATCGAGGACCCCTTGGCGGCGGCCGCGCTTGGCGCCGCCTCGGACACGGCTTGCGTCGCCGACATGCGGCCCCTCCCGAAATCTTCGTTATTTTCCTATCGCTTCGCGTCCTTCGCCGAGCAGGTCAAGCCTGGGCGTCCCTTCCTCCCTCCCCTTCATGGGGAGGGGACGACCGTGAAGCGGTCAGGGCTGGGGAACTGAGGTCCAGGTACGAGCGCTGTGCGTGAAGCGCTGTTCCCCACCCGGCTCGCCGATGGCGAGCTGTCCCTCCCCATTAAGGGAGGGAGGGGGCAGGGTGCTTGTCGCCCGCTCGCCCCCCGGCTAACCCCATCTGATGTCCGCCGAGATAGCCCCCTTCTACGCCATCCAGCTCAGCCGTATCGCCCACGGGCTGAAGGCGCAGGGGCGCTCGATCGTGCACATGGAATTCGGCCAGCCGTCGACCGGCGCGCCGAAGGCGGCGCTGGCGGTGGCGCACCGGGTGCTGGACGCCGAGGCCATGGGCTACTGGGAGAGCGCCGAGCTCACCGCCCGCATCGCCCGCCATTATGACGAGACCTATGGCGTGCGGATCCATCCCGAAGAGGTGATCCTGACCTGCGGCGCCTCGCCGGCCCTGGTGCTGGCGCTGTCCTCGGCCTTCGAGCCCGGAGACCGGATCGCGCTCGCCCGGCCAGGCTATGTCGCCTACCGCAATGTGCTGAAGGCGCTGCACATGACGCCGGTGGAGATCCCCTGCGGAGCGGAGGTCGGCTACCAGCTGAGCGCCGAGGCCCTCGCGGCGGTCCATCCGGCGCCGGCGGGCGTGATCGTCGCCAGCCCCGCCAATCCGACCGGCTCGATCATCGCCCCCGACGAGCTGGCCGCCATCGCCGCGGTCTGCCGGGAGCGTGGGATCCGTATCGTCTCCGACGAGATCTACCACGGGCTCAGCTACTCGGGCGCGACCCGCTCCATGCTGGAGTTCGACGGTAGGGCGCTGGTGGTGAACAGCTTCTCGAAATATTTCAGTATGGCCGGCTGGCGGCTGGGCTGGCTGGCAGCCCCCGGGGAGGCCGCTGCCCGCGCGAGGGCCTATGTCGGCAACCTGTTTCTCACCGCGCCCTCGCTCAGCCAGCACGCGGGCCTGGCGGCGATGGACGCGCGCGACGAGCTGGACGGGCATGTGGCGGTCTACCGGCGCAACCGCGAGCTGCTGCTGGCGGCCCTGCCGAAACTGGGTCTCGCCTCGATCGCCCCGCCGGACGGGGCCTTCTACATCTGGGCCGATATCGGCCACCTGACCGACGACAGCCTGGCCTTCTGCGAGCGGCTGCTGCGCGACACCGGGGTGGCGACGGCGCCGGGGCTCGACTTCGATCCGGTCGACGGCCATCGGTTCATGCGCTTCAGCTTCGCCGTCTCCACCGCCGAGGTGGAGGAGGCGATCGCCCGGATGATCCCCTGGTTCGCGGCCCAGCCCCTCAGGTGAAGGTGACCGGCAGCTTCAGATAGACCTGGCCCTGGGCCGTCGCCGGGGGCAGGGCGCCGGCGCGGATGTTCACCTGCAGCGACGGCAGGATCAGCGCCGGCGGGGCGAGCGTTGCGTCGCGCGCCCTGCGCAGGGTGACGAAGTCCGCCTCGCTGACGCCGTCACGGATGTGGACGTTGGCCGCCCGCTGCTCGGCGACGGAGCTCTCCCAGCGAACTTCGGTGCGGCCGGACGGCAGATAGTCGTGGCCGACGAAGATGCGGGTCTCGGGGCCAAGGGCGAGGATCCGCCGGATCGAGCGGTAGAGAGCCTGCGCGTCGCCGCCCGGGAAGTCGGAGCGCGCCGTGCCGTAGTCCGGCATGAAGAGGGTGTCGCCGACAAAGGCCGCATCGCCGACCAGAAAGGTTACGCAGGCGGCGGTGTGGCCCGGCGTCTCCAGCACCTGGATTGTCAGGTCGCCGAGCGGCAGGACGGCGCCGTCCTCCACCAGCCGGTCGAAGGCCTGGCCGTCGGCGCCCACGTCGTCAGCTTCGAACAGCGGGATGAAGGTCTTCTGCACCTCGGTGATGCGTGAGCCGATCACCACCGGGGCGCCGGTCTTGCGGCGGATGTAATCGGCCGCCGAGAGGTGGTCGGCGTGGGCGTGGGTCTCCAGCACATAGCGGAGGTCCAGGCCCTGTTCGCGCACGGCGGCCAGCATGGCGTCGGCGGACGCGGTCGAGAGCCGCGCACCTTTCGGCTCGAAATCCAGCACCGGGTCGATAAGAGCGCAGGCGCGGGTCTGCGGGTCGGAGACCAGGTAGGAGACGGTCGAGGTCGCGGGATCGAAAAAGGCTTGTACGGCGGGTTGCATGGTCGGAGCCTCGCTTTGGCGTCCTTCATATTAGAAGTAGCTAAATTAGAATCAACGAATATATTGGGCTCATGTTCGATCTCACGAACTTCGACATCACCCGGTTCGAGGCCAGCGCGACGGAGGCGGCCAAGCTGCTGCGCGCGCTCGCCAACGAACGGCGGCTGATGATCCTGTGTCAGCTGGCGGACGGCGAGCGGTCGGTGGGGGAGCTCCAGCCCCGCGTCGGCCTCTCGCAGTCGGCCCTGTCCCAGCACCTCGCGGTGCTGCGCCAGGAAGGCGTCGTGGCGACCCGCCGTGACGGCCAGACCATCTGGTACCGGATCGAAGACCCCGCCGCGCTCAAGGTGGTGGCGACGCTCGCCGAGATCTTCTGTCCTCCAGACATGAAGCAGGCCCACGATGTGCGCTCGACTGACCCCGCTGACCCCCAAGGAGGTGGCTGACCGGCTGGCCGCCGGCCGCGCCGTCCTGGTCGACATCCGCGAACCCGACGAATTCGCGCGCCGCCATGTGAAGGGGGCGCGTCCCCTGCCGCTGTCGCGTTTCGAAGCTACGCATCTGAAGGTCGATCCGGCCAAGCACGTGGTCTTCACCTGCCGCTCGGGCATGCGCACCGAGAGCAATGGCGAACGGCTCGCGGCCTGCGTGGAAGGCGAGACCTTCATGCTGGCCGGCGGCGTCGACGCCTGGGCCGCGGCGGGCCTGCCGGTCGAGACCGACGCCAAGGCGCCGCTCGAGCTGATGCGGCAGGTGCAGATCGCCGCGGGCGCTCTGGTGCTGCTGGGCGTGGCGCTGGGCTTGCTCGTCCACCCGGGGTTCCTCGGGCTTTCAGCCTCGGTGGGAGCCGGCCTGACGCTCGCCGGCGTGACCGGCTTCTGCGGCATGGCGCGGTTGCTCGCCCTGGCGCCCTGGAACCAGCGCCGGGCGGCCTGAGCCGATGGACCTGCCGCTGTTCGCCTACGGCCTGGCCGCGCTCGGCGGCGCGCTCATCGGCCTGCTGCTCGCCGTCTTCGGCGGCGGCGGATCGGTGCTGGCGACACCCTTGCTGATCTATCTGGTGGGAGTGCGCGACCCGCATGTGGCGATCGGCACCGCCGCGGCTGCGGTCGCGGTCAATGCGGTGGCGGGCCTGGCCGGCCAGGCCAAGGCGGGTCGGGTGAAGTGGCCCTGCGCCAGCGTCTTCGCCCTCTCCGGCCTGGCCGGATCGCTGACCGGCGCGCATTTCGCCAAACAGGTCGACGGCCAGCGGCTGTTGATCTGGTTCGCCGCGGCCATGGCCGGGGTCGGCCTCTCCATGCTCCTGCCCAAGCGTGGGACGGGGGATCCGGGCGTCCACCTGACGCCGGCGCTTGTCTGGAAGCTGGCGCCCGTGGGACTGCTCACCGGCCTGGCCGCCGGCTTCTTCGGCATCGGTGGCGGATTTCTGATCGTGCCGGGCCTGATGGCGGCGACGGGCATGACGCTGGCCCACGCCGCGGCCTCCTCGCTGGTGTCCGTCGCCCTGTTCGGGACCGCGACCAGCGCCAGCTACGCCGCCTCCGGGCTGATCGACTGGCCGGTGTTCGCCGCTCTGGTGGTCGGGGGCGGGGCCGGCGCGTTCGCGGGCGCTCCGCTGGCGCTGCGGCTCGCCGGCCACGCAGACCTCGCCCGACGGATCTTCGCCCTGATGGTGATCGCCACCGCCGGCTATGTGGCCTGGCGGGCGCTGGGTTAGACCATGCCCGCCTTGCGCAGCGACTGGTAGGCGCGGATGACTTTCTGCAGGCGCTGCTCGCCGGCGCGGTCGCCGCCGTTGGAGTCTGGGTGCAGGCGGCGCACCAGCTCAGTGTAGCGGGCCCGGATCTTCGGCCCGTCGGCGTTCACATCGAGATCGAGCTCGGCCAGGGCGTTGCGCTCGATCTTGCCGATGTTGCGCGCTTCCGGCTCCGGGGCGCGCTTCGGCCCGGCGCCGCCGCGGCCGAACAGGTTGAAGGGGTCGCGGTAGCCCTCGCCCTTGTGGACCTTGGCGGTGAAGCTCGCAGCCTCGCGCGAGAATCGCCCGGCCTTCATTTCCCAGGTCGGACGCCCGCCGGTGAACAGGTCGTCCTGCTGGCGCTTGCGCACCTCGCCTTCGCTCATGCCGGCGAAGAAGTCCCAGTTGCGGTTGTACTCGGCCGCATGCGGCTGACAGAACCAGTAGTGCTCGCTGAGCATCTCGCGCGATTTGGGCGCGCGCGCGCTGGCCGCCGCGCGGCACCCGGGGTGGTCGCAGGGTCGCTCGCCCGGTTTGAGGGCGTTGACGTCCTGTTCAGCCGCCTTCGCTTCGTCCTCGGCTTTCGAGGGCGGGCGAACACGGATGTCCAGGAACTTAGGCTTGTATTGAAACGCGCCGGGCATGTGGCCAGTATGGGGGGAGGATCTTTTCGTTCAAGAATTGAAGATGCCGTTGATGGGCGCCATAGCTAAAGTGATCCGCGACAAGTTGACCGATGCCTTCCAGCCGACACGGCTGGAGGTGGTGGACGACAGCGCCCGACATCATGGCCACGCCGGGGCGACCGAGGGCGGCGAGAGCCATTTCAATGTGCTGATCGAGGCCGAGGCCTTCGCCGGAACCGCCAAGGTCGCCCGTCAGCGGATGGTCTATAGCACGCTCTCCGAAGAGCTGGCCGGGCCAGTTCACGCGCTCTCTGTCCGCGCGCTGGCGCCGGGCGAGGCGTAGGACGCCCCACTCATCCATCCGTCATGGCCGGGCCCCGTCCCGGCCACCCATGAACGGCGAAGGTGCAGGACGATCTTCGTCTCTCCATGTGCATGGTTTCCCGGCACGAGGCCGGGAATGACGGTGGGGGAGAGAGGCGGAGCCTGCGCGGGCGATGACGGAAAGCGATAATTCGGGGCCAGTCCCTAAACCCCGGCCTTGATCTTCAGCTCGCCCAGCACCCGGGCGAGGTCGGCTTCGCGGAACGGCTTCTGCAGGACCGGGGCGCCCCGGTCGACGTCGCGCAGGCCGGCGTCGCCGTAGCCGGTGGCGAAGGCGAAGGGCGCGCCCTTTTCCCGCAGGAGGTCGGCCAGCGGGAAGATCGGCTGGCCGCCGAGGTTCACGTCCAGCACCGCGCAATCGAGCTCGAGCTCGCGGGCGAGCGTCAACGCCTCGTCGAGGCGTGAGGCGGGACCGACGATGGTGCAGCCCAGATCGGTCAGCATGTCTTCGATCAGCATCGAGACCATCATCTCGTCTTCGACGACGAGCACCCTCAGGCCGTCCAGCTCATTGGTCATTGTCGGGCTCCAAGGCGGCTTGCAGTGTCGAGGTCCCCGATTGGTTTGTCGGCTCGGAGGGAGCCGCAGCGCGTCGCGGATGCAGCTGGCGTCATCGAGGGCTTGCGACGGGCCGCCGTAAGATCTGGCGGGGCGGCGGCGCTGAACTTAGACATAGGACGGACGATCACCCCAATGGATCAAGCTTAGCTAAACGACACCGTCCCTCGTTCAGTTCCAAATGGATTCCTCTTTGAGATTCGAGCGTCAAGCATCGGAGGGCGGATTGCGCGCCCAGGCTGCAAGATTGTCGCTCACAGCCCCAGAAGTCTACTCATCGTGGGGGACCGGCGGCCAGATCTGCAGAACGGTGATTTGGTTCCGCATGCGCTCGGCGACCTTGAATCGCTGCCGGTGGAAGGTGAAGACCTGGCCGACTTCGGGAATCCGCTGGGCTTCGTTGATCAGCAGGCCGGCGACGGTCACCGCCTCGTCGTCCGGCAGGTCCCAGTTCATGGCGCGGTTGAGGTCGCGGATGGTGACCGAACCGTCGACCATCACAGCCCCGTCCGGGCCCGGACGGACGCCGGCGACCGCGACGTCGTGCTCATCCTCGATCTCGCCGACGATCTCCTCGAGGATGTCCTCCAGGGTCACCAGCCCTTTCAAAGCGCCATATTCGTCGACCACCAGGGCGAAGTGGTTCTGGCGCTTCAGGAAGGCGGCCAGCTGGTCCTTGAGGCTGGTGGTCTCGGGAATGAACCAGGGCTCGCGCAGGATGGCGGCGATGTCGAGCGCCTCGATCTTGCCGTCCGCGGCGGCCAGCGCCTGCAGGAGGTCCTTGGCGTGCAGGACGCCGATGATGTTTTCCGGCTCCTCGCGGTAGATCGGCAGGCGCGAGTGGGCGCTGGCGAGGGCCTCGGAGAGGATTTCCCGCGGCGGCAGGTCGCCGTCGATCATCGAGATCCCCTTGCGGTGGACCATCACTTCGCTGACGTCCATTTCGGCGAGGTCGAGCACCCCGCCCAGCATCCAGCGGTCGTGGGTCTCCACCAGGCCTTCGGAGTGGTGGTACTCGACCGCGCCGCGGATCTCCTCGTGGGCGGCCAGGACGTCGAGCTCCATGCCCAGCTTCACCCCGAACAGGCCGAGGGTTTTCCGCACGATCCACTGGATCGTGTAGATCACCGGGCCGAACAGCTTCACGACCAGCAGGGTCGGGCCGGAGAGGAAGCGGGCGACGTCGTCCGAGCGCAGGATCGCCAGCGTCTTCGGCAGAACCTCGGCGAAGACCAGCACCAGCACCGTCATCACGCCCGTGGCGACGGCCACGCCCAGGGCGCCCGGCACCGCGGCGGTGATCACCTGGGTCGCCAGCGCCGAGGCCAGGATGTTGATCAGGTTGTTGCCCAGCAGGACCGCCCCGATCATCGTCTCCTGATCGGAGATCAGCCGGTTCACCCGCCGCGCGCCGCGGTCGCCGTCGCGCTCCAGCTGGTGCATGCGGGCGCGGCTCGCCCCGGTCATCGCGGTCTCGGCGGCCGAGAAGAGGGCCGAGATCGCCAGCAGGCCGAAGAGGATCGGCGCGAGCGCGAGAACGGCGGTCATCTGCCTTCTCCTTCGTGCATCTGGGCGCCTTCGGAGACCAGGAAGCGGCGCACGGCCTCGGCGTCCACGTCCTTCGCCACGAAGGCGTCGCCTAGGGCGCGGGCCAGGATGAAGGTCAGCTGGCCGGCTTCGGCCTTCTTGTCCTGGGCCATGTGCCGTACCAGGCGGGCGGCGTCGAACGGGTGGCCCGCGATCTCGTCCAGGCGGGTGGGCAGGCCGGCCCCGGCGATGGCGGCGGTGGCGCGGGCGGCGTCCTGGCCGGCGCAGAGCCCTTGGGCGGCGGAGAAGCGGAAGGCGAGCGCCTGGCCGGCGGCCACCGCTTCGCCGTGCAGCAGGGCCGCGCCGTAGCCGGTCTCGGCCTCGAGCGCGTGGCCGAAGGTGTGGCCGAGGTTCAGGAGGGCGCGGCGACCCTGCTCCTTTTCATCCTCGGCGACGATCTCGGCCTTCATTTCGACGGACCGCGCGACTGCGCGGGCGAGGGCTGCGGGTTCGCGCGCCAGCACCGCGGCGCTGTTGGTCTCCAGCCATTCGAAGAAGCCGAAATCGCCGAGCAGGCCGTATTTGATCACTTCCGAATAGCCGGCGCGCATCTCGCGGTCGGAGAGGGTCGACAGCACGTCGAGGTCCGCCAGCACCAGCCTGGGCTGGTGGAAGGCGCCGACCAGATTCTTGCCGCGCGGGGTGTCGATCGCGGTCTTGCCGCCCACCGAGGAGTCCACCTGGGCCAGCAGGGTGGTGGGGATCTGCACGAAGTCGATGCCGCGCTTGTAGATGGCCGCGGCGAAGCCGGTGAGGTCGCCGACCACCCCGCCGCCGAAGGCGGTGACGATGTCGCCGCGGTCGAGCTCCAGCGCCAGCAGCCGGTCGGTGACGTCGGCCAGCCCCTCGAAGCTCTTGGTCTGCTCGCCGGGCGGCACGATCACCGGATGGACCGCAAGGCCCGCGCCCTCCAGCGACGCCGTCAGCGCGGCCCCGTGCAGGCCCCAGACCGTCTCGTCGCTGACCACCGCCAGCCGCTTGCGGCGGGCCAGCGGCGCGATCCGGCGCCCCGCCTCGGCCAGCAGGCCCGGGCCGATCACCACGTCATAGGCGCGCGCGCCGAGCCCCACGGGGACGCTGCGGCTCATTGGGAATGTTCCTCGGCATAGGCGCTCAGCGCGCGGAGCAGCTGGTCGACGGTGACATGGTGAGCGGCGTCGCCGGTCTCCACGGTGATGTCGGCCTGGGCATAGGTCGGATAGCGGGCTTCGGCCTGGACCTTCAGCACCTCCATCGGGTCCTTGCCGATCAGCAGGGGGCGGGTGTCCTTGCGGCCGATTCGGCGGGCGAGGACCTCCAGGTCGGTCTTCAGCCAGACCGAGACCGCCTTCGCCTTGATCATCTCGCGGGTCTTGGCGTCCATGAAGGCGCCGCCGCCGGTGGCCAGCACATGAGGGGGCTCGTCCAGAAGGCGCTGGATCACCCGACGCTCGCCGTCCCGGAAGGCGGGCTCGCCAAGCTCGGCGAAGATGTCGGGAATCGACCGCCCGGCTGCAGATTCGACTTCGGAGTCGACGTCGCGGAACGGCAGTCCCAGCGCATTGGCGAGCCTGCGGCCCACGCTCGACTTGCCTACTCCCATGAGGCCGACCAGGGCGATGGTGCGACGGCGCAGCGGTTCGAAACGGTCCATGAATAGCGAAGGCTTACACGAGGCGACGGTCTCGCGCCAACATCGCGCCCAGCGTATGGTCGCTCCCATGTGGCGCATCCTGGCCGTGACGGCCGCCCTGACCCTCTCCAGTCCGGCCGCGTCGGCGTTTGCTCAAGCCGTTGATGGGCAAGCCGTTGAAGGCCAAGTCGTCGAGGGGAGGGGCGTGGAGGTCGCGCCGCTCGCCGCCCCCGACGCCTTCTCCACCGCAGGCCGCCAGACCGGTCTCGCCCAGGATCTCTGGCGCGACGCCTCGGTCGATACGCTGAACGCGGTGCTGCCCAAGCTCGCAGCCCGGCCGCTGTCGCCCGCCGCCGCGGCTCTGGCGCGGCGCGTGCTGGCGACCGGCGCGCCGGGGCCCAGGGGGCTGGGCGCCGACCCCGCGGCGCTCGCCGCCCGGGCGGCGGCCCTGGTCGCGCTGGGCGACGTCAAGGCCGCCTCGGCCATCCTCGCCCGTTCGCCAGGGCTCGACCGTAGCGCCGAGCTCTCCCGCGGGGCGGCGGAAAGCGCGCTGCTCTCCGGCGAGGACGCGCGCGCCTGCGCCGTCGCCGAGGCCCTGACGGTCGGGCGCGAGGACATCTACTGGCTGCGCCTGCGCGCCTACTGCCAGGCGATCGGCGGCCGCGCCGACCAGGCGCAGCTGACCTTCGACATCGCCCAGGCCCAGGCCCGCGACGTGGTCTTCGGGCGGCTGATGGGGGCCAAGCTGGCCGGCGGCGGCGATCCCGGAGCGCCCTCGCTGCGCAACGGCCTCGACTACGCCCTGTGCCGTAGCCTCGGCCTGGACCTTTCCGCCGCCAAGCCTGCGCCGGCGGTGGCCTCGGCGCTGGCCGGCGCCGATCCCGCCGAGCCGGCCTGGACGATCCCCGCCGGCGATTCGGACCGGCTCGCGGCGGCCCGCGCCCTGGCCTCGGGCCAGCCGGTTCCGCCGGAGCTCGTCGGGCGCCTGCTCGACGCCGCGCTGAAGGCCGAGGCGGCTGTGCGGCCCGCCGCCCAGGCCACCGCCCTCATCGTCGCCGCCTACGCCGGGGCGCCCGGGCCGGACCTGCGCGGCTGGCTGGCGGCGCTCAGCCTGCCGGAGGGGCGTACGCCGGCGGGCCGCAGCCTGGCGCTCGCCGCCGCGGGCCAGGACCATCTGCCGGGCGAGACCGCCCTGCTGGCGCTGTGGAGTTGCGCGGAGGCCGGCCCCGCGGGTCTCGCCCCAGCCGAGCGGGCGCGCATCGTCCAGGCGCTGCGGCTGGCCGGCCTCGACGCCGACGCCCGCAACTTCGCGGTCGAAGGGCTGCTCGCCCTTCCATGAGCGGCAAGGGCGGTTCCTGGGCGGAAGCCTTCCTGGAGATGATGTCCGTCGAGCGGGCGGCGGCGAAGAACACGCTCACCGCCTACGCCCGCGATCTCGTCGACGCCGGCGGGTTCCTGAGCGCGCGGGGCCGCGATCTTTCGGACGCCTCCGCCGAGGATGTCGAGGCCTATTTCGCCGACCTCGGCGCGCGCGGCCTGTCGCCGGCCACCGCCGCACGCCGCCGCGCGGCGGTCCGGCAGTTCTACCGCTTCGTTCTCGGCGAAGGCTGGCGCGCCGACGACCCGTCCCGCAGGGTCGAGGCGCCGAAAAAGGGCCGGTCCCTGCCCAAGGTGCTGAGCCGCGAGGAGATGGATCGGCTGATCGCTGCGGCCAGCGCGCGCGACGGCGCCCAGGGCCTGCGGCTGGGTTGCATGGTCGAGCTGGCCTACGCCTCCGGCCTGCGGATCTCGGAGCTGACCGGGCTGACGCTGGCGGCCCTGGCGCGCGATCCGGCCTATCTGATCGTCAAGGGCAAGGGCGGCAAGGAACGGCTGGCGCCGCTGAACGAGACCGCCCGGGCGGCGGTGAAGGCCTATCTGGAGATCCGTCCGCGGTTCCTGCCGAAGGGCGACAAGGCCAATCCGTGGCTCTTCCCCTCGCGCGGGGCGGCCGGCCGGCTCACGCCGCGCCGTTTCGCCCAGATGCTCGACGAGGCGGCGGCCGACGCCGGCATCGATCCGGCCCGGGTCAGCCCCCACGTCCTGCGCCACGCCTTCGCCACCCATCTGCTGGAGGGCGGGGCGGACCTGCGCGTCGTCCAGACCCTGCTCGGCCATGCCGACATCGCCACCACCCAGATCTACACCCACGTCGCCGGCGACCGGCTGCGCGAGGTGGTCGAGACCAAGCATCCGCTGGCGAAGAAGGGCTGAGGGCGAGCGAGCGCATCAAAAATGCCAGTCATCCCGGACAAGGCGCGAAGCGCCGCAGATCCGGGACCCAGGGCCGCCGGCACTGCAGAACCCCCTGGGTCCCGGCTCTCCGCTTCGCTCCGGCCGGGATGACGGAGAAGATTGAGCTCAACTGCGATCACCCTGCCTGACCAAAAAAGAAGCCGCCCCCTTCGGAGCGGCTCCTGCTCAATGGCTCTCTCCGAACCAACCTAACCCGTCACGCGGTAACGGCCGTTGCTGTCGGGGCAGACCCGGACGTAGCGGTAGTCGCGGTCGTTGACCGGGGCCGGGGCGAGGCGGCAGCGGCGGTTGCGGTAATAGGCGGCGCGATCGTCGCGGTAGACGTCGTCGGAGACGCGGTAGGGAACCGTGTCGTTGTAGGTCCAGTAGGCGCCGCGCTGGTCGCACTTGTACTTGTCGCTGGCGTGGCCCACGGCGGCGCCAAGGCCGGCGCCGACCACGCCGCCCAGGACCGCGCCTTCGGTGCGGTCGCCGCGACCGGCGACGTTGGAGCCCAGCACGCTGCCGGCGATCGCGCCGATGATGCCGGCGGTCACGGCCGAGTTGTTGTTGCAGCGGATCGGGGCGGTGTAGGCGGTGTCGCGGCCATAGTAGCCGGCCGAGGGGGCGGAGGCCCAGCGCTGGTCGTCCCAGACGGGGGCCGGCCCGTAGGCCCGGGCATAGGCGCCGTAGCCGCGGCGGGCGTCATAGTCGGCGCGGCGCGCCTCCCAGTCGGCCAGCCGGCGCTCATAGTCGGCGCGGGCGGCGCGATAATCGCCCGAGGGCGGAGCCGAGGCCCAGCGGCGGTCGTCCCAGACGGGCGCTGGCCCATAGGCGCGGGCATAGGCGCCGTAGCCGTAGCGGGCGTCATAGGAGGCCCGGCGGGCTTCCCAGTCGGCCATCCGGCGGTCGTAGTCGGCGCGGGCGGCGCGATAGTCCGCCCGCTGGTCGCGATAGACGTCGCGCTGGGCTTCGTACTGGTCGCGCTGGGCGTCGTACTCGCGCTGCCGGGCGATATAGTCCTCTGTGGGGCGATAGGGGCTGCCGTAGCCCTGGGCTGCGGCCGGCGCGACGGTCGCCAGCGCCAGCGCGGAGGCCATCGCGGTCTTCAAGACGGGATGCATCTGTCTAACTCCGTTTTCTCCTCGAGCGCGGCAGCTTGTCAGGGCAGGGTCCGCGCGGTCGTGAAGACGCGCCCAGTCCGCCTCCGCCCCCCGATCGGATTACGGGCCATGGCTTGACTTCAGCCGCTTTAACGAACGGCGGTGTGCGACAGTTGCAACGGCGTCAAAAACCGGGCCGCGCCGTCTCATCACGCCGCCGCCAGGCCGCGCTGGCGGGCGAGCAGCAGCTCTACGACGATCAGGTTCGGGATCCAGGAGAGGAAGGCCATGGCGCGGTAGGCGTCCAGCATCGACATGCCGGCGAGCGGCAGGACGGCGAGGCCCAGGCGCAGCGTCACGGCGGCGAAGGTGAGCGCAAAGGAGCGGATCATCCAGGCGCGGTGCTCGGCGAACCGCCGCTGCAGCGCCAGCCGCCAGGCCTGAACCGTGGTCGCGATCCAGATCACGGCGAGACTTGCGAAGCCCGCGGTGGCGATCGGGCCGGCGGTTGAGCCCCAGGCCAGGACGAAGCCGCTTAGGCCGCCGACGATGCAGCCCGCGGCGTAGGTCCGGCCGAGCCAGCGATGGACCTGCGGGCGCAGGCGGCGAAGCGGACCCACGAACTGTCCGGGCCCCGCCAGCAGCGCGGTCGCGGCGCCGGCGACGTGCAGATTGAGCCAGGGATTGCGGAAGGCGTTGCGCAGGATGTCCGGCGCCAGCGGTCCGATCCCCAGCAGGTAGCGATAGGAGACGAGGGCGACGGCGACGCTCAGCAGCGCCATCAGGCTCCAGGCGAGGCGGTTGGAAAGTTGCAGCATGTCGATGTCCCTGCGAGTGGTGCTCGCAGATTGCCGAAGCCGGCCCGCCCGGTTAGGGCAGTTTGCGCGAACGGCGCCGTTCCTGCGTGAACGGCGCCGCAGGAACCGGACCGAGTATTTCATGACCGATCCGCGCCTGCTGAACCCCTGGGCCCGCCGCGCCGCCGACCTGACCCTGCTGGTGGTCATCGGCCTCTTCATGGGCTTCGTCGGCGCCTACGGAACCGACCGGATTCCCTCCGGCCCGCGCTTTCTCTACTGGACGGCCTGCATCGTCGGCGGCGGCGTGGTCGGCCTGTCGCTAGACGCCCTGGTCGCCGCGCGGACGGAGCGGTTCTGGTTGCGGATCGCCGCCACCAGCCTGCTGATGACCCTGCCGGTGGCCCTGTGGGTGATCGGGGTCGGCCATGTGCTGGCGGACGGCGCGGTCAGCCTGGCGGCCTACGCCCGGCTCCTGCCGCAGGTTCTGGCGGTCTCTGCGCCGATCATGGCCATCCGCGCGGTGATCTGGCGGCCGTCGCGGGCGGTGGTCGAGACCCGCACCATCGTCGAGCCGCCGCTGCCCGAGGCCGAGGCGGTCTTCCGCCGCCGGCTCTCGGCGAGGCGCCGGAGCGCCCGGCTGATCGCCGTCGAGGCGGAGGACCACTATGTGCGGGTCCATACCGAGGCGGGGTCGGAGCTGGTCGCCCTGCGCTTCGCCGATGCGCTGGAAGAGCTCGCCAGGGCCCACGGACATCAGACCCACCGGTCGTGGTGGGTGGCGGCCGAGGCCATCCGCGGCGGGCGCTGGCGGCGCGGCGCGGGCGAGCTGCGTTTGGATGGCGACTTGACCGTGCCCGTCAGCCGGACCTATGCGGGGCGGCTTCGGGCGGCGGGCTGGCTGTAGCGCCGCTCTTGTGAGCTTGGGCCTTCCCGCCTAATTTCCGCCGCCTCGCGAAGCACTTGGGAGCGACGCCCTCGAATGGCCCTGCATTATCTCGAGTTCGAGCGGCCGATCGCCGAACTCGAAACCAAGATCGAGGAGCTGTCCAAGCTCTCCGAGACCGCCGGTCCCGACGCCTTCGAGGCCGAGATCGAGGGCCTGCGCGCCCGCGCCCAGAAGATGCGGCGCGACGCCTATAGCAATCTCGACGCCTGGCAGAAGACCCAGGTCGCCCGCCACCCGGACCGGCCGCACTTCGTCGACTATCTCGCCGACGTGATCGACGACTTCGTCGAACTGCACGGCGACCGGGCGTTCGGCGATGACCAGGCGCTGATCGGCGGCCTCGGCCGGCTGCGCGGCCGCCCGGTGGTGGTCATCGGCCACGAGAAGGGCCGCGACACCGCCACCCGCGTGAAGCACAACTTCGGCTACGCCCGGCCGGAAGGCTACCGCAAGGCGGTGCGCCTGATGGAGCTGGCCGAGCGCTTCGGCCTGCCGGTGCTCAGCTTCATCGACACCGCCGGCGCCTATCCCGGCATCGCCTCGGAAGAACGCGGCGTGGCCGAGGCGATCGCCCGGTCGACCGAAAAGTGCCTGATGCTCGGCGTGCCGAACATCGCCATCATCACCGGCGAAGGCGGCTCGGGCGGGGCCATCGCCATCGCCGGGACCAACCGGGTGCTGATCCTGGAGCACGCCATCTATTCGGTGATCGCGCCGGAAGGGGCGAATTCCATTCTTTGGCGGGGCGCGCGTTCAGGGGCCGACGCGGCCCGGGCGATGAAGATCTCCGCCCAGGAGCTGCTGGCCATGAACATCGTCGACCGGATCGTCCCCGAGCCGGTCGGCGGCGCCCATTCCGACCGCGAGACCACCATGCGCAACGTGGCCGACGCCCTGGAGCAGGAGCTGGCCGGCCTGGACGGCCTCTCGCCCGAGGCGCTGAAGAAGGCTCGCGCCGACCGCTTCTACGCCATCGGCCGGACGCTGCAGTAGCGGCACGGCCTTACAAATCCCGTCATCCCGGACGGCCGAAGGCCGAGCCGGGACCCAGGGGCAACCGCACTGCAGAACCCCCTGAATCCCGGCTCTCCGCTTCGCTACGGCCGGGATGACGAAATTTAGATGAGCGTCCGCAGCGTTTCGCTGAGCTCTTCCACCGCCGCTTCGGTCGTCGCCCAGGAGCAGACGAAGCGCACGGTTCCGTCGAGGAACCGGTAGGCGAACCAGCCAGCGGCATGCAGCCGGGCCAGCGTCGGCTCGTCCATCTCGACGAAGACGGCGTTGGCCTCCACCGGATGGACGACTTTGAACGGCATGGCGGCGGCCAGCCTGGCGGCCATGGCGTTGGCGTGGGCGGCGTGGCGCAGGAGAGCCCCGTCCTGCAGCATGCCGATGAAGGGCGCGGCGTAGAAGCGGCCCTTGGAGGGCAGCTGGCCTGCCTGCTTCAGGCGCGCGTCGATGCGCCGGGCCAAGCCTGGGTTGAGGATCACCAGCGCCTCGGTAGGCGGCATCCCGGCCTTGGCCCCGCCGAGCACGAAGAGGTCGACGCCGAGGGCTGCGACGCGTTTCAGGTCGAAGCCCGCCGCCGCGGCGTTGGCGATCCGCGCCCCGTCGAGATGGACGCCGTAGCCCCGCGCCTTCGCCGGCCGGATCAGCCGCTCCAGCTCTTCCGTCGAATAGACCGTGCCGAACTCGGTGGCGTTGGTCAGCGACAGCGCTGCGGCGGGCTGGCGATAGGAGACGTCCGGCTGCTCGATGGCGGCGTCCAGCGCCGCGGGGTCGATCCGCCCCGAGGGGCCGGGCAGGCGGATCAGTCCCACGCCCTGGCCGAAGAAGCCGGGCGCGCCGGTCTCGTCGGTGCAGATGTGGGCGTGCTCATGGGCCAGCACCGCCTCGAAGGGACGGGCCAGGGCGGCGACCGAGATGGCGTTGGCGGCGGTGCCGGAGGCCACGAACCGCACCTCGGCGTCGACGTCGAGCAGGCCGCGCACTAGGTCGGCGGCGCGGGCGCTGACGGCGTCCGTCCCGTAGCCGGAGGTGAAGCCCGAGTTCGCCTCGACGATCGCCGCCATCGCCTCGGGCGTGGCGGGGGCGGTGTTGTCGGAGGCGAAGTCGTAGCGGGCCATCAAATCGCTCCGGGCAGAATCCCGCCGCCGGAACGCCCCCTCAGTCGCTTCGCGACAGCTCCCCCGCAAGCGGTGGAGTATCTACGGCCCAGATCCTCCACCGCGCAGCGGGGGAGGTGGCTCGCGCAGCGAGACGGACGGGGCGTTTGGCGCCGATTCCTAAACCAGCGCCCCGTGGCAGTGCTTGAACTTCCGGCCCGAGCCGCAGGGGCAGGCGGCGTTGCGGCCGGTGGCCTCCCAGCCTTGCGGCAGGGCGGAGACCGGCAGGGCCGCGCGCTGATCGACCGGCAGGCCGTCGGGTAGGGCGCCCATATGGGCGGCGTTCTCGCCGGTCAGCGGGTCCACATGGATCTCGAACATCTGGCCGGGCGGCGGCTGCGGCGGCTCTTCGAACTGGAACTCCACCGTCATCAGCCAGCGGGTCACGCTCTGGCGCACGTCGACCAGCAGCTTTTCGAAGAGGGTGAAGGCCTCGGTCTTGTACTCCTGCAGCGGGTCGCGCTGGCCGTAGCCGCGCAGGCCGATCACGTTGCGCAGGTGGTCGAGGTGCATCAGGTGCTCGCGCCACTGCAGGTCGATCATCTGCAGCAGGAAGCTCTTCTCGACCGAGCGCATGTGGTCGCCGACCTGGGCCTCGCGCTCGGCGACGCGGGCGTCGGCGGCGGCGACGATCCGCTCCTCTATCTCCTCGTTGGCGATGCCGTCCTCGGCGGCCCACTCGGCGAGCGGCAGCTCCAGGCCCAGGTGCTCGCGCACATGGGCGTCGAGGCCTTCGATGTCCCACTGCTCGGCATAGGCCTTGGGCGGCAGGTGGCGGCCGACGAAGTCGGTGATGGTGTCGCGGCGCATCTCGGCGATCACGTCGGAGATGTCCTCGGCGGCCATGAACTCCGCGCGCTGCTCGAACACCGCCTTGCGCTGGTCGTTCACGACGTCGTCGTACTTCAGCAGGTTCTTGCGGATCTCGTAGTTGCGCTGCTCGACCCGCTTCTGGGCGGTGGCGATGGCCGAGTTCAGCCACTTGTGGGTGATCGCCTCGCCGTCCTGGACGCCGAAGGTGCGCATGATCGAATCCAGTCGCTCGCCGGCGAAGATCCGCAGCAGGTCGTCCTCGCAGGAGAGGAAGAACTTCGAGTGGCCCGGGTCGCCCTGACGACCGGTCCGGCCGCGCAGCTGGTTGTCGATCCGGCGGCTCTCGTGCCGCTCGGTGCCCAGCACGAAGAGGCCGCCGGCGGCCAGCGACTTGGTCTTCAGGTCGGCGATCTCGGTCTCGATCTCCGCCTTGCGATGGACGGCCATTTCCGGCGTCACTTCGACGCCGAGGCCGCGCTGCTCGTCGCGCCAGCGGGCGACCTTCATGTCGACGTTGCCGCCGAGCTGGATGTCGGTGCCGCGGCCGGCCATGTTGGTGGCGATGGTCACTGCGCCCGGCACGCCGGCGTCGGCGACGATCAGGGCTTCCTGTTCGTGGTAGCGGGCGTTCAGGACGTTGTGCGGGATGCCGGCGATGGTCTTGCCGTCGATCTCGAACTTATGCGCCTTGAGCAGCTCCGACAGCTGCTCGGACTTCTCGATCGTGACCGTGCCGACCAGGATCGGCTGGCCGCGCTTAAAGCAGTCCTCGATCTGGGCGACGATCGCCCGGTTCTTCTCGGCGCCGGTGCGATAGACCTCGTCGTCGTCGTCGATCCGCGTCACCGGCCGGTTGGTCGGGATCTCGACCACTTCCATCTTGTAGATGTCGTGGAATTCCTGCGCCTCGGTCGCGGCCGTGCCGGTCATGCCCGAGAGCTTGGCGTAGAGGCGGAAGTAGTTCTGGATGGTGACCGAGGCCAGGGTCTGGTTCTCGGGCTGGATGACCGCGGCTTCCTTGGCCTCGATGGCCTGGTGCAGTCCTTCGGAGAGCCGGCGGCCCTGCATCATGCGGCCGGTGAACTCGTCGATCAGGATCACCTCACCGGCGCGAACGATGTAGTCCTTGTCGCGGGTGTAGAGGATGTTGGCGCGCAGGGCCTGGTTGACGTGGTGCACCACCGAGACGTTGGCGGCGTCATAGAGGCCTGCTGAATCCTCGGCCAGGTGGCCGCCTTCCTGCAGGATCTCCTCGACCTTCTCGGCGCCTTCCTCGGTCAGGATCACCTGCCGCTGCTTCTCGTCGTGCTCGAAGGTCGTCGGGTCCTTGATCAGCTCTTTGATGACCAGGTCGATGATCTTGTAGAACTCGCTGCGGTCCTCGGTCGGGCCGCTGATGATCAACGGGGTGCGCGCCTCGTCGATCAGGATCGAGTCGACCTCGTCGACGATCGCAAAGTTGTGGCCGCGCTGGACCATCTCGCCCGCGTCGTAGACCAGGTTGTCGCGCAGATAGTCGAAGCCGAACTCGTTGTTGGTCCCGTAGGTGATGTCGGCGTTGTAGGCGTCCTGACGCTGGCCCTGGCTCAGGCCGTGGACGATCACGCCCACGCGCATGCCGAGGAAGCCGTAGATCTGGCCCATCCACTCGGCGTCGCGCTGGGCCAGGTAGTCGTTGACGGTGATGACGTGCACGCCCTTGCCGGCGAGCGCGTTCAGATAGACCGGCAGGGTGCCGACCAGGGTCTTGCCTTCGCCGGTGCGCATCTCGGCGATGCCGCCCTGGTGCAGCACCATGCCGCCGACCATCTGCACGTCGAAGTGCCGCAGCCCGATCGCCCGCTTGGAGGCCTCGCGCACCACGGCGAAGGCTTCTTCCAGGAGGTCGTCGAGCGAGGTCCCGGAGGCGATCCTGGCCTTGAACTCATCGGTCTTGGCGCGCAGCTCAGCGTCGGAGAGCGCCTCGAACTTGGGCTCGAAGGCGTTGATCTTGCTCGCCCGGGCCGTCATGGCCTTGACCTTGCGGTCGTTGGAAGAGCCGAAGAACCGTTGGAAGATGCTCAAAGCAGGAAGGTCCGGTATTGCGGGGCGCCGGCGCGGCCATGCGCCTTTCGGCCCGTCGCCTGCCGGGAGAAACGCTCTTTTCAGGGCGGCCGAGACTTAAGCAGCGCCCCCCCAAGTGTCAACGCGGCGGGGAGCATCAGTGACGCTGTGCGGCCCCCTCCACCGCTTCGCGGTCCCCCTCCCCCTGGGGGGGAGGAGAGTCGAAGCTGCAGCTGCCTTTCTCCTCCCCCATTGGGATAAGGGGACCCCGAAGGGGGGGAGGGGGCTGCCGGGTTCCACAACCTTTGCACTTGCAGCCTTATATCGCTAGGGACGGGCGACCTGGCCGGGGGGCTGCGCTCGAGGCTTTTTTGGGGAGATCGGATGGCGGCGGAATCGCCTTTGCGCCAGATGACCACCACTGGGCTTGTGGCCGGCGCGGCCTTCGCCGCGGCGCTGGCTCTGAGCGGCTGCGCGCGCGGCGGCGCTGAAAGTCCCCCCGAGGCCGGCGACCAGGCCATCGCCAAGGTCGACGGCCGGACCGTCTGGCTGTCGGATGTGCGCAATGAGGCCCAGGCCCAGGGGCTGATCCCCAAGGGCGCGGGTCTTGATCCGAACGCCGAGGTCTTCCGCGCGACGCTGGACCAGCTGGTCGACCGCAAGCTGCTCGCCGCCGAGGCGGTGAAGCGCGGCCTCGACCATGACGCGGCCACCGAGCGCCGGCTGGCGGCGGCGCGCGAGCGCGTACTGGGCGACCGGCTGGTGGAGGCGGTGGTCGCCGGCGCGGTCAGCGAGACCGCCGTCCAGGGCCTCTACAAGGAGCAGGTGAAGGCGGCCCAGCGCGCCGAGCAGATCCGCGCCCGCCAGATCGTCACCGCCACCGAGCCCGAAGCGCGGGCGGCGATGAAGCTGCTGGCCGCCGGCGGGGCCTTCGAGAAGCTCGCCCTGCAGCGCTCGACCGACGCGGCCACCCGGTTCAGCGGCGGCGACCTCGGCTATTTCACCCCGGACGTCATGCCGCCCGGCTATGCGACGGCCCTGGCCGGCGCGCGGCCGGGCCAGACCGTCGGTCCCTTCGAGACCCATGGCGGCTGGGCCATCATCCGGGTTGAGGACAGGCGGCTGGAGCCGCCGATCCCCCTGGCCGCCGCGCGGCCGCAGTTGGTGCGTTTTCTCACCTATGACCGCATCCGCGACCTGCTGGAGACGCTGCGCAGCAAAGCCAAGGTCGAGACCCTGGCCAAGCCCGCAGCCGGTGCGTCGCCCACCCCTTCAACGCCAGCCCCAGAGGGCCGCTCATGACCCGCAAGCCGACCAAGAAAACCGCGGGCGCCAAGCCCGTCGAGGTGGTGGGGCAGACGCTCGAGCGCGCCTTCGACCCGCTGGCCAGCGCCCTGAAGCGCGCGGCGCTGAGGCGCGCCGACAAGCAGGCGCGGCAGTTTGGCGAACCGTCCGCTCCTCCGAGCCAGCCTGCCGGCGCCGGCGGCAAGGCGGCCATGCCGGTCTCGCCGCTGGCCGTGCCCTTCCCGCGCATGCCGCCGATCGCCGGCGTCGAGCTCGCGACCGCGCGCGCCGGCTACTACAAGCAGGATCGCGAGGACCTGCTGGTGCTCAGCTTCCCGGAGGGGGCGAGCTGCGCCGGCGTCTTCACCCGCAGCTCGGTGGGCTCCGCCCCGGTCGACTGGTGCCGCCGGCATCTCGAGGCGACCAAGGGGGAAGGGGTCCGCGCCTTGGTGGTCAACGCCGGCTGCGCCAACGCCTTCACCGGCCGGCCTGGCGCGGACGCGGTGCGCCGGCTGGCGTCAGCCGTCGGAAAGCGGTTCGACTGTCGCCAGCGCGACGTCATGGTCGCCTCGACCGGCGTCATCGGCGTGCTGCTGGACGAGACCAAGATCGTCCACCGCCTGCCGGAGGTGGAGCAGAGGCTGAAGACCGACAACTGGCCGACGGCGGCGCGCGCCATCATGACCACCGACACCTTCCCGAAGGGCGCGTTCGCCGAGGCGACGATCGACGGGACGACGGTGCGGATCGGCGGGATCTGCAAGGGTTCGGGCATGATCGCGCCGGACATGGCGACCATGCTGGCCTTCGTGGTGACCGACGCGGCGATCTCGCCCTCGGCGCTGCAGAACCTGGTCAGCCTCTACACCCGCAACACCTTCAACGCGGTGACGGTGGACGGCGACACCTCGACCAACGACACCCTCCTGCTGTTCGCCACCGGCCAGTCGGGCGCGCCGAAGATCAGCCGCGCCGGGGACCGCCGCCTGGCCGACTTCCGCGACAAGCTGGAGCAGGTGCTGATGAGCCTGGCCCACCAGCTGGTGCGGGACGGCGAGGGCGCGACCAAGTTCATCAAGATCACGGTGACCGGGGCGGAGACCGCCGCCTCGGCGCGCAAGATCGCCCGCTCGATCGCCGACAGCCCGCTGGTCAAGACCGCCTTCGCCGGCGAGGACGCCAACTGGGGCCGGATCGTCATGGCGGTCGGCAAGGCCGATGAGCCGATCGACCGCGACAGCCTGAGCGTGAAGTTCGGCGACCTGGTCGCCGCCCAGGACGGGCTGGTGGCCCCGGGCTACGACGAGGCCAAGATGAGCGCCTACATGAAGCGCCAGGATCTGGAGGTCACCGTCGACGTCGGCGTCGGCCGGGCCACCGCGGCGGTGTGGACCTGCGACCTGACCAAGCGCTACGTCGAGATCAACGGCGACTACCGGAGCTGACCGGCCGCGGCGTAGGCCGCCTCGATCAGGGCGGTGACTTCGCGCGCCTCGGCGGGCGCCACCGGCGGCGGCGCGCCTTCGCGGATCGCCATGGCGACCTGGCGATAGAAGCCGGTCCAGTCGCCGGCGGCGAGCTTGCGCGCCTCGCGACCCTCGGCGCTGACGAGCTCGGCGGGGATCGTCGCCAGGTCCGCGAAGAAGTCCGGGGCCTGGGGATGGCGCCGGGCGTGCAGCGCCGCCTCGATCGGATCGACGCCATAGGTCAGGAAGCTGGCCGCGGTCCCATGGGCGGCGAACCTCGGCCGCGGGGCGGCGATCACCGCGGAGGCCGAGAGGATGCAGCGCATCCGGCCGTAGGTCAGGGTCAGCTCGAAATAGTCGTCGGCAAGGCCGCCCTGGCGCTGGATGGCGATGTCGGCTGTGACCCGGTCGGGCGGGCCGAACAGCTGCAGGGCCTGGTCGACCAGATGCGGGCCGAGGTCCCAGAGCTGGCCGATCCCCGGCGTCGCGGCGCGGTTCTTCCAGGTCTGCAGCACGGTCGGGCGGAAGCGGTCCCAGCGGGCTTCGAACAGCAACAGCTCGCCCAGCTCGCCGGAGGCGATCGCCTGGCGCACGCCCAGGAAGTCGCCGTCGAGCCGGCGGTTGTGGAAGACGGTGAGCATCCGACCCTTGGCCTCGGCGAGGTCGATCAGCCGGTCGGCCTCGGCGGCGGTGGCGGCGAAGGGCTTGTCGATGACGACGTGCTTGCCGGCCGCCAAGGCCGCGGCGGCCTGTTCGAAGTGCAGTTCGTTGGGGGTGGCGATCACCACCAGGTCGACGTCGTCGGCCTCGATCAGCTCACGCGCCTGGCGGACCTGGCGCGGCGCATCGCGGCGCTCGGCGAGCGAGGCCGTGCGCGAGGTCGCGACGGCGGAGATGCGGAAGTCGGGGACGGCTTCGATCAGCGGGGCGTGCAGGATGGCGCCCGCCTGGCCATGACCCAGCAGGCCCACGCGGATCATTGGCGGTTCGAGCGTCATCGGCGGCCCTCGCGAGAAACGGTGTCCGGCCTATAGTGCCGGCCCATGTCTGGCTATGTCATCGTCCACGCCACCGCCGCCACGGAAGCCGAGGCCGAATCCATCGCCGAGGCCCTGCTCGCGGACGAATTGGCCGCCTGCGTGCAGATCGTGGCGATCCGCAGCCGCTATGTCTGGAAGGGCGAGGTGCAGCGCGAGCCCGAACAGCTCTTGCTGATCAAGACCCGCGCCGTGCTGTTCGAGATCGTGCGGGCGAAGATCCGCGCGATGCACAGCTACGAGACGCCGGAGATCGTCGCCCTGCCGATCGTGGCGGCCGATGCGGACTATCTGAGCTGGATGGCGGGCGTGACGCGCTCGGGCGACTAGCTCCAGGTCCAAGCTTCGCTGAAGAAAATTGAACCACGAAAAACACGAAAGCGCCGGCGCTCAGAGGGGGTGACCTGCGACGTCAGCTGGAATGAAGGACCGGCCAACGGCCGGACGCCTCGACAGCGACGGCGCGTCGTTGTCTTGGCGGCTTTCGTGTATTTCGTGTTTTCGTGGTTCAAAAAATGGGCCGGACGGGTGGAAAACCACCTCGTCCGACCCGTTTCCTCGGTCCGCCTTCTCCCTCGCGGGAGAAAGAGAACCTATCGACTAGCGGTTCGACCAGACCTCGGACTTGCCGCCCGAGCGCTGGCCGCCGCCACCACCGCCGCCGCGACCACGGCGGGGACCCTTGAACGCGGGCTTGCCGGCGGCGTCGGCGGAGGCCGGACGTTGCGCGCCGGCGTCGGGGCGGTGATGGCCGGCGGCCGGCTTGGCCGGGGCATGGTTGCGGTTGCGTTGCGGCCTGTGCTCGCCGCGGTGCGGCTGGGCCGTACGCTCCGGCTTGACGCCCGCGGGCTCAGGCATGGCGGCGGTGGCCGCGCCCAGCTGGCGGTCGTTGCGACGGTCGAAGGAGGGGATGCGCTGGCGCGTCACCTTCTCGATGTCCTTCAGCAGGTTGCGCTCGTCGTCGGCGCAGAAGGCCACGGCCGAGCCGTCGGCGCCGGCGCGGGCCGTACGGCCGATCCGGTGGACGTAGGCTTCCGGCACGTTCGGCAGCTCGAACTGGACGACGTGGCTGACGGCGTCGATGTCGATGCCGCGCGCGGCGATGTCGGTGGCGACCAGGGCGCGGACGCCGCCGGCCTTGAACTGCGCCAGAGCGCGCTCGCGCTGGCCCTGGCTCTTGTCGCCGTGAATGGCCACGGCGTCGATCCCGACCTGTTCGAGGCCCTTGGCGACCCGGTCGGCGCCGCGCTTGGTGCGGGTGAAGACGATGACGCGCTTGAAGCCGGCGTCGTCGAACAGCTCCGCCAGCAGGGCGCGCTTGCGCGACTGCTCGACGAAGAGGACGCGCTGGTTGATGCGCTCGACGGTGGTGGCGGCGGGCGTGACCGAGACCTTCAGCGGATCCGGATTGAGCAGTTCGCCGGCCAGCTTGCCGATCTCGGCCGGCATGGTCGCCGAGAAGAACAGGTTCTGGCGCTTCGCCGGCACGAACTTCACGATGCGGCGGATCGGCAGGATGAAGCCCATGTCCAGCATCTGGTCGGCTTCGTCGAGCACCAGGACCTCGACGCCCGTCAGGTTGATGGTCTTTTCCTGCAGGTGGTCGAGCAGGCGGCCAGGCGTGGCGACGAGGATGTCGACGCCAGGCGTCAGGGCCTTGATCTGGCCGCCGTACTTCACGCCGCCGAACACCACGGCGACGGAGACGCCCATGTGCTTGCCGTAGGACTTGAAGCTCTCGCCGATCTGGGTGGCGAGCTCGCGGGTCGGCGACAGCACCAGGACGCGGCAGCTGTTGCGCGGCGCGGGCTTCCGGGCCTCGGCGAGGCGGTGAAGGATGGGAAGGGCGAAGGCGGCGGTCTTGCCGGTGCCGGTCTGGGCGATGCCCAGCAGGTCGCGGCCTTCCATGACGCCGGGGATGGCCTGCGCCTGGATCGGCGTCGGCGTGGTGTAGCCTTCTTCGGCCAGGGCCCGCAGCAGCGGCTTGGCGAGACCGAGGTCAGTAAATTGGGTCAAAAGTCAGTCTTTCAGATAGGCGCGCAATCGGCCCAGCCGGATGTCGCCGGGGGCGGGGAACGCGGGGTCGTTGGGAAGCGCCCCGCGTGATGGGCGATCTATGAGAAGATCTGCGCTCGACAGGCTGAGCCTCAGATGAGGCCCCACGCGGCTGGAGCGCCGATAGCGGCGGCTTATCCCGACGCACGTCCCACATCGCTGTTCGCTACGGCAAAGTCAACCCATGCCGGCGGGATGTCGCGGGCTGTTGCCTTTTAGGCGCAGGCCGGAGATGGGACCTTATGACTGAAAAACCCATGCTGCTCGTCGCCGCCGCCGCCCTGATCGACACCGACGGACGGGTGCTGATCTGCCAGCGGCCCGAGGGCAAGTCGCTCGCCGGCCTCTGGGAGTTTCCGGGCGGCAAGGTCGAGCCGGGCGAGACGCCGGAAGCCTGTCTGATCCGCGAACTGGACGAGGAGCTGGGGATCAAGGTGGCCACCGCCTGCCTGGCGCCCTTCGTCTTCGCCAGCCACGGCTATGACAAGTTCCATCTGCTGATGCCGCTCTACCTGTGCCGCCGCTGGGAGGGCCAGGTGACGGCGCGGGAGCACAAGGCGATGGCCTGGGTGAAGCCGAACAAGCTTTCCGACTATCCGATGCCGCCGGCGGACGAGCCGCTGGTCGCCTGGCTCCGGGACCTGGTCTGATGCGCCAGGCGGCGCGCACGCTGACGGTCCAGACGCGCGGCGCCGGCCTGGTCGAGTTCACCCGCGTGGTCGCGTCCTGGGTCGCCGAACAGGGGATGACCACTGGGCTGCTGACCCTCTTCTGCCGGCACACCTCGGCCTCGTTGCTGATCCAGGAAAACGCCGATCCGGACGTGGCGCGCGACATCGAGGATTATTTCGCCGGTCTTGCGCCCGAAAGCAGCGCCTACCGTCATCAGGACGAGGGGCCGGACGACATGCCGGCCCACCTGCGTGCGGCCCTGACCCAGGTGCAGCTGACCATCCCCCTGGTCGGCGGCCGGCTGGCGCTGGGGACCTGGCAGGGCATCTGGCTCTTCGAGCACCGCGCCCGCCCGCACCGGCGCGAGGTGGTGCTGCACCTGCTGGGGGCGTGAGGGGCAGGCGCCGAACGCCCCCTCAGTCAGCTTCGCTGCCAGCTCCCCCGCAAGCGGTGGAGCATCTTCGGCCCAGATCCTCCACCGCATAGCGGGGGAGGTGTCGGCGAAGCCGACGGAGGGGGCGTTTGGCGCAGGCGTTCGCCCCTACCGCGTCCAGCTCGCCCGGGTGATCGGGCTGCGCTTCGCCGGCGGGTGGGCGGCGTCGGCGACGCACTGGCCGGGATCGATCATGGCGTGCTGGCCCAGGCAGTAGATGTCCTCATACTGCGGCCCGGCGCTGGCCAGGCACTGGTAGAGGTTGAGCTTGGCCAGCCGCAGGCAGGAGGCTGTGCGCGGCTCGCTCATCAGGGGCCGTCCGCGCTCGGCCTCGCCCAGCACGCTCAGCGCCGCCAGCGCCACGCCGCGCGCCACCACCGGGCTCGCAGACCCGCCGCGGCGGCCGGCGGCGGCCACCGCCGCACGCATCCGCGCGGCGTCGCCGGGCGCGGGTTGATAGCCGGCCGCCGAGAGACGCTTCACCTGGGCCAGGCGGCCGCGGGGATCGGAGACCTTCGACTTCGACCAGCCCTGGCGCTGGACGCTGTAGGCGGCGCGCTTCACCCGCTGGCCGACGTCGCCCAGGCCTTCGCCCTGGCGGGCCAGGGCGGCGCCGGCGCGGGCCGCCGCGGCCTCGCCGCCGGGCAGGTCGAGGACGGCGGCCGGATCTGTCGCAAGACGCCGGGCGAGGTCGCCGCCGCGCGCGGCGCGCTGGACGCCGGTCACGAAGCCGGGCTCCTGCAGGGCGGCCATGGCGGCGTAGGCGACCATGCCGGCCTCCAGCTGATGAGGCTCATGGCTGGCGCCGACCTGCAGGGCGGCGCTGACGTCGCCGGCGCTGGAGAAGCCGGGATCGATGGCCCGCGCTTTGCGCATGAAGCTCTCGAAGGCCATGGCCTGGGCCTCGACGCGGCCGACAGGCGCCTCGACGCGTGCAGGGGCCGGGCGCGGCGCCTTGGTGGCGCAGCCGGCCAGCGACAGGGCGAGGCCGGCGCAGGTCGCCGCGGCCGCCTTTAGATGTCTGGATGTCATAACCGACCCCCGGAAACAGGAGCCCCCCGAACGGTCAGTTTTCCGGCGTCAGGGTTTCCGGGGGGTTAAGGCGGTGCAGGTCTACGCCGCTGTCCAGCCCGTCAGCGTCAGGATCTCGAAGGTGGCCGGGATGCGGCCGTCGGGGGCGCCGAAACGCTCGGCGTAGATCTCGCAGGCGCGGGCGAGCAGGGTGCGGGTGAGGGCGCGGGGATGGCGTTCGGCCAGCACGCTGGTCTCGCCCATCTGGCGCAGGTCGGCGAGCAGCTTCAGCGGATGGGCGTAGGTGACGCTCACCCGGTCGATGTCGGCCACCGGCTGAACGAAGCCCGCGCGCTGCAGCAGGCTGGCGGCATCGGCGGCGTCGGCGAAGGGCGAGACCCGGCTGCCCGCGCCGCCGAGGATCTCGGACTCGGCCGCCACCAGCGACTGGCGCAGCTCGGTCAGCGTCGCCCCGCCCAGAAAGGCGCCGATGAACAGGCCGTCGGGCCGGAGCGCCCGGCGGATCTGGATCAGGGTTCCGACCACGTCGTTGGTCCAGTGCAGGGCGAGCGTCGAGACCACTAGGCCGAGGCTCTGATCGGCGAAGGGCAGGCGCTCCTCGTCGGCGACCAGCCGCAGGCCCGACCGGCCGGCCAGCATGGCGGGCGAGAGGTCGGCCTCGATCAGCAGGTCGACGCGGGACGCGGCGTCGCTCTGCGCCAAGGCCTCGCGGAAGACGCCGGTGCGGGCGGCGAGGTCGACGGCCACGCCGAAGTTGCGCATGATCGGCTCCAGCCGCCAGGCGACGTCCTGGGCGGCGCGGCGCTTCAGGAAGTCGGCCTGGGCGTAGCCGCGGGCGGCGCGGTCGAGACGCTTGCGGTGGAGGCCGCGGTCGAACAGCCTGGGTGGGCCAGATATGGGCGGGCCAGATATGGGCGGGCCGGATATGGGCGGGGCGGACATGGGCGCGGAAGATGGCCTTTTTGGCGGAGAATGGAAGCGCGCCCTGCCGGGACGCGGGCTGGTCCGCGGCGCGCTCGAGCTGATCCTGCCGCGCGAGACCCTGGACGGCGAGACGGCGGTGGGAGCGCAGGGCTTGTCGGCCGAGGCCTGGATGCGGATCCACTTCCTCGACGGCCCGGTGTGCGACGGTTGCGGCGCGCCGTTCGACTACGACCCCGGCCCGGGCGTCCGCTGCGCGCCCTGCATGGCCAGGCCCCGCGCCTTCGATGCGGCGCGCGCGGCCTGCCTCTACGACGAGACCTCTCGCGAGCCGATCCTGAAGCTGAAGCACGCCGACCGCACGGACCTCGCGCCGATGTTCGCCCGCTGGCTGTCGCGGGCGGCGTCCGACCTGCTGGCCGAGGCTGAGGCGGTCGCGCCCGTGCCGCTGCATCCGCTGCGCCTGCTCCGGCGGCGCTACAACCAGGCCGCGGAGGTCGCCCGGCCGCTGGCCAGGCTGGCGGGGCTCGCCTACCTGCCCGACGCCCTGGTCCGCCGGCGTGCGACCGAGAGCCAGGGCGGCAAGTCCGGCGCGCACCGCAAGCGCAACGTCGCCGGCGCCTTCCACGTGCCGGAGCGCCGCCGGGCTCAGGTCGAGGGGCGCCGGATCCTGCTGATTGATGACGTCATGACCACCGGCGCCACTGCCGAGGGCTGTTCACGGGCGTTGAAGCAGGCCGGCGCGGCCCGCGTCGACGTGGCCGTCATAGCGCGGGTTAAAGAGACCGGCGGACTCACCATATGACATCGAAACCGGAGACAGACGTTCAGGCCGCCATGCCCAAAGTCATCATCTACACCAAACCCTACTGCCCCTACTGCGTCCGGGCGGTCTCGTTGCTGGAGAAGAAGGGCGTCGCCTTCACGGAAATCGACGCGGCCTTCGATGCGGCCAAGCGCCAGGAGATGATGCAGCGCTCGGGCCGGGCGACCTTCCCGCAGATCTTCGTCGGCGACCGCCACATCGGCGGCTGCGACGACATGATGGCGCTCGAGCGCGACGGGAAGCTCGATCCCCTGCTGCAGGCGGCCTGAGCCGACGCCTCACCTATATCCGTCATCCCGGACGTGCGTCAGCGCGATCCGGGACCCAGGGCCGCCGCACTGCAGAACCCCCTGGGTCCCGGCTCTCCGCTTCGCTCCGGCCGGGATGACGATGGATTTGGCCGCCGCTACCGCCGCAGCGCCGGGCGCACGCGGCCCTGGAGCGGGTTGGTCGTCGCGCGAACGGACGGCAGGTCCTTGGCCGCGCCGTAGAGCCAGCCCTGGGCCATGTCGACTCCGGCGCGACGCACGGCGTCCTCGGCGTCCTGGGTCTCGACCATCTCGGCCAGGGTGCGAATTCCCAGCTCGCCGCACATCTTGACCAGGTGTTTGACGAAGGTGGCTTCGCGGCCGCCGTTCTGCAGGTCGCGGATGTAGCGGCCGTCGATCTTCAGCACGTCCAGCCGAAGCTGCTGCAGATAGGCCAGCGAGGCCGCGCCCGCGCCGAAGTCGTCGAGGCAGATCTCGCAGCCCTGGGCCCGCAGCGCCTGAAGATGGCGGTCCGCCTGGGCCAGGTCGTCGAGGGCGGCGCTCTCGGTCAGCTCGAACATCAGCCGCCCGCGGGTCTGCGGATTCGCCGCCAGCAGCATGCAGGCCTGTTCGACGAAGGCCGGGCTGCCGATCGTGCGTCCCGAGACGTTCACCGCCAGCTTGAGTTTCGGCTCCCCAGCCAGGACGCCCACGGCGCGCTCCAGGATGGCGAAGTCGAGCTGCTCGATCAGCTCCATTTCCTCGGCCATGCGGATCAGCGGGAAGGGGCTCTCCTCGTCGCCGAAGCGGACCAGGGTCTCGTAGTGGTGCAGCGCTGCGTCCTTCAGCGAGATGACCGGCTGGAAGACCAGGCGGAAGCGCTTCTCGCGGATCGCCACGCCGAGGGCGCCGGCCTCGTCGAGGGTGCGCTGCATGGCCTCGTTGAGGGCGTCGGAAAGGTTGCCGGGCGCGCCGGCGTGGCCGTCGCGCAGATAGGCGTCCAGCGAATAGCGCAGGGCGCGCACGGCCTGGCGCGAGTCGCCGTCGGCCTTCAGCGGAATGACGTCGGCGCTCGGCCGGATGGCGTCGTCCTGGCCGGTGTTCATGAGCCGCCCGACCCGCCGGGACAGGGCGTCCGCGCCCTCGCCGCCGTTGCGGACCAGGGCGAAGCGGTCGGCGCCCAGTTCGGTGGCCGCCTGGCCGCCGTGGGCCTGGGCGCGCAGCACGCCGGCGAGCCGGGCCTCCAGCGCCTGGCGGGCGTCGGGGGCGGTGTTCTCACGCACCGCGTTCAGGCCGGCCAGTTCGATGAAGGCGAGCTCGAGCTTGGCGCCGGTCGACTGGGCGGTCTGCATCAGGGTCGCGGTGAGTTCCTCGAACTGCTTGCGGTTCGGCAGTTCGGCGGACGGCGGCGCGGCGTCTGGATCGGCGAGCGACAGGGCGCAGGACAGGGCGTTGTCGTTCTCAGGCGTGCGGAAGGCGCAGAAGCTGGCGGCCCGCGGCTGGCCGTCCGTGCTGGCCAGGCGCACGACCAGAGGCCCGGCGCGCTGGCCGACCTCCAGCCCGTCGAACACGGCTTGCAGCATCGGCTGGTCGGCAGGCGCGACGAAGACACGCCAGGTCTTGCCGATCAGCGCCGGTTCGAGCTGCCCGGAGATGGCCTCGCTGGCGCCCAGGGCGAACGCGATCACGCCCTCGGAGGTGATCTCCATGAGCAGGTCCGCGCTGGCGAACGCAAAGCCGAGCAGTCGGTGCGACCCGATCGACAAACAGTGGGGCTCCTATCGACCTTAAGTCGTAAACCTAACCGCACCGGCTTAATCTCGCGTTTCGCGACAGTGTGAACGCGAAGTTGCCGAGCGGCCCGCTGGCGGCCGGACCGGACTCGCGCGAGGGTCGGGCTCACCTTGGGCGAGGGCGAGCATGGCGCAGATGGGGCTTCCATCCTGGTTCGGCCCTTTCGCGGCCCGTCCGCGCCTGGTGGCGTCCTTCGTGGGCGGGGGGCTGGCGGCGCTGGCCGTGCACTATGTGGCCGGCGTGGGCCCGGTCACCGCTTCGATCGTCGGCTGGGACACGCTCTGCCTGGGGTTCATCATCAGCACCCTCTGGGGCATGGCCAGCCGCTCGCCCGACGCGATCCGGGCCCGGGCGGCTCAGGACGACGAGGGGCGTGCGGTCATCCTGGCGGTGGTGCTGACCGCGGCGGTCGCCGCCGTGGTCGCCGTCGCCCTGGAGCTGTCCCTGGCCAAGGAAGTCCAGGGGCTGGAGCGCGCCCTACGCGTCGGCCTGGCCTTCGGCACCGTGGCGGCGTCCTGGTTCCTGGTGCAGCTGATCTTCGCCCTGCACTACGCCCACGGCTACTACGGTCGCAGCGCGGACGGGACGGCGGATGCGGAGGGCCTGCGCTTCCCCGGGGAGGAGCCGCCCGACTATTGGGACTTCGTGCATTTCGCGGTGATCATCGGGGTGGCGTCCCAGACGGCGGACATCGCCATCAGCGCCAAGCCCCTGCGCCGGCTGAACACGGTGCACGCCCTGTTCTCGTTCGCCTTCAACACGGTGATCCTGGCGCTGACGATCAATCTGCTGGCGGGTCTATTCGGCTGAACGCCAAAAGCCTCCCCCGGCAAGCGGAGGGGGCGATCGCGCCGGCGGCGCGAGAGGGAGAGGACGCGGGCGCCTCGGCGGAACCGCACCCTCTCCAACAGATCGTCCCTCCCTCGCGAACAAGGGAGGAGACGGAAGTCTTAGCCCATGACCCGCAGGTTGGTCGCAGAGGTCTTGCCGCTGCGGCGGTCCTGTTCGAGGTCGAAGCTGACCAGCTGGCCTTCGTTCAGACCGCGCAGACCGGCTTGCTCAACCGCCGAGATGTGCACGAACACATCCTGGCCGCCGCCTTCCGGCTGGATGAAGCCGAAGCCCTTCGTCGGGTTGAACCACTTCACCGTGCCCGAACCCGAGCCGGCGATGGCGCCCGGCTGACGGCTCGCGCCGCCACCACCGAAGCCGCCGCCGCGGTCGCCGCCGCCGAAGCCGCCACGATCGCCGCCGAAGCCGCCGCTGCGCGGCGGACGATCGCCGAAGCCGCCCGCGCTGGGACGACGCGCCGGGGCCGCGCCCTGGCCCGTCACGACGAGTCCGCCAGCCGACAGCTTGCCGGAGCGGCGGTCCTGTTCCATTTCGAACTGAACCTGATCGCCTTCGTTGAGGGCTCGCAAGCCCGCCTGCTCAACTGCCGAGATGTGGACGAAGACGTCAGAGCCGCCGTCATCCGGTTGTATGAATCCAAAGCCCTTAGCGGTGTTGAACCACTTGACCGTGCCCGTCGCCATTCGCGTGACCTAACCAGTATAGAATCTGCGCCGTCCATCGACGCCCGGCCATCCCTTGTGACGAGCCGTGGGCGTTTTGTAGCTGGCGATTGAGCGGGAGGCCAGCCGGACCGTGACACAAGTCTGCAATCGCTATAGGCGGCCTAGGTCCGCCGTTCGATCGACAACGGAAGGTTCTCGTGGAAAGTATTTGCATTTATTGCGGTTCTTCCGCCGGAAATAACCCCGCATTCCTGCAAGCGGCGACCCATGCGGGCACGCTTATGGCGCATTTGGGGCTGACGGTGGTTTACGGCGGCGGGCGCGTGGGCCTGATGGGCGCCGTCGCCGACGCGGCGCTCGCCGCCGGCGGCAAGGTGATCGGCGTGATGCCCGCCGACCTGGTCAGTCAAGAAATCGCCCACACCGGCCTCTCAGAACTGCGGGTGGTGAACTCCATGCACGAGCGCAAATGGGCGATGGCCGAACTGGCTGACGGCTTCCTCTGCCTGCCGGGCGGTCCCGGCACCTTCGAGGAGGTGTTTGAGCAATGGACCTGGGCGTTGCTGGGCTTCCACTCCAAGCCCTGCGGCTTCGTCAATGTCGCCGGCTACTACGAGCCGCTGCGCGCGGCCGTCGCCAACATGGTCAAGAGCGGCTTCCTGCAGCCCCAGTACGGCGAGATGCTGATCTTCGCCCGCGACACCGAAGAGGCGCTCGCGCAGTTCGAAGCCTATGTCCCGCCGCCGCCGAAGTGGAACGTGGCGCCGGTCGAGCAACGTTACTGACGAAGGCGGGAGAACCTACAGTCTCACCAGCGCCGGCCTTCGGCGCGAATGAGGAAGATTGCGCCGACCGGCGGGGTCGCGCCGCGCCGCAGGACGGTGATCCGATCGGCGGCGACGCCCTGGGCCACGAGATAGGCCTTCACGCCCTCGGCCCGGGCCTGGGCCAGGGCGTCCTGCACGGTGTCGGCGCCGTGGCCGTCGGCGTCCGGCTTGATGACGGCCGGCGTCGTCGCATGGCAGGCGAGCCACCTGGCCGACGTCGCCAACGGCCGGCGCATCGAGTCGGTCATCTCGCTCTCGTTGAAGGCGAAGCCGACGAGCACGGGCGAGACCGCGGTGAGGGCGTCTTCCGGGCAGGCGGCGGCGACCGGCGCGTCGCGATGCGCGCGGGCTTCGACCACGGCCTGGCTTAGCTTCGGCTTGACGTGCGGCGTCATGCAGCCGGCGAGGGCGCCGGCCGCAGCCAGCCAAACGAAAGCGAGACGGATGCGCGCAGCGTTGAGCATGGTTGCGACGTACAACCAGCCGCGCGCCAAGGCTAGGCGGGATCGCGACGCAGCGCCTTGAACAGCTCGGGACGAGGGCGGACCCACTGAGCCTGCTTCCGGGCGTTGAGGGGGCGTCGTGCGCAACCGCCGCGGAGTCGCGCGGCGCAGATGTTCCTGATATGTTCCGGTCCAAACTCATTGGGAGCGTTGCGATGGCGCGTCAGACCTATGTCGGCATTGCCGATCCCGTACGTGCGTTCGAGGCGCTGAGACCCTGCGCGGCCCAGCTGCGGGCCCTGCAGCGCAGCTGCAAGCCGTTCGGCTGCGACTACCACGCCATCGCCGTCTCCCTGGAGGCTCTGGAGACCACCGCCTACCACTTCACCCGCCGGCCGCACTTCTTCGGCGACGGCGGGGATCATCGGTAGGCGGCTTGACCTAGGGGGTCGCGTCGAAAACGGGACGCGGCAGGCTGGCCAGGGCCAGGCTGCTGGCCACCATGAAGGCGATGGTGATCCACAGGAACGGGCCGTAACTGCCGTAGGCGTCGAAGATGTGCGACGCGCCCAGCGGTCCGGTGGCGGTGCCGATCGAGAGGGCCGCGAGCAGGCCGCCGTAGAGGGCGCCGAAGCTCTTGAGCCCGAAATGCTTGGTGGTGAGATAGACGATCACGTCCACCTCGGCCCCCAGCGTCAGGCCGATCAGGGCGGCGGCGGCGACGGATCCCGCCGCGCTGCCGCCGGTCGCGATCAGCACGGCGCAGCCGGCCACCGGCAGCAGGAAGACGCTCGCGCCGACCAGGGAGGCGCGGAAATGGTCCAGCAGGACGCCCGTGCCCAACCGGCCGAAGATCGAAAAGATGCCGATGAGCGAGGCGATCCCGGCCGCTTGGAGCCCGCTCAGGCCGTTGCTGGTCAGGATCGGCACGAAATGGACGACGAGCGCGATGATGGTGAAGGTGAACAGCAGGCTCGCCGTCAGCAGGCGCAGATAGATCGAGGACCGCAGCCCTTCGAGAAAGCCGGCCCCGCTGAGCACCGCCTGGGCCTCCCGCTCGGCCTTCGGCCGGCCTCGCTGGCGGTCGCGGGCGCCGCGGAAGAACAGGAAGATCAGCGGATAGGTGAAGAGGATCCACAGCCCCGCCTGGACGACGAAGGCCTGTCGCCAGCCGAGGGCGGCGATCAGTCGCGTGCCGAGATAGGGGAACAGGGCCGCGGCGATCGAGGCGCCGCAGAGGGTGACGGCGAAGGCCAGGCCGCGCGAGGCCTCAAACCGCGTGGCGACAGCGCTGGTCCACACCGTCGCCTGCACCGGCAGGGTCGCGAGCGCCATCAGGGTCCACAGCATGTACCATTGGGCGGCGTCGCCGGTGGCGGTTCCCATCAGGGCGAAGGCTGCGGCGGTCAGCAGGACCCCGAAAATCCCGAAGACGCGCGGCCCCATCCGATCGAGAACCATGCCGATCGGGATGCTGGCGACCGCCTGGACGAGGGTCGAGAGCGTCAGCCCGGAGGTCATCTGGGTGCGCGACCAACCGAACTCTGCGCTCACCGGCTGGATGTAGGGGCCGAGCCCATAGATGTGGATGACGCTGGTCGCGTAGCCCAGGCCGGCTGCGATCGGCAGCATGAAGTATTTCCGCCATTCCGCGGACGAGCTGCTCGCAGCGCTCCCCATTCGCCCCACCCCTGTTCCTGCTTCAGCTCCTTAGCTATGCGGCACGCATCGCAAGACCAACGCTTTTCTGGATCAGGCTGCTGCTTGCCGTGACCTGGCCGCAGCGCCGCTCAGCGGCGGGCTCAGCGAACGAAGCCCGCCGGGGTCAGCCGCAGCTGGCGCAGGTCGACGTTCATGTCTTTGCGGAAGCGCGCGACCGCGGCGTCGGAAAGCCGGATGCTCAGACCCGCGTCGCGCCTGGCCGTGGCGTCGGAGAAGGCCGAGCCCTGGGCCACGAAGTTGAGCATGAACACCTCGGCCATCTCCTGCTTGCCGGCGTCGTCGAGGTGGGCGAAGTCCGGGTTGGACGCGAGCGCCCGGGACACCTGGCCGCGAACCGCCTGCACCTGGGCGCGGTCGGTGAAGGGCCTATTGTTGGCGATCTGCCAGTTCTGCACCCAGTAGGCGGTCATGGCGTCGGCCACGTCGCCGCGGCGCAGGCCGTCGACCGCCACGTGCCTTTCCCAGGCGCCGAGCAGGTCCTTCTGCTGGATGGCCTGGCGCAAGCGGTCGGCGTTGGCGGGGCTGGTCCTGGCCACGAAGTCGGCGAACTGCCGGCGCACCCGAGCCGAGACCTCAGGCGAGGCGCGATAGCGGGTGTCGATGGCGAGGGCCCGCGGCGGCGGCGCGCTGGCGGCGCGGCCGCCGCCCCGCTGGACGGTCGACCCCAGCACATTGTTCATCTGGCCCACGGACATCATCGACGCGCCGTAGTCGATGTACTGGCTGCCGATACTCGGGAAATCCTGAGCTGCGACCGGAAGGCCGACAAACAGGGCGACAGCGGTCAGGGCAGGGACAAGGCGGCGGTTCATCCAGGATGCTCCAGTCTTTTCCCAACCCTGGCGTGCAATCCTGACGGGAAATGGACAGGCGGTCCTGAAACCGCCCGGCCCATTTGTTTCGTGACGCTTGGACCTGACCCACGCGGGGCAGGGGCGCGGCCTATTCCGCGGCGGCCTTGACTGCTTCGGTCTTGGCGCTGGCGGCCTCGTCGATGACCCAGCGGACGCCGCGGCGCATCGGCTCGATGCCGTCGTGCGGCATGCCGGGGAACTCGGCGCCTTCGTCGGCCGGCCCCCGCGCCAGGGCCAGGGGGACCATGCGCTGGACGCCGGCCAGCGCCAGGGCGTCGCGCAGGCGGTAGCGCAGGCTCTCCGGATAGACGCCGACCGTCTGGGTGGTGTCGTCGCACCAGCGCGTCACCTTGGCGAGGTCGGGCATGGGCACCAGGTTGACGACGCGGTTGTTGAGCTGGCCGTGGAAATCCACCCGGTCGGAGAAGCGCGAGACGATGACCCCGCCCTTCAGGGTGTCGCCGATCACCCAGTAGAGCTCCTCTTCCAGCTCCAGCGCCCGCATCTCCGACTCCAGCTCGCGGTTGGGTCGCGGCGCAGGCGTTGAAATCTCCGGTGGAAGGAGCTGGAACGCCTCGTAGATCTTCTGTCCGAGCGCGATGACCCGCTCCAGCGAGGCGTCGTCGGTCTCGCTCTCCACATAGACCACCCGGGTGTTGACGCAGGCGGTCTGGTTCATCTTGCCCGCGGCCATGGCGACCCCGGCCGCGGCCTCCTGCATGGCCTCGGGGCTCTCCAGCGCCTCCTTGCCGACCAGCGACATCGAGAGTTTCGGGTTGAGCGCGATCAGGTCGATCCCGGGGCTCAGGAACTTCTGGATGTGCTTGACCGAGGCCATGCCGCCCCAGGCGGTGATCTTGTCGATGCGCGAGGTCCGGCAGATCTGCGATTCCATCGCCTCGTCGCCGCCCTTCCAGTAGGCGACCGCCACGTGCCGGGTGACCGGATGGTCGGGGTCGATCTCAATCATGGTTCGCGCGATGGCGACGGCCGAGAGCGGATCGTTGGACGGCAGCTTGATGAGGCAGTCCGACTTGGTCAGCGCCGTGCGGGTGATGGTGACCGCGCCCACGACCGGCACATTGCCGGCGGTGATGTGCAGCTGGCGGGTGCCCACCGCGCGGACCCGGAAGCGGGCGCGCGGGCCGGTCCCCTGCGGGACCCAGCCGTCGAGGTAGTCGATCCCCACCGTCTTCTCGACCAGCTCCGTCAGATAGGCGCGGTCGAACATGTGGGGGATGCCGGCATAGATGGCGCGCAGCACCGGCTCGGTCAGGCCGCCGGCCTCCAGCGACAGCTCGAAAGCCTCCTGCAGGTAGGGATTGCGGTCGAACGCCAGCCGCTGGCCGAGCTCGGCCAGGAAGTCGACGATCTCCCGTACCGGCGTCTCCTGGAGATCGCGCAAGCGGCCGGGGTCGCCCAGCACCAGGTCGCCCACGTGCTTTTTCGGGTCGGGCGCACGGAAGATGGCGCCCGTGCGGCCCTTGAACTCGATCGCGTCGGGGCCCGGCGGGATGATGCGGCCGCGCGAGATGATGGGGATGTCGAAGGTCCGGCTCATCCTCAAACCTCCATCACATAGTCCATGAACTCGTTGTAGGCCTGGGCCGACCCCGCGCAGGTGATCTTGTCGTCGCCGCCCTCGATGTCGGCGAAGCGGGTGACCTCGGTCTCGGCGTAGGGGCCCTTCCAGCCGCAGGCGCAGTCCTCGTCCCAGTGCATGGTGATCTGGTCGCCGGAGATGAAGCCGCCCCAGTAGGTCTCGGCCAGGAGGTCGAACAGGGCCAGCCGCCCCGTCTGCACGCCTTCGCGCGGCAGTTCGTTCGCATCCTTGTCGATCAGGATCGGAATGACGTGCGGCATGAAGTGGTAGTGGCCGCAGGCGCAGAGCGGCGCGACGTGCATGCACTCGGACATGCCGTAGATGCTGTGCATCCTGTCGATGCCGAAGAAGCTCTTGACCAGACCCCTCCAGTCCTCCGGAGCGCCTTTGAAGCCCTTCATCCCGCCGCCCGCCATGATGAAGGAGCCGGGCGCGAACTCGCACTTCAGGCCCTTGGCCGCGCCCTGCATGGCGACCCGGGTCAGGTCGGCGTAGGTGCCGCCGATCTTCACCCTCTGGCCGCGGAAGTCCTCGATCAGCTTGCCGAACCAGGCCTCCATGTCCTGCTCGCGCCGGCGGCCCTGCTCGATCATCTCCTGGCGGGCCTGCAGCAAGGCCGGGTCGAGCCCCAGCTCGTCAAGCTCGCCCTTGTCCTCCGCCGACTGCAGGCGTCCCGCGAGCGACATCAGGTCGGAGGAGACCGTGGTCGGATAGAGGGTGTAGTAGTTCTCCCAGCCGCCGGCGGCAGGGACATTGAACAGTTTCAACATCTTGAGCATCATTTGATGCCCGTCGCGGTAGCCGGGGAAGAAGGTCGGCACGTGGTCCGTCCTGGAGTCCACGCCGCTGGTCGCCCGGGTCGCCTCGTTGTAGGCCCAGTCCCAGGCGGGCCATTCGGTCTGTGAGCGGGGGATGAAGCTGAGTTTGCCGGTGGTGCCCGTCGAGTGGCCGACGATCATCCCGAATTCGTCCAGCCGGGTGAGCCAGTCGTCGAGCGTCTTCAGCCCGCCGAGGTCCATCCTGGTCAGGTCGTGGGTGGTGAGCTTGTTCAGCCAGGCGGTCAGCTTGGCGAAGTCGCGCGTCTCGATCAGGCTGAGCGGATAGGCCTTGTAGACCCGGTGATCGAAGAACAGCGGCAGGGCGTCGGCGAAGCTGTCGATGCGCTCCACGCCCTGGCGGTTCACCAGCCGCTCCAGGGCGGCGACCGTGGTCTTCTGCTGGGCGAAGCGATGCTGCAGGGCCGCGAGCTGCAGCGGCTCGTAGTCCTTGCGGCTGATCGCCAGCAGGTCTTCGAAGCGATGCTTCGGCCAGTCGGAGGGGTTGTCCGGCGGCAGCGTCACCTTGGTTGGCGCGCGCGCGTTCAGTGCGACGGACATGGCTGTTTCCTCCGGGCCTTCACCTGTTGGCCGAAGTCTACGGGTTCGCCTCGCCGGTGGAGATCGCGAAGGCCCTCTCGCCGCCATAGGGGATCACTATGGGTGAGCCCTACAGGCCTGTAGAAAGTTCTCGTTGTCGTCGGCGGAGCGACGCCTACAGTGGGGACATAAGAACAGACCTGGAGGACCCCACGATGAAGCTCGCCTTTCCCCTGCCGCACATGCTCCGGCTCAAGGCGACGGTGCAGCCGTGGGAGGCCGCGATCACCGGCGCCGACCAGACCCGGATGGTCAAGCGGGCCGAGCAGCTGGGCTACGACATGGTCGCCGTGCCTGAGCATCACATCATCCCGCTGGAGCATGTGGAGCTCTCCGGACCGCACTATTTCCACGCCGCCTCGGCGATGGGCTATATCGCCGGGACCACGGAGACGATCCGGGTCAACTCCTGCATCACCATCCTGCCGCTGCAGAACCCGATCGTGCAGGCCAAGCAGCTGGCGACCATCGACTGGCTGAGCAGCGGCCGGGTCACCGTCACCTTCGGCGTCGGCTGGCTGGAGCGCGAGTTCGAGATCCTCGGCGTGCCCTTCCACGAGCGCGGCAAGATGGCCGACGAATATCTCGAGGCGATGATCGCGCTGTGGACCCAGGAGAAGCCGGAGTTCGAGGGCCGCTACGTCTCCTTCAAGGACGTCGCCTTCGAGCCCAAGCCGGTGCAGAAGCCGCATGTGCCGATCTGGCTGGGCGGCGACGCCGACGCCGCCCTGAAGCGCGCCGCCCGCTTCGCCTCGGGCTGGTGGCCCTTCTTGACCAAGCCCCAGGACATCCCGGCCAGGCTCGACTTCATCAAATCCCAGCCGACCTTCAAGGGCGGCCCCTTCGAGGTGATGTACGGCATGTCGACCAGCCGCGTCGGCGAGGGCCATGTGGTGATCGACGACCCCAATGCGCGGCCGGGCATGTCGGCCCAGGAGATCATCGACCGCCTGGGCTGGTTCCAGGAGCTGGGCGTCACGCTGAGCTCGGTGCCGATCCCGCCGATGGCGGACGCCGAGGCCTATCTCGATTACGCCCAGTGGGTGATGGAGGAGATCAAGCCGAAGGTCGGCTAGGGGGACGGCTGGACGCGGGACGTTCAACTTCAACCGTCATCCCGGCCGGAGCGAAGCGGAGAGCCGGGACCCAGGGGCCGTGCGCACCGCCCCTGGGTCCCGGATCTGCGGCGCTGCGCGCCTTGTCCGGGATGACGGGGATTGTTCAAACGGGTCAGCTGTGACGCCGGACGGCGTCACAGCTCGACGTAGATGTCCTCGCCCTCGACGCTCACCGGGAAGGTCCGGATCGGCTGCGGCTTCTTGCCGAAGGAGAGCAGGGCGCTCGACCAGGCGGGGATCTTTACGCCGGCGACGGCCGACACCCAGTCGGTGTTTTCGCCGGTGACGAGGTTGAACCGCGAGCCGTGGAAGGGGCAGATGATCTCCCCGTTCTCGATCTTTCCGCGGCCCAGCGGCAGGCCGATGTGCGAGCATTTGTTTTCCAGGGCGTGCACCGCGGCGCCGGTCTTGACGAGCACAAGGCTGACGCCGTCGGTCTTGACGCAAAGGCCCTTGCCCTCTTCGAGCGATCCAAGGTCCGCGATCTTCGTCTTCATGAGCTCTCCCTGGGGCGGTCTTGTCCGACCGCCCGCCCGTGCCTTCGCGTTCAGATTAAGCCTAGAGGATATGCCCTGCGTACGACAGCCAAGGCCGCCGACGGGCGAGGGTTTACACGTGGACGAAGCCGCTGATGGTCGCGGTCAGCTCGCTCGGCAGCACCCCGATCAGCCGGATGTCGTCGGCGGCGGAAAACTGCACCAGCGTATCTGAGCCGCTGAGCACCAGGGTCGGGGTGAAGCCGGCGTTCAGCAGGCTGCTCAGGTTCAGCACGTCGGCGCCATTGCCGAAGTCGGTGATGACGTCGTGCCCGTCCCCCTTGTTGTAGATGAAGCTGTCCCCGCTGGTTCCGCCGGTCAGCCGGTCGGCGCCCGCTCCGCCGAGAATCGTGTCGGCCCCGCCGCCGGCGTCGATCGTGTCGGCGCCTCCGCGGCCTTCCATCCGGTTCGCGGCGCTGTTGCCGTTGATGATGTTGGCCAACTCGTTGCCGTAGCCGTAGGCGGCGAGCGTTCCCGTCAGGGTGAGGTTTTCGACGGTCACCGCGAGGCTGTGGTTCACATTGGTGGTGACCGTGTCGATCCCCTGGCCGGCGGCTTCGACGACGACGTCGAGGTCCGAACCCAGCACATAGGTGTCGTTTCCGGCGCCGCCGGCCAGGCGATCAATGCCGGCGCCGCCGTTCAGCGTGTCGTCGCCGCCGCCGCCGGTGAGGGTGTTGGCGGCGCTGTTGCCGGCGAGGAGGTTGCTCAGCGCGTTGCCGGTCCCGGAAATCGCCGCCGCGCCGGTGAGGGTCAGGTTCTCGACGTTGTCGGTGAGCGTGTAGCTGCTGAGGGCGGACTTGACCGTGTCCATGCCGCCATTGGCCGCCTCGACGACGGTGTCGGCGATCCCCACCACATAGATGTCGTTCCCCGCGCCGCCGGTCAGGATGTCCGGGCCGCCCGTGCCGGCGAGGGTGTCCGCCCCGCTCGTCCCTTGGGTCGGCGAGGCGAGCGGCGCGGCGTCCAGGCTGTAGGCGCGGATGTAGTCGATCGCCATGCCGGGCAGGTTCGGGTCGGTCGGGGTGGGCGCCCAGCTGCCGCCGATCGCGTAGTTGACCAGCATGATCATCGGCCGGTTCATTTCGGCCGGGGTGGCGATCTGTATGACCTGGGTGCGATCGACATACCAGGTCAGGGTCTCGGCGGTCCAAAGCAGGCCATAGGTGTGATAGCCGCTGGCGAGGTCGGCGACGAAGTTCGTATAGGCGCCGACGGTCCAATGGTCGCCGTCGGGACCATAGTGCACCGTGTTGTGCACCGTATTGGTCTCGTTGATATATTCGACGATGTCGGTCTCGGACGTGAAGGAGCCGTCGGCCGGGAGCAGCCAGAAGGCCGGGAAGGCGCCCGTGGCGTCCGGCAGGTCGGCCCGCATCTCGAAGTAGCCGTAGGTCTGGGCGAAGCTGTTGGTCGTGGTCAGCAGCCCCGAGGTGTAGCCCATGTTCCACAGCAGGGGCTTCATCGCATCCGGCGTCTGGCCGGGGGTGATGGTGAGCACCCCGTTGCTGACCGAGAAGGGATTGAGCCCCAGCGCCGTCGTGCCGGTTCCGGCGAACTGCGGGTCGACGTAGACCTCGAGCTCCTGCTTGATCTGGTGCGCCGAGAGGGTGTCGTACGGCGCCCACGGGTAGCTGGTGGCCCAGATCCCGCCGCCGGCGCTCTTGTTCTGCAGCGACAGCGAATTGAACTCGTCGGCGAAGGTGAGCTTCAGCTTGGAAGGGTCGATCGAGACCTGGAAGTTGTCGGCGGTGAAGGCCGAGAGGGTGGTGCTCTTGAAACGGATCGCGTCGGTCGCCGACAAGGTCAGGACCACGTCCGCCCCCGTCTGGGTCATGGCCGCCTTGACGTCGGCGAAGCTGTTGAAGCCGTAGTCGATCAGCCGCACGACGTCGCCGTCGGCTGCGCCCGTATGGAAGTTGTAGACGGCGTCCCGGCCCGAGCCCTTCTCGAAGATGAGGGTGTCGTTCTTGCCGAAGCTGAAGATCACGTCGTCGCCGCCCTTGGCGTTGAGCGTGACGTTGGCGGTGAGCGCCTTGACGACGTTGGCGCCGTTGTTGGCGATCCCGAAGATGGGCGACCAGGTCGCGTCCATCGACAGGTTCTCGACGTCGTTCGGCAGAATCACATTGACCGTGGCGATCGCGGTGTCGATCCCGCCGCCGCCGGTGAAATGGTCGTTGAGGTTGTTGATCCCGAACGTGTCGTCGGCGGCTCCGCCGAGAAGGGTGTCGCCCAGGCCGCTGGCCATCAGCCGCGTGGGCGTGCTTCCGGCGGTGATCGGCGCCGTCCCGTTGGCCCAGATGGTGCTCTGGTAGGCGGCGCTCTGCGCCAGCACCGCGCCGTTATAGTCGGTGAAGGTGATCTTCGAGGGCGCGACCGCGAAATCGAAATTCTGGGCCGTGAAGGCCGAGATCGTCGTGTTCTTGAAGAGGATCAGGTCGGTCGGCGACAGAGTCAGCCGCACGTCGGACCCGACCTGGGTCATGGCTGCGACGACGCTGGCGAAGCTCGTGAGGCCATAGCCGGTCAGGCCGACGACATCGCTGTCGATGGCGCCGGTGTGGAAATTATAGAGGATGTCGCGACCGGACCCGTGGGCGAACAGGAAGGTGTCACGCTGACCGAAGCTGACGATCACGTCGTCGCCGCCCTTGGCGTCGACGGTCACATTGGCGGTCACCGCCTCGACGATGTTGGCGCCGTCGTTGGCGATCCCGAACACCGGGGCCCACTGGCCGTCCATCGTCAGGTTTTCGACGTCGCTCGTCAGGCGGACGTCGACCGTGGCGAAAACCGTGTCGACGCCGCCGCCGCCGGTGAACTTGTCGTTGAGGTTGTTGATCCCGAGGGTGTCGTCGGCGACGCCGCCGCGAAGAGTGTCGCCCAGGCCGCTGGCCATCAGCCGCGTCGGCGAGGCCCCGGCGGTGATCGTCGCCGATCCGCCGGCCCAGATGGTCGTCCCGTAGGCGGCGCTCGACGCCAGAAAGACGCCGCTATAATTCGTATAGCCGGTAGCCAATTGCTCTTCCCCCGACAGCTCTACATGCGACATCTGCAATGACGCCGAGTAGGATTGAACGCACGTTACGCTATCTGTGCACCGGTGCACGCGAAGACTCCCGTCCCGGGGTATTCGCGACTCAACCTATGGACGAGATCGATATCTAAACGCGAACTATTGGGCCAATGTCGCATTTTGGCGCCGTTTGGCCACAGTCTGAAGGGGGTGCAAGTCGGAGACCAATGAAATCCCAGCTCCTGATGGCGGGGCTGGCGATGGACGGTCCGACGTCGTGATCGGGCCGATCGACGAATTAACGTCTCGGTCCGACGAATCAGCCAATTTCGCCTCGGCTTAACCTTCCTCGGGACCGGCGCCGTGGCGCTGTGGCGTGATCCTTTTGTACAAGTCGAGTACGCCCGGGGCTTCTGAGCAGGCCGCGCTTCGCGACGCGGACGTGGCCCGCTGGCTGACCTGTGGCGGCGACGAGCGCATCGTCCTCGACGCCCGGGGCCGCAATCGCTACGGCTGCGGCGCCTTGCCGGAGCCCGGGACGACCAGCTTCAGCTCCTCCACCGCCTCGATCCTCTCCGCCGGCGCCTTCCGGGCCGCCCGCGACCGCCTCGAAGCCCTTGCCGCCTGCGGGTCCGAGCGAGAGGCCTATCCGGCCGCCATGGCCGAGGTGCGGCGGCGCCTGGCCGGCCTCTGCGGCCTCTCGGCCTCGGGCGGCGAGAACATCATCCTCGGGGCGTCGGGCACCGACCTGCACCTGTTCGCCGTCGACCTCGCGCGGGGCGATCGCCAGATCATGAGCGTCATGGCCGACGCGAGCGAAAGCGGACGCGGTGTGGCCAACGCCCTGTGCAGCCGGCGCTACGCCGCGGCCTCGCCGCACGGAGTCGCCGCGGTCGTCGGCGAGCCGCTCGGCGAACCTGGCTGCGCCGGGTTCGTGACCGTTCCCCTGCGGGAGGTGGACGGCGCCTTGCGCGACGCCCAGGTGGTCGATGAAGCCTTCGAAGCGGCGGTCGGCAAGGCGGTGACGGCCACCGGAGCGGTCCTGCTGGTGCTGCTCGACGTCTCCAAGACCGGCCTCGTCGCGCCCTCGGCGGCTTGCGCCGTCCGGTTGAAGCGACGGTACGGCGCAGCGCTGACGGTGATGGTCGACGCCTGCCAGTTCCGGCTTTCGACGGAGAGCCTCGCGGGCTACCTGGCCCAGGGCTTCCTGGTGGCGATCACCGGCTCGAAATTCGTCGGCGGTCCGCCCTTCTCAGGCGCCCTGATCGTTCCGGACGCCGAGTTGGAGCGGTTGCGCGCGACGCCGCTGACGCCGGCGCTCGGCGACTATTCGGCGCGCGGCGACTGGCCGGCGGGCTTCGTCTCGCGAAATGTCCTGCCGGACGCCCAGAACCGCGGCCTGCTCCTGCGATGGGAAGCGGCCCTCTTCGAACTGGCGGCCTTCCGTCAGCTTTCGGACCAGGGCCTGTGCGCGGCGCTGGATCGGATCGCCGCGGTCACCCGGGCCAGCCTGGCGGCGAACGGGTTCGAGGCCCTGCCGGTCTCGCGCGTGCGCCGGTTCGGACGCGATGGCTGGGACGCGCGGCCGACGCTCTTCCCCTTCCTCGTCCGCAACGGCTGCGGCCTGTTCGACGCCGAGCAGACCCAGCGGCTTTATCAGGGCTTGAGCGACGGCGACGCCACAGGCCGCATTCTTCTCGGACAGCCGGTTCCGATCGGCCGCCGCGCCGGCAAGCCGGTCAGCGCCCTACGCCTGGCGATCAGCGCGCGCCAACTCGTCCAGGCGATCAACGAGCCGGGCGGCGCCGAGGCCCTCGAGCGCCAGATTCGTCGGACGTTCGACGTCGTGGCCGCCGATGCCCTGGACCTGCCCTAGAAGTATTCGGCGAGCGAGACGCCGGCGGTCGACGGCTGCATCTGGCGCTCCAGCTCGATCACCGCGGTCAGGTCGGTCGCGCGCTGGGTGAACTCCAGGGCTTCGGCCTGGACGTAGTCGAGGTCGTAGAGGTGGGTTCCGCCCGGATCGATCAGGCGTTCGCCATCCCAGAAGAGGGCGTGGCCGCAGTTCTCGATGGTCTTGGAGACCACGCCGACGATCCCCGGATAGCGCCAGTCCATGTAGATGCTCGACAGCAGCGCCAGCCCCCAGTCGTGGGCGATCCGGCGCATCAGCGAGTGGGGCATGAAGCTGCCGGCGACGTAGCTTGGAGCCATCGCCTGGGCCGCGGCGATCACCTCGTCGTAGTCGCGACCGGCGAACATCGCCAGCGCACAGGTCATGCAGTCGTCGGACGTGCGCTGTCGCACCACCGGCTCATGGCTGTGGGCGCAAAGGTCGAGGACCATGTTCATCAGGCGGGCTCCGCATCGGCAGGGGATGACCGCCCGCCAAAGGCGGCGGCGTTAAGAGTTCCAGCTGATTTCGTTAACCAGTCGAAAACGGTGGGCTGCGACCGTCCCCCCGACGCCGCCGACGGCGGCGTTGATTCCAATTCTTGAGAACATGACGCAGCACTCACTCGATCCCGAGGACTGGACCGGCGTTCGCGCCCAGGGCCACAGGATGCTGGACGACATGTTCGATCATCTCGAGAGCCTGCGCCGACAGCCGGTGTGGCGCGCGCCGCCGCAGACGCTGCGCGAGACCTTCCGCGAGGCCTTGCCCCAGGCGCCGAGCGACCTCGCAGACGTCCACCAGGTCTTCCGCGACACGGTCCTGCCCTACTCGAGCGGAAACGCCCATCCCGGCTTCATGGGCTGGGTGCAGGGCGGCGGCACGGTCGTCGGCATGCTGGCCGAGATGCTCGCCGCGGGCATGAATTCCAACCTCGGCGGCCGCGACCACATGGCCCTGGAGGTCGAGCAGCAGGTGGTCGGCTGGGCCCGGGAGATGTTCGGTCTTCCCGCCACGGCCAGCGGCCTCTTCCTGACGGGCGCGTCCCAGGCCAACTTCCTGGCGGTCCTGATCGCGCGCCGGCGCGCGCTCGGTCCGGCGGTGCGGGCGAAAGGCCTCGCCGGCGACGGCATGCGGCTGATCGCCTATGCCTCGGCCGCGGTCCACGGCTGCCTCGGCCGGGCGATGGACATGGCGGGGCTGGGGACGGGCGCCCTGCGGCTGGTGGCCTTCGACGAAGCCCAGCAGATCGACCTTTCCACCCTGCGCGCGGCGATCGCCGCCGATCGCGCGGCGGGCTTCACCCCTTTCCTGGTGGTGGGGTCCGCCGGCACGGTGGACGTCGGCGCCATCGACGACCTGGCGGGGCTCGCGGACATCGCCGCCGCCGAAGACCTGCATTTCCATGTCGACGGCGCCCTGGGCGGACTGGGCGTGCTGGCGCCGTCGATCGCCCCGCGCCTGGCCGGGATCGAGCGCGCGGACTCCATCGCCCTCGACTGGCACAAGTGGGGCCAGGCCCCTTACGACGCGGGGTTCCTGCTGGTCCGCGACGCCGAGCTGCACCGGGCGACCTTCGCCGCCGACGCCTCCTATCTGCAACGGGCCGAGCGCGGCCTAGCCGCGGGCGACTGGTGGCCCTGCGACTACGGTCCGGACCTGTCGCGCGGCTTCCGGGCGCTGAAGACCTGGTTCACCCTCAAGACCTATGGCGCCGCCGCGCTCGGCGGGGTGATCGAACGGACCTGCGAGCTGGCGCGCGCGCTGGCGCAGCGGATCGAGGCCGAGCCCGATCTGCAGCTGGTCGCGCCGGTCGCGCTCAACGTGGTCTGCTTCCGCTTTCGCGACGCGGCCGAGCTGAACCCGGAGATCGTCATGCGCCTGCACGAGGGCGGCGTGGTCGCTCCCTCCCTGGCGCGGGTCGGCGGCCATGCCGTGATCCGCGCCGCCATCGTCAACCACCGCACGGAACAGCGCGACATCGAGGCGCTGGTCGAAGCCACTTTGGAAATAGGGCGTAAATGTCGTCATCGGCCAGCAGCTTAGCGCCCGCGAATATCTCGCCTGCGGATGTCCCCCTGGCCGCGTCGCCGGCGCCGGCCGACAGCCTGGGCCTCGCCGCCCTGTCGCGCCTCGCCGGCGATCCCGAGCAGCTGCAGGCGGTCTGGGAGCAGCTGGTGGCGCGGGCGACCGCCGACGCCGCCGATTCCGCCGCCTACCTCGACCTGTCGACCCTGCTGCTCGCGGTGGGAAACCGCGACAAGGGGCTGGAGGTCCAGGCCGCCGCGGTCGCCGATCAGCCGCTCTACCGCCGGCCCGTCGCGGGCCAGCCGACGCTGCGGCTCCTGACCTTCATGACGCGGGGCGACTTCACCGCCAACACGCCGCTCGACTTCCTGCTGGAGGAGTCCAGCGTCGAGCAGATCAACTGCTATATCGCCGGGCCCCCCTCGCCGCAGGACATGCCGGACCACGACCTGGCCTTCCTGGCGATCGGGGAGTCCGAGGAGGCCGCGCCGCTGCTCGCCCGGCTGGAGGACGCCTTGGCCCAGTGGCCGCGGCCGGTGCTCAACGCCCGGCCGCAGGTGATCGCCGGCCTGACGCGCGACGGGGTCGCGGAGCGTTTCGTCGGCCATCGGCGGGTGCTCTGCCCGACGGTGCGGCGGGTCTCGCGCGAGACGGCGTTTGGCCTGGCGATCGGCGACCTCGACCTCTCCGGCGTCGCCGAGGGGCTGGCCTGGCCGATCATCATCCGCCCGGTCGGCACCCACGCCGGCCAGGGGATGGAGAAGCTGTCGACCGCCGCCGACCTCGCGCCCTATCTGACGGAGCAGGAGGCGCCGGAGTTCTACCTCACCGCCTTCCACGACTACAGCGGCGCGGACGGACTGTTCCGCAAGCTGCGGGTCGTCTTCATCCAGGGCCGGCCGTTCATCGCCCACATGGCGATCTCCGAGCACTGGATGGTGCACTATCTCAACGCCCACATGAACGAGAGCGAAGCCAAGCGGGCGGAGGAGGCGGCGATGATGGCGACCTTCGACCAGGGCTTCGCCGCCCGCCACGCCGAGGCCTTCGGCGACCTCTGCGAGGCCTATCCGCTGGACTATTTCGGCATCGACTGCGCCGAGACTCCCGACGGGCGGCTGCTGGTGTTCGAAGCTGACGTGGCGATGATCGTCCACGCCATGGATCCCGAAGACCTGTTTCCCTACAAGAAGCCGGCGATGCGCAAGCTGTTCGACGCCTTTGTCCGCTGCCTGCACGAGGCGGCCACAGCGCGGGCTTAGCCGCATAGGCGCTCACTTAAGGGCTGCGACGGAGGTCGGGGACGACGTCCCACCTTCCGTCATGGCCGGGCCCCGTCCCGGCCACCCATGAACGTCGAAGGCGCAGGACGGTCCTCCAGCTCTGCGTGTGCATGGGTTCCCGGCACAAGGCCGGGAATGACGGTTGGGGGAAGGGGACGCGCCGGCAGCTTATGATAGCGCCTATGCGGCAGGCCGGACGCCCGGACGCGCCTGATCGCCCGCTGGCCGCGCCAGGACGTCAGGAGGAGCATTCGCTTCATTTGCGATTTCTTTCGCCAAGTCTGCAAACCGAAGGTGGACAGAAGGGCGTCGCCGCTATTCGGTAAGCGCCGGGATGAGAGAGAGCCGGCTATTCCTGGCGATGCTGATCGCCCTCTCAACCGCAGCTTGCGGAGCGAAAAAACACGCGCCGCCGCCGCCGCCACAGACGGTCGCCGCCGCGCTTCCGCTACAGCGCGACGTCATCGACTGGGACGACTATGTCGGCCGGTTCGAGGCGATCCAGGACACTCAGGTCCGGCCGCGCGTTTCCGGCCAGATCACGCGCATCGCCTTCCGCGAGGGCGTCGAGGTCAAGAGCGGGCAGTTCCTGTTCGAGATCGACCCGCGGCCGTATCGCGCCGCGCTCGCCCAGGCCCAGGCCCAGGCCGCGCGCGCGGCGGCGACGCTGGCCAATGCGCGCACCGAACTTGCCCGCGCCAAGGACCTGCTGCAGGTCAAGGCGGTCAGCCAGGAGGAATATGAGCAGAAGCTGGCGGCCGAGCGCAGCGCCAACGCCGACCTCGAGGCCGCCCGCGCGGCGGCGCGGTCGAGTGCGTTGGACCTGGAGTTCACCACCGTTCGGTCGCCGATCTCCGGGCGCGTGTCCGACAAGCGGGTCTCGATCGGCGACTATGTGACCGCCGGCCAGACCCTGCTCACCCGCGTCGTGACGGTCGACCCGATCTGGTTCAGCTTCGACGGGGCGGAGAGCTTCTACCTCAAATATATCCGCCAGGCGGCGAGCGGCGAGCGACCCTCGTCCCGCTATGCGCCCAATCCGGTCGAGATCCAGCTGGCCGACGAGAGCGGCTATCGCTGGCACGGGCGGATGGCCTTCGTCGACAATGCGATCGACCCGAATTCGGGCACGATCCGCGCCCACGCCACGGTCGCCAACCCGAAGGGCCTGCTGGTGCCGGGCATGTTCGGTCGCGCCCGGCTGCTGGGTTCCGGCTCCTACCGCGCCATGCTGGTGCCGGACGAGGCGATCGTCACCGACCAGACCCGCCGCTTCGTCTACGTCGTCACTCCGGAAAGCAAGGTCGCGGTGCGCAACGTGGAGACGGGGCCGCTGGTGGAGGGCCTCCGCGTCATCAAGACCGGGCTGACGCCGCAGGACCGGGTGGTGCTCGACGGCCTCGCCCGCCTTCAGGCCGGCGCGGCGGTGCGGGCGCGGCTGGTGCAGATCGAGCCGCGCGCGGCGGACGATTCGCCGGGGTCTGCGCCGCTCACGGCGCCGCAAGCCTTCGAAGCCACGGCGCGGTAGGCCGCGGTGCGCTTCCCGCATTTCTTTATCAACCGGCCGATCTTCGCAGCCGTGCTGTCGATCCTGATCGTGCTGGTCGGGGTGATCGCCTACCCGACCCTGCCGGTCGCCCAGTATCCGGAAATCGCCCCGCCGACGGTGGTCGTCTCCGCCACCTATCCGGGGGCGTCGGCCGAGACCCTGGCGCAGACCGTGGCCGCGCCGCTCGAGGAGTCGATCAACGGCGTGGAGAACATGATCTACATGTCCTCCTCGTCGACCGGCGACGGCAATGTCGCCATCACCGTCACCTTCCGGCAGGGGACCAACGTCGATCAGGCGCAGGTCCTGGTGCAGAACCGCGTCTCCACCGCCGAGCCGCGCCTGCCCGACGAGGTGCGGCTGGTCGGCGTCACGGTGCGCAAGAACTCGCCCGACCTGCTGATGGTGGCGACCCTGATCTCGCCCGACGGATCGGTTCCGCAGCAATACCTCTCCAACTACGCCACCCTGCAGCTGCTCGACCGGCTGAACCGCGTGCCGGGCGTCGGCGGCGCGCGGCTGTTCGGCGGCCGCGACTACAACATGCGCCTGTGGATCGATCCGGACCGCGCCACCGAGCTCGGCCTGACGGTGAGCGAGATCATCGCCGCGGTGCGCGCGCAGAACGCCCAGGTCGCGGCCGGCGCGGTCGGCCAGCCGCCGTTCAACCAGGGCGGGACGGCCTTCCAGCTGAGCCTGCAGGCCAAGGGCCGGCTGACGACGCCCGAAGAGTTCGGCGCCATCATCGTCAAGCGCCTGGACCAGGGGCGGGTGATCCATCTGCGCGACCTCGCACGGGTGGAGCTCGGCGCGCAGGACTACAGCGTCAACGCCTTCCTGAGCGGCAAGCCGACAGTCGCCATGGCGATCACCCAGTTGCCGGGCTCCAATGCGCTGAGCACGGCCGAGGCGGTGCGCAAGGAGCTCGACGACGCGGCGAAGAGCTTCCCGTCGGGGGTCGCCTACCGCGTCCCCTACAATCCGACCGAATATATCGCCGCCTCCATCGAGGCGGTGGAGCACACCCTGTTCGAGGCGGTGCTGCTCGTCGCCCTGGTGGTGATCCTCTTCCTGCAGAGCTGGCGCGCGGCGATCATCCCGATCATCGCCATTCCGGTTTCGCTGATCGGCACCTTCGCCACGCTGGCGGTGTTCGGCTTCAGCCTCAACAACCTGTCGCTGTTCGGCATGGTGCTGGCCATCGGCATCGTCGTGGACGACGCCATCGTCGTCGTCGAGAACGTCGAGCGGCTGATGGAGCAGGAGGGGCTGAGCGCGCGGGAGGCCGCGCACCGGACGATGGACGAGGTCTCCGGCGCCTTGATCGCCATCGCCCTGGTGCTGATCGGCGTCTTCCTGCCGACCAGCCTGATCCCCGGCATCTCCGGCCAGTTCTACAAGCAGTTCGCGCTGACCATCATGAGCGCGACGGCGATCTCCGCCTTCGTCTCGCTCACCCTGTCGCCGGCTATGGCCGCTCTGGTGCTGAAGCCGAAACATGCGCAGGAGCCGGCGTCCGGCTGGCGCGGCGCGCCGGCCCGTTTCGCGCGCGGCTTCAACCGCGGATTCGATCGGCTCTCCGCGGGCTACGGCCGCTATACGGCGCGGGCGGTGCGGGCGCTTGTCGTCGTCGGCGTCGCCTATGCCTGCCTGATCGGCCTGGCCGGTTGGCGCTTCACAGCCACCCCCACCGGCTTCATCCCCGCGCAGGATCAGGGCTATCTGATCGGCGCGGTGCAGATGCCGCCGGGCGCATCGCTGCAGCGGACCACCGAGGTGCTGCGCCAGGCGCAGGCCATCGCGCTGCGCAACCCCGGAGCCGAGTCGACCGTGGCCTTCGCCGGTCTCGACGGCGCGACCCTGACCAATGCGCCCAATGCGGCGGCCATGTTCGTCGCCCTCAAGCCCAAACAGGATCGGGCGAAGGCCGACGTGGTCGCCAACCAGTTGCGCGCCGAGCTGGGCGCGATCACCGCCGGCGCCATCCTGGTGATCGCGCCGCCGCCGGTGCGCGGCATCGGCACCGGCGGCGGCTACAAGATGATGATCGAGGACCGCTCCGGGGCCGGTCTGAAGGCGCTGGAGACCGTCACCTCCGGCATGGCGGCGAAGGCCAACCAGACCGAGGGGCTGAGCAGCGTCTTCACCACCTTCAACACCAAGACGCCGCGCCTGTTCGCAGACATCGACCGGGAGCGCGCCGAGCAGCTGGGCGTCCCGGTCGAGGGCGTTTTCTCGGCGCTCAGCACCTATCTCGGCTCCAGCTACATCAACGATTTCAACTTCCTTGGGCGGACTTTTCGGGTGACGGCCCAGGCCGACGCGCCCTATCGCGACGCCGTCTCGGACGTCGGCAGGCTGCGCACGCGATCGGATTCCGGCGCGATGGTGCCGCTGGCCTCGGTGATGACCCTGCGCAACGAGAGCGGCCCCTATCGGGTTGTGCGCTACAATCTCTACCCGGCGGCCGAGCTGCAGGGGGACACGGCGCCCGGCTATTCGAGCGGCCAGTCCCTTAAGGCGATGGAGCGCCTGGCGGCGGAGATTCTTCCCCAGGGCTTCGCGTTCGACTGGACCGAGCTCGCCTTCCAGCAGAAGCAGGCCGGCGCGACCGGCGCGCTCGCCTTCGGTCTCGCCGTGGTCTTCGTCTTCCTGCTGCTTGCGGCCCAATACGAGAGCATCGTCCTGCCATTGGCGGTGATCCTGATCGTGCCGATGTGCCTGCTGGCCGCGATCCTCGGCGTCAACATCATGCGGCTCGACAACAACATCCTGACCCAGGTCGGTCTGGTCGTTCTGATCGGGCTGGCGGCGAAGAATGCGATCCTGATCATCGAGTTCGCCAAGCAGAACGAGGAGCAGGGCCAGGAGCGGCGCGAGGCTGCGCGCCACGCCGCGGCGACCCGCCTGCGGCCGATCCTGATGACCTCGATCGCCTTCATCCTCGGCACCCTGCCGCTGGTGATCAGCAACAGCCCGGGATCGGAAATGCGCCAGGCGCTGGGCGTCGCCGTCTTCTTCGGCATGATCGGCGTGACCCTGTTCGGCCTGCTCTTCACGCCGGCCTTCTATGTCATCAGCCGCAATTTCGGCGACTGGACGACGGCCAAGCTGAGGCGGCGGCGCGCGCCTCCGCCCATCGAGCCTCCGTCGATCGAGCCTCCGGCCGTCGAGCCGTCGACATGAGACACCCGGCGCTGCTGACCGCGGCGCTCGCAAGCGCGGCGCTGGCGGCCTGCGCCGTCGGCCCGACCTACCGCGCGCCGGCCGCCTTGCCGGAGGCGGCGCTCAAGCTGCGCGAAGCGGAGGTGGCGAGCGTCTCGCCTTCGCCGCTGCCGCCGCGCTGGTGGCGGCTGTTCGACGACGCCGACCTCGATCGGCTGGTGGAGAAGGCGCTGGCCCACAACACCGACCTGCGTCAGGCCGCGGCCAACCTGCAGCGGGCGCGCGCCGCGCTCTCCGAGGCGCGGGCCGGGCGGGCGCCGACCAGCGAGGCGAGCGCGCAGGCCGCCCACGAACGCGTCAGCCCGGGCCTGGGCGCGAGCCCGGTGACCACTGACTTCTACAGCGCGGGCTTCGACGCCGCCTACGAGGTCGACCTGTTCGGCGGCGTCACCCGCTCGGTCCAGGCCGCCCGCGCCGACTACCGGGCGGCTCAGGCCGAGGTCGACGCTGCGCGGGTCTCGGTCGCGGCGGAGACGGCCCGCGCCTACGTCGACGCCTGTTCCTTCGCCGCCCAGGCCGCCGTGGCGCGGCAGACGGCGGAGCTGCAGGCGCGCACGCTCGACCTCACCGACCGGATGTTCCGCGGCGGCCGCAGCAGCGAACGCGACTTCGCCCAGGCCCAGGTGCTGTACCAACAGGCGCGCGCCCAGGTCCCCAGTTTCGAGGCCGAGCGTCGGGCCGCCCTCTATGCGCTCGCCGTACTGACCGGCGATCCGCCGGCGGCGGTGGACGCCGCAGCCGAACGGTGCACGGCGCCGCCCGCGGCCAGGCTGCCGATCCCGGTGGGCGACGGCCGGGCCCTCTTGGCGCGTCGGCCCGACGTGCGGGGCGCGGAGCGAACGCTGGCGGCGGATGTCGCGAGGATCGGCGTCGCCACCGCGCAACTCTATCCGAGCATCACCCTGGCCGGATCGGTGACGCTCGGCGCGCCGAAGCTCGCCGATCTCGGCCGGGACCAGTCCTTCACCTATTCGGTGGGGCCGCTGATCAGCTGGAACTTCCCGTTCAATGGCGCGGCCCGGGCGCGGGTGCGCGAGAGCCAGGCGACGGCCCAGGCGTCCCTGGCGGCGTTCGACGGGACCGTCCTGCTCGCCCTGCAGGAGACCGAACAGGCGCTCGCGCGGCTGGGCGGCGCGGCCGAGAAGGAGGCTGCGCTGAGCCGCGCCGCGACGGCGAGCGAGCGGGCGGCGGAGCTGTCCGACCTGCGCTTCCGGGCCGGATCCGACAGCTTCCTGCAACTGCTGGACGCCGAGCGTGACCGGGCGACGACCCGCGCGGCGCTCGCCCAGGCCCAGGCCGATCGCGCCTCCGCCCAGATCAGCCTGTTCAAGGCCCTCGGCGGCGGCTGGGAAGAGGCGCCGGCGATCGAGACGAAGCCCTTGCCGACGCGGTAGCCGCGTTCGGCTGACGCCCCTTGGAACGTCAGGCGTTCGCCGCGCCGTTGGCCAGGATGTGGGCGCCGGACACCCAGCTCGCTTCGGGGGAGCAGAGGAAGGCGACGACGGCGGCGATTTCCTCGGCCCGGCCGATGCGGCCGAAGGGCGAGGCCTTCTCGTAGAATTCGCGGTAGGCGGGCGGCGTGCGCTCCGCCATGCCCGGCGCGGTGGCTCCGGGAACCACGGTGTTGACCGTGACCCCCTTGGGGCCCAGCTCCTTTGCCCAGACCTCGGTGAAGGCCTTCAGGCCTGACTTGGCCGCGGCGTAGACGCTGGCCCCGGCGATCGGGAACTGCGCCAGGCTGGAGCCGATGTTGACGATCCGCCCGCCTTCGCCCAGCCGCTTGGCCGCTTCGCTGGCGACATAGAGCGGGGCCAAAAGGTTGATGCCGAACAGCTGGTCGATGTGCTCGTCACTCATGCCGGCGAGCGGCGCACCGCCGCTGACGCCCGCGCTGTTGACGACGATGTCGAGCCGGCCGGGCTCGCGGTCGATGTCCTCGAAGAGCCGGGCCACCTCGGCGCGCTTGGTGATGTCCGCCTGATAGGCGACCGCCTGGCCGCCGGCCTTGCGGATGGTCTCCACCACCTCTTCGGCGCCCTGGCGGCTGGCGGCGTAGTTGATCACCACCGCCGCGCCCTCCTCGGCCAGCCGCAGGGCGATCACCCGTCCCATCCCGCGCCCCGACCCGGTGACCAGGGCCACCTTTCCCGCAAGCCTGGACATCGCGCCTCCCGAGTTCTCCCGCCGCTCGAGGGCGGGCTCTGCCTCCGGGTTAGACCCGGCGCCGCGCCGCGCGCAAATCCGGATTCGCTCTGGGGCCGATAGGCAGGGCCAATCGGTCGGGCGTCAGGCGCTGGCCGCTTCGTCGGCGAGCCGTTTGGCGGCGAACTCGCGCAGCTCGCTGGTCTTCACCTTGGCGCTGCCGGTCAGGGAGAGGTCGTCCTCGCGCAGGAACAGCACGCGGCGCGGGACCTTGTAGCTGGCCAGGCTCTCCTTGAGGAAATCGCGCAGCGCGGCTTCCTGCAGAGCCGCGCCCTCGTGGGGTACGACGCAGGCGACGACGATCTCGCCCAGGGTCTCGTGCGGCACGCCGACGGTGCGGGTCAGCTTGACGCCCGGGTAGGCGGCGAGCGCCTCGTCCACCTCGACGGGCGAGACGTTGGCCCCGCCGGTCTTGATGATGTCGTTCAGCCGGCCTTCCCAGAACAGCCGGCCGGTCGCGTCGAGCCAGCCGCCGTCGCCGCTGCGCAAGAAGCCTTCGCCGTCCAGGGTCTCGTCGAGCGGGATGCCGATATAGCCCAGCATCAGGGTCGGGCCCTTGACCGCGATCTCGCCGCGCTGGCCCAGGGGCGTCGTCTCGCCGGTGAGCGGATCGACGATCTTGATCGTATTGCCCGGCAGGACCCCGCCGAAGCTGTCTCCGATCGTCTCGGCCGGCGTGCCCGAGGGAAAGCCGGTGACGATGGTGAAGGTCTCGGTGTTGCCGTACTGGCGCAGCGGCTCGTCCCAGTCGGTGGCGACCGTGGGATGTCGCCCCATCGGCGTCTTGGGGTCGACGTAGATCATCTTCGACAGGTCCGTCGTCGACCAGTTCGACGCCGCCTCGAGCTGCGCCCACTGGTGCGGCCAGGCGACCGGGAAGGTGACGCGCTCGAGCTCCATCAGCCGCAGGGCCTCGACCGGCTCGAAGGTCGGTTGCAGCACCAGGCTGCCGCCCGCCGAGAGGGTCGCGCCCAGGGCCATGCCGAAGTTGCCGGACCAGAAGAAGCCGTTGGCGCTCCAGCAGCGGACGTCGTCGCCCAGGGCCCACATGCGCCGCCAGCGCCAGCACTGGATGGCGACGCCCCGGTGCGCCGAAAGGATCCCCTTGGGCTTGCCGGTGGAGCCGGAGGAAAAGAACAGCAGGCCGGGGTCGGCGGGCTTCAGCGCATCGGCCCGCGACTGGACCAGGTCAGGATCGACCGCCTCGCCGTGCGCCAGGAACTCGGACCAGGTCTCGATCGCGCCGCCGGCGCCTTCGCCGATGACGGCTACGCGCCGCAGGTAGGGAAACTTGCGCGAGGCCAGCTCGCCCGGCCGAGCCTGAGCGAGCTGCGGCTCCAGCTCGCTGACGATGGCCGCGAAGTCCTTCTTCAGGACCTGGCCTTCCAGCAGCAGGATGGAAACGCCCGAGACCTGCAGCAGGTATTCGAGCTCCGCCGGCGTGGAGAAGGTCGAGATGGTTGCGGCCACCCCGCCCGCCAGGGTCACGCCGAACACCGATGAGATCCACTCCGGCCGGTTGGTCATCATGACCCCGACGCGTTCGCCCTTGCCGACTCCGCAGGCGACCAGGGCGCGGGCGACGCCCATGGCCCGGTCCCACAGCTCGGCGTAGCTCCAGCGGTCCACCGTCCCGTCGGCCCCCTTCGTGGCGGGATGACGCATGACCAGGGCTTCGCGCTCGGCGTAACGGTCCGTCACCTCACGCAGGTAGCCGGGGAGGGTGAGGGCGCCGAGGCCGGGCTCGTCACTGAGCGGGATCCCGTGAGCGATCGAGAGTGACGGGGTCTGCATGGTTGGGGCCTCAAGCGGCGTGGATCGCGGCCCCGGAGGGTCCAGGCCCCCCGGTCCGTCCATCGAAAGCAGGGGCGGCGCGCGGGCGCCGCCCAAATCTCTTCGGAGGGTGCGGTCGCGCGGACGCGGCCGCCGCCCGTCCTAGGCGATGGCTTCTTCGCCCGCCAGCGTGGTGCGGTGCATCAGCCGTTCGGCCGGATCGTAGGGCTGGACCCGGTGCATCGTGCCGGTGTTGTCCCAGATCAGCAGGTCGCCCGGTTGCCACTTATGGCGATAGACGAACTGCGGCTGGGTCGACCAGCTCAGCAGCTTGGCCAGGAGCAGGCTGCTTTCCTCAGGCGCCATGCCCTCGATGTGCGAGGCCGTGCAGCCGAGAACCAGGGACTTGCGGCCCGAGCGGTGGGTCCAGACGAGCGGCTGGGAGCGGCGTCCATGCTGTTGGTAAGCCAACACCTGCTCATAGCTCGGCTGCGGATAGACCACGCTCTGAGCGGCCTCGAAGCTGTGCACCACCCGCAGCTTCTCGATCGCCTTCTTCTCGTCTTCCGGCAGGGCGTCCCAGGCGGCGTAGGTGTTGGCGAATTCGGTGTCGCCCTCGCCGGACGGCGGCAGGCGCCGGGCGCCCAGGGTGGCCGCGAGGTTGGGCGTGCCTTCGGTGGCGCCGTCGATGTGCCAGAACAGCGAGCCCTTCAGGTACTCGGCGGCCATGTCGACGTTCGGGTCGAGGGTGATCTTCTGGATCGGCGAGCGATCGCCGTGCCGGACCACCGTGCCGAGCGTCTCGGAAAAGGCCAGCTGCTGCTCGTCCGACAGGTCGATGTTGCGGAAGATCAGGACGCCGCGGGCTTCGAGGAGGGCCCGAAGCTCGGCGCCGTGCGCGCCGCTCGTCAGGTCATCGGGGGTGGCCTTGACCTCCGAGCCGGTGAGCGGCGTCAGATTCACCGCCGGGAGCTTTTTGATCTGTGCGTCCATTGTCGTCTCTGAATTCCTTGAAGGCGTGAGGCGGTCCGCGTGCGGGCGCTCTACGGTTCTATATAGCGGCCAAAATCGGAGGCGGAAGTTAACTGCCGTCAGTAGTTGAACCGATTTCGGGCGAGTGCGCACATAATCGCACGTTGTGGCGGAAGCGCGGCCTGAGCCATGCGGCCTCGCGGCTGACCGCCGTTCGAAGTTCAGTCGGGTCTTGCCGCGCGTTCGGCGCGTCGGTCGTCGCCATCCAGACGTCATTCCGGCCATCACGGCCCGAATGTCTTGACCTGGAACGACAGAATGCGGGGGACTCTGGCGGCAGGAGCGCGATGTCCCCTGAGGTCGGCGGTCCGTCAGCGAAGGTCAATATCTCGACCGCAGGGCTCGTGCATCCTGGCCGGCCCAACGACGTCTCCGGGAGAGAAACGTGTCCACGAAACTGACCTTCGGCTACCTCTACGACTTCCGAAATCCGGAGCCGTGGCGCAAGCCGTGGGCGGATCTCTACGCCGAGACCCTGGACGTCATCGCCTGGAGCGAAAGCGTCGGCTTCGAAGGCGCCTGGGTTCCGGAGCATCACGGCGCGCAGGACGGCTACATTCCGTCGCCGCTGGTCGCCCTGGCGGCGATCGCCGCCCGCACCAGGACGATCCGGCTCGGCTCGGCGATCGCCCTGGCGCCGCTCTATCACCCCGTGCGCTTCGCGGAGGAGTGCGCCGTGCTCGACATCCTGTCGAACGGCCGCCTCGAGATGGCGCTCGCCATTGGCTACCGCCGGCGTGAAACCGACGCCTACGGCGTCGACTTCTCCACGCGCGGCCGTCGGTTCGACGAGTTTCTGCAGATCGTCCGCCAGCTCTGGGCGGGCGAGACGGTCTCATTCGAAGGCAAGCATTTCACCGTGAAGGACGCGACGATCATGCCGCCTCCGCCACGGGGCGGCATCCCTCTCTACATCGGAGGCTTCGCCGACAAGGCCATGGCCCGGGTCGCGAAATACGGCGACGGCTATTTCGGCAATGAAGAGGTTTGCGACGTCTACGTGGAGAAGCTGCGCGCCGAAGGAAAGGATCCGGCGGCTGCGCGGATCCGCATCCAGGGCCTGTTCCTCGCCGTCGCCAAGGATCCCGCGAAGGCCATGGACGAGCTGGCCCCCTACTACCACCACGTGAACAATACCTATGGCGAATGGCTGAACGAGGAAAAGGCGTCCGGCCTGGGCGACGAAACCGTGCTCAAGCCGATGACGCTGGAGGCGTTCAAGACCAGCGGCATCCTGAACATCCTGACCCCGGAGCTGGCGATCGACTATTTCCGGGCGATGCAGTCGCGCATCCCGGTGGAGCACTTCATGATGATGAAGCCCCCCGGCCTTCCGGCCGCGAAGTTCGTTGAATACGCCGAGGTCTTCGCCCAGGAGGTCATTCCGGCGTTCGAGTGACGAGCGGCGGGCAGGGGGCGTTCTGCTGCAGGCCGTGCGGCAGCGGGCGTCTTGAGAGGGGACTGTCGCGCTGATGCACGTGTTCGAGACCATCCTTCTGCTCTTGCTCGGGGCGACGGTTCTCTCGATCGTCGCCAGGCGGCTGAGCATTCCCTATCCGACGCTGCTGGCCTGCGGCGGGGCCTTGCTGGCCTTCCTGCCGGGGGCGCCGCGGCTGGAGCTGCCGCCAGAGCTCATTCTCGCCCTGTTCGTCGCGCCGGTTCTACTGGATGCGGCCTATGACGCTTCGCTGCGGGATCTTCGCCGGAACTGGGTCGCCGTCTCGTCGCTGGTCCTGGTCGCCGTCACGGTGACGACCGTCGCGGTGGCCTTCACAGCCCGCCAGCTCGTGCCGGACATGCCCTGGGCCGCGGCGATCGCGCTCGGCGCCTTGGTGGCGCCGCCGGACGCGGTCGCCGCCCTGGCCGTGCTCCGACAGGTGAATCCGCCGCATCGCATCCGCATGGTGCTCGAAGGCGAGAGCCTGCTGAACGACGCCTCGGCGCTGCTCATCTACCGGCTCGCCGTCGGAGCTGTGGCGGCCGGCGGATTCAGCGCGGCCGGCGCCGTCCCGACCTTCGCCCTGGTCTTCTTCGGCAGCGTGGTGACCGGCTGGCTGCTGGCGCGGCCCGTCGGCCTGCTGGTGCAGCGGATCCCGGATGCGCCGAGCTCGGTCATTCTGCAGTTCGTCACGACGTTCGGCATCTGGCTTCTCGCCGAGCACCTCGGGCTCTCCGGCGTCGTCACCATCGTCGTCTTCGGGCTCACCATGGCGCAGCGGACCGGGTCGCCGATGCCGGCCCATCTGAGGGTGCCGTCCTTCGCCATCTGGGAGACCGTGACCGTCGTCCTGAACGTGCTGGCGTTCACCCTGGTCGGGCTCCAGCTCGGCCCCATCCTGGAGGGGCTGAGTCTTGCGGATCGGCTCCGCTACCTGGGCGGGGCGCTCGTCATCCTTGCGGTCGTGATCGTGGTGCGGCTCGCCTGGGTCATGACGCACCACGCGATCGTGACCATGAAGGGCCGGCGTCTCCCGCAGCAGGCGGTCGGATCTTCCATTCCGCCGCCGACGGCGAAGGATGGGCTGGTCATCGGATGGTCGGGGATGCGCGGGATCGTCACCCTCGCGGCCGCCATGGCGCTGCCCGCCGGCTTTCCCGACCGCGACTTCATCCAGCTCACCGCCTTTGTCGTGGTGCTGGGCACGCTGATCCTCCAGGGGCTGACGCTCCGCCCCCTTCTGAGTCTCCTGGGTATTCCGAAGGATACGGTGGTCGAGCGGGAGCTGTGGCTCGGGCGCAAGGCGGCGCTGAAGGCCGCCATGAGCGAGCTGGAAGGCGATCGGACGCCGGCCGCCGAGCGCCTCAAGGAGGAGTACGCCGGAGCGCTTGGCCGGGCTCGGGACGGCGGAGATTCTCGCGACACGCCCGACAATGAGCTGCGGCGGCGGGTCGTGCGCGCATCGCGCGCCGCGATCGGCGACCTGAGACGCGCCGGAACCATCGGCGACGACGCCTATCGGCGCATCGAGGAGGAGCTCGACTGGCTCGAGCTGAGCGCAAGGTCGACGGAGCCTCAGGCTTGAGCGCTCCCAACCGCGGTCGGCGCGAGGTTTGTGCGTTTGGCGACAGCCGTGATTCCACAGCATATGAGGCTGCAGCCGCGGCGCGATCCGCTCGCCGCGCGTGGAGTCTGAAGGTCTCGATGGTCACCGATGATCGCCGCGTGAACTCACCGCAGTCCGTCACGCGCGTGATCCAGATCCTGGAAGCCCTGTGCGCCAGCCCCAGGCCCATCAGCCTGGCCGACCTCAGCCGGGTCCTCAACACGCCGAAGAGCAGCCTGGCCGCCCTGCTGCGGGGGCTCGCGGAGGAAGACTTCGTCGTCTCCACGGATGGCGCCTATCGTCTCGGGCCGGGGGCTTTCGGCCTGGGCAGCGCGCTCATGGAGGCGCGTCGGCGCTTCCAGTCATCGGATCTGGTGCGCGACGGCATGCGGCGACTGGCGGATCGTTCGCATGAGACCGTCCTGTTCGCGGTGCGCGACGACGACGGCGAGACCATGACCTACGTCGATGTCATCGAAAGCCGCAACGCCGTGCGCTTCGCCGTGTCGGTTGGCGACCGCCGGCCGCTGTACTCCACTGCGGGCGGGCGCGCCCTCCTGGCGGCGATTCCGGAGGAGGAGCTGGAGCGCTATCTCCGCCGCCTCAGGCCGCAGCGATTGACGGACCAGACGGAGACCGAGAAGCGCCGGATCGCCGCGGCGGTGGCGGAAGCGCGCAAGACAGGCGTGGCGCAGACCGTGGACCAGGCGGTGGACGGCGTGACGGGAACCGCCTCGGCGATCCATGACGCCGCCGGAACCGTCATTGGCGCGCTGATCGTCGCTGCGCCCAGTTCGCGGCTCCAGGACCAGCGCGCCGAGCTGGCGCGCCTCGTGCTCCAGGAGGCCGCCGCGATCTCCCGCAGCCTCGGCTACCGAACGGCGGCGCGGTCCTAGGTTGAGGCGGCCTAGATCAGGCCGTCGCTGGCCGGAACCGGCGCCGGCTGCTGCGGCGGGTCAGCCAATCCGAGCTCCGCCAACACCGCGTGAGTGTCGGCGCCCAGCGCCGGCGCGGGGCCGGCGACATGGCCGGGCGTCTGCGAGAACCAGGTCGGGACGCCCGGAAAGCGCACCGGGCCCTGGGGCGTATCGACGGTCTCGAAGAAGCCGACGGCGTTCAGGTGCGGGTCGTCGAACAGTTCGTCGGTGGTGCGCAGCGGCGCCGCCGGGATGCCGAGCCGGGTGAGCAGCTCGAGCCATTCCTCGGTGGTGCGCTCCTGGAAGGTCTCCGCCAGCAGGCCGTAGACCTTGTCGATCTGGCGCGCGCGCTGTTCGAGGGTGGCGAGTTCGGCGCCGGCCCAGGCCGGTTGTACGGCCTCGACGAACAGGCCCCAGTGCTTGTCGTTGTAGATCAGGGCGGAGATGTAGCCGTCCTTGGTCCGATAGGGCTTGCGGTTCGGCGCCACCACCCGCGGGTAGTGGGCCGGGCCGAGCGGCGGGGTGAACATGGCGCCGTTGGCGTGCTCCACCAGCATGAAGGAGGCCATGGTCTCGAACATGGAGACCTCCACCTCCTGGCCTTCGCCGGTCCGGGCGCGGTGGAACAGCGCCATCACGGTGGCGTAGAGGGCGGTCATGCCGGACACCTTGTCGGCCATGATGGTGCCGACGTAGTCCGCATTTCCGGTCAGCAGCTGCTGGACGGCCGTCAGGCCGCATTCGGCCTGGATGGTGTCGTCATAGGCGGGCCGGTCCCGTTCGGGCCCGCGCCGGCCGTAGCCGTAGCAGTTGGTGTAGACGATGCCCGGATTGATGGCGGAGACGGCCTCGTAGTTGAAGCCGAGCTTGGCGATCGCCTTGGCGCGCATCGAATGGATGAAGACGTCCGCGGTCTCGATCAGCTTGCGCAGGGCGACCTTGCCCGCCTCGGTCTGCAGGTCGAGCACGATGCTGCGCTTGCCGCGGTTCACATTGACGAAGACGCCGCCCAGTCCGGGCGCGGGGCCGACGGAGATGTAGCGGGTGTTGTCGCCGGCCGGAGGCTCGACCTTGATCACGTCCGCGCCCATGTCGGCCATGATCTGGGTGGAGTAGGGTCCCATGACCATCGCCGTGAGATCGATCACGCGGATGCCGGCGAGCGGGCCTGCGTGCTTCGTGGGATCGCCCATGAACTCCTCCCAATGACGCCTCGTCGCTAACGGATCTGCACGCCGGACGCCATACATATTTCGGTCGTATGGGCCGATATCGGCACGCCGTGCGGTTGCTGTGACCGGCGATGGCTGCTAAGCCGCCGGGCGTAATTCGCCGCAGCCAGGGCTCACGATCGTGGATTTTTCACTCACGCCGGACCAGGAAGGCATTCGCGAAGCCATCCTGAAGATCTGCTCGAAGTTCCCGGACGAGTACTGGCTCGAGCGGGACCGGGACGAGGTCTTCCCGCATGAGTTCCACAAGACGATGGCCGACGCCGGCTGGCTCGGCATCGCCATGCCCGAGAGCGTCGGCGGCGCGGGCCTCGGCATCACCGAAGCGGCGATCATGATGCAGGCCGTCGCCGAATCCGGCGGCGGGATGACCGCGGCCTCGAGCATCCACGGCCCGGTGTTCAGCATGCAGCCGGTCGCCATCTTCGGGACCGAGGAGCAGCAGCAGCGGATGATCCCGCCGGTGCTGAGCGGCCAGGACAAGATCTGCTTTGCGGTGACCGAGCCGAACACCGGCCTCGACACCACCAAGCTGAAGACCCGGGCGGTCAAGGTCGAAGGCGGCTATCGGGTCACCGGCGAGAAGATCTGGATCTCGGTCGCCCAGGTCGCCAACAAGATGATGATCCTGGCGCGCACCACGCCGCTGGATGAGGTCAAGAAGAAGACCCAGGGGCTGTCGCTCTTCTTCACCGACCTCGATCGCTCGAAGATCGAAGTGCGCCTGATCCACAAGATGGGCCGGCACGCAGTCGACTCGAACATGCTCTTCATCGAGGACCTGTTCATCCCCGAGGAGGACCGGATCGGCGGGGAAGGGGACGGCTTCAAGATCATCCTCCACGGCCTCAATCCGGAGCGCATTCTCCTGGGCGCAGAGGCCACAGGGCTCGGGCGAGTGGCGATCCAGAAGGCCGCCCGCTATGCGCGCGAACGCATCGTCTTCGACCGCCCGATCGGCATGAACCAGGGCATCCAGCATCCGCTGGCCAAGTGCTGGGCGCAGGTCGAGGCGGCCAACCTGATGGTGCTGAAGGCGGCCAACCTGTTCGATAAGGGCCTGGACTGCGGCGTCGAGGCGAACGCCGGCAAGTATCTGGCGGCCGAGGCCGGGTTCGAGGCCTGCCACACCGCCATGCTGACCCTGGGCGGCATGGGCTATGCGCAGGAATACCATGTGGAGCGCTATCTGCGCGAAGTGCTGATCCCGCGCACGGCGCCGATCAGCCCGCACATGATCCTGAACTACCTCGCCGAGAAGGTCCTGGAACTTCCGAAGTCGTATTGAGGCGGCCAAAAGGATAGTCAGGTCGGCGAAATAATCAGCAAGGACGCAATGTGATGGCGACCCAGGACGAAGTCTTCAGCGCACGGTCGTGGCTGTTCGCGCCGGGCGACAGCGAGCGGAAGATGGAGAAGGCGGCGGCGAGCACCGCCGACATCGTCGTCTTCGACCTCGAGGACGCGGTCTCGCCGGAGTCCAAGCCTCAGGCCCGCACGATGGTGCTGGATTTCCTGAAGGCCCAGGCCAGCGGCCATGAGCGGCTGTGGGTGCGGGTCAATCCGCTCGACGGTCCGCACACCGTGGTCGACCTGGCGGCGATCATGGCCGGCCGTCCGGGCGGGATCATGCTGCCCAAGGCCCGCGGCCGGGCCGACGTCGAGCTGCTGAACCACTATCTGACCGCCCTGGAAGCCGCCTTTGGCATCGACGTCGGTTCGACCAAGGTGATCGCCCTGGTCACCGAATGCGCCGAGGCCATGTACACCACCGGCGACTATCGCGACGCGCCGCGGCTGGTGGCGATGACCTGGGGCGCCGAGGACCTCGCCGACTCCCTGGGCGCCAGCGAGAACCGCAATCCGGACGGCAGCTACGCCTTCACCTACCAGCTGGCGCGCAGCCTCTGCCTGATCGGGGCGGCGACCGCGGGCGTGGCGCCGATCGAGACCATCCAGGGCGACTTCCGCGACCTCGAAGGCCTGCGCAAGCGGGCCGAGCAGGTGCGCCGCGACGGCTACCGCGGCATGCTGGCGATCCACCCGGCCCAGGTCGACGTGATCAACGCCGCCTTCACCCCGACCGCTGAGGAGGTGGCGACGGCGCAGGAGATCGTCGACATCTTCGCCGCCAATCCCGGCGTCGGCGCCATCGGCTACAAGGGCGGCATGCTCGACCGGCCCTACCTCGCCCGCGCCCAGGCCCTGCTCAAGCTGGCGGGGCTCTGATGGCGGTGGTCACCGACGCGGCGGGGCTGGACCTTCGCCAATTCCTGCGTCGCGGCGACCGGATCGTCATCGGCCAAGCCTGCGGCGAGCCGAGCACGCTGATCGACGCCCTGATCGCCCAGGGCCGCGACATCGGCGAGCTCTCGGCCTTCATCGCCACCAGCTTCTCGGGCCAGCTGACGCCGGAGGCGGCGGACAGTTTCGCCATCTCCAGCATGGGGGCGATCGGCGCCCTGCGCTCGCTGACCGCCGCCCACAGGCTCAGCGTCATCCCGGCCCACGTCAGCCAGATCGGTCCGATGATCGAGCAGGGGATCATCGGCTGCGACGTCGCCTTCGTGCAGGTCAGTCCGGCGGACGCCGACGGCAACCACAGCTTCGGCCTGATCAGCGACCATGTGCAGGCGGCCGTGGCCAAGGCCCGCGTGGTCATCGCCGAGGTCAACGACCAGGTCCCCTTCACCTATGGCGAGCTGCTGCCCGCTGCGCGTATCGACGTCGCCGTGCAGGTCTCGCGGCCGCCGGTCGAGGTCGCGCCGGCCAAGATCGGTCCGACGGACGAGGCGATCGCCCGGTTCGCGGCCGCCTACATCGGCGACGGCGCGGTGCTGCAGACCGGCGTCGGCGCGACGCCCGACGCCATCCTGCGCCTGCTGCATGACCGCAAGGATCTGGGCGTCCATTCCGGCATGCTCGGGGACGGCCTGGTGGAGCTGGTCGAGGCCGGCGTGGTCACCAATGCGCGCAAGGCGATCGACACCGGGGTCTCGATCAACGGCGCCCTGATCGGCACGCGCCGGCTCTACGACTTCGCCCATCGCAATCCGCTGATCCGCATGTGCGCGACCTCCTACACCCACGACGCGGCGGTGCTCGCCCGGCTGGAGCGGCTGGTGACCATCAACTCGGCGATGGAGGTCGACCTCACCGGCCAGGTCAACGCCGAGCAGAGCGGCTCCACCTATCTCGGCGGAACCGGCGGCCAGGTGGACTTCGTCCGCGCCGGCGCCCGCTCGCCCGGCGGCCGTTCGATCATCGCGCTTCCGGCCACGGCCAAGGGCGGCAAGCTCAGCCGCATCGCGCCGGCCCTGTCCGGGCCGGTCACCACCGCGCGCAGCGACGTGGACGTGATCGTTACGGAATTCGGCGCGGCCGAACTCAAGGGCCAGACGCTCGCCGAGCGCACACGCCGGCTGATCGCCATCGCCCATCCGGATTTCCGGGAGGAGCTCGACCGGTCGGCTCACGACATCCAGCGGAGGGGCTTCTGATGAGCGACGCCGTCCTGTTCGACGCCCGCGACGACGGGATCGCGATCATCACCATCAATCGGCCCGACAGCCGAAACGCGCTGAGCCATGAGGTCCGCCAGGGCCTGTTCGCCGCCTGGGACCGCTTCGAGCGTGATCCGGCCCTGCGCGTCGCCATCCTCACCGGGACCGGCGAAAAGGCTTTCTGCGCCGGCGGCGACCTGAAGGAGATGACCGAGACGCGCATGGCGGTCCCGCCGCGCGACATGTTCCCGGTGCCCGGCGACAACATCGAGCTCTCCAAGCCGACGATCGCGGCCGTCAACGGCGTGGCCTTCGCCGGCGGCTGGATGATCGCCCAGGCCTGCGACCTCTGCGTCGCCAGCACCGCTGCCCGCTTCGCGATCACCGAGGTGAAGGTGGGCCGGGGATCGCCCTGGGCGGCGCCGTTGATCCATATGATCCCGCAGCGGATCATGATGGAGATCATCCTGACCGGTAAGCCGATCACGGCGCAGCGCGCCTATGAGATCGGCCTGGTCAACCGTTTGGCCGAACCGGAGGCGCTGCTGGACGCGGCGATCGAGCTGGCCAACGAAATTCTCGACGGCGCGCCGCTGTCGGTGAAGGCCGGACGCGAAACCGTCATGCTCGCGACCGAAATGGGCCGGGCGGCCGCCTTGCAGGCGGCGCGCGCGGCGCATGAATACACCTACAAGAGCGAGGACGCGCAGGAAGGCCCGAGGGCCTTCGCCGAGAAGCGTCGGCCGGAGTGGAAGAGCCGCTGAGGTCAAGGCCGCGCCGGCCATAAAAACTGGAGGAAAGCCCCATGTCTGAACTGAGATTCGACGGCCGCGTCGCCGTCATCACCGGCGCCGGCCGGGGGCTGGGGCGCGCCTACGCCGAACTCCTCGCGGCGAACGGCGCGAAGGTCGTGGTCAACGATCCCGGCGGCAGCATGAAGGGCGAGGGCGTCGACCTCGGTCCCGCTGAAGAGGTGGTCCAGGCGATCAAGGCCGCGGGCGGAGAGGCGATCGCCTGCACCGAGTCCGTCGCGACGCCGGAAGGCGGCAAGGCGATCATCGACGCGGCCATCGAGGCCTACGGCCGGATCGACATCCTCATCCATAACGCCGGCAATGTTCGCTACGGGTCGCTGAAGGAGCTCTCCTACGAGGACTTCGACGCCGTCCTGGACGTGCATCTGCGCGGCGCCTTCCACGTGGTCCGGCCGGCCTTTCCGCTGATGTGCGCGGCGGGCTACGGCCGCATCGTACTGACCTCGTCGATCGGCGGACTCTACGGCAACCACAGGGTTACCAACTACGGGGTCTCCAAGGCCGGCATCATCGGCCTCTCCAACGTCGCCGCGATCGAGGGCGAGGCCGAGGGGGTGAAGTGCAACGTCATCGTTCCCGGCGCCGTGACGCGGATGGCCGAAGGGATCGATACGTCGGCCTACCCGGCCATGGGGCCGGAGCTGGTGGCGCCGGTCGTCGGCTGGCTGGCCCACGAGTCCTGCTCGGTCACCGGGGAGATGTACGTCGCCATCGCCGGCCGGGTGGCGCAGGCCTTCATCGGCGAAACCCACGGCGTTTATCAGCCGGCGTGGACCATGGGGCAGGTGGGCGAACGGATCGACGACATCCGCGCCAAGGACGACCCCTGGATCCTGCCGGTGGTGCCCTCGGCCCATGTCGACCACATCGTGCGCAGCTTCGAGATGGCCCGGAAGGGGTGACGAGCGCCTCGAAAAGCCAGCAAGCTTCTGTCAGACTGGCGCCGCCTTTGTCCGGCAGCGTCAAGTCGCGGGCACGCCGTCCATGACATCCTCTGCGGCTTTCTGTCGGTCGAGGCCTGACGGGCGAGCGTGGTTCGAGACACCTCCCTCTCCCTGAAGGACGAGAGCTTCCGCGAGGCCATCAGGCGATAAGTCTGAGGCCGTGGGATGCAAATTGAGTGGGTGAGGATGCGATGAACGATATCAGCCAGGTTGTTGAGTCCGCCGAAGACCTGACCGCGCCGGTCACCTTCGGCGCCGAGGCCTATGTGTCCGAGGCCTATGTCCGGGCGGAGCGCGACAAGCTGTGGCGCAAGGTCTGGCAGCAGGTCGGCCGGGTCGAGGAGATCCCCGAAGTCGGGAACTTCCTGACCTACGACATCCTCGAGGACTCGCTGATCGTCGTCCGCACCGCGCCCGACACGATCAAGGCCTTCTACAACGTCTGCTCGCACCGCGGCCGCCGGCTGGTCGACACCCCGCCCGGCGCCAAGAACGCCAAGGGCGACCGGGTGAAGTTCGTCTGCGGCTTCCACGGCTGGACCTACGACCTGGACGGCCGCTGCACCTACATCCTCGAAAAGGACGACTGGCAGGGGAAGCTGACCGACGAACGCACCCGCCTGGGCGAGGTCAAGGTCGACACCTGGGGCGGCTGGATCTGGATCAACATGGATCCGGATTGCGGGCCGCTGCGCGAGTTTCTGGAGCCGGCGGCCGGGCTGCTCGACCCCTTCGAGCTGCAGAACATGCGTCCGCGGTGGCGCAAATGGATCGTCTTCGACTGCAACTGGAAGGTCGCCATGGAGGCCTTCGCCGAGATCTACCATGTCGAGGTGACCCACCCCGAGTTCATGTCGTTCGGCGACTTCCGCGGCTGGGCCCGGGCCCAGGGCCTGCACAGCAACATCGGCTACGACGCGCCGAAAGGGCTGGACGAGAACCAGGCGAAGCTGCGCCTGGGGTCGGGCGGCGATCCGCGGGTCAAGACCGCGGAGATGCAGACCTACACCTGGGAGCAGGTCAACACGAACACCACGCGGACCCTGGTCGACGCGGCGCTGCGCCTGGTCGACGAGCTGCCGGAAGGAACCCCCGCGCCGCAGGTGCTCAAGCACTGGCTGGACTCCGCCCGCGCCGACGACGCCAAGCGCGGCGTGATCTGGCCGACCGTCGATCCTGCGCATACGGCCAAGGCCGGCACCGCCTGGCAGATCTTCCCCAACTTCCAGATCGGCCACGCGGTGAACAACTCGCTTTGCTATAGCGCCCGGCCCTACGGCTACGACCCTGACAAGTGCATCTTCGAGGTCGCGGTCTATGAGCTCTATCCGAAGGGCGAAGAGCCGGCGACGGAGTGGGAATATACGGAGAAGGACGATCCGAAGTGGGGTTCCGTCCTGCCGCAGGACTTCTCCAACATGGCGGCTGTCCAGCAAGGCATGAAGAACGGCGGCTTCCGCGGGACCCTGCCCAATCCCTACCGGGAACGCAGCATCGCCAATCTTCACCGCAATCTGTCGAAGTACATGAACGCAGGCGCGCCGCGTCCGCTCAAGTGAGCCGCCAGCGCGCGCACGGCGTCCCGTAGGCCGACCTGAGGTTCGCGATCCAAGGCAGCGCCGCGCACGCAAGTGCGCGGCGTCGTCATGACGGCCCATGGTCCCGCCGAGCTGGCGGATCTCCAAGACCGGTCACGCCGTCCTGGCGCGATGGCCGCTGCATCGCGCGGCGCTTCCGCAGGCTTGCCGGTGAGCGCCTGCGGCGTCATGCTTGAAAAAGGGCCAGGATTTGCGCGTGAGGAGGATCGGATGGGCGAGGCGGTTGATACGCTGAGCAGCGCCCCTGCCGATGCCGATTTCGAGCTGCTGCACGTCGACACGCTGCGGTTCTTCCCGCAGCTGGTCCGCCAGCTCGGCGGCGATCCCGAAGCCTTGCTGCGGCGCGCCGGGATCGATCCGGCGATCTTCTCGACCCGCGGCCCGTGCCTGGGCTATCGCGCCATGGCCAGCCTGCTGGAAATCGCCGCCGCCGAGCTGCAGCGGCCGGATTTCGGCCTGCGCCTGGCCGCCCTGCAGGGCGGCGGGCGAGTCTTCGGGCCGATGGGCGTGGCCATGAGGAACTCCAACACCCTGGGTCAGGCGCTTGAATACGTGGTGAAACATGTCCACGCCTATAGTTTGGCGGCGCGCATGCGCTTCGAGCCCGATCCCGCCCGCCGCAGGCTGTTCGTCGCCTGGGATATCCTGCTGGACCGGCTGCCCAACAAGCAGCAGGCGATCGAACAGGCCCTGTTGCTCGCCCACCTGAACGCCGTCGAGATCACCGGGGGCCGGGCGCGCGTGCGCGAGGTGCTGTTCGCCCACCAGCCGCTGTCGCCGCTCAGATCCTACCGGGACTATTTCGGCTGCGAGGTCCGCTTCAACCAGCCGACCGAGGGCGTGGTCTTCAGCGAGCAGGATCTGCTCTGCCCGATCGTCGATCCCGACGTCCAGCTCTACGAGATGGCGACCTCCTTCATCGACACCAAGTTCACGCGCGTGACGCCGCCGATGCACGCCCGCGTGCGCGGCCTGATCCTGCAGTATCTGGGGGGCGAAGACTGCAACAACGAGCGCGTGGCCGCCGACCTCTGCCTCCACCCGCGGACCCTGCATCGCCGATTGAAGGCCGAAGGCAGGTCCTTCGAAGGGATCAAGGACGAGGCCCGCCGCGACGTCGCCCTGCGCTACCTGCGGCACACGGACATCTCGCTGACCCGCATCGCCGAAAGGCTGGGCTACGCCGAGACCTCGGTACTGTCGCGCAGCTGCTTTCGCTGGTTCGGCGCCTCGCCGAGCCGGTTGCGCTCGCCAGCGGCCGCCCAGGACCGGCGCGTCGCGAGCTGAGCCCGGCTCAATTCAGGGTCGGCGCCGGCCCGCCCGCCATCACCTGTTCCACTTCACTGCGGGTGCGGGCGATCGGCGGACCGAGGATCCGCGCCCCGGTCGCGGTGATCAGCACGTCGTCCTCGATCCGGATGCCACGGACGCCAAGGCGGCGCCGGAAGGCGGCGTAGTCGATCCATTGGCGGAAGCGGCCCTCCGCCTCCCACATGTCGAGAAGCTGCGGGATGAAATAGAGCCCGGGCTCGATGGTGACCGTCATGCCGGCTTGGACCGGCTTGGCCATCCGCAGGCTGCGCAGCCCGAACAGCGGGCTGCGGCGGTGATCGGCGTCGTAGCCGACGTGATCTTCCCCGAGCGCCTCCATGTCGTGGACATCCAGTCCAATCTGATGGCCGAGACCGCATTGGAAGCAGATGGCGTAGGCGCCGGACTCGACGATCTCCGCCGGATCGCCGGTGAACAGGCCAAGATCAGCCAAGCCGCTCACCATGACCTGGGCGGCGAGCTTGTGCAGCGCCAGATAGGGCTCGCCCGGGCGGGCGGCGGCGATGGCTTGCGTCTGCGCGGCCAGGACCAGGTCATAGAGGTCGCGCTGCAGACCCACGAAGCGGCCTGAGGCGGGAAGGGTGCGGGTGATGTCGCTGGCGTAGCCGCCGGGGCCGGTGCAGCCGGTGTCGTTGACGATCAGGTCGCCGGCCTGCAGCAGGCCGTCCCAGCTGGTGTTGTGCAGCACCTCGCCGCGGGCCGAGAAGATCGGCGGATAGGCGAACTGCAGGCCTTCCGCCTGGACGATGTGCGCCATCTCGGCGACCACCTCACGCTCGAGCGCGCCGGGGCGGGTGGCGCGCATCGCCGCGTGGTGCAGGCGGGCGGCGACGGCGATCGAGGCCTCCATCTCGGCGACCTCCGCCGCCGACTTGACCTCGCGCAGGGCGACGACGGCTTCGATCAACGCCGGCGAGACGGCGAGGGGGACCAGGGCCGGGGCGAGGTCGAGCCAGGCGGCGAGCTTCTGGACGGTTTCCCCGCGATAGGGCGGCAGGATGTGGACCGGGCGGCCCGCCTGGCGAGCGGCGCGCAGCCGATCCTGCAGGGCCGCGGGGGCGAGCACCTCGGCGACGCCGACCCGGTCGGCCTCCTGCGCCAGCGACGGGGTCGCGCCGGTCCAGATGACGTCGTCGAGCGTCGCCTCTTCGCCGGCCAGGCTGGCGCGGCCGGTCTCGACGTCGATCAGGCCGCAGAGCCCCGGCGCAGCCAGGCCGAAGAAGTAGCGGAAAGTCCCGTCCTGCACGAAGGGGTAGGTGTTGTGGGCGTAGTTCATCGGCGCGGGGTCGGCGCCGGGAATCAGGATCAGGCCGTGCCGGAGGCGCGCCGCCAGGGCGGCGCGCCGGTCCTGATAGGTCTTGGGCGAGAACATGCCGCCGCTCCGTCGCGCGCTGCGCCTTAGTACTTGTACTCCACCGCCATGCCGACGGTGCGTGGTTGGTTCAACCCCACCCGGCGGGTGGTGGGCAGGTCGGCGGAGATGGCCACCGGCAGATCCGTCTCGCCCTGGATGTCGAAGAGGTTGTTGACGAAGAGGGACAGCTCCCAGGCCTGGCCGTCCTTCTGCAGCCCGACCCGGGTGTTGACCACCGCGAACCCCTTGCGCCGGTAGAAGGGGCTGGTGCGGTCGAACAGGAAATTGGACGGCCCGACGTAGCTGTAATCCACCCGGCCGTAGCCGCTGTAATCCGCGCCGAACTGGGTCTGGTATTCGACCCCGGCCGTGGCGTTCCAGTGCGGCACGTTCTGCAGGGCGTCGCCGTCCTTCGCGTCTGTGCCGGGCACGTCGTTCTTCAGTCGGGCGTTGGTGTAGCCGGCCGCCGCATTGAAGGTGAAATGGCGATCGGGACGGAAGACCATCTCCAGCTCGCCGCCGCGGCTGTAGGCCTTGCCGAAGTTGGCGGTGAGATTGAAGCCGCAGGCGAGCACGATCTGCTGCTGAACCTTGCTCCACTCGATGTCGTAGATCGATCCGTTGATGGTCAGGCGCTTGTCGAGCCAGCTGGTCTTGGCCCCAAGCTCATAGTTCCAGAGGTGATCGGGCCCGTAGCGGGTGAGCTGGTCGGCGCCAAGGCCGAGGCTCTGCACCTCCGCGCCGCAGAGGCTGGCGGGGGCGGGATTGTTGGGACCGCCCGGCCGGTAGCCCTTCGAGGCGGTGAGGTAGATCATCTGGTTCGAGCTCGGCCGCCATTCGAGGGTGGCCTTCGGCGTGGTCCCCTTGTCGCGGGACGAGTTCGTCACCTCGGAGAAGCCGCCGTTGAAGACGCCGTCGCCGGATTGATAGAAGCCCTGGTCGACCCGGAAGCGGCGCACGCCGGCGCGCGCGGTGACCGTCGGGGTGATCGCGTAGGACACCTCGCCGAACACCGCATACTCCTGCAGCCTGGCGCGGCGCACGCCCGCGTAGATGGTCGAGAAGCCCGGGAAGGGCGTGCCGAACGCGTCGTTGAAGCCGGCCGGGAACGGGATCTCCGAATGCAGGGGCGCCTTCACGTCATGATAGAAGGCCCCGACGATCGCCTGGAACGGACCTTCGAGCTTGGTCGAGGCGCGGACCTCCTGGGTGAACTCCTTGTTGAGATAGCTCCCGGACATGGCCACCGGATAGACGGTGGGCAGGCCGAAGAAGAAGTTGATGACCTTCGAGGAGTCGTCCACCAGGCTGACGCTGCGGTGGTAGTAGGAGCTCGACGAGACAAGCTCCACCGGGCCCGCATCCTTCTTCACCGTCAGATTGGCGATCCAGGACTTCTGGATGTTGGGCTCGTCGATGTCGCGCACCTGGTAGAAGTCGGCGCGTGACGCCGGGTTCTTGTCGTAGGTGAAGGGCGTGCCGAGCTTGCTGTACTGGTAGAGGAAGGACGGCGTGATCGAGAGCGTCGAATCTGGCTGCACCAACAGGGCGGCGCGGAAGCCGTAGGACTTGAAGGTGTTGACGTTCTTGTCCTTGGGCTGGGCCAGGTCCGGCGCCAGGTAGTTGGTCGGGTCGATGCGGTAGCGGTCGATGTAGCCGTCGTCGTCGCGGTAGTAGGCCGCGACCCGCAAGGCCGCCTTGTCCTTAACCAGCGGCAGGTTCACCACGCCGCGCGCGTTCCAGTTGAAGCCGCCGTGCTCAGTGCCCGAGACTTCGCCGCGGACGTTGCCGGAAAAGGCGTCCAGGCTCGGCTGGTTCGAGATGTAGCGCACCGTGCCGCCCATCGAGCTCGAACCGTAGAGCGTGCCCTGCGGACCGCGCAGGACCTCGACCCGGGCGATGTCCAGCACCGAGGGGTCGATGACGCCGCGGGTCGACAGAAGGGCGGCGTTGCTGGAGGCGGCGATCGGGGTTTCGTCGAGATAGTAGCCCACCGTCGCGGCCGATCCGGCGATCGAGGAAATGCCGCGGATGATCAGGTTGTTCTCGCCCGGGCCGGACGACATCACCGTCAGGGCCGGAGCGATGCGCGCCAGGTCGCCGACGCTGGTCACGCCGCGACGCTCGAGCGAGTCGCCGGTGAACGCCGTGACGCTGATCGGCACGGTCTGGACCGTCTCTTGGCGCTTCTGGGCGGTGACCACCACTTCGGAGACCTGCGCTGCGGTCTGCCCGCTCGCGGCTTGAGCCGCCACGGCCTGCGGCAGGGCGAGCGCCGCGACGCAGGCGCCGGCGAGCAACGAGGTTCGATTGGCCATCTGGTCCCCCATGGCGAAGCTGAAGGTCCGCATGGGCCAAAACTGTTCTGTACCTGTCAAACTTTTTTGATGCTTCCAAACCGATACGGCTCAGCTAGGCTGGATTTGCAGGCGGAGAAGGCGGGCGATGGTTCCTAAGCTCATACTTGGCGCAGTTGCGATGATCGCGGCGGCCCCGGCGGTCGGCGCCGCGGAAGCGATGCCGGCGCAGCAAGCCGTTCAGCAGGCGCTGGACCAGAGCGCCGCCGCCTGGACGGCCGGGCGGCTCGACGACTTCATGACGCTTTACGAGCGGGATCCGGCCACCAGCTATGTCAGCAGCGGCCAGGTGATCACCGGCTATGAGGCCATTCGCGCGAGGTACGCCGCGCGCTTCGCCGGCGCTTCGCCGGCCGACGGCCCGGTTGACCTGGGGGTTCTGACGCTTGAGGTCCTGGACTTCCGCGCGCTGTCGCCGACCTATGTCTTCGTGCTCGGCCGCTACCACCTGAAGGACCGCAAGACGGGCGAGGTGAAGTCCGGGCCTACGACCCTGCTGTTCCGCCGTGGACCGGCAGGTTGGAAGATCATTTCCGACCACACGGGCTGATCGCTTGACCAACAAAACCGCGGTCGTGGACGAGCCCCCGAAACCCAGCCTGTCCCCGATCGGCTCCGCCATCCGTGATCGTCGCAAGCGGCTGGGCATGACGCTTCGCGAGCTGGCGGTCGCCTGCGGGCTGTCGGTGCCCTTCCTGTCCCAGGTCGAGCGCGACCAGGCCTTGCCCTCGCTGGTGTCGCTCACCGCCATCGCCGGCGCCCTGGGGGTCGAGATGGCCTATTTCGTGGGCGCGCCTTCACCGGGCCAGATCGTCCGCCGGGCCAAGGATCCGGAACATCTCGATCTGGGCCTTGGGCACGGGGACTACGTCCGGCTGAGCGGCGCCCATGAGGAGCGGCGCATGGAGGCGCTGCTGATCACCGTGCCGGCCGGGGTGGCGGCGCCGATGAGCCGGCGGGAGGGCGAGGGCTTCTGGTACGTCCTGGAGGGCGAGCTGGAAGTCTGGATGGGCGCCGAGCACTTCGTCCTCGGCCCCGGCGACAGCGCCCACTTCGACCAGCGTCACCCCTATCGCATGCGCAATCCCGGAAAGGGCGAGTTGAAGATGCTGTGGGTGGGCACGCCGGCCCTGCTCTGAGGCGAGGCGCATCCGGCCCTGGCGGGATCGGCTCGGCGGACCTAGGCTCGCAGCATGGAACACATCCGTTTTGGCCGGACGGGCCTTAGCGTCTCTCGCCTGTGCCTGGGCACGATGACGTTCGGCCTGCAGTGCGACGAGGCGCAGAGCTTCGCGATCCTCGACGCCGCCGCAGAGGGGGGCGTCGACTTCATCGACACCGCCGACGTCTACCCGCTCGGCGGCGATCTCACGAGCGTCGGCCGGACTGAGGAAATCGTCGGCAAATGGCTGAGCGGCCGGCGCCACCGCCATGTGCTGGCGACGAAGTGCGTCGGCCGCACCGGGCCCGATCCCTGGGATCAAGGGATGTCGCGAAAGCATGTGCTGGACGCGATCGACGCCTCGCTGCGGCGGCTCGGAACCGACTATGTCGATCTCTACCAGCTGCACGCTTACGATTCGACCACCCCTCTGGATGAGGCGCTGGAGGCCCTGGACGCGGTCGTCCGCTCGGGCAAGGCCCGCTATGTAGGCGTTTCCAACTGGCCGGCCCATAAGGTGGCCCGCGCGCTCGGCCGCGCCGAGCTGAAGAGCCTAGCGCCGATCGTCTCGGTCCAGCCGCGCTACAACCTGCTCTTCCGCAGCTTCGAGCGGGACCTCCTGCCGATGTGCGCGGAGGAGGGGATCGCCGTGATCCCCTACAACCCGCTGGCCGGGGGCTTCCTCACCGGCAAGCACACGGCGGGGCCGGCGGCGGAGGGCACGCGGTTCACCCTCGGCAAGGCGGGCGCCATGTACCAGGACCGCTACTGGCACGACCGCCAGTTCGAGGCGGTCGAGGCGTTGAGGGGCCTGGCGGCGGACGCCGGCGTCAGCCTAGCCACGCTCGCCGTCGGCTGGGTCCTGGCGAACCCCGCGGTGACCTCGCCGATCATCGGCGCGAGCAAGCCCGAGCAGCTGGCCGACAGCCTGATCGCGGCGAGGGCGCCGCTGCCCGACGATCTGAAGGCTCGGCTGGACGCGCTGACGTCGGAGTGGCGGGCGGTCGACGCCGAGCGGTGACGTCTTCAGGCTCGCTCAGCCGCGAGCGATGCAGACATCTGCATCAAATAGGCAGTTACGAGAAAATCCGGCGACCGCCCCGGAGCGGCGCTTGACGATCCGACGTTGGCCGCCAAAGCGACGCTTCGGCGGGGGCCAGGGCGCCCTGCTGCTCACCGAAGGACGACGGATGACAAGCTTCCCGGAATTCCGAGCTCGCGCTGCGCGGACGCTGAGACTGCTGCTCGTCGGCCTGATGGCCGCGACCGTGGGCGGGGTCGTGCAGGCGGCCGAAGCCAGGCGGAAGGTCATTATCGACGACGAGGGCTTCAGCCTCATGCACATGATGCTGCTGGAGGCGGATGACGTCGAAGTCCTCGGCCTGACGTCGGCTTCCGGCAACGTCTGGGTGAACCGCGCGACCGCCTACGCCCTGCGCGGCCTGGAGATCCTGGGCCGGACCGACGTGCCGGTCGTGGCCGGCGCCACCTATCCCCTGCTCAACACCGAGGCGCAGACCACCCGCTGGGAGGCGATCTACGGCAAGCTCACCTGGAAGGGCGCGTGGATGAAGCAGTGGGTCGAGCCGACGGCCCAAAGCACGCCCCCCTACTACGGCCCCAACGACCCCGTGGACCTGCCCTGGGGCAATCCCAAGACGAAGCCGCAGGACGAGATCGCCGCCAACTTCCTGATCCGGATGGTGCGGAAATATCCGGGGCAGATCACCATCATTGAAGGCGGTCCGATGACCAACCTGGCGCTCGCTCAGCGCCTGGACCCCGAGTTCGCCTCGCTCGCCAAGGAGCTGGTCTACATGGGCGGCAGCCTCAATCCGCATCAGGTGCTGGACAACCGCTCCGCCGCCGAGTTCGCCCGGGAATACGCCAACTCGCCCCGGCGCGAGTTCAACATCCGCTTCGACCCCGAGGCCGCCAGCATCGTCGCGCGCAGCCCATGGAAGAAGATCACCGTCGTCCCGGTCGACCCCTCGACGGCCACCCAGCTGACGCCGGAGCTGCTCGGCCGGCTGGCCAAGGCGGCGCGGCCGGACATCGGCGCCGTCCTGGCCAAATGGGAGCCGGGCTTTCCGCTGTGGGACGAGATCGCCGCCGCCGTCTGGCTCGACCCCACCCTGGTGACCGAGCAGGAGAAGCTGTTCATCGACTTCAATACGCAGTTCAGCGCCAGTTACGGCGACATGCTGTCCTGGCGCGCCGGCTATGAGCCCGGCCTCGGCGAGCAGAGCGCCGATGTGGTGCGCTCGATCGACCCGAAGCGGATGGAAGCCCTGATGGTCAAGCTGATGGCGAACAGCGCGAAGCGGAAGTGAGGGCGGCGTCGACGGGGCGGTGCGTCGTGCTGCCTCATGCGTAGAAATACGGGGGCAATCCCCCGGAATTTCAGCGGAGCATCAATTGATAGATGTTGGCCTCAACCGGCGCTGATCGCCACGCCGAGAAGTTGAACCGTCAGTCTGGAAAATAGACATGTCTATTATCTCGCACGCCTCTTCTAAGAGCTTCGCCCCGACTGCGGCCACGCTTCTGGTCATCGCGGGTGCGCCAGCGCTCGCTGCGGACACGACCATCACCATCGCCAGCGGCCAGGCCGCCGACGTCTACCGCGGCTCGCTGACTGCGACCGCGACCGACAACTGACCCATGGATCTCAGGGCAGGGGGACGGGGGGATCACATGGGACGGGAGCAACTTATTCGCGAGGCTGAGGCGGCCGAGCAGCTGGCCAAGATGATCAGCTTTCACCCGGACAAGGAGCGGCTGCTCGGCCTGGCCGCCCGTCTTCGCGACGAGGCGGCGACGATTGAAGTTCGCTCCTGGCCGGAGGCTGCGCCGCCGCCCTTGCACGCGCCGAAGCCGCAACGCCCGGACCACTAAGGAGACGGTCGGCAGCCAAAACTCGCGGGAAGCAAAATCTCGCGCAAATTCCCGCCGGACGGCCGCGCTCAGTGAACCCAACCTTCGACGATCTCCGGGGCCGCCGCGGAGCCGACGTCCTCGACCTCGCACCGGATCTCGCAGCGAACCCCCTCCGGCGCAAAGGTGAAGGCGACCTCGCCGTGCAATTCATGGGCGAGGCTGCGTTGCAGGAGCCGGGTGCCGAAGCCGGCGCGGGTGGGCGTCGCAACCGGCGGACCGCCTTCCTCGATCCAGAGGAGTCTCAGCTCGTCGCCGGATACGCTCCAGCGGATCGTCACCCGGCCCTCCGGAACGGACAGCGCGCCATACTTCGCCGCATTGGTGGCGAGCTCGTGCAGCGCCAGGCTGAGCGCGAGCGCGCGATGCGCCGCCAGCCAGACGGGCGGGCCCGAGCGGATGATCTGCGGTCGGTGCATCGTTTCGAACGGCGCCATGGCGGTGGCCGCCACGTCGGTGAGCCGCGCGCCGCGCCAGCTTTCCGCCGTCAGCAAGTCGTGTGCGGCGGCGAGCGCCACCAGCCGCGCTTCGAACACTTCCCGGGCGCTCGGCAGGTCGGGCGCGGAGCGCAGCGTCTGGGCGGCGATCGACTGCACCGTGGCCAGGGTGTTCTTCACCCGATGGTTCAGCTCATTGATCAGCAGCAGCTGCCGCTGCTCGGCGCGGCGCCGTTCGGTGACGTCGTCGACGACGCCGACCGCCCGCGTCGGCCGCCCGTCCGGCCCGGGGGAATGGTCGCTGACGCTGATCACGTCGCGGATCGAGCCGTCAGGCAGGTGGATGCGGTATTCCCGCTCCCGCCGCGCCTCACCGGCCGCATTGTCGGCGCGCGCTTGGGCGCCGATGCGCTGCAGATCGTTGCTGTCGATCCGCCCCATCACGTCGTCGATCGTGAGGCTCTCGTCAGGCCCGAACCCGAAGATCGCGCGCGCGCGAGCGTCGAACCTTGCCTGTCGGGTCTCGTAGTCGATTTCGAAGACGCCAAGGCGCGCGATCGCCACCGCGGCGTTCAGCCGACGATTGCTTTCCTCGACCGCCGCCTGGGCGCGCACCTGCTGGGTGACGTCGAACCCCTCGAAGAAGATGCCCGTGACCTCGCCGCGCTCGTCCACGACCGGCTCGAGGACGAAGTCCAGGAAGTGCTCCTCCATCGGCCCCCCCACAGGCGTCGGGAGGAGCGCCCGCCCGGCGCGAATTATGACGCGTTCCCGGGTCGCGTAGACGCGCTCGAGCTGGCTTGGGAAGCCCTGGTCGGCGATATCCGCGAAGACCTCGCCGATGGGTTTGCCGACAGCGTCGCGGTCGCCGAACAGGCGCTTGTGCGCCTCGTTGACGAACTCGAAGACGTGGTCTGGCCCGCTGAGCAGGCAGATGAAGCCCGGCGCCTGTTCGAACATCCGCCGCTGCCGCGCCATTTCGCGGCCGGCCTTGCGCTCCGCCAACACCCGCTGGGTCGTCTCGACGCAGATGGCCAGCACGCCGGCGGGCCGGCCGCTCTCGTCCGGGACCGGCGAACAATCGACGTTCATCCAGATCTGCTCAGGCTCGCCGGAGCGGGAGACCGTGAGCTCCAGGTCTCGGAAAATCTGGGTTCCGCCCGCCAGTCCAACCCTCAGGGCCTGGTCGTTGAGCTCGGCGTTCTCCGGCCAGCTCTCGAGCACCTTCGATCCCAGAACCTCCGGGTGGTGCTTGGCGATCAGGTTCGCGTAGCCGTCATTGTAGATCAGGACGCCGTCCTCGCCCCACAGCAGCGCCATGGGTATCGGCGATTGCAGCAGGATCGCCGTGGCGGTCTTCAGGCTCTGCGGCCAGGCGCTCAGCGGTCCGAGGGCGGTCGATGCCCAGTCATGCTGCGCGATCAGCGTTCGCATGCCGTCGCCGCCGCCCAGGAAAGCCGCCTCGTCCGGGTGAGTGTCGGAGTTTGCCATTTCGATCGACACGTTGGCAGCAAGGAGGCACACCATCCGTGGTCGCAGACAAGCAACCAGGGCGAGAACTGGAGTTCGCGCCCCGCATTCCGCAGCCATGCCGCAGTAAATTTTTCGCCGGGTCGGGAAGCGACCTGAAGCGCTGCTTGGAACAATGTCCGCGGACCACGCCCAAGAGCCCCGCCGGCGGTTGAACCGCCGGCCATCGGCGCCTCGGCGCAGCTCTAGGCCAGCGAAAAGCGGATCGGCTGGGCGCCCTCCCAGAGGGTCATCTTGCCCAGCGCGGCAAGGTTCTCCTGGCCTTCGATGATCGTCAGGAAGTGATTTCCCGACAGCTGGCCGGCCTTGCTGGCGAACTGGACGCCGCCGTAGGCCAGCAGGATCTCGGTCTCGCTGACGCCCTTGGGGTAGAAGATGAACTGCCCCGGCGCAGGATAGCTGGTGTTGTTTTCCCAGGGCAGGTCGAAGGCTTGGTCGCCCATCGGGATCCACACGCCTTCGCCGCTCCAGCGCACGTGGATCACGCGCTCCTCATAGGGCAGCAGGGCGCGGAAGGCGGCGCAGGTGGCCGGCGCGAGATCGTCTTCGAACCGTCCGCGAAAGACGAAGGGGCCGGCGGCGATCGTGACGAGGTTGCTCATCTGGGGGCTCTCTTAAGCTGCGCAGCAGCGAATAGGTTTGGCGGGCGCGCCGTCGCAAGCGCCGATTTCGTACGCCCGCGTTCGCAAAAACAGGCCGCACGACATCAGACGGCGGGGCCGCCATGCGCCAGGCGTCCCGCCACATAGGTCGCATGGATCGCCCGGTCGTCCCCCAGCATCTGCAGCGCGAACAGGCGTTCGGCCAGCCCCTTGCCCGCGGTGCGGCGGGCCAGCAGCGGCGTCGTGGCGGGGTCGAGGACCAGGAAGTCGGCCTCCATGCCGGGCTCGAGCGCGCCGATCCGGTCGCCAAGGCCGAGGATGGCCGCGCCGCCCGCCGTGGCGAGATGCAGTGCGCGGAACGGATCCAGGGCGCAGCTCCGCAGCTGGCAGACCTTGTAGGCCTCCCGTAGGGTCGCCAGCATCGAGAAGCTGGTACCTGCGCCGACATCGGTGCCGAAACCGACCCGGACGCCGGCCGCGTCGAGCCGGGCCAGGTCGAACAGTCCCGAGCCGAGGAAGAGGTTGGAGGTCGGGCAGAGCGATGCGCCGGCGCGGGCGGTCGCCATGCGCGCCAGGGCGGCGGGTTCGAGATGGATGCAATGGGCGAAGACAGAGCGGGGCCCGACCAGGCCGAAGCGCTCGTAGACCCCCAGATAGTCGGGACTGTCGCCGAACCGCTGAGCGACCGCGGCGACCTCGGCGAGGTTCTCCGCCAGATGGGTGTGCAGCAGGGCGTCGGGATGGACGGCCATCAGCTCGCCGGCCATCTGCAGCTGGGCGTCGGAGGAGGTGAGGGCGAAGCGCGGCGTGATCGCATAGCCGAGCCGGCCGCGGCCGCGCCAGCGGGCGATCAGGGCCTCGGTCTCCGCCCGCCCGTGTCCGTCGGCGTCGCGCAGCTCCTCCGGCCCCAGGTCCATCAGCACCTTGCCCGAGATGATCCGCATCTCCCGGGCGAGCGCGGCCTCGAACAGGGCGTCGACCGAGCCCTCGTGGACGGTGGCGAAGACCAGGGCGGTCGTCGTGCCGTTGCGCAGCAGCTCCTCCAGGAAACCGTCGGCGACGTCCCGGGCGTGCAGGGGGGCGGAGAAGGCCGCCTCCGCCGGGAAGATATGCTGCTCCAGCCAGTCGAGCAGCTGATGGCCGTAGGAGGCGATGCGGTCGATCTGCGGATAGTGGGTGTGGGTGTCGACAAAGCCCGGGACGATGAGCTTGCCGGGAAAATGCTGCACGGCGAGGCCGGGAAACCGCGGCGCGACAGCCTCGAAGGGGCCGGCGGCGACGATCAGGCCGTCCTCGACCACCAGCAGCCCGTCCGGATGGTGGATCCTCGCCGCGTCTCCGGCCTCGCGGGGATCGTGGGGGAGGCTCAGGAGTTCGGCGCGATAGCCGTTCAAGCCCATGATCCGCTCGGCGAAGGCGGGCCGGAGACGATGGCGGCGGTCATGTTCGGGAAGCCTCTGGTGGTGTCGATTCGCCGCGCGGGCGGCGAATCCGTGATCGCATCGATCCCCTCGATGCCAAGGCGCTTATCCCCCGCATCATGTGCCGCGATGGCGACCCGCCCGCAATCCTGTCGCCGGTGACGCAAAACTGACCACCCCTTGAAGCGCGCTATTTTTTGCAACAGCTCGTTCCAATCATTGCGTTAGATCGCCCGGGCCTTTCAAATCATCTTGCATCAATGCTTGGCGGATTCGCGTGGGGTCCCGAGGGCGGCTGAGCGGGAGGCGGGCGTTGGAGGATCGTGGTCGGGAGGATCAACTCGTTCCACCCTCTGGTGAGGCCGGCTCCGCAGGAGCCCTGACGTTCGAACGCTTTTTCGGCCTGGCGGCGCGTGGCACGACCGTAAGGACGGAGGTGCTGGCGGGCGCCACCACCTTCGTCACCATGGCCTATATCGTCCTGGTCAACCCGGCGATCCTCGGCCAGGCCGGCATGCCCATCGCCGCGGTCGCCGCCGCCACCTGTTTCGCCGCCGGCGTGGCCTCGATCATGATGGGCCTCTTCGCCAACGCCCCCCTGGCCCTGGCGCCCGGAATGGGACTGAACGCCTATTTCAGCTTCACCGTCGTGCAGCAGATGGGCGTGCCCTGGCCGGTCGCGCTCGGCTGCGTCTTCCTGTCGGGCGTCGCCTTCCTCATCCTGACGCTCACCGGCGTGCGGCAGCTGATCGTGGCGGCGATCCCACCCCATCTCTTCGCGGCGGTCGCCGGCGGGATCGGGCTGTTCATCGGCTTCATCGGCCTGAAGAATGCGGGAATCATCGTCGCCAATCCGGCGACCTTCGTGGCGCTCGGCGATCTTCACGCGCCTGACGCCGCCCTGGCCCTCCTCGGCCTCGTCGTCATCGGCGCGCTCAGCGTCTGGAACGTGCGCGGCGCGATGCTGATCGGCATCGTCTTGACCACGATCGCCGCCGCGCTCGCCGGCCGCATCGACCTCAAGATCGCGCCGTATGACCTTTCGGCGCTTGGCGAGACCGCGTTCAAGCTGGACCTGGCCGGCGTCTTCGGCCTCGGCGGCAAGCACGGGCTGGGCCTGCTCGAGATCCTGTTCGTGTTTCTCTTCGTCGATCTCTTCGACAACCTCGGCACGCTGGTCGCCGTCACCAAGCGGGCCGGACTGATCGACGCGGTCGGGCGGATTCCCGGGCTCAACCGGATGCTGCTGACGGACGCCGCCGCGACCATGGTCGGCTCGCTCGCGGGGACCAGCACGGTCACCAGCTATGTGGAGAGCGCCGCCGGCGTCCAGGCCGGCGGCCGCACCGGCCTGACGGCCGTGGTGACCGGCCTGCTCTTCCTCGTCACCATGTTCGTCGCGCCCTATGCCCAGCTGGTGCCGATCGCCGCCACGGCGCCGGCGCTGATCATCGTCGGCGGCCTGATGCTGCTGCCCTTGACCGAGGTCGCCTGGGAAGACCCGCTCGCGGCGATCCCCGCCTTTCTCACCGTGGCGATGATCCCGCTGACCTTCTCGATCGCCAACGGCCTCGCCTTCGGCCTGACCGCGCATGCCGTGCTCAAGCTGATCCGCGGCCAGCTGGGGCGTCGCGACTGGCTGCTCCTCGTGCTGGCGAGCCTGTTCGTCCTGCGCTTCCTGTGGCTTTCGGGTGCGGGCTGATGCCCGGCGCGTCACGCCTCCACCCGGATGCCGCGGCGTCCCCAAGTGGCGGCGGCCGGGCGGTCGAACGGTGCCGGCTGCTCAGCCGGCCGCCTTACAGCGACACGCCTGAGGGGCTGTATCGCGCCTATTTGACGCCGGCCCACGCCGCGGCGCGCGACAAGCTCGCCGAATGGATGGCCGAGGCCGGGCTGGAGACCCGCGTCGATCCGGCGGGAAACCTGGTCGGGCGCTACCCCGCGTCGGCCGCGGCCGACGCTCCCGTTCTGCTCATCGGCAGCCATATCGACAGCGTCCGCGACGCCGGCGCCTTCGACGGGCCGCTGGGCGTCATGCTCGGCGTCGAATGCGTCGGCGCGCTCCATGCTCGAGGCCTGCGGCTTCCGTTCGCCATCGAGGTCATCGCTTTCGGCGACGAGGAGGGATCGCGTTTTCCCGCCGCCATGCTGACCAGCCGGGCGGTCGCGGGGACCCTGGATCCCCAGGAGCTCGACATCGGCGACGACCAGGGCGTGACCCTCGCCGACGCCCTCGCGGGCTTCGGGCTCGACAAGGACCGGTTCGCTTCGGCCCGCCGGCGCCAGGGCAGCGTCCTGGCCTATTTCGAGGCGCACATCGAGCAGGGCCCGACGCTGGAGGCGGAGGGCCTGGCCCTCGGGGTGGTGACGTCGATCGCCGGGCAGAGGCGCTTCAGCGTCACCCTGACCGGCGCGGCGGGTCATGCCGGGACCAGTTCGATGACGCTGCGCCGCGACGCCCTGGCCGCCGCCGCCGAGGCGGTGCTCGCCATCGAACGGATCGCGCGCGACGGCCCCGCCGACCTGGTGGCCACGGTGGGCCGGCTCGCCGTCGCGCCCGGCGCGGCCAATGTGATCCCCGGGCGGGTCGACTTCACCATCGACGTGCGCGCCGGCGGCGACGCCGACCGCGACGCGGCGGCGGGGCTTATCCTGGAGGCCCTCTCGGCCATCGCCGCGTCGCGCGCCGTTGGGCTGGAGGTCCAGGAGACCCATGTGCTCGCCGCCAGCCCGTGCGACCCGGCGCTGACCGATCGTCTGGCCGAGGCCGTCGCCGCGACCGGACAGGCTCCGCGCCGCCTGGTCAGCGGGGCGGGCCACGACGCCATGGTGATGGCCGCGCTCGCGCCCACCGCCATGCTGTTCATCCGCTGCGCCGGCGGGATCAGCCACAACCCGCTGGAGAGCGTCGACGTCGAGGACGCGGAGCGCTCGCTCCAGGCCATGCTGTTGTTCATCGAAGGGTTGGCCGCATGAGCCGTGACCTGGTCGGCTATGGCGCGACGCCGCCCGACGCCCGCTGGCCGAACGGCGCGCGGATCGCCGTGCAGTTCGTCATCAACTACGAGGAAGGCGCCGAGCGCAGCATCGAGCACGGCGACGCCGGGTCGGAGGCCTTCCTGTCGGAAATGGTCGGCGCGCCCAGCCACGCCGGCGCCCGGTCCATGGCGATGGAGAGCCTCTACGAATACGGCAGCCGCGCCGGCTTCTGGCGGCTGCACCGGCTGTTCAGCTCGCGCGGCGCCCCGGTGACGGTCTTCGGGGTGGCCGTGGCGCTGGCGACCAACCCAGAGGCGGTCGCCGCCATGCAGGCCGCCGACTGGGAGATCGCCAGCCACGGGCTGCGTTGGATCGACTATCAGGACGTGCCGGAAGCGGTCGAGCGGGCCCATGTCGCCCAGGCGATCGCCCTGCACACGCAGGTGACCGGGGCCCGGCCGCTGGGCTGGTATCAGGGGCGCACCAGCCCCAATACGGCGCGCATCGTCGCCGAGGAGGGCGGGTTCCTCTACGACGCCGACAGCTACGCCGACGATGTGCCCTACTACGACCGCCGGCACGGCCGCGCCCAGCTGATCGTCCCCTATACGCTGGACGTCAACGACATGAAGATGGTCGCCCTGAACGGCTTCACCGAGGGCGAGCAGTTCTTCCGCTACCTGCGCGACACCTTCGAGATGCTGCGCAGCGAGGGCGGCCGGATGATGTCGGTGGGCCTGCACGGGCGGGTCGCCGGACGGCCGGCCCGGGCGGCGGCGGTGGCCCGCTTCCTCGACCATGTGCAGGCCTGCCCTGACGCCTGGATCGCGCGCCGCATCGACATCGCGCGGCACTGGCTGGAGGCGCATCCCGCATGAGGCGCGATGAGATCATGGCCCTGCCCGAAGCCGAGTTTGTCGCGCGCCTGGGCTTCCTCTTCGAGCACAGTCCCTGGGTCGTGGAGCGCGCGGCCCGGCGCCGCCCCTTCGCCGATCTGCACGCCGGCCTGATGCAGGTGGTGGCCGAGGCCGCCGACGACGAACGGCTTGCGCTGGTCCGCGCCCACCCCGAGCTGGCCGGCAAGGCGGCGGTCGACCGCACGCTCACCGCCGCCTCCACCGCCGAACAGGCGTCCGCCGGGCTGGACCGGCTGACCCAGGCGGAATTCGACCGCTTTCACGCGCTCAACACCGCCTATCGCGAGCGGTTCGGGTTTCCGTTCGTGATCTGTGTGCGCAAGACCGACAAGGCCGGGATCCTCGCCGCCATGGAGCGCCGGCTGGCCCATGACCGCGAGGCCGAGCTCGCCGCCGCCCTCGCCGAGGTCGGCGAGATCGTGAAGCTCCGGCTGGAGGACCTTTCATGAGCGTGGCGGAACCCATCGGGCTTGCGGCCCTGGAGGCGGAGCTGACGCGGCAGCTCGCCCTGATCGGCCACGGCGGTCCCGACTGGACGCGGCCGCGCGCGCGCCCGGACGGCGCCGTCTACGACGTCGTCATCGTCGGCGGCGGCCAGAGCGGGCTCGCCGCCGCCTTTGGCCTGATGCGCGAGCGGATTTCCAACCTGCTGGTGATCGACGAGAATCCGGCGGGCTACGAGGGGCCGTGGGAGACCTACGCCCGGATGATCACCCTGCGGACTCCCAAGGGGCTCAATCCGATCGACTTCGGCGTACCGGCGCTCACCTACCGCGCCTGGTGGGAGGCGCAGCACGGGGCGCAAGGCTGGGAGGCGGTCGACAAGATCGCCCGCGGCGACTGGATGGCCTACCTGCGCTGGTACCGGCGGGTCCTGGCGCTGCCGGTCCGCAACGAGACGCGGCTCGAGCTGATCGAGCCCCTGGGCGGCGGGCTGCACCGGCTGCACCTCGCCGACGCCGCGCCGATCCTGACGCGCAAGGTGGTGCTCGCCACGGGCATCCAGGGCGGGGGCGAATGGCACGTTCCGCCGATGGTCGCCGAAGCCCTGCCCCGCGAGCTCTACGCCCACACCAGCGAGCCGATCGACTATGCGAGCCTGGCCGGCAAGCGCATCGGCATGCTGGGCGCGGGCGCCTCGGCCTTCGACAACGCCAACGCCGCGCTGGCCGCCGGCGTCGCCGCGGCGGAGATCTTCGTCCGGCGCAAGGCCCTGCCGCGGACCAACCCGATCCGGTTCATGGAGCGGGTCGGCTTCACCGGGCGCTATCCGGCGCTGGACGACGCGGCCAAGTACAAGGTGATGGCCTGCTTCCTGGGCCACAACCAGCCGCCGACCAACGACACCTTCGAGCGGGCCGCGGCGCGGCCGGGCTTCGCCCTGCACCTGGGCGCGCCCTGGCTCTCTATGGAGCGGCGCGACGGCGGCGTCCGCGTGACGACGCCGCACGGGGCGCATGATTTCGACTTCCTGGTGCTGTCGACCGGCCTGGTCAGCGACCCCGGCCTGCGGCCCGAGCTCCGGCAGGTGGCCGACAAGGTCGCGCGCTGGGCGGACCGGTTCACCCCGCCGCGAGGCCAGGCCAATGCGCTGATCGACGCCCACCCGTACCTGGGACCGGCCTTCGAGCTGCTCGGCCGGGACGACGGCGACGCCGAGGCGCTCCATGGCCTCTTCGCCTTCAACTATTCGGCCCTGATCAGCCTCGGTCTTTCGGCCGCCGCCCTCTCGGGCCTGAAGGCGGCCCTGCCGCGCCTCGTCCAGGGAGTCGCCGACCAGCTCTTCGTGGACGATCGCGAGGCGGTGCTCGCCGACTTCCTGGCGTATGATGAGGCCGAGTTCCTGGGGGAATGGCCGGCGCGGAAAAAGGAAACCGCCGCATGAGCAGCCTCTCCACCCACGTGCTGGATACGACCCACGGTCGCCCGGCCGAAGGCGTAACGCTGCGGCTGATGGCCGACGCCACGGTGCTGTTCGAGGGCGTCACCGACGCCGACGGACGATGCCGCGACCTGCCGGCGCTGGCGCCCGGCCGCTACCGGCTCGAGTTCGCGGTCGCCGCCTACTTCCGGGCCAAGGGCGTCGTGCTCAGCGATCCGCCCTTCCTCGACAGCATCCCGATCCATTTCGGGGTCGCCGAGACCGGCGCCCATTATCACGTGCCGCTGCTGGTCTCGCCCTATGGCTACTCGACCTACCGAGGGAGTTGAGATGACCAAGGACGCCTCGTCGGTCCGCTTCCTCCTGGACGACGAACTCATCGCGCTGGAGGACGTCGATCCGACCGCGACCCTGCTCGATCATCTGCGCGGCCGCCTGCGCCGGACCGGAACCAAGGAGGGCTGCGCGGAAGGCGACTGCGGCGCCTGCACCGTCCTGGTGGGCGAGCTGGCGGGGGAGGCTATCGCCTGGCGCGCCGTCAACGCCTGCATCCTGTTCCTGCCGATGCTGGACGGCCGGGCTCTGCTGACCGTGGAAAGTCTGTCCCGCACGGGCGAGCTCCATCCGCTGCAGGCCCTGATGGCGGAGAACGGCAGCTCCCAGTGCGGCTTCTGCACCCCCGGCTTCGTCATGTCGCTCTATGGCCGAAGCTGCGGCGCGATCGGCGGCGACCTGCCGGTGGCCGACGTGATCGCCGGCAATCTGTGCCGCTGCACCGGCTATGGCCCGATCCTCGCCGCCGGGGCCGCGTTCGAGCCTCGCCCGCGCGACGACGGCCCGCTCGTCGAGGCGCTGAAGGCGCTGCAGCGGTCCAAGGGCTCGCGTGGTCGCTTCGGAGACCGGCTCTGGTGGGCGCCGCGCACGGTCGAGGCGGTGGCCGAGATCCTCGCCGAGCACCCGGACGCGAGGCTGGTGGCCGGCGCGACGGACGTCGGCCTGTGGGTCACCAAGGGTCTGCGAACGCTCGAGAAGCTGGTGTTCCTGGCCGACGTGGCGCCGCTCAGTCAGATGGAGGAAGAGGCGGGCGGCCTGCGCCTCGGCGCCGCCGTTCGCTACGCCGACGCCCATCAGGCGCTCGGCCGCCTCCACCCCGACCTGGGCGAGCTGGTTCGACGGATCGGCGGCCTGCAGGTGCGCAACGCCGGGACGCTCGGCGGCAACATCGCCAACGGCTCGCCGATCGGCGACGGGCCGCCGCCTCTGATCGCGCTCGGCGCCGAGCTGACTTTGCGCAGCGTCGACGGCCGGCGAACCCTGCCGCTGGAGGACTATTTCCTCGACTACGGCAAACAGGACCGCCGTCCCGGCGAGTTCGTCGAGAGCGTCTGGATCCCGCACCCTGGGGCCGGCGACGTGATCCTGATGGCCAAGCTGTCGAAGCGGTTCGACAGCGACATCTCGGCGGTCTGCGGCGCCTTCGCCCTCTCGATCGAGGCCGGCGAAATCCGGACCGCCCGCATCGCCTTCGGCGGCATGGCCGCGACGCCGCGCCGGGCGCCGGCCTGTGAGGCCGCCCTGACCGGACAGCCGTTTTCCGTCGAGACGATCGAGCGCGCCGCCCAGGCGCTGCGCGCCGACTACGCGCCGCTCACCGATGTCCGCGGCTCGGCCGCCTATCGCCTGGAGTCCGCCGCCAATCTGCTGCGCCGCCTCTGGCGCCGCGAGCAGGGCGAGGCGGTCTCGGTCCTCGACGTGGTGATGGCCCATGGCTGACTCCACCCAGCACCCGGCGGCGGCGGAACGCTCGCGTCCGCACGACAGCGCCGTGCTGCACGTGACCGGCGCCGCCCTCTACGTCGACGACGTCGCCGAGCCGAAGGACCTGCTGCATCTCGCCTTCGGCCAGAGCCGCATGGCCCACGCCCGCATCGTCTCGATGGACCTCGCCGCCGTCCGCGCGGCGGAAGGAGTCGTGGCGGTCTTTACCGCGGCGGACATCCCCGGCGTCAACGACGTGAGCCCCGTCGCCGGCGACGACCGGCTGCTGGCCGACGGCGAGGTCGTCAATGTCGGCCAGCCGCTGTTCCTGGTCGCGGCCACGAGCCAGCTGGCCGCCCGCAAGGCCGCGCGCCTCGGCCAAATCGAGTACGAGGCGCGCCCGGCGCTCGTCACGATCGACCAGGCGGAAGCGGCGGACTCGCGCATCGAGCCGACGCAGCGCATGGCCCGCGGCGACGCGGCCGCAGCGCTGGCGGCCGCTCCGCAGCGGCTGTCCGGCGGCTTTGAGATGGGCGGGCAGGAACACTTCTACCTGGAGGGCCAGGCGTCCCTGGCCACCCCGATGGAGCAGGGGCAGGTCCACATCCTGGCTTCGACCCAGCATCCCAGCGAGGTGCAGCACCTGGCGGCGAAGCTGCTCGGCCTGACCCACGCCGACGTCACGGTGGAGGTCCGCCGGATGGGCGGCGCCTTCGGCGGAAAGGAGACCCAGGCGGCGGCGTTCGCGGTGGCCGCGGCCCTCGTCGCCAGCAAGACCGGCCGGCCGGCCAAGTTCAGGACCGACCGCGACGACGACATGGTGCTGACCGGTAAGCGCCACGACTTCCGAGTGCGCTTCGCCGTCGGCTTCGACGGGGACGGCCGCATCCTCGGCCTGAAGCTGGAGCTCGCCTCGCGGTGCGGCGCCACGGTCGACCTCTCGCCGGCGATCAACGACCGCGCCATGTTCCACGCGGACAATTGCTACTGGCTGCCCGACGTCGAGATCCTCTCGCAGCGGCTGAAGACCAATACGATCTCCGCCACCGCCTTCAGGGGCTTCGGCGGGCCGCAGGGGATGATCGCCATCGAGCGGGTGATCGACGCCGTCGCCGCCCGTCTCGGCCTCGACCCTCTGTCGGTGCGGCTGGCGAACCTCTATGGGCCGAAGCGCGACGTCACGCCCTACGGCATGACGGTCGCCGACAACATCGCTCCGGAGCTGATCGCCAGGCTCCGGACGGACGCGCGCTACGACGCGCGGCGGGCGGAGATCGCGGCCTTCAACGCCCGCAATGCGATCCTGAAGAAGGGAATCGCGCTCACCCCGGTGAAGTTCGGGATCAGCTTCACCACCACCCACCTCAACCAGGCCGGCGCGCTGGCGCTGGTCTATGCGGACGGCGCCATCCAGATCAATCACGGCGGCACGGAGATGGGGCAGGGCCTGATGATCAAGGTCGCCCAGGTCGTCGCCGACGTCTTCGCCGTCCCGGTCGAAGCCGTCCGGGTCACCTCGACGCGAACCGACAAGGTGCCGAACACCTCGGCGACCGCGGCCTCGTCCGGCGCCGACCTCAACGGCATGGCGGCGCATAATGCGGCCATGACCATCCGCGACCGGCTGACGGAGTTTGCAGCCCGCAGCTTCGGCTGCGCGCCGGCCGATGTCCGCTTCACCCCCGAAGGCGTGCTGGTCGGCGCCGAGCGGCTGTCCTTCGCGGAGCTCTGCCGCAAGGCGCACATGGGCCGGATCTCGCTGGCCTCCACCGGCTTCTACGCAACCCCCGACATCGCCTATGACCGCGCGGCGCACAGAGGGCGGCCCTTCTACTATTTCGCCTATGGGGCGGCGGTCTCGGAGGTGGTGATCGACACCCTCACCGGCGAGCATCGGGTGCTGGCGGTCGACATCCTGCACGACGTCGGCCGCTCCCTGAATCCGACCATCGACCTGGGCCAGATCGAGGGCGGCTTCCTCCAGGGACAGGGCTGGCTGACCACCGAGGAGATCGTGTTCGACGACGAGGGGCGGCTGCTCACCCATTCGCCCGCCACCTACAAGATCCCGACCGCGTCCGACCGTCCCGCGCATCTGAACATCAGCCTCTGGAAGGGCGAGAACGTCGAGCCGACCATCCATCGGTCGAAGGCGGTGGGCGAGCCGCCCTTCATGCTGGCGATCTCGGTCTTCTCGGCCCTGACCCAGGCGGTCGCCGCGGTGGCGCCGCAGCTGGGCGAGCTGCCCGAGCTCGATGCGCCGGCGACGCCCCAGCGCATCCTGGCCGCCGTCTCGGCGCGTCGGAGCCGGCGATGATCGACTGGCTGCAATGGCTCAGCGAGGCCGTCGGCGACGGGCCGGCCGCCATGGTCTCGGTGCTGGCGGCCGAGGGCTCGGCTCCGCGCGATGCGGGAACCCGGATGATCGTCACCGCCGAGCGCGCCCTTGGCACGATCGGCGGCGGCAACCTCGAATTCCGCGCCCTGGAACAGGCGCGGGCGATCCTGGGTCAGCCGCCGGGCAGCTGGCGCGTCCAAGACTATCCGCTTGGGCCCCTGCTCGGCCAGTGCTGCGGCGGGCGGGTGCGTCTGCTGGTCGAACATGTCGACGCCACGCGGTTGCACTGGATCGGCCAGGCGGCTGAAGGCCGCGCCCTGGTGACCACCCTGGCGCGCTCCCAGGTCGAGCGGCGCGTCGTCGACGAGATCACGCCGACGCTGCTGTCGGCCCGGGGGGAGGGACCACGCGAGGGCTCGAGCTTCACCGAGACCCTCGGCGGACGGCGCAGGCCCATCTATCTGTTCGGCGCCGGACACGTAGGACAGGCGATCGCCCGCCACGCCGTCAGCCTGCCCTTCCGCCTCGCCTGGTTCGACTCGCGCCCGGTGTTCGGCAGCATCGACGGCGTGACGATCGTCCCGGAAAAGGCGATGACGCAATGTCTCGCCGAGGCGCCGCCGCCGGCGGCGGTGGTGATCATGACCCACGACCATGCGCTGGATTTTCGGCTGACCGAGGCCGCGCTCAGCCGTGCGCCGTTCGCCTTCCTCGGTCTCATCGGCTCGGCCACCAAGCGCGCGCGCTTCCTGTCCCGGCTCGAGCGGGCGGGCGTCTCCGAAGCGGCGCGCGGGCGGCTGACCTGCCCGATCGGGCTGGAGGGCGTCATCGGCAAGGAGCCGGACGTCATCGCCATCGCCGTCCTCGCCCAGCTGCTGCAGCTGCCGAAAACGGACCTCGCCGCCGCGGCGGCCGAGGCTGAGATGCGCTGCGCCGTCGGCTGAGCCGCGTCAGAGGCTCGCCGCCTCGCCGCCTTCATCGATCGACGCCGGATAGCCCAGCTGCTGGAAGCTGTTCTCGATCTCCGTCAGCACGGCGCCGGCGGCGTGCGAGGGGGTCCGCGTCGAGGCGGTGCACAGGGCCAGGGTCATTGGGCGCAGGATGGAATCGGTGATCCGGGTGAAGCACAGCCGGCCGCTCCGCACCTCCGGAATCACGTCGAGCGAGGTCAGGATCCCGATGCCCACGCCTTGGGTCACGAGCGAGGTGATCATCTGGATGTGGTCGCAGCTCACCGCCTTGTCCATCACCACGCCGGTGACGCCTTCGAGCACGGCGATCTGTTGGCAAACCGCCAGCGGTTCGGCCGGCACGACCAGCTTCTCGTCGACGCAGGACGAAAAGCGGGCCTCTCGCTTCTGGCCGAGCGGATGGCCGGCCGGCGTGACGAAGCCGAGCACGACGTCGACGAAGGCGCGGACCGTGAGATCCTTGTAGGACTGGGGCTCGAAGAAGATCCCGAAATCCACGTCGCCCCGGGCGATCGCCAGGCGAACCTGGTCATTCTCTAGGACCTTGAGACCGATCGAAATCCCCGGATATTGGCTCTGGATAGACTGGATGATCCTGGGGATGTAGCCCTTGGCCAGGGCGTCGATGACGCCGATTTCGACGTGCCCGCGCTTGAGGCCGCGCAAGTCCTCGATCTGCGCCGTCACGTCGAGCAGGTTCTTCTGCCAGCGCCCTCCGGCGGCCATCAGGATCTCCCCGGCCGCCGTCAGCCGCAATCCGGTGGGCAAGCGCTCGAACAGGCGGATGCCGAGATCGGCCTCCACCCGCAGGACCTGCCGGTCGATCGCCGAGGCCGAGACGTTCAGTTCTTCCGCCGCCTTACGGATCGAACCCAGTTTTCCGACCACCATGAAGTAGCGCAGGAACCGGGAGAATGCGGGCATGGCTCGTGCGCTCTTTTTTGCAACTGTCCGTAGAATTCATTGCAATTGGTCGGACCCCATCACGCAGTTACCTTCCCCGGCGCAGTTTGCAAGTGGAGGTCGCGGGATGTTTCGGGGGCAGGTCGCGAGACTTTTTGGAGTGGCGTCTTTCTTGGCGATGACTGCCTCGATGGGCGGAGTCGCCGCGGCGGAGACGTCGGCCGCAGCCGCCGAAGAGACCTCTGCAAGTCAGGTCGGCGAGATCATCGTCACCGCGACGCGCCGGGCCGAACGCACGGTCGACGTTCCGGTCGCGGTCTCCGTCCTGGAAGGCCAGAAGCTGGCGGTTCTGAACTCCAGCGGCGCAGACATCCGCTTCCTATCGGGACGGGTGCCCAGCCTGCTCGCCGAATCGTCGTTCGGCCGCACCTTCCCGCGGTTCTACATCCGCGGCCTCGGCAACACCGACTTCTCCGCGGACGCCGCCCAGCCGGTCTCGGTGGTCTATGACAACGTCGCGCTCGAAAGCCCCTTCCTGAAAGCCTTCCCGGCCTTCGACTTGGAAAACGTCGAGGTGCTCAAGGGGCCTCAAGGCACCCTGTTCGGCCGCAACACGCCCGCGGGCGTCATCCGGCTGACCTCCGCCAAGCCCACGGACTACTACTCCGGGCATGGGAGCATCTCCTGGGGCACCTACAATACGGTCAACAGCGAGGTCGCCGTCAGCGGTCCGATCACCGACAAGCTTCGCTTCCGTGTCTCCGGCCTGCTGCAACGTCGCGACGACTGGGTGAAGAACGACTACACGGCCACGATGTTCGAGGACGAGTTCGAGGGGTATCGCGACCTCGCCGGCCGGGCGCAGCTCGAATACGAAGACGGCCCGATGGACATCCTGCTGAATGTCCACGCGCGGCAGCTGCGCGGGTCGGCGCGAATGTTCCGGGCGAACGTCATCGAGCCCGGGACCAACCACTTCACCGACGCCTTCGACGTCGAGCACGTCGCCCAGAACGGCTCCAATCCGCAGCGGCTCGACAGTGTCGGCGCCAACCTGCAGATCAGCTACAAGTTCGACGGCGCAGGCTCCTTTTACTGGGTGACTGGCTACGAGCGGGTCAAGGTCTACTCCCGCGGCGACATCGACGGCGGCTTCGGCGCCTCCTTCGCGCCGCCGTTCGGCCCTGGCTTCATCCCCTTCCCGGTGGAGACCGGCGGGTCCAACAAGCCCGAAGAGTTCACCCAGGAGCTCCGCTTCGCCTCCGAGAAGTTCAACGACTTCAGCTACCAGGTGGGCGCCTACTTCTTCGACCAGAACCTCGACGGCACCGGCGGCAGCTGGAATCTCGCCGGCGCCTTCGCCCCGGGCAGCAGCAGCCACCTCGACAACAGGACCTACGCCCTGTTCGGATCGGTGGAATATACGCCCACCGACAACCTGATCCTGCGTGGCGGCCTGCGCTGGTCGCACGACAAGAAAAAGAGCTTTCTCTACAACGGCCCCGATGCGGCGAGCTCCACCGCCCTCGTGATCGGCGAGGCCGAAGGGTCGAAGTGGTCCTGGGACGCCAGCGCGACCTACAAGCTCACCCCTGACTACAGCGTCTACGGGCGCATCGCTCACGGCTACTTGGGCGCGGCGATCAAGAACGACATCACCGCCGGCGTCTCGACGATCGCCAAGCCCCAGACCACCACCTCCTATGAGGTCGGGTTCAAGGGACAGCAGCGCGGCCTGTTCAGCTATGCGGCCGACATCTACTACTTCGACACCAAGGACATCCAGCTGACGGCGGTAGGCGGCGGATCGAACGTCACCCGGTTGCTCAACGCCAAGAAGGCGGAGGGTTACGGCGTCGAGGGCGAGTTCACCTTCACGCCGATCGAGCGGCTCGTGCTCAGCGCCGGCGGCAGCTACAACCACACCAAGCTCAAGGATCCGGATCTTCGCGTGGCGCCATGCGGCGGTGGCTGCACGGTCACCGACCCGGTCGACGCATCCGGCCTGGCCTCGATCAACGGCAATCCCCTGCCGCAGGCGCCCAAGTGGATCTTCAACTTCACCGCGGGCTACGCCATCCCGGTCGGGGAGCAGAAGGAGCTGTTCGCCTATACGGACTGGGCCTACCGCAGCAAGGTCAACTTCTTCCTCTACGAGTCGATCGAATTCACCGGCCGTTCGTCGCTGGAGGGCGGCCTGCGGCTCGGCTATCGCGACCTGGCGAAGAAGTGGGAGGTGGCGGCCTTCGCCCGCAACATCACCAACCAGATCCGCGCGGTCTCGGCGATCGACTTCAACAACCTGACCGCCATGGTCAACGAGCCGCGGATCATCGGCGGCGAATTCAAGATCAGCTACTGACGCCGCCGGATCACCGCCCGACAAGACCGGTCCGTCCGACCAACATCTTGTGACGGATGCTTGAGGGGCGATTGGTGACGATGACGTCGATCGGCCTAGAGCGTGACAGCCGCAAGTGGATGCCGGTTGCGGCGGCCGTCACGCTCTAAACTCTTGAAGATTGAGCCTTCCCGGTTCAGGTGATTCCACCTGAACCGGACAAGAAGGGTCTAGCCGAGAGGAACGCGCGGCAGCGGCTCGGGCCTTCGATCGGCCGTGTGATCGAGCGCGCCAGCGGCGGTGACCCGCGTCGGTCGCCACCATCGCCCCGGCGTGGCGCTTCCTGGAACAAGGCCGGGCCGCGTCCTGAGGCGCATAGGCGACCAGCCTCCGCGCGCCGGCGAGGCGCCGGTCGCGGTCAATGGTCAGCACGAGCTTCGGTGGGCGCAGACAAGGCTCTGCGCGACCGCCGCTTCAACGCCTTTTATCCGAACCTGGGCCTCGGCAGGGACGTGACCGCAACAATGGCCCGCCAGCTCGCCCGCCAGCAGCGCCTGTGCTCTTTTTTGCAACGGTCTGTGGAATTCATTGCATTTGGTCGGACCCCATCACGCAGTTACCTTCCCCGGCGCAGCTTGCAAGTGGGGGATATTTCTATGTTTCGGGGGTGTGCGGAGGGACTGCGTGGTCCGTCTGTTTCTAATCATGCAACAGTGTCCGCCACAGCGCGGCGCGACGGCTTGCGCAGACCGCTTCTCGCGATCGCGGCGAGCTTGCTCTCTTGTACGGCGCTGACGTCGCCCGCATGGGCCCTTGACCCGGCCGAGTCCCGTGAGGTGGATGAGATCGTCGTGACGGGCGCGCTCAACGCGCTGCCGAACAAGGACGTCGGAACCGTCTTTGGCTTCAACAAGACCTTGGTGGAGACGCCGCGCTCGGCGTCGACGATCAGCAGCGAACAGATCGAGCGTTTCGGCGTCACCGACATCTACGATCTCGTCGCGCAGGCGCCCGGCACCTTCACCAACTCGTTCTTCGGCGTCGGCGGCGCCCTCGATATTCGCGGCACGCCGGGCGAGGTCTATTTCAGGGGCGTCCGCCGGCTCGACAACCCCGGCAACTATCCGACGCCCATCGGCGCGTCGGACCGGATCGACATCGTGCGGGGTCCGGCCTCGCCGATCTTCGGCCCGTCAAAGACCGGCGGCTACATGAACTTCGTGCCCAAGTCGGCGCGCGTGAAAGGCGGCGCGCTCCTGCCCCAGGCCGAAGGGGAGATCAGCTACACCCGCGGAAGCTGGGACAAGAACGTCCTGAACGCCCAGGTGCGCGGGCCGGCCAAGGTCCTGGGGGCCGAAGTCGGCTACAGCCTCTACGCCGAGATCGAGGACTCGGGCAGCTACTATCGCAATATGTCGACCGAGCAGACGATCCTGCAGGGCGCGTTCGACAGCCAGCTGACCAACAACCTGCGCATCGAATTTGGCGGGATGTATCAGGACTTCGACGGCCAGCAGAACGGCGGCTGGAACCGCCTGACGCAGGCGCTGGTCGATCGCGGAACCTATATCACGGGCACAGCCCAGCTGCTCGACACCAGCGGTGATGGCCAGATTTCCCCGGCCGAGTTCAATGCCGTCGGCGGCTTCTCGCCGTTCGGCACCTTCGCATGCGGCGGCGGCAGCGCCTTCGCCTCCTCCTTCACCGACGCCTGCTTCGCGTCGACCTATCCTTATCTCGCCCTGCAAAACACCGGAACGACGACGCTGAGCCGCAAGGACGTCCTGACCGGCAAGAACGACCTCCTGACCAACACAGCCAAGACGCTATACTTTGATACGATTTTCAACTCGGATGGCGGGTTGGAAATAAAGAATCAGCTGTTCTACGACGGGTACAAGAATCGTAACGAGAACGCTTATGGATTCTCTCAGTTCCACGATTCCTGGGCTGTGGAAGACAAAATCGTCATTTCGAAGACTTTCGAGAACTCGATCGGTAGATTCTCAACTCAGCTGTCGCCATCCATTCGTTACACGAAATTCTTGCATGGCGATGACTTCAACTATGAGTATTTTCATCGCGTTGACCTGACGCAAGGGTACACGCCGCTGTCGGATCGTCTTCTTTCGACCGAATGCGACTGCAACTACGCAAACTATGTGAAGGGCCACTATACCGATCTGGGGCTTGCCGCCCTGGTCGATCTCGATTTCAACTTCGGTCTCGATCTGGTTCTCGGCGGACGCTACGACAGCATCCGCGCCAAATCGAGCACCGACCCGACCAAGCTGGAATCCGGCGCCGATGTGTCTGCGAAGGACACCGACGGCGCGTGGTCCTGGTCGGCGAGCGCCTCCTACAAGCTGCCCTTCGGCCTCATCCCCTATGTGACGGCCTCGCGGCAATCGACGGTCGTCGCCGGGCAGGGCGCCGAGATCGATCCTAACAATCTGAGCGCAGGCGCCTGGATCGCGGCGTCCAAGCTCTATGAGGGCGGCATCAAGGGCAGCTTCCTCGACAACAGGCTGTACACCGCGCTTTCGGTCTATAAGCAGAAGCGAACCGACTACAGCGTCCAGTCGATCACTGTGAACCAGGCGGTGGAGACCAAGGGGCTGGAGGCCGAGTTCCGCTGGTCTGTCAACGAGCACTTCCTGATTACGGGGGCCTACACCAAGACGAAGGTCTACAACCTGACCGGTCTCGCGGACGGCGTGATGTTCAGCTTCTTCGGCATCGAAGACCTGAAGAACGTCTCCGATCCGACGCTCTATCTGGGGGGCCAGCCGATCGGCCTGTTGCTCACCCCCGACAAGAGCTCGGTCCGGCGCGCCGGCATTCCGGAGAATCTCTATTCGCTGACCGGCACCTATTCGTTCGACAACGGCATCGCGCTCAGCGGCAGCCTGGTCAAGGCGGACTCGGTCTATTCGGGCCAGTCTCGGGCGGTGAAGCTGCCGGCGTATACGCTGGTCGACCTTGGCGCGTCGTACGAAAAGAATAGCTGGCTATTCCGTTTCGTCGTGAAGAACGCGACCGATGAAAAATATTTCCGAGCCAACTTTACCGAGTTGTTCGGCAGCACCATCGTGCTTCCTGAAAGGCCGCGTAGCTATCAAGCTACCATTGTCTACAAATTCTGAGGCCCCTCGAAACTGGCGGAGCGGAATGTTTTCCGTTCCGCCTTTTTTCTCGATGACGGAATGAGTTTTATCATGCGTTTCCTGATGCACGGCGCAGTCTTGGCGATCGCCGGCCTGTGCGCCGTCGCGCCAGCCGCCGCGCGCGCCGCGGCGCCGATGGAAGTCCGGGTGGTGGTGGTCACCGCCTTCGAGATCGGCGAGGACACCGGTGACAAGCCCGGCGAGTTTCAGGCCTGGGCGAGCGTCCTGCCGCAGCGCCTGGCCTTTCCGGCCGGCGCGCGCGACCTGCGCTATGATCCCAAGACCGGCGTGCTGGCGATCAACACAGGCATGGGCACCAACCGGGCGGCGACCTCGGTCATGGCGCTCGGGGCCGATCCTCGCTTCGACCTTCGCCACGCCTACTGGCTGGTGGCGGCCATCGCCGGGGTGAATCCGAATACGGCTTCGGTCGGGTCCGCCGCCTGGATCGGTTCGGTGGTCGACACCGACTACGGTTACGAGATCGACTCGCGGGAGATTCCGGCCGGCTGGCCCACCGGGCGCATCCCGCTCGGCCGCATCAAGCCCTACGAGACCCCCGTCCCGAACGACGACGACGGGGCGATCTTCCCGCTCAACACCGGCCTGCGCGACTGGGCCTTCGGCCTGACCCAAGGCGTTGTCCTGCCGGATTCGCCGAGCTTGCAAGCCCAGCGCGCGCCCTACGTCGGCGACCCGGAGGCGCAGAAGCCGCCGCAGGTGATGATCGGCGACGAGGCCACCGGCCAGACCTTCTGGCACGGCGAGCTGATGAACCAGTACGCCGAGCAGTGGACCGCCTACTGGACCGGCGGCAAGGGGCGTTTCGTCATGACCGCCATGGAGGACAGCGGCGTGGTGCGCGCCGTGCAGGTGCTGCAGAAGCTGGGCCGGGCGGACCCCGCCCGCGTCCTGGTCCTTCGCACAGGCTCCAACTACAGCGCCCCGCCGCCCGGCGTGGACGCGGCCGCCAGCCTGGCCCACGAGAACTCGGGCCTGTCGGCCATGTCCGCGGCGCTCGACGCCGCCTACGCCGTGGGCCGTCCCGTGGTCGACGAGCTCAGCGGACGATGGGACCTCTACCGGGACCGAATTCCCGGCGCCCGCGAGGCCCTGACTCAGCGCAGCTCGCCGGCGTCATGACGGCGCAGCCAAAGACGGGGTTTTCCATGAGGTTCGTCCGCAAGAAACGGCTGGGGTGCGTCCTGGCTGGCGCCGCCCTGCTGGCGCTGGCGATCCAGGCGACGGCCAGCGCGAAGGAGCCGCCGGTCCCGGCGCTGCCGGCCGTCACGCCGATCCCCGTCAAGGTGATCGTGGTGGCGAACTTCGAGCCCGGCGAGGACATGGGCGACGCTCCGGGCGAGTTCCAGCTCTGGGCCGAACGCGAGAAGCTGACCGAGGTCATCCCGTTCCGGGGCGGCCTGCAGCCCCTGCGCCGCAACGCCGACGGTCTCTATGGCGTCCGGTGGGGAAGCCCCGACTCCCTGATGGGCGGCGTCGCCGAACAGCTGATGAGCCTGCTGCTCGACCCGCGCTTCGACTTCACCAAGACCTACTGGCTGTTCACCGGGATCTCGGGGGCCGACCCTGAAGTCGCCTCGGTGGGAAGCGCGGCCTGGGCGCGGTGGGTCGTCCAAGGCGACACCCTGCGGGAGTTCGACGACCGGGAAGTGCCGAAGGACTGGCCCTACGGCCTGTTCGCCATCGGCGCCAAGGCGCCCAACAAGCTGCCCGACAATCCGGACAGCTTCGCCGGCATGACAGACGCCGGTAAGCTCAACATGGCGCTGAAGCTCAATCCGGGCCTCGCCCGATGGGCCTTCGACATGACCAAGGACACGCCCATCCCGGATAGTCCGGAGCTGCAGAAGGCGCGGGCGGCCTGGAAGGGCTTCCCCAACGCCCAGCGGCCGCCGTTCGTCCTGATGGGCGAGACCCTGGGGGCGCTGCGCTACTGGCACGGGCCGTCGCGAACCCAGTGGGCGCGCGACTGGGTGAAGCTGTGGACCGGCGGGCAGGGCGTGTTCGCCATGACCAATATGGAAAGCCAGTCGCTGGCCGGGACGATGATGATCGCCTCCAAGCAGGGCCTGGTCGACATGAACCGCGTCCTGGTGCTCAGGACGGCGAGCAATCCCTCCACCCCGCCGCCCGGCCTGACCGCAGTCGAGAGCGTCGGCGACGAAGGCCCGGGCCAGCTGGTGGCCTATGAATCGAACTACCGCGTGGGCGCGCCGGTCGTCCATGAGTTGCTGAAGAACTGGGGCCGCTACAGGGACGCCGTCCCAGGCGCCGCCCATGAGCGCTAGGTTAAGGACCCCGACCTCGTCTCACCCCCACCGTCATTCCCGGCCTTGTGCCGGGAACCCATGCGCACCGAGGGTCGGCGATAGTCCTGCGCCTTCGACGTTCATGGATGGCCGGGACGGGGCCCGGCAATGACGGAAAGGATAGAGATGGGGCCTAGGATGCGCATCTTCAGACTCGCGTTGCTCCTCCTGGCCCTGGCGCTTCCGACGGCGGGCGCGCGGGCGCAGACCTCTCCCGAACAGGCCGCCGCCGCCCGGTTCGACGAGGTCGCGGGCAGCCCGACGCGGCTGCGCGTCTTCCTGCAGGCCATGCCGAAGGGCGGAGACCTGCACAACCACCTGTCGGGTACGCCCTACGCCGAGGACTATCTCGCGTGGGCGGCGGACGCCGGCTACTGCGTCGATCCGGCCGGGCCGCGGTTGGTTCCGCCGCCCTGTGCGCCCGGGACCGATGTGCGGGGGCTGGGCGAGCGCGATCCCTTCGCCTTCGGCCGGCTGGTCGACGCCCTGTCGACGCGCGGCCTGCAGGCTGGCGTCGGCCGCGACGACGCCTCGGGCCACACCCAGTTCTTCACCAGTTTCGGCAAGTTCGGGCCGGTCGCCAGCGCCCGCGTTCCCGACCTGATGGCGGCGACACGCCGGCTGGCGGCGGGAGACCGGGTCCAATACGTCGAGCTGATCAACAATCCCAACGCCCTCAACGCCTATATCCTGGCGGGCCCTGCGACGCCGCTCGACGCGACGGGCCTGGCCGAGGCCTACCGCCGCGAGCTGGCCGGCGCCGGTCCGGTCGTGGCTCAGGGCATGAGCGAGCTGGACCGGCATGAGGCGGATGCCCGCCTGCGTCTCGGGTGCGACAAGACCCCCCCAGGGAGGGCTTCTGACAGCCCGGCCTGCCGGGTCGAGGTCCGCTATCTCGCCTGGGTCTGGCGCGGCCTGCCGCCGGCGCAGGCGTTCCGTTCGATGGTCCTCGCCTTCCTGATCGCCGATCGCGATCCGCGCTATGTGGGCGTGAACATCGTCCAGCCCGAGGACGCGCCGATCTCGCTGCGCGACTACGACCTGCACATGGCGATGTTCCGCTTCCTGGAGGCGAAATATCCGAAGGTGCGTCGGACCCTGCACGCCGGCGAGCTCGCGCGCGGCCTGGTCCCGCCGGCCGACCTGCGCGATCACATCCGCAAGGCCATCGAGGTCGGCGGCGCCCAGCGGATCGGGCACGGGACCGACATCGCCTATGAGGAGGGCGCAGCGGCGACCCTGGCGCGGATGGCGCGCGACAAGATCGCCGTGGAGATCAACCTCACCAGCAATGACGTGATCCTCGGGGTGAAGGGGGCGGAGCACCCGCTCATCCTCTATCGGCGCGCCGGCGTTCCGGTGGTCCTGTCCACCGACGACGAGGGCATCCTGCGGACCGACCTCACCAACGAGTACGTGCGCGCGGCCCGGGAGCACGGCCTGGGCTACCTCGAGCTGAAAGGGATGGCGCGGGCGAGCCTCGAATACGCCTTCCTGCCGGGAGCCAGCCTCTGGAAGGACGGGGAGGTCGGCCAGCCTGTCGACGCCTGCGCCGGACCAAGAGGCGCCCCCGGCTGCCAGGCCCTTTTGCGCAAGAGCGACAAGGCGCGGCTTCAGGCGGACCTCGAGGAGCGTTTCGCGGCCTTCGAGAACGAGGTCGTCGGCTGGGTCTTCTGAGCGAGGCGCGGGTCTCCGGCGTCGGAGATCAGCGAACCTCGCGCCACAGCCAGGAGGCGAATATCGCAGCCGCGCCGAGCCAGGCCGTCACGATCAGAATGGCGGCCGCGTCGCTCCTCGGCCGCTTGGCTCTTTCGAGGGCGAGCGCGCGGAATTCGGCCATCAGCGGCGGCGGGATCAGGCGGATGGCGAGCGCCAGACCGAGCGGCACGATCAGAAGGTCGTCCAGGTAGCCCAGCACCGGAATGAAGTCCGGGATAAGGTCCACGGGACTGAGGGCGTAGGCCGCGACCGCCCCGGCGATCACCTTGGCGAGCCAGGGCGTGCGGCGGTCGCGCGCGGCGATCCAGAGCGCCACGACGTCGGTCTTCAACCTCCGCGCCCAGGACGTCAGCCGTTGGATCCATGCCCTCATGGGCGCGGTGTCGCATCGCTGCGGAAGGTCTGCAAAGGCTCGTCGTCGCGGCCGGCCTCAGGCGCCGCGGCCCTTGAGCAGCGACTCTGGGTCGCCGCCCAGCTCCTGGATCTTGTCCCGCCACCGCTGCAGGGCCTTCTCATAGTAGTCGAAGATGCAGGGGCAGCAGCCGCGGCCGCAGCATTCCCGATCGTCGGGGCGGGCGGGCGGCGGCGGCAGCCGGTCCGGATGGCTTCCAGGCATGCCTAAAGCCCGGCGCGCGTCTCGGCGCCGGCCGTCTGGAAGAGGCGCCGGTCGGCGATCAGCACCGGCCGGGGGCGCCGTTGAGACGCGAGCGACTGGCGCGTGGCATGACAGTCTCCATTTCCAGACCATCTACGCAAAATATCGACCGGGCGTCACGTCAGCTCCGTGTGCGTTCGGCCGAGGCGTGGGGACTGCGGAGAGGTTCCCGGACACGCGTTGGAGGAGACGATGGAGACGAGCGTCAGGACGTTCTTCGAGCGATACGAGAGCGCCTTCAAGGCCGCCCTGCAGGGCGATGTCGATAGCCTGGCGGTCGAAGGTCAGGAATTCTGATCGGCGGGGCGAGCCGGTGGGGGCGGCGACTGGTCCGGAAGGCTCGTCAACGCAGTGGCGGTGGTTCATTCAGCATGAGCCAGTAGAGCCCGAGCTGGCGCGCGGCCTCGGAGAACCGATCGAAATCGACGGGTTTCTGGATGTAGCTGTTCGCCCCGAGGCTGTAGCTGCGCAGGCGATCCTGTTCTTCGCGCGACGATGTCAGGATGACGATCGGCACCAGCCCGGCGGTCGGATCGGCGCGAACCTGTTTAAGCACCTCCAGTCCATCGACCTTGGGCAGTTTCAGGTCGAGGAGGATGACTGCAGGGGCGTCGCGCGGGTCGCGTTCCACGTGGACGCCGCGGGCGAAGACATAGTCCAGGGCCTCGGCGCCGTCCCGCGCGACGACGACCTTGTTCAGAATGCGGTTCTTCGCGAAGGCCCGCATCGTGAGCTCGATGTCGTCGGGGTTGTCTTCCACCAGGAGTATCGTGTCGCCCATGTCGGTCGTCCGTGTTCGGAGGGGGTGCTAGACGGTGAAGTAGAAGGTGGCGCCTGCGTCGGGCCGGCTCTCGGCCCAGACTTGACCGCCGTGGCGCTGGACGATGCGTTGGACGGTCGCCAGCCCGATGCCGGTGCCGGGAAACGTCTCCTGGGTGTGCAACCGCTGGAAGACGCCAAACAGCTTGTCGGCATAGGCCATGTCGAACCCGACGCCGTTGTCGCGGACGTAGCAGGTCGGGACCGCCCGCGATTGATCGACCCCGAGTTCGACCCGCGGATGGGCGGAGTGGCGGGTGAATTTGAAGGCGTTGCCGAACAGGTTCTCGAGCACGATCCGCATCAATTGACTGTCCGCCTTCATTGTCAGGCCCTCCGGTATGTCGACCTCGATCGGGTTGTCCGGCTCCTGATCCCTCAGGTCCGCGATCACCAGCCGGGCTAGGCCTGACAGGTCGATCCGCTGGCGATCGAGGTTCATGCGGTTGATGCGGGTAAGCTGCAGCATATCGTCGATCAGCTCCCCCATCCGCTGCGCCGCTGAGCGGACGCGGTGCAGGTAGCCTTGCCCCTTGTCGTCAAGCCGATCGCCATAGTCTTCCAGCAGGGCCTGACTGAAGCCGTCGATGCTGCGCAGCGGCGCCCGCAGGTCGTGAGACACCGAATAGGTGAACGCCTCGAGCTCATCGTTCTTGCGCTCCAGCTCCGCGACGAGCGTGGCGCGCGTCTCGGCGAGCTCACGCGCCGCCCGCGCCTCGGTGATCTCCAGCGTGCTCATCATGAGCTCGTCGCGGATGCGGCGGTTCTCGTCCTCGAACTGCTTGCGGCGCAGCTGCGCCTGCAGCCGGGCCTTCAGCACCTGCCATTCGCCCGACTTCTGGATGTAGTCGTCGGCGCCGGCGTCGAGGGCCTCGAGCATTGCGGCGCGATCCTCGATGGCGGTCAGCATGATCAACGGAATGTCGCGCAGCGCCGGCGCGGCCTTGATCTGCTCACAGGTCTCGCGACCGCCGAGCCCCGGCATGACGAGGTCGAGCAAGATGCAGTCGATGGGCTGTACGCCGAGGAGTTCCAAGGCTTCTTCGCCAGACTGGGCGAGCGCGACGTCATAACCCTCGTCGCGAAGCGCGGCGGCGAGTTCCTGGAGATGGGTCATGCTGTCGTCGACAGCCAGGATCCGCTTGGGCGCGAGCAGGCTGGCCGATTCCTCGGGCCCGCTTTGCGAAGACTGCCTGAGCATCGCAGCCAGCTTGGCCAGGACTAGGTCAACATTGTCCTCCTTGTGGACGAAGGCGTCGGCTCCCGCCTCATAGGCCTGGAGTTCAGCGGAGCGGTCGGCCTGGGCCGTCAGGAGCAGGCACGGCGTGCCGCGAAGGGCCGAGTCCAGACGCAGCCGGCGGATCACCGTCGCGCCGTCGATGCCGGGCAGGACTCCGTCCACAATGATGGCGTTGGGTCGCCGGTCCGCGGCGACGCGAAGTCCCTGCTCGCCGTCGACGGCGAGCAGGATATCGTATCCGGCGTAGGCAAGCGCGTCGCGCAGCTGCTCGCGGACGGTCGCGCTGTCGTCGATCACCAGCACGAGCGCATTCGTGGAGTCGCGGTCGTTGCGGCCCGCGCCCAGAAGTTCGCGCGCCCGCTTCACGACGTTCTGGGCGTCGTAGGGCTTGCCCACATATTCGTCGGCGCCGCTGCGCAGGCCGCGGACCCGGTCGCGGACCTCCGCTTCCGTGGAAAGCAGGAGGACCCCGGTATCGGCGCTGCCAGGCGAGGCGCGGATCTCGCTCAGGAACTGGACGCCGTCGCCGTCGGGCAACAGGACGTCCAGGATGATCACCCCGACCTGCGTCTCGGCCAGGATTTCGCGGGCCTCGGCGAGAGAGCCGCAGACCAGCGCCTCGAGGCCCGCCGCGGCGAACGCCTCGGCGAGGTCCATGCGCACCGTGATGCTGTCGTCGACGATGAGGACCGAGCCGGTCACGCGGCGTCCTCCGCCGCGGTCAGAGCGACCAGCGCAGGCCCGATCTCGCCGATCGGCAGCACGTGCTGCGCCGCGCCGAGAAGGATCGCCTCCCGGGGCATGCCGAAGACGACCGAACTCGCCTCGTCCTGCGCGATGGTCAGGCCGCCGGCCCGGCGGATCGCCAGCATCCCGGCTGCGCCGTCCCGGCCCATCCCGGTGAGCAGGCAGGCCGTCGCCGCGCCGCCGACTTCCCGCGCCACCGATTCGAACAGCACGTCGACGGACGGGCGGCAGGAGTGCCGCTCGGGCGCGTCACTGAGGCGCAGCAGGCCGTCGCGGACCGTCAGGTGTCGTCCGGGCGGCGCGAGGATGACCCGCCCGCGGGCATGCTCGAGCCGTTCGCCGTCTTCCGGAAATCGGACGCCGCGGGGTGTCTGGCCATCCAGCCAATCGCCAAAGGCGCGCCCGAACGGTTCGTTGATGTGGAGGACCAGCAGGATCGGCGCCGTAAACGCGGACGGAAGGCCGCGTAGAACCTCGACGATGGCTCCGGGGCCTCCCGTCGAGGCGCCGATGGCGACCACCTTGGCCCTCCGCGGCGCGAGCGGGCGCGCCCCGTCGGCCGATCCAGCGGCGGAAGCTGCGCTGAATGCGCTCAGCCGCGCGCGCGGATGCCGGATCACCCGGATCCGGGCGACGAGCTTGACGGCGGCGACGAGGCGGCGTTCCCACCCGCCGTCATCCTCGTCGGCGCCAGGCTTTTCGAGCACGTCCACCGCGCCGGCTGCGAGCGCCTCGTAGGTCTTGAACAGCTCGCCGCGGTTTGTGGACGAGGAGACGATCAGGATCGGCGTCGGCTGATGGGCCATGATGTATTCGGTCGCCGCCAGCCCGCTCATGGCGGGGAGCATCATGTCCATGGTGATGGCGTCGGGCCGCAGGTCGCGCGCCAGCTCGATCGCGCGCCGGCCATCTTCGGCCTGGCCCACGACCTCGATATCGCGGTCGCGCGCCAGGACTTCGCACAGCCGCATGCGGACGGTCAGGGAGTCTTCGACGACGAGGACGCGGATCGGGGCCATGGCTATCCCACCAGTCGCCTGACACTCAGCAGGAACCCGGTCTGGTCGAACTCGCCTTTGACGATGTAGCCCTGGGCGCCGACCTCTTCGCCGCGGCGCCGGTCCTCGGGCGAGGCGCGTGAGGTGACCAGGATCGCCGGGGTCTCGCGCAGATCAGGATCGCCCCGCACCTGCTCGATGAAGGTGAACCCGTCCATGCCCGGCATCTCGACGTCCACCAGGAGCAGGGCGGGGCGCTCGCGCCGGGCTGCCTCCAGCCCTTCCTCGCCCGATTTGGCGGTCTGCACGCGATAGCCTGCGGTCTCGAGGATGCTCTGCTCGAGCATGCGGGTGGTGAGCGAATCGTCGACGACCAGCAGAGGCCGCGGCAGCGGCCGCGGCTCATCGGGCGCGCCGCCGGCGTGTCGAGCCGCGCGCACGAGATTGTCGATGTCCAGCACCAGTTGCGGCGCGCCGTCCTCGTCGAGCGCGACGCCGGCCACGAGCGCGCTGGGCGGCGCCAGGTCGGGCAGGGGGTGCGGCACGACCGCAGCCATCCCCAGCGGTCGTTCAACCCCGATGGCGGCCAAGGCGCCGTCGCCGTCGACCACGACGGCCGACTGCGGCCGCGCTCCATAAGCGCGCGCCTTGGCGCCGAGAAGCGCCGACAGGGGCGCAAAGGGTATCGCTTGGCCGTCGTGCAGCACGGTTTCGCCCTGGGCGCTTCGAGCGACATCAGCGGCCTGCAGGCGCACCACCCGCCGCACGGCGTCCAGCGGGATGGCCGCCGCGCCGCCGCCGCTCTCCACCAGCAGGGCCTCTACCGAGCTGACCGACAACGGCAGCAGGAGCTCCACGGTCGTGCCTTGCCCGGTTTCCGAGCGGATGCTGACCTGTCCGCCGAGCCGCTCGGCGGTCTCGCGCACGACGTCCAGGCCGACGCCCCGGCCCGCGACGCCGCTGACGGCTTGCGCCGTGCTGACGCCTCCGGTCAGCAGGAGGTCGAGCAGAGTCTCAGCGGAGGGACTTGCGGCGCCGGCCGGCAGGACGCCCTTTCGCCGCGCGGCGCGTCGGACGGCCTCCAGGTCGACGCCGGCGCCATCGTCCTCGCAGCTGATCGCCGTGCAGCGGCCCCGCCGTGCGATGGTGAGCCGAATAGAGCCCTCCTTCGGCTTGCCAGCTCGGCCATCCGGCGGCTCGACCCCGTGCGCCGCCGCATTGCGGACCAGTTGCACCAAAGCGCCTTGGACGGCGCCGATCACATGGGCGTCCATGCGCGTCTCGCCGCCGCGTCCCTCGAAGCGGATCTGCTTGCCAAGCGCCAGGGCGGCGTCGCGAGCGGTCCGCTCCAGGGCGTTGAACAGCACGCGGGCCGGCGCCATGCGCAGGCGTTCCGCCGCCGTACGAACCTGACTGAGGTCGCGCTCGATCCGGTCCAACGACGAATCGAGGCCGCGCTGCAGGTCCCCCAGATCTGTCCGCAATTCGGCGGCAAGGAGGTGCGCGGCGCTGGCGACGCCGCCGCCGTCGCGAACGGCCTCACGGCCACGGCGGGCCGGCGCGCTGTCGGTGAGCGCCTCCGCCAGGATCCGCGCATCCCCCAAGCGCTCCAGCTTGCGGCGCAACAGGGCAAGCTCGACGCGGACCTCGCCGACACCGTCGAGGAGCGCGTCGAGTTCCGCTGTGTCGGCGCTGCGAGGCCCGGCTTCCCGCGGCTCCTTGTTGTCATCGGAAACCGGGGCGGCGGGGATGGCGAGCGCCTCGACATGGCCGCCGAGGGCGTCCAGTCGGCCGAATATCGCCTCAACATGCTCGCGGTCCGCCGCCGCGGACGTATCGCGCAGCGGCTCAAGAACGTCCTCGATCTCATGGGCGAGACCGGCGATCTCCGCCTGTTTCACGACGCGCGCCGCCCCCTTCAGCGTGTGGGCGAGCCGCAACAGTCGGGACACCGGCTCGGCGCCTTGCTCCGCTTTCTCGAGGTCGAGCGCGCCTCGCAGGAGCTGATCGAGCAGTTCCCGGGCTTCGACGCGGAAATATCTGTAGGGGTCCTGCGCCATGCGTCACGCCGGAGCGCCGGATTTCACCAGGCGCAGCAGGTCCCGAGACAGGCCGGCCAGCTGGGAGACGGTGTCGAGCGTCTGCCCGGCGCTCACTTCGGTTTCTCTGGTCGTCTGGGCGACGCTGCCGATGGCGATGTTCACCTGCTCGACGGCGGTGGACTGCTGCTTGGTGGACAGCTCGATCTCGCGCGCCGCCTCCGACGTCGGACCCAGCAGGCCGGAGATCCGCTTGAAGGAGGACGCCACCTCGCCGAACTGTCGTGAACCGGCGTCGACGGCCTTCGAACCCGTCTCGGTGGCCATGATCGTGGTGTTGACGGCGCTGCGCACCTCGTCGACGAGCGGGCGGATCTCCTTGGTGGAGCCGCCGACCCGGTCGGCCAGCTGGCGGATCTCGTCGGCCACGACGGCGAACCGGGCCCCGGCTTCTCCCGCCCCGGCCGCCTCGATCGTGGCGTTGATCGCCAGGATGTTGGTCTGTTCGGCCAGCTCCGAGACAATGTCTACGACCGCGCCGATCTGTTGGGACTTCCGTCCCAGCTCGAGCATGTGGCTGACCACCATGTCCATCTGCTGCCGGATGCCGGCTATGGAATCGTGGGCCTGATCCACGGTGCCTTCTCCGGCCCCGGCCGCCGCCGTGGTTTGCTCGGCGATCTGGGCGACACGCTGGGCGCTCTCGGCGATCTGCCGCGACGTCGCCATCAGCTCACTGATCGTGGTGCTGATCTCGCTCATCGCCGTGGCCTGCTCCCTGGCGCCGGTGGCCTGCTGGTTGGCGGCGGTCTGGAGCTCGGCGGACGAGCTTTGCACATGGGCGACCGCCGTGCCGATCTGGCGATTGAGCGCCCGAGCCAGGACGAAGCCCAATACGGTGGCGAACAGGGCGCCGGCCGCGACGGTGATCGCGACGGCGGCGATGGCGAAGGCGGCGCGGTCGGCGGCGGCCCGCTTCGCCTCGGCGAGGACTGTCTCGTTGCGCGCCACCAGGGCCTGGATCCGCGCCGCCGTTTCGTCCTTGGTCGGCGCCACCTCGCTGTCGAACGCGTCGATGACCTGGCCGATGGACGCGCCCGTTCGTCGCTGGGCCGCGACACGCTCGAACGCCTGATGATTCGCCGCTTCGGCTTGTGTGATCGCCGCGACGAGCCGGGTCTTCTCAGGGCTCGATTCCGAGCGGCCCATCTTGCCGGCGACCGCCGCGAACTCGCGGCGGGCGGCCCCCACCTGCTCGACGAAGCGTGCGTCGGCGTTGAGCAGGTAGCCGCGGCCTGCTGAGGACTTGCGTTCGAGCAGCAGGCTTAGCTGCTTGGCGTCGAGCAGGTCCTCGACGTTCACTCGGATCAGGCGCTCATTCGTCGTAACGACGCTTCGCAGCGCGACGACGGAGATGAGTCCGACGAGGATCGCGAACGCTGCGCCAAGGGCCAGACTGGCGCTGATCCGACGCGAGAATGTCCATTCCTGCAGCATGCCGAACGCTCCCCAGGTCAGTTGTCCGAAGTCGGATCGATGATGCGGCGCGCGAGGCGCCTGATGGCCGCCAGAACGGCGGAGATGTCCACCAAGGGGCGCAGTCCAGCCGCCGTCTGCACCGCGCCGCGGATGAGCCGGCCGTCGGACTCAAACTGGACCGGCGACGCGTCCGGGAGCCGCAGATGTCCCTCGATCGCATCGAACGTCAGGGCGACGCGGGCGTCTGCAAGCGTCGCCAGCCATCTGGCGACGCCTGACGGCGCCGGATGATCGAGCAGGACGCGGAGATCGTAGACGGGCGTGATGACGCCGCGCAGGCCCGCCAGGCCGAGGCAGGCCCCCGCCGCGCCCGGCAGGGGCGTGATGCGGCCGAGCGGGGCGATCTCGCCCAGGTCGGCGAGCGGCAGCGCGTACGGGGCGTCGCTGATCCGCACCGCCAGGAAATCGCGCCAGGCCGGAAGGTCCGGCGCGCGCGCGATCGCGAACGACTGGTCAAAGGCCTCCGCCAGCGCCGCAGCCTGGCTCCGTCGTCCGCTGGAGGCGTCGTTCATGGACCGCGCTCGCAGGCGTCCAGCTCGGCGCGGCAGAGCCCGATCAGGCCTGCCCGGGTGAAACCGCCTCCAAAGAGCAGCAGCCGCGACGTGTCTTCACGCTGCAGCAGCAGGAGGGCGTGGCGCAGCTCGCGGCTGGCCGTCTCATGCGCGCCGGCCTGGCGCGCGAGCCGGCCCAGATGCAGCCTCGGCATGGCGAAGGTAGGGTCGAGGTAGGCCGCCACCTGATGGGCGTCGGCAGCTGCGCGATGGTCTCCTGTCGCCTCGCGGCAGAGGGCCAGGACGTGATGGGCGCTGGCGTTCATCTCATCGATCTCGAGCAGCCGCCGGCAGGCCTGCTCCGCGGCGGTCGCCCGGTCGCTGTGCACGAGCAAGGTCGCGCGCAACAATAGGATGTCGGGATCCTCGCCGACGGCGGCGGGCAGGCGGTCCATCAGCTCAAGCGCCTCGCCGAACCGATCGCGCGCCAACAGGTCGAACACACGGGCGACATCTGACGCCGGATCGCGCCGAGGCCCGTCGGCGTCGGGGCGCGCTGCGGTCTTGGTCAGGCGTCCGACCCGCTCGGTCGAATGGAGGATCGCGGCGAACCAGCCGTCCCTTGGGGGCGCGTCCGCGACCGGCGCATGCTGTTCCACGGCTCGGCGCGCCGGATCGATCGCCGTCCGTTCGGTTTCGGACTTGCGTTGGTAATAGAAGGTCCCGTGCGTATGGAGCAGGTGAAAATCCTGGGATACTCCCCGCAAGGTCTCCGCATGACCGAGGAACAGATAGCCGTCAGGGGCGAGGGCGGCCGCGATGCGCGCCACGACCCGACAGGCGATCTCCGGCGCGTAGTACATGAGCACGTTGCGGCAGAAGACCACGTCGTAGGGCTCCGGGCCCCAGAGATCGGTCTCCTCGCCCACGAGGTTGCGCTGTTCGAAGACGACGAGCGCCTTCACCTCGTCGGCGAGCACGCGCTGAGCCCCCTCGCTGCGAAACCAGCGACGGCGCAGATCCGGCGGGGTCTCACGTAGCGCCCACTCCGAGTATCGCGCCTGCGCCGCCTTTCGCAGCGCCACCGGGTTGATGTCGACAGCCCGGATCGACAGACGCGCCGAAGGATCGTCGGCCACGTCGCGCGCGATCATGGCGATCGAATAGGCCTCTTCGCCGGTGGCGCAACCGGCGGACAGGATCCGCAACTTTCGCAGCGGCGCCCTGGCGAGGCGATCGGGCAGCACCGCGTCCCGGAAGGCGCGGAACTGATCCATGTTGCGGAAGAAGTAGGTCTCGGGGACCGTCAGTTCGGCTGCGAGCGCGCCGATCTCGGCTTGCGACGGGCCGACCTCGAGTTTTCGCAGATAGGCCCCGGCGCTGGAGGCGCCCGCCTCGATGCGGCGCGCCAACAGATCCGGCAGTTCGCTGAGCCGGCGGGTGTCGATCTGCAGTCCCAGGCGCGCGGTCAGCAGGTCTCTGAATCGTGCGAGTTCGTGGTCCGCCGGCGCGGTCGTCATGTCGCCACCTGCTCGGACGAACATGCGGTCCAAACGTCGTCTGAAACGATGCGCGCACTGTCGAGGACGAAGAGCAGTTGATCGTCCAACGCCCCGATCTGGGACACAAACGCATGGTCTGCGCCGTCCAGAAGCGGCGGCAAGGCGTGCAACGCCGCCGGGGGCAGGCGTCGAACGCCCATCACGCCATCGACGGCCAGCGCGGCCACCCGGTCGCCGCATGAGACGGTCACGAAATAGCCGAGGTCCGACGCCGCCTCGCCCAGCAACAGCGCGACGTCGATCACCGGGACTGGACCACCCCTCACGATCGACAGCCCGCAAACGAAGGGGGGAGCGCTGGGAGCCCGCTCGGTGGGCAATCGGCGCATAACCTCGCGCACCTGTGCAGCCGGCCAGGCGCAGATCCGCGGACCCACTCGGCTCAGCAGCGCCAGGTTCCCGTCGAAACCAGCCATTAGTTTGGCTCCCGCCGCTCGTCAGACCTGCAGCGCGATCTGCATTTGAGATCACAAACGCGGGGACCACAACCTATAACTGCTATTGCACAGCATTCCCGGATAGCGATTACCGTGATAGGGTGCTGCTTCCGGGGTCGTGCTTGACTTCAACTTTGAGCGGATGGTTCCCCGGTAAGCGCCTGGAAGGTGGTTCGTGTTGTCCCCACTGCGCATCCTCGTCCTCGATGATAGTCTGGCGGACGCGGAGCTGATGGCGCGGGAACTGGAGAGATCTGGCGTTCCACTGGATTGGCGCTGGGCCTCGACGGAGCGGGAGTTCGTCGAGGCGCTCGGGCCCGACCTCGACGCGATCCTGGCGGACTATTCATTGCCGGGCTTCAATGCGCTGGCGGCGCTTGAACATCTGAAACGGCGGGAACTGGGGACTCCGTTCATCATCGTCACCGGCATGCTCGGCGACGAGGCGGCCGTTGACTGCATCAAGCAGGGGGCGACGGACTACCTGCTGAAAGACCGGCTTAAGCGTCTTGGCCCCGCCGTCATGCGCGCGATAGAGGATCGGCGGGCGGCGGTCGAACGCGAGTCGGCCGAGGAACGTCTGAGGCAGTCCAAGGAGGCCGCCTCGGAAGCCCTGCGGCGCGCGAACGCCGATCTCGAGCGCCACGTCGCCGAACGGACGCGCGCACTGACGGAAGCGAACGAGAAACTGCATCTGCAGGTCGCCGAACGGCGACAGGCCGAGGAGCAGTTGCACCAGGCGCAGAAGATGGAGGCGCTCGGCCAGCTCACTGGCGGCATGGCGCACGACTTCAACAATCTGCTGACGGCGGTGATCGGCAATATCGATCTCGCCATGCGGAGGGAAACCGCGGAATCGGTGGCCAGGCTGCTCCGCGGCGCGATGCAGGGCGCCGAGCGCGGCGCCCGGCTGACATCGCAGTTGCTGGCCTTCGGCCGCCGGCAGGCGCTCACCGTCGGGCCAGTGGATCTCAATCGGCTGATCGCCAATCTTGAGCCCATGCTGGTCAGCACGCTCACGCCCGCCATCAGGATCGATAAATCCCTGCAGCCGGATCTTTTGCCTGCCTTGGCGGATACGACCCAGATCGAGCTGGCGCTCATCAATCTGGCGATCAACGCCCGCGACGCCATGCCAAATGGCGGGTCGTTGACCATAAGCACCAGGTTCGTCGACGCGACGGAGCCCGACCGGCCGATCGATCTCGGGGGCGACGCGCCGGGCTATGTCGCACTCACCGTGACCGACAGCGGCGTCGGCATGCCGCCGGAGGTGGCGGCGCGGGCCTTCGAACCCTTCTTCACGACCAAGGGGGTCGGAAAGGGGTCGGGCCTCGGCCTCTCCATGGTCTACGGCCTGGCGAAGCAGCTGGGCGGCACCGCGACCCTCGAAAGCAAGGTCGGTCAGGGCACTGTCGTCGCCATCTACGTGCCCATGGTGGCCGAAGCGCTCGTCGAGACCCGGGAAGACTATTCGACGGACCGCGTCGATCCCGCTGCGTGCGGCAGGCCGGTGCTGGTGGTCGACGACGACGCCATGGTGCGCGACACGACCTGCACGTCGCTGCGCGAGTTCGGCTACGAAGTCATGGAAGCGGGCGATGGCGCGAGCGCCCTGCGTATCCTCGACAGCGGCTGCGCCGTCGATGTGCTGGTGACTGATCTGGTCATGCCAGGCATGTCAGGTTCGGCCCTCAGCCTGCAGGCGCGGAAGCGGCGGCCGAACCTGCCGATCATTGTGATGACGGGCTATTCGGCTGCCGGACTTGAGCCCGAGGGGTTTGACTTTCCGGTGCTTCAAAAGCCCTTTCGGCCAGCGCAGTTGGCGGCGATGGTAGCCGAGTGCCGCCCGCGCTGAGCACCTTCGTTCGCGGCGCTCGCCAGCACCTGAATGCCGCATCGTAGCAGCCCGCATTCCAGCGCAGGCTACACTATAAGATGTCCGCCTAGGGTCGCGAACACCGCTCGATCAGTACGTGATCTGGAATGGCATAGCCTGCGGTTCCGAACCGGGCTCCCTCCCGGATCGCGTCTTCAAATTGAGCCCCAAAGCTTGGGAGCCGGCGCCCCTCCGGACGATCCTGACGCAAGCCGCCCGACTGTCGGGCGCCGCAGGGCTCAAACCAGAGCGCGTGCGCAGCGCCCTCCGAGGGCGCCAATCCTCTGCGAATACATGCTACTTTCTTGTCCGCCGCGAACGTCCGCTTCCTAGAACCGAAACCAGCTCCGCCGCTGTGAGGGCGAGGGCTGACTCTTGGCGGACGTTCGGAACGTCCGGTTTCGGGAGACGCCTTCAGCTCTGCCGTGGGTGTGGCGAGGCCTGACTCATTGGTCTAGACCCTTTGTGGCGCCCGGCATCGTCCTCGTCCAGGACCGCGAAACTCGGCAGCAATGGCGTTTCGCGAGGGCAGATTCGGCAGCCATGTCCTCGCCAGACATCGCCTTCTCAAGATGGAGTGCTCACTGATCGATCTCGCAAGATCATCGGCAGTCGGATTCACCGTTGGAAGCCCCGAAGCATCCAACGCGGCCCCCAGGCACAGGGCGAAAATGGCAGTGGAGGTCTTGGTGATGAGCGCCGAACACGCGACGCAGTTCTACATTGACGGCCAGTGGCGGCGCGGATCCGGTCCCCCAAGGGTAGCGGTCATCGATCCGACCTCGGAGGGGGTCATCGGCCACATCGCGGCGGGTGCTCCTAAGGACGTCGATCTCGCCGTGGCGGCCGCGCGCCGAGCGTTCGAGACCTTCTCGCGCACCTCCGTGGAGGAGCGCCTCAGTCTGCTGACGCGCATCCTGCAGCTGGTCGAGGCGCGCGCCGAACAGTTCGCCCAGGCGCTGGTGATGGAGATGGGCGCGGCGGTCAGCTTCGCCCGCGCCGCCCAGGTGCCGTTGGCGGCGGAGCATGTGCGGGTGCAGATTGATGTGCTGCGGAGCTATCCGTTCCTCACGCGCGACGGCGCCCTGGCGACCGCGAAGGAGCCGATCGGGGTCTGCGCCCTGATCACGCCGTGGAACTGGCCGCTCTACCAGATCACCGCCAAGGTGGCCCCGGCGATCGCCGCCGGCTGCACGGTCGTGCTGAAGCCCAGCGAGCTCTCCCCCTACAGCGCCCTGCTGTTCGCCCAGCTGATGCATGATGCGGATGCGCCGGCCGGGGTGTTCAACCTCGTGAACGGCACGGGCGAGGTCGTCGGCGCGGCGCTCGCCGCCCATCCCGACGTCGACATGATCTCGATCACCGGATCGACCCGCGCCGGCGTGCTGGTGGCGCAGGCTGCGGCGCCGACCGTCAAGCGCGTGGTCCAGGAACTCGGCGGCAAGTCGCCGAACCTCTTCCTCGACGACGCCGACTTCGCCCAGGGGGTCGCCAAAGGCGTCCTGGCCGGAATGCGCAACGTCGGTCAGTCGTGCAGCGCCCCCACGCGGATGCTGGTCCCGGCCGACCGACTCGCCGAGGTGGAATCCTTGGCGGCCCAAGCAGCTGCAGGGATTAGCGTCGGCGATCCCCGACACGGGGACACGACCATGGGCCCGATCGCCAACGCCGCCCAGTTCCGCCGCGTCCAGGAGATGATCGCCGCCGGCCTGGACGAGGGCGCGAAACTGATCTGTGGCGGGCTTGGCCGGCCCGAAGGGCTTGAACAGGGCTTCTTCGTGCGGCCGACGATCTTCTCTGAGGTGACGCCGCAGATGCGGATCGCCCGCGAGGAGATCTTCGGTCCGGTGCTCGCCATCATGCCCTACCGGGATGAAGAGGAGGGGATCGCGATCGCCAACGACACGATCTATGGTCTCGGGTCGCATCTGCAGTCGCAAGACCCGGAGCGCGCCCGGCGCGTGGCCTCGCGCATCCGTGCGGGGCAGGTGCACATCAACTATCCCGCCTGGGACGGGCGGGCGGCGTTCGGCGGCTACAAGCGCTCGGGCAACGGGCGCGAATATGGCGTCCACGGCCTGGAGGAGTATCTCGAGACGAAGTCCATCCTCGGCTACTAGTCGAGACGACTGATCCGCCAGGGCGGAGGCGTCAGCGACTGGCGCAGCAGCGCCACGAAGGCTGTCGTTCGGGTGCTTCGCCCGTGCCGCGCGCCGAGCATGGCGACAACATTGGCGGTCGGAGCCTCCCATTCCGGCAGCACCTGCACCAGGCGGCCGGCGGCGAGGTCGGCCGCTACATCCCACTCGGAGCGGATGGTGACGCCAAGGTCGGCGAGCGCCCAGTCGCGGACGACCGCCCCGTCGTTGCTCGACAGCGCCGGATGGATGCGGACCGTCGCCGGCTCGCGCCCCGGCCTCTGGAACCGCCAGAGGGTCACATCCTCATCGTTCTCCCGCACCACCAGGCACCGGTGATCGGCCAGATCTATCGGGCCGCGGATCGGCGGCGCGCGCTCCAGGTAGCGCGGGCTGGCGCAGAGGATCCGACGGTTGGGAGCCAGGGTCGTCATGACCTGGCTCGGCGGGCCGGGCGGGCCGATGTGGATGACCACGTCACAGCTTTCGATGAGGCGAGCTCCGGGGTGATCGGACAGCTCAAGGCTGACCGTCACGCCGGGATGGGCGCCAGCGAACGCGCCGGCGACCGGCGCCACGTGCAACCGGCCGAAGCCATGGGGCGCCATGATCCGCAGGTGTCCCGTGACCGCGCTCCTGCGGTCAGCCAAGGCCTCCGAAAGCGTCTCGATTGCGTCGCTCACCATCACCCCATGAGTGGCGACGAGCGCGCCCTCGTCGGTCAGGCTGAGCTGTCGCGCGGAGCGATCCACCAGGCGGACTCCCAGGCGGGCTTCCAGGGCGCGAAGGCGCTGGCTCACGGCTGGCGGCGTCACGTTCAGCTTGCGCGCGCTTTCCGCGAGTGAAGAGGAGCCAGCGAGCACGGCGAAGAAGGCGAGGTCGTCGGATGTCAGCATTAAGGCTGACCTTATCATTAAATGCAGATTGTCTAAATTGCGGACTTCACGCTTCAAGCGCAAGAACAGGGTGGGCCAAGGGGTTTGGGATCAGCCTGTGAACGACACCAGCGTACTCGAACAATCGGCGGCGAATGGGAAGGCGGCGAGCCTGTGCGAGCTCGAGACCCCCTGTCTCGTGCTCGACCGCGATCGGATGGAGCATAACATCGCGCGCCTTCGCGGCCGGCTCGCCAGGTTCGATGTGTCGCTGCGGCCGCACCTCAAGACCGCGAAGTCCGTCGAGGTCGCCCGCGCGGTGATGACCTCTCCGGCCGGCCCCGCAACGGTGTCGACCTTGCAGGAAGCCGCGCTGTTCGCAGCCGCCGGCGTGCGCGACATGATCTACGCCGTCGGCATCGCACCGGCGAAGCTCGCCCGCGTTCTCGAACTGCGCGCGGAAGGGGTAGACCTCGCCGTTGTGCTCGACACCGTCGAGCAGGCTGAAGCCGTGGCCGCCGCGTCTCGGCAAGCCGGCGTGAAGATCCCGGCGCTGATCGAGATCGACTGCGACGGCCACCGCTCGGGCGTGCAGCCCAAAGACGCGGCGCGGCTGCTGGCGATCGGCCGCGCCCTCGACGGCCCCGCCGAGCTCCGCGGCGTGCTCACCCATGCCGGCGGCAGCTATGGCGCGCGCGGCGCCGTGGCGCTGCAGCAATGCGCCGAGGCGGAACGGCGTGGCGTGGTCGACGCCGCCGCGATCCTGCGCGAGGCGGGCCTGCCGTGCCCCGTGGTGAGCGTCGGCTCGACACCGACCGCCCACCATGTGACCGACCTGACCGGCGTCACGGAAGTGCGCGCGGGCGTGTTTGTCTTCTTCGACCTGGTGATGGCCGGCGTCGGCATCTGCGCCGTCGAGGACATCGCTCTGTCGGTGCTGGCCACGGTGATCGGTCACCAGCGCGAGAAGGGCTGGATCCTGATCGACGCCGGCTGGATGGCGATGTCGCAGGATCGAGGCACGGCCAAGCAGGCGGTGAACCAGGGCTATGGCCTGGTCTGCGACATTGCGGGCGTCCCTTATCCTGACGTGATCCTCGCCGACGCCAACCAGGAGCACGGCGTCATCGCCCTGCGACCGGGCGCGGACGGCGCGCTGCCGGAGTTGGCGATCGGCGACCGGGTGCGGATCCTGCCGAACCACGCCTGTTCGACCGCCGCGCAGCATCGCAGCTACCACCTGGTGCGCGGCGGCTCCGACAGGGTCGAGGCCGAATGGCCCAGGTTCGGGGGCTGGTGATGCGCGCCGACCTGGTCGCCACGGTCTTCACCCCGCACGCGTCGGCCCCGGCGGGCCACTACGCGCAAGCGACGCTTGCCGGCGGACATCTCTACATCTCCGGGCAGTTGCCGATCCGGCCGGACGGCGTCGTGCTCGCCGATGACGGCTTCGAGGCGCAGGCGCGGCAGGCGATCGGCAACCTGCTGGCGATCCTCGCCGCGGCGGGCGGCGAGGCGCAGAACCTGGCCCGGGTGACCGCCTACATCGTCGGCGTCGAGAACTGGCCGCGCTTCAACGCGGTCTACGCCGCCATGCTGCCCGACGTGCGGCCGGCGCGCACCGTGGTTCCGGTGACAGAGCTTCACCATGGCGTGCTGGTGGAGATCGACGCCATCGCGGTTCTTGCCGAGCACGACTGATCTTCAGGACGCCTCGGGTGCGGAGACTGACATGACGAGCGTGGCGGACGGGTTTCTGAGAACGGAAAGGGTGGCGCGCGCGACGCCGGCGGCCGCGTCGCGGCTGACGAGCATCGACGCCCTGCGCGGGCTGGTCATGCTCATCATGCTGCTCGATCACCTGCGCGAAACCTGGTTCCTCTATGTGCCGCTCAGCGATCCGGTGGACGCGCGAACCCTGATGCCGGCCCTGTTCTTCACCCGGATCACCAGCACCCTCTGCGCCCCGGTGTTCGTCGCCCTGACGGGGCTTTCGGCCTATCTCTACGGCCAGAAGCACACGCCTGCGGAAACCTCGTCGTTCCTGGTGAAGCGCGGGCTGTTCCTGGTCCTGCTGGAGGTCACCCTCGTCAACTTCTCCTGGCGTGCGGAGATCGTCCCGCATTTTGTCTTCCTGCAGGTGATCTGGGCGATCGGGCTGTGCATGATCGCATTGGCGGGCCTGGTTCACCTGCCCCAGCGGGCCATCCTTGCGCTGGGGCTGGCGATCGTCTGCGGGCACAACCTGCTCGACGGAATCGTCCTGCCGCCGGAAAGCCCGTTCTACGTGCCCTGGGCGATCGTCCACCAGCGCTCGGCGCTCGAGGCTTTCGGGACAACCATCAAGTTCAACTATCCGGTGCTCGCCTGGATCGGCGTGATCTGCCTGGGCTGGTCGGTGGGCCCGTGGTTCAGCCAGCTGGCCCCTGACGAGCGCCGCCGCCGACTGCTGCTGCTGGGCAGCGGCATGATCGTCGCCTTCGTCCTGCTGCGGGCGCTCAACCTCTATGGCGACAAGCCCTGGTTCGTGGTCTCCGGCGACGCCTTGCGCACCGTGATGAGCTTCCTGGCGCTCACCAAATACCCGCCCTCGCTGCTCTTCCTGCTGCCGACGCTCGGCCTTGGCGCCCTGCTGCTCGCAGGCTTCGAACGGTTGGAAGGCGCGCGGGTCTCGCACTGGCTCTCGGTGCTGGGCGGCGCGCCGATGTTCTTCTACCTGTTCCACCTCTATCTGCTGCGGGTCCTCTATCTCTCGGCGATGGCCATCTGGGGACCGAACCACGGGTCGATCTTCGGCGTCAGTTCGCTGGCCTGGGTCTGGCTCTGGTACGCCGCGCTGATCGTGCCGCTCTATTTTCCGACCCGCTGGTTCTCCAACCTCAAGAAGCGCCGCAAGGACATCTCGTGGCTCAAGTACCTATGAGTGTCGGCCGGCTTCGTCGCCTGGCCGAGCGGAATCGGCCGACGGTCCAGATCGTGGTGGACGGCGAGATTGTCACGGCGCTGGAGGGCGACAGCGTCCTCGTTGCGGTGCTCGCGTCGGGCCGCACCCTGCGCCGCGCCGAGTTCGGGGGTGGCGACCGCGCCGGCTTCTGCCTCATGGGGGCGTGTCAGGACTGCTGGATGTGGACGGTCGACGGCGGGCGGCTGCGCGCCTGCACCACGGCCGTCGCCCCGGATCTGCGGCTCGTCACCCAAGCGATCAGCGAGGACCTGTGGCCGATCCATCCGTGATTGTCGTTGGCGCCGGGCCTGCGGGCGTGCGCGCCGCCGAGACCCTGGTCGCGGCTGGCTTGCGGCCGACGGTCATCGACGAAAGTCCGCGGTCGGGCGGGCAGATCTACCGTCGGCAGCCCGCAAACTTCACGCGTGGACACCAGGCGCTCTACGGAGCCGACGCCGAGAAGGCGGGGGCGATCCACGCGGTGTTCGACGGCCTGCGCGACCGCATCGCCTATCTCCCGGACACCCTGGCCTGGGCCGTCGCCGAGAACAGGCTCCATGTCCTCACCGACGGCGTCGCCAAGATCCTGCCGTTCGACGCGCTGATCCTTGCGACCGGCGCGACGGACCGGCTCGCGCCGGTCGCGGGATGGATGTCGCCGGGCTGCTACAGCCTCGGCGGGGCGCAGATCGCGCTGAAGGCTCAGGCGTGCAGCATCGGCGCGCGACCGCTGTTCCTGGGCACGGGGCCGCTGCTCTACCTGGTCGCCTATCAATATCTGAAAGCCGGCGGGCGGCCGGTCGCCGTGCTGGACACCGCGCCCTTCTCCGCCCAGGTCAAGGCGTTGCCGGACCTCGCCGTCCGACCTGGCTACGTCGCGCGCGGCCTGATGTTCCGGGCCCGTCTCCACGCCGCCGGCGTGCGCATCGAGAACGGGATCGAGCCGGTCTCCATCGACGGAGACCGCGAAGTCGGAGCCGTGCGCTACCGCACGACGCGAGGCGTTGAGCGACGGCTCGCCTGCGATGCGGTCGCCCTTGGCTTCCACCTGCGCTCCGAAACGCAGCTGGCCGATCTCGCCGGCTGCCCCTTCGTGTTCGACGCGACAACCGGACAATGGCGGCCGGAGGCGGACCAAGACGGGCGCACGCCACGTCCGGGTGTCTATCTCGCTGGCGACGGCGGGCGCGTGCTCGGCGCCGACGCGGCCGAGGTCGCTGGGCGGCTCGCGGCCCTGGCGGCGCTGGCCGACCGGCAGTTCCCCGTCGACACCGCCGAACTCGACCGCCTGCGCGCGCGGGTGGCGCGTCTCGACCGGTTCCGTCGCGGCCTTTCCACCGCCTTTCCCTGGCCAACGCGGCTGGCCGCATCGGCAGCGGACGAGGTGATCGTCTGCCGCTGCGAGGCGATCACCGCGGGCGACATCCGCGAGGCCGCCGCGGCCAAGGACGCGCCTGAGCTGAACCGAGCCAAGGCGCTGTCGCGGATCGGCATGGGGCGTTGCCAGGGTCGCTTCTGTGGATCCGCGGCCGCCGAGATCCTCGCGGCGTCGCGCGGGGTGCCTCTGGCCGATGTCGGAAGACTTCGCGGCCAGGCGCCGGTGAAGCCGCTCTCCATGGCGACCGCCGCGGAGGCGGACCAATGACGGCCGCCGACGTGATCGTCATCGGCGGCGGCATCATGGGCGCGTCCGCCGCCTTCTTCCTGCGCCGGCGCGGCAAGTCGGTGATCCTTCTCGAACGCGGCCTGGTCGGCCAGCAGGCGAGCGGCGTCAACTTTGGCAACGTCCGGCGCCAGGGCCGTCACCTGCACCAGCTGCCGCTGGCCAACCGTTCGCGCGCGATCTGGCGCAGCCTGCCCGAGCTGATCGGCGAGGACTGCGAGTTCGTCGCCGCGGGCCACCTGCGCGTCAGCTACACGCGCGAGCAGGCCGACCGGATGGAAGCCTATGCCCGTGACGCCCGCGACTATGGCCTGGATCTGGAGATGCTCTCCTCGAACGCGCTGCGCGAGCGCTTTCCCTACCTGGGCCGCGAGATCGTCGCCGGCTGCTACGACCCCACCGGCGGCCACGCCAATCCACGCCTGACGGCTCCGGCGATCGGACGCGCCGCCCGTCGCGCCGGCGCGGACGTGCGTGAAGAGGCCGAGGTGATCGGCATCGGCAAGGTCGGCGAGGATTTCGTCGTCGAGGTCGCGGGGCAGGGAGACCTTCGCGCACCCGCCGTGCTGATCACCGCCGGCGCCTGGGCCGGCAAGCTGTCGGCGCTCTTCGGCGAGCCCGTCCCGCTGGCGGTGCATGGCCCGCAGATGACCGTCACCGAACCTTTGCCCTACCGCATCGAGCCGACCATCGGAGTGTCCACCCCGCACCTGCGGGAGACGGTGTACTTCCGGCAGGTGAAGCGGGGAAACATCATCTGCGGCGGCCACGCGCGCGGCCCTGCATCCATCGAGACCAACCGGGCGACCGTGCTGCCGGAGGTGATCGTCGGCCAGATGGAGCAGCTCCGGCGCGCCATGCCCGGCTTTGCCAAGGTCAACATCATCCGCAGCTGGAGCGGCATCGAGAGCTACCTGCCCGATGACGCCCCGATCATGGGGCCGAGCGCCACCACGCCAGGATTGTTCTACGCCTTCGGCTTCTGCGGCGCCGGCTTTCAGATCGGCCCCGGGGTCGGCGAAACCATGGCCGAGCTGGTCGCGACGGGTGAGACCGGGACGCCGATCACGCCCTACGCCATCTCCCGTTTTCGAACGTGATCCCTGCGCCGCCGATGACCGATTCCACCCTCCCGACCCGACGGACCGCGATCACGGGTGCGCTGGGGCTGGCTGCCGGCCTCGCAGGCGGCGGACTGGCGGGGTGCAGTCCGCATGAGGGTGAGGGCGCCCATGACGCGCCGGGGTCAGTAGCTGGCCCGGTCGGGCCGCCGAGACGAGGAGGCCGCATCCGGGTGGCGTCGGTCTCCAGCTCCGCCGCCGACACGCTTGATCCAGCCAAGGGCGCGATCAACACCGACTACGTGCGCCACTATATGATCTACAGCGGGCTCACCCAGTTCGACTCCAACCTTAGCCCACAGCTTGGTCTCGCGGAGGCGATCGAGAGCGGAGATCGCAAGGTCTGGCGGATCAGGCTCCGCAAGAACGTGCAGTTTCACGACGGCTCGACGCTCACCTCGGAGGATGTCGTCTACTCGCTGCTGCGCCACAAGGACCCGGCGACGGCGTCGAAGGTGAAGAGCGTCGCCGACCAGATCCAGACCGTGAGCGCGGTCGGACACTATGAGGTCGAGGTGCGGCTGGAGCAGCCGAATGCGGACCTGCCGGCCATCCTGGCCACGTCCCACTTCCTGATCGTCCGAAACGGCGCGCGTGACTTCCGCAGCGCAAACGGCTGCGGGCCTTACCGGTGCAGGGTCTTCAACCCCGGCGTTCGCACCATCGGCGTGCGCAACGAAAACTACTGGAAATCCGGGCGGCCTTACCTCGACGAAATCGAGCTCATTGGGATCCCCGACGAGGTCTCTCGTGTAAACGCCCTGCTCTCGGCGGACGTACACCTCATCAACGCCGTCAATGCGCGCTCGATACGGCGCATCGAGAGGTCGGCGCGGCACCGGGTCCTGGAGACCAAGTCCGGCCTCTACACAGATCTGATCATGCGCCAGGATCGAGCGCCTACCAGCAACCCTGATTTTACGGCGGCGATGAGGTCCCTGGTGGATCGCGAGCTGATCCGCAAAGCCCTCTTCCGCGGCCGGGCGACGCTCGCCAACGACCATCCGATTGCGCCCAGCAATCCCTACTATCTGCCGGGCCTGCCGCAGCGCGCCTACGATCCGGACCACGCGAAATTCCTGCTCAAGCGCGCGGGGCTGCTGAACGTTCGATTGCCGGTCTATGCGTCGCCGGCGGCGGAGGGATCGGTGGACATGGCCTCGATCCTGCAGGAGTCGGCTGCGAGCATCGGCATGCATCTGGCGGTCAATCGCGTCCCATCGGACGGCTATTGGTCGAACCACTGGATGCGGCATCCGCTGACGTTCGGGAACATCAACCCCCGTCCGACCGCCGACCTGCTGTTCAGTCTCTTCTTCAAGTCCGACGCCGTCTGGAACGAGTCCGGCTGGAAGAACGACCAGTTCGACCAGCTGCTGTTTGCGGCCCGCGGCGAGGCCGACGAGGCCAAACGCAAGCAGATGTACGGTGACATGCAGGTGCTTGTGCATCAGGGGGGCGGGGTCGGCATCCCGGTGTTCATCAGCCTGCTCGATGCTTACGACCGCCGCCTCCAGGGCTTCGGCGCGATTCCGATCGGCGGCCTCATGGGCTATTCGTTCGCCGAAAATGTCTGGTGGGCCGGCTGACCATCGGCGTCCCGTAGATCCGCCATCGAAGGCGAAGCCCATTGCAGGGGCCCCCAGGCCCGCGACCTGCACCCGTCATCGGATCATCCCCCGACCGGACGCGATCCCAGGAGCTGAGCGACGGCCGTATGAATGGCACGCGCAGACGAAATAGAAGCTGCGGCTCCGGCGGGAGCCGCAGCTGGGACTATTTCAGGTCGGGTACGCCAGGCCGTAGGCGCCATAGACGCGCTCGCGGTAGTCCCGATCAAAGCGAGGCTCGTCTTCGGAATAATGCGGCGCGTTCTTGATCATCTCCTTGTCCAGGTCCACGACATAGCCGCCCTGGTCTACATCGTAGGTTAGCGTTTCCCACGGGAGCGGATAGTAGTCGCTGCCCATGCCTAAGACGCCGCCGAATTGGAGTACGGCATACTCGACTTGGCCGGAACGCTTCTCGACCATGAAGTTGTGGATCGTCCCGAGCTTTTCACCTGCCCTATTGAATACAGATGTCCCCTCGACCTTGTCCGATGCGATCAGGTCGTGGGTCTCTTCGGTGGGAAGCGGAGCTTTGCCTTCGGTCATCTCTGTCTCCTGGTAATGAGAATTCCCCCGCCCAAACGCAGCATCGGATGCATCGGCGATACGAAACCGAACACTTTGTCGTGGGCTGGATGCGATCGATCGGCAGCCGCCTGGGGCGTGATCCGGCCGTGCCGGACGGGGCGCAAGATAGGCCTCCTCGTCGCAGACGACCGCGCCGCGCCGAAGCTGTGCTGACGGCGCTGTTGGCGGAGTCGGGCGGCGACGAGGTCTTTCTTGACGTTCCGGCCATCAACGCCGAGGCGGCCGCCATGGCGCAGGCGCAGGCGCAGGCGCAGGCGCAGGCGCAGGCGCAGGCGCAGGCGCTGGCGCAGGCGCTGGCGCCGGTGTTCGAGACTGCGCGCATTTACAGCGGCCCAATCCCGCCGTTGCGCCTGGATCGGGTATTCGGCGTGACCACCTTCGAGCTTGGGTAAGGCCGAAGGTCCTGAGCCTGGAGGCAAGCCAAGGTCCGCTCCTGGCGCTGCTTGGACATCGCGGCCCGGGCAACGGGTCAGCGCAGCGGACGTTTCCGAGGCGCTTGTTAGGGTAGCGCCGCTGACTGATCACCGGGCGGGGCCCAGTTGTGTCCCCGCTGTCGCGAAGGAAGGTTTTTGCAGAATGTGGCCCGCTCCCGCAGGCGAACGGGTTAGGTGAGCGGATCCGGACCTACGAGAGATCACAATGCCCGCGTACACCATCGTCACCACCAGTGCGACCCAAGGCAGCGATGCGGCCGAGGTGAGCACGCTTACGAACGAGTTCGTCAACGAGAGCGAAGGCTTGGGGTACTCGCGTCGAATGGCCGAAGAGATGCTGGACCTCGCGAATCAACTCTCACTGGACTTCGACTACAGCAATGTCGGCCTCTACGAAGGCGATTTGGTCGACGAGGAGCTCGATCCGGCGCATCCTTCGTTCATTGGCATGTGGGTACTGGACGATGAGGGCGCCGCATTCGTCCCCGCAGACGGATTCCGGGAAAGCATAACCGAGCCGGACCTCTGCTAGTCGCGGGTGTCCAACGTCCGGTTATGGCGCTTTGCTGCTGCCCGCAGGCGCCCCCTTAATCCTGCGGGTTATGCGCGATGTCTATCAGCAGTGCGGCCAGGGCCTCTGGGCGGTAGGGCTTTTGTATGATCCGGGCTCGCGGATAGCGGTCAGCGAGATCGGCGGGACCGTACGCCGTCGAGAAGACGATCGGGACGCCTCGACTAACGAGGATGTCCGCCACCGGGAACACCTTCTGGCCGCCCAGGTTCACGTCCAGGATCGCGGCGTCGACCTCGGTGGCGACCTCAACCGCAGCAAGCGCTTCGCTGACTGTGGCGGCGGCCCCGGCCAGGATGCAGCCGAAGTCCGCAAGCATGTCTTCGAGCATGGTCGCGACGAGCGCCTCATCCTCGACGAGAAGGATCTCGAGCCCGAGGAGCGCCGGATAGGCGGCAGGAACACCGGAGCCTTTTCCGCCAGCGGCGCCTCGCCATCCCGTATGAGCCGTAGGCATTGTCGCCACCTGACCTGGTTAGGCGCCTATTTGTAGGCTTCTGGCCTGAGATTTTCCAGGCGACTCCGCAGGCCGCCGCGGAATTGATGCCCGCCGTGGCGGCCCGCCAGACTAGCCGCGCAGTGAAAGATTAATGACCAGCTGGACGCCGAGCGCGCCCGCCGGATGGCCGGGTCTCGGGTCAGCAGCGGGCTGTCAAACGATCTCGCCGGGTCACCGCCCGCCTGAACGTCGCGTTCATGGAGCGGTCGCAGAGTCCGCTCCTGGCGCGCCTCCGCCCTCGCTCGCCTCGGGTGTTCACCCGGGCGCCTTATCAGCGTTCTGACGCATCGCGACCTAACGGGTTCCTCCTGCAGGGCAGTGGCGTCGGCCGCCGCGGCCAGGGCTTCGTCGAGCGCCTTACGCGATCGGCGGAAGTAAGCCTGCCCCGCCTCGGTGGGCGCGACACGGCGCGTGGTCCGGTCGAGCAGGCGAATTCCGAGCCGGGTCTCGCGAGCTATTGAGTCCACGCCCTAGCCCTGAGGCGGGGGCAGCAGCACATCTCCGCTACTGCTGTACCACCGCCGTTCTCAACGCGCCGACCTACTGAGGCGCTACGCCGGCTTCATCGAAGGTCGGGACCGTCACGGAAGTCTGAAAAGTCAGCTTATCCATCGACACGAGCGGCAGGCTGAGCGGCGCGTCATAGCGCGTCTGCACCACCACAGTTCTGGCTGCCGAGTCGCGGGTGAGGGTCACCGCCAGCTCTCTCGCGTCCGCCAATCCGGACAGCTTAGTGAGCATGGCCGAACGAAGCTGGTCCGCGGTCTGGTTGGGGTCGAAGAGCAAGGTCCGCGCACTCGCCTCCAGCGCCCAGCGCACGCTGGCGGCGCAGTGTAGGATCCATCCCACCTGGATTGTGCCCACCACCACCAAGATCAGCAGGGGCGAGAGCAGGGCGAACTCAATGGCGCTCCCTCCGCTCTCGTCCTTGGCCATACTCGCGGCCTTAGGTTTGTCCTCAGCGCACACGCAGCGTCTCCTGTTGACTGAGCAGGTCGGAGCCGCGCATCCCCCGGAATGTCCCCTGGGCGATGAGCGTTACGTGGGTCTGCGGCGGATCCACTCCGTCGCAGGTTTGAGTACAGGCGACGATCTGGACGCTGCAGGTGCAGCTGCGGTTGATGCTCAGGGTCGCGTCGCTCGGCCGGTTCGGCCAGCTCGAGAGCGCCAGCGTCCTTGCGGCCTCATCGTCGGCGCCGCCGTCTTGATAGTAGCGTACGCCCGTCTGCAGCGCGGTCGTGGTGTCGTGGGCGTGGCTCAGTCGCAGCCAGCTATCCAGGCCAAACAGCAGCAGCGCCGCGACGATCGGCAGCACGAGTGCGAACTCGACCGCAGACGCGCCGCTGTCATCGCCGCCATAGCTTCGCCAGACACGCTTCACTCGACGACCCTTACGGCCTGACGCGACGGAATGCGGCTCATGCCCTTGGCGTCGCAATCCGCCTTCAGCTCGGCGTCACCGCCCCAGTCCACGGTGTTGGCGATGATGTGCACGCAGCCGCCGTCGCCGCTGAAGCTGCCGTTGAAGGAGACCTGCTGGCTGGGGAAGTAGATATTCCCGGTGAGCGCCGAACTGGCGTTGCCGTTGAACACGTTGTCGCCGCCGCCGTCCCGGTCGCCGAAGAACAGCACCCCGGAATACGCGCCTGTGGTCGGTGCGCTCATGCTGACTGTGGCCGAGCCGTTCATCCGGATGTTCGAACCGGACTCCATGTAGATGGTGACCCCGCTGCCCGACACCGCCGCGTTGGCGTTCACCGTGAAGTTGCCGCCCGAGATGTAGTAGGCGCCCGGCTGCAGGGTGACATTGCCTTTCAGGTCCATGCCGCCGGAGTACCGACCGGGGAGGAGCGTGATCGGCTCGTTGCTGTTCTTCGGGACCGACTGTGACGGACCCGGCGTTGGATCAGGAAGATCGCGCAGCGGGTCGCCGACGCGCGGCGCCTGGGTGACGGGGGCCGAGCACTTGTTGAGTTGCAGGCCGTTTTTGCTGGCGACGCCGCCAGCGGAAACCGCGCAATCGGCGGTGAGCCGCCCTGCGCCCCAGACCTGCAGGGCGTCATCAGCCAAGGAATTGCTGACCACGTCGCAGCCGTCCAGCTCAAGGCGGGACGAGCCCTGCACCTGCAGCGCCTGGCGCGCGTTGGGGCTAAGCGCCAACACGCAGGCGTTGGAGACGGTCTGATAGACCGCCACAGCCCTAGCCCGCGCGATCATCGGCTGCTGGGAGAACATGGCCGTGAAGAAGCGCGGCAGCTGTTCGGTGATGCGAACTTCGACGGCTTCCCGCGTCTGGTGCGTGCCGGTGCTGGGCGGCGTGTCGACTTCGATGGCGCCGGAGGCGGGCGCCCAGCCGTTGGTCACGGCGGAGTTGGTCGCCGCCGTGGTGACCAGGGCGCCGGCGGACCCGCTGCGGCTCTCAACAGCTCCGGCAAAAGCAGCCGCATCGGCCACCGCCTGCAACTTCGAGTGGCGCCAGAAATGGAAACCGCTCTCTGCCATGAAAGCCGCCCCACCGATCAGCATCGGCGCGCCCAGGGCGAAGACGATGGCGACGTTTCCTCGATTATCGCGCAGGAAACAACCTATGATAGATCTATAGTGGTGGTGCATATCTGAGATAATTTCTGCCGCTGCACGTATTTGTGCGCGTCGTTACTTTGACCATCCACGCTTAATCCTTCGCTATCTGCCATGGTAAATAGGGAGCCGGCGTCCATGGGCAGATCTCTGTTCTTGGTGAGTTCCGGTGACCGGTGGGGAGCGGGGACCCGCCTGATCGCAAACTGCGCGACTGAGATTCGCACCCGTTGTTGAGGCAGGTGCCGGGGCGTCCGCTCTGGGTCGAAATTCCCCGTTTGGGGCTGCCCGCGAAGGTCCGGTTTCCGGACGGACGCGAATGTCTGCAATTGGCGCGACCCGGACTCGGCGCTGGCGGCCCGCTGGGTTCTAGGACCGGGTTGGGGCTGAGCCGGATCTAAACGGGATCTGCGATCGTGCCCATCCAAGCCGTACGCGACGGCCATTGGAGCCCCGCAGTTGGAAGCCGTCCCCGCGCAGAACTGCAAAGCTCGCACGTTCAGGCGATAGACGCCGATGTGATCTCGCGAACGTGAGGCGCAAAACAGCCGAAGAATTGACCTCTACCTTGACGTCAACTCAACTTCGGGGCCACCATTTCATCGCAGTTCAATGTGAGGTTGCCACCCGTACGGCGTGAAGAGTTCGATTATCGTGATGGTGCTCGCCGGCCCCGCGACGGGCTCGTCGCCGAGTTGGCGCTATGGCCCATCGCACGCCAGCGTCGCCGTGGGTGAGCCCGGCAACCGCCCTTTAGTACGAGACGTCCGCGCTTTTCGTCACTCAGTGAACTCCATGGGAGGTCGTGATGCCTGACAATCGGTTCGAACTCACCAAGCTTTCCTTCAACATCGGGGCGCCGCAGCTTCCCGGCGCAGACCTCGCTTCCTGCAACTCAGGTGGCTCGGTGATTTGCAACCCGGGCACCGGCGGCTGCGGCGGCGCGGCGATGACCTGCGTAGGCACCTCATGTAGCGGAAAGAGCGGGACGATGTGGGGGTTCGACGCGAATATCCTGATCAACCCCGTCGACTTAGAGGCGCTGCAGGAAGAGGTGATGACGGTCGTCCAGAAGTTCGCCGCGAGGACGAAGTAAGCGGCGGCCTCGCCCGGCGCTACCGTGCTCAAGGTCGCCAACGCAGTGGTCGGCCGTAATGCGGCCGAGACGCACCCCCTGTTCGCCCTCAGCGCGGCAGCCGTTCGGTATGGCGTATGTCTTCGGTCGCTTTCGCAGGAGACGCTGGCGGCGCGTCTATATGCGTTCAACACGACTCCAGTCTCGGCCGAGTGGCGGGTAGTGTTGCCTGACGTCAACCGCACACGGGCCTGGCTGGGCCTTGAGGCGATGGAAGAGCGCCTCCGGCGGATATACGAGCGTGCGCCAAGCGAGGGCGGAACGCCGCATTGGTTCTACTGGCGACGCCGTAGGGCGGCAGGGTCGCTACGGCATAAGCTCTACGTGAGCCCGCGGGCCGAAGCGCTGCCGTCTGTGTTTCGCAAGGTAGTGGGCGTCTGTTGCGAACTCGGCGCGCCAGCGTTCAAGGTCGGCGTCGGCGCTATCGGCGTGCTGAGGCCGGACAAACTCGTGCTCTACTTCGACAGCCGGGAAGACCTGTGGCGCGCCGCCGATGAGCTCGAGACGGGTCTCGCCGGCGAAGCGGCCCATGGCGTGCCGTTCACGGCCCCGCTGGATCCGGCCGGCCTGCTTTCCTGGGGTTTCGACCCGGGTGCGCCGTACGGCAGCTGGCGTCAGATGGTCACGGACATTCTTGCTCGCGGTCTCCGCGGTGCGCCCGCTGATGGGGGCGCCGCCGAACCCTATGCCTTCGACATATTACGCCACGCCGGAGTTGATCCCGACGGATGGCGGCCACTTGGTGCGCCCGGCCTATGAGTCAGGCGCCATCCCCACGCGGGCCGCTTTGCCTGAACCCCAACGTCGACATCGTAGCGGTGTCGCAATACCCGGCCGACATCCGAGAGCGCCTCGGGGGCGCGCCGGATGACTTCATCGTCAGCGAGCGGCGCTCCCGCTACGCGGCGCACCGGGTCGGTCCCGAGACGGCGGCCTTCCTTCGCCGCTTCTGCGAACCCAGGACCGTCGCGGAGGCCGTCGTTGAGCAGAGCCTTGCGCAGGCGGAGGACCCGGTCCATCTGGCGGCGCAGCTGCTCCCCCTCGTTGCTCGTCTTTGCGCCGAGCGGATCCTTGTGACGCCGGGGGCGATGCGCCCGGCGAGGCGCGAGCCGCATTTTCAGGCCGGCGTTCGCCTGGGCGCGTTCGAGTTGGTCGCCTGCATCGACGCCCAGGCGGAGACGGAGGTCTACGCCGCCCGCGGGCCTAATGGCGCGAAGGCCGCGCTCAAGTGGATCCCGGAGGACGCCCCCGACCTGTTGCGGACCTCCCTGCAGCGAGAATGCGAGATCCTGAAGCGGCTGGAAGCCGCCGACATGCCCGGCGTGCCGCGGGTGCTGGAGCCTGCGCCGGGGACCAAGGCGCCCTTCCTGGCGCTGTCGTGGTGCGAGGGGCGCGATCTGCTGGCCTGGTCCAGAGATTCCGGAAATCTCACGGAGATGCGGATCGTCGTCGCCGCGCGACTGGCGGACCTCTATGCGCGACTCCACGACGGCGGCGTCCTGCATGGCGACGTCCACGGGCGCAATGTCCTCGTGGATGCCGAGGGCCAGGTGAGCGTCATCGACTTCGGCGCCGCCCGCATCTCCGACGCGCCTGAGGACCGGCCTCGCGTCGGCCTGTTGACGGACTATGAGCCGGAAGCGGCGCAGGCGGCGCTGCAGGAGCGCCCGTTGCCGCTGACGACGCCGCGAAGCGAGCAGTACGCTCTGGCGGCGATGATCTATCGGATCATCACCGGCGCGGCCTATCTCCGCCTTTCTCTAGAGAGCCGCGTTGCGCTGAAGCAGATCGCCGAGGAGCTTCCCCGCCGCTTCGCGGACCTCGGCCTTCCCTGGCCGGGCCTGGAGGCGGTGCTGGCGCGCGCCCTCGCCAAGGATCCTGAGGACCGCTGGCCCAGTGTCGCGGCTTTTGCGCAGGAATTGCGAGCAGCCACCGCCGTCGGCGCGACGAGGCCCCGCCCGGAGGTCAGGAAACGCATCGCTCCCACCAATGCGCTCGTCACCGAGTATGGACTGGAGAGTTCCCTCCTGGCGCATGGCTTGGCGCGTGGTCCCACAGCCTCGCTCTACTACGGGGCGGCAGGGATCGCGTGGGCGCTGCTTCGAACCTCGGTTGTAACGCAGGATGCGGCCGCGCTGGCCGCGGCCGAAGTGTGGATCCAACAGGCCTTTGCGGACCGCAGCAGGGTCGAGGCGTTCGAGGGGGTGGAAGTGGGCGTCACACCAGAGATGGTGGGGCGGTTTGCGTTGTTCGGCGCCGAGCCAGGTCTCCACTACACCCTTGCCATGGTTCGCTGTGCGGAAGGCGATAGCGGAGGCTTCGCCGCGGCCGTCTCGGAGTTCCTGCACGGACTTAACCTTTGCGAGTTGGGGGGCGCTTACTCGCTGGATCTAATGAACGGAGCGGCGGGGCTGCTGGTCGCAACCTCCCAGCTCCTGGCCACGTGCGATGCATCGGCGGCGCGCGAGACCGCGGCCTTGGGCGAACTCGGCGGTCGCCTTGCGACGATTGTCGCGAGCGAACTGGAGGCGCCGGCGATCGCGAACTGCCTTGACCCAGCCTATCTCGGCTTGGCGCACGGCCGCGCCGGCGCGCTCTACGCGCTCATCGACTGGACGGACGGCCGGCCCGGTGACCAGCTTCGCCGACTTGTGGAACGCCACCTGTCGCGGCTCGTGGACGAAGCACACGCCACCGCAGAAGGATTGGCCTGGCCGCTGTATTCGGGCGCAGACAGCGGAAGCGCCTGGACTGGTTGGTGCCATGGGTCGGCTGGCCACGTCCTTCTGTGGAGCCGGGCGGCGCGCGCGGGGCAGCGTGACGCACACGCAGACCGCGCGCTGAAAGCCGGCGAGTTCCTCTGGGCCAACCGTGCGGGCTCCGGCCCGTCGCTCTGCTGCGGCCGTGCCGGTCAGGCGCTCAGTCTGTTCGAGCTTGGCCGCCTAACGGGCGACGGAACATGGTTCGATCGAGGGCGCAAGCTCCTCGACGTCGATACGCCGTTCCATCCGCTTGCACCGCACAGTCTGTTCCGCGGTCGATTGGGGCTGGAGCTAGCTCGTCTCGAAGCCCTCGCGCCCGAGGGCAGTGTGTGGCCGATCTGCCATTCGCCTCTCTAGCCGGCCCGATCGGGCCGCCGGGCCCAAGTTCGGGTTCGTGTGTCACTGACAGTCCAGCCGTGGACCCTGCCAGAAAGCTAAGACATCTGCCGTTGGTCGCCTTGCTGTGAACGGACGACGTAAGGCGTTTCCGTCGCCGGCGCCCGGTCGTCCCGCTGATCAGCGCGAACGCCCCCAGTAGCCTTGGGTCGCGTAGGGCAGACCGATATCGTGCAGCGTCAGCATGCCGGCCTTTGCGGCGACGATCTGAGGGATTGCATTGATCGTGGCGTAGGATGTCGTCGCAGTTGGACTCCACTGGCCATCGAGCGGCGACACCGCGGTATTGGTGAAGTGCATGTGCATGTCGATGCGCGGAGCCCCTTCGACGACCAGATGATATTCCTGGTCGTCGATGTCCCAGTCCTCGGCGATGTTCTTGGTGAGGTACCAAGTGACCTGCGAACGCACCCGCGTCTCACCGTTCACCTTGCCGTTCCAGCCGGCACGCACCGCGGCATTGGTCCCTGCTTCCATCACGAACCAGCCGAGGTCCACACGCTCGGCAGCGGTCGCATAATCGCAGTAGAAGTCGAACTCTTCGACTTCTAGCCCCATGCCTTCAGCGACGCGCTCCGCGGCGTCTCTAAACATGACCAGCCAGGTCTTGGCCGCCTCGATCACCTCGTCGGTGACGCCTACTTGGCCCATGCGAAAGTAGTTCCAAGTCTCTGGAGAAGCATAACCTGAACAGTCGGCCGATTCGTAGATCGAAACGCAGTCAACCCTTCCGCATACGGCCGTCAGGCCGGTAGCCATTGAATTGATCCACCCGGGGTTGATCCCAGTGATGTAGAGCGAGGCATTGCCACGCTCGCCCGCTGCCTGGAGCGTGCGCTTCACTTCCCCGCGCACGCCCCCGACGTGGAACAGCAGGTTCGTGCTAAGCACGTTGATGCCGTTCTCCAGCAGCTTGGCAAGCTCGTCCACATCGCCGGTGAAGGGCGTGTAGACGACGACATCGGGCCTGGCGCCGATGATTGCTTCGATATCGTTGGTCGCCTTGATGCCGGTGTTTGGCCGCCCGCAGAGCTGGCCAGCGTCGACCCCGACCTTTTCGGGCGAATGGGCATAGACGCCGACGAGCTCGTACCCCGGATTGTCCAGGATGCCCTGCATCGCGAGCTTGCCAACCTTTCCGGTGTTCCATTGGACTACGCGGATCTTCTGCATCTGAGCTTCCTCCCGTGCTTGAGCATGGCGCTTTGCGGCCGTCGCTGCGAGACCAGAAGGACAGCCGAATTGGGATTCTCACTGGCTTCAAGTGCTCTCGTGGGGCTTCGAGATGCCGAAAGCTCAGGTCTGCTTGGGATCGAAATTCCCCGTTCCACCCACCTCTTGAATGTCTGGATTCTGCAGCGGTCGCCGAGTCCGCTTTTGGCGCCGCTCGGCCATCACAGAGCTGGAATTTAGAGCGGGTCCACGATCAGGCGTCAGGGTTCGCGAGCCTCTCGCGAAGCTGCTGTCGGGCTCGAGCCGCGCGCCTACGGCACCCACAGCCTGCGGCGCACGAAAGTCGCGCTCATCTACAAGCGCACGGGGAATCTCAGAGCGTGCCAACTGCTCCTCGGCCACCGAAAGATCGAGAGCACCGTGCGGTATCTCGGAATCGAGGTCGATGACGCGATCGAACTTTCACTCCAGGTTGATCTCTGACGTGCGCGCGGGGGCGGAGTGCGATGTGATCATTCCGCACGTCCGCTTGTCGGAGGTGGACGCCGCAGTTGGCGGCGGCTGGACAATCTGCTGGCCATCGCCAGCGGGGTTTCAGATTCGATGTCGCCGGGCTTAGTCCTGATCGTCGAGACGGGGCTTTTTGCGGGCGACCCGCTCGAAGAAGAGCCCGATTGCGAGGACGACGACGCCGCCGAAGATCAGGACCTGGATGGTGGGCTCATTCATCGGTTTTCGCCTTGTCGGCTATCGGCGGCATTTCGGCAGCATAAACCACCCAGGCGCTCACGTCCGCTGGGGCGTTCAGGCCGGTTGGGCGGCCGGCGTGAAGGTCTGGAATCTGGGCGGATCCCAACTTCGCCTCTTGGCACCGCGCGGACCAAGCCTGGCGCGTTGCCCGCAGCCGCGGAGCGGACGTTCGGAATAGCCGGGGAGGGTGGCGAGCGGACGTTGGCTCCGCGCCCGGAATGCGGCGTTCGGCCGGGAGGGGTAAAATCCAACGTTGAGGAATGAGCTGGCGAGGCCAATTCTGCGCTCCGGCCAGCGCCACCCGCTTCCGGGCATTCCCATTCGCCATGCTCAGCTCCTGCTGCGGGAAGCATGGATGGTTGGTGCGTCAAAAGCGGGCGTAGACCGACGCCGACCCGAAGCCCTCGCGAGCGCTGTGGGTTCCAGCCGAAGTGCGACGGGGCAGGGGACCGCCCGGCCGGCGCTCTTAAGTCCCGCGACTTTCGCTAACCGACCGTTCAGGCCGATCGGTTAAGTTGGGCGTTGCGCCCCCGTCCCCTTGATTTCGCGCCACCTTTGCTGACGCATGGCGCCGGAAAGGCCGAGGAAAGGGCGGCCGCGGAGCGCATGGGGGGGCGGCCAATGCTTGTTCTCGACGCGGACGAGGGGCGGTCGCGCAGCGCCGTCGCCTGGGACAGCCGGCGCCCCGTGGCGGTCGCCGGGCTTGCAGCGCTCGTGGCGCTAGCGCTGGCGCTGCGCCTGCCCGGCTATCTCAGCCCGGTCGTCTATGTCGACGAGGCCAATACCTGGTACGTCGTCGGCCACAAGCATCTCAGCGACTATCTCGCCTGGAGCCATCACGCCGAGCACCCGCCCGGGATTTACCTGGTCGAGGAGGTCATCGTCCGGTTCTTCGGCGACGCGCTTTGGGCGCTCCGCCTGCCAGGGCTTGTCGCAGGCCTCGCCTGCGTCCCGGCCGCCTGGGCGTTCGGGCGGACCGCCGCGGGGTCCAGGTGCGGATTCTGGCTGGCCCTGCTGCTCGCCGTGGATCCTAACATGGTCCAGCAGAGCGGCTTCGCCCGGATGTACGCTCCCTTCGCGCTGGAGTTGCTGCTGCTCTGCACGCTGCTTGTGAAGCTGCTCCGGAACGAGGCCGGCGGGCTGGCGGGCTGGGTCGCGGCCGCCGCGCTGATGGCCGCCGCGCTATGGACCAGCTCGGTGGCGCTCACGCTGCTGCCCGGGCTGGCGGTCGCCTTCGCCATCCTGGCCGCCACGGCTGCGGGCCCCGGACGTCGGCGCATCCTGCTGGGCGGCGCAGCGGTGCTGGGCGGGGGCGTCCTTTCGGTGGCCTGGGGGCTGACGCACCGGCGCGGCGCCCACTACGACCACGCGTCGCTGGAGCATCAGGTCTTCTTCTCCTCCTCCGCGCTTGCGCAGATCACCGGGGGAGACCCTTGGTGGCCGCTGGGCCTCGTCGCGGCCGCGGTCGGCCTGGCGATCCTCTGGCGCAGGCAGAAGGTCGCGGTGCTCGTGACCGGCGGGGTGGCGCTCGCGAACCTCGTCTGCGTCTTCATCATTCTCGCCAACTTCCACCACGCCGCCGCCCGCCACCTAAGCGCCGTCCAGCCCGCCATCTGGCTGGGCTGGGCCGGCTTGGCGGCGACCAGCGGCCCGGCGCAGGTCGCGCTTCTCCGAACGGGCGTCGTGGCCGCGATCGCCGTTATCCAGCTCTGGTGGAGCACCCATTTGCTGCAATGGTACCCGCGCCCGGCGACCTACGCCGTCTCCACGGCGGTCAAGGCGGTCGCGGCGGCCGGCTATCGGCCCAACCAGGTCATCTACTGGCCTGGCTGGTACTACGCGACGCCCGAATACCTGCGCGCGCCGGTGGACTGGGATCTGCAGGGCTGGACCACGCTCAGCGACGCTCAAACGCGCCTCCCCCGGGCCGGATCTCCCGCCCTCGCCCAGCCGTTGGCGCTCGTCGTCGTTGTCCATGAGCCGCCGCTCGGCGACGAGGGGCGTCGCCTCGCGTCCGGCCTCGCTCGGGCGCTTGGCGTGCGGTTGGACGCCCGGACTCTCGCCGCAAGGTTCCAGCCGGGCATGGTCACCGTCGTCGGTTTCGCCGACGGCCGGGCCGAGTTTCGCAGCTTCAAGCCCAATATCCGGACCAATGCCACGTCAGACGGCCCCCTTCCGCCCGTGCATACGAGCGCGCGTTAGGCAAGATGGGCCGCGGTGGCTTGTTAAGCTAGTCAATCGCTATCGCTAGGTGGTGCGGGCTGTTTATACCCGTGAAGATTGTTTCGTGAGTAAAAATGACCCTGATATTGGTCAGACGTGGCCGGAACGCCTTTGGCTCAAGAATCGTCGGCGAATGTGGTGGCAACTTCCAATCTTGGCCTTTATCGATGCCTGATTGATCCTCAGCCTGTATCTCGCGGCAACCAAAGGAATCGCCTTTGGGGGGCGACGTGGTCATCGAGTGTGGTTCTCGATCGAGCAATACCCGACCCAATTCTGGATGAGCGTAATAATGCACGTGGTCGGATTAGCGATGGAGTGGGCGTACCCCTCTGGGTCGCGTACAGGCTTCACAGGCTCAAAGCCGAGCGGGCCAGAATGTAGTCGATCTGATGTCGGCGCTGCGGGCCAGCCTGATCGCCAAGGGCCACCGGAGCCCAAAGGGCAAGGCCAAACCGCCAAGGCGGCGATCCCCAAAGGCCACTTCTCCCTGGGCCCAGCATCGGTTTAGCATCGCTCGGCGCGCCACTCAGGCGCGAGGGGGGCACGATGAGATTGGTTCTGGCCGCGGGCCTCGCGGCGCTTACGTTCGCGGCATGAACAAGATCTGCTTCTACGACTGCGCAGGCTCTGCGGCCGCGATCACGATTGGCGCAGCTCAGCTCTTGGCCAAGGCGCCCGAAACCATTGGGTGAAGACGTTTGCTTGCGGTAGGCAGCAGGCGCTGCGACTGGTTCCGCGAGGAAGGCTTTGCTTTAGATGGGCGTTGCGAGCACCACGAAGCCGCGGATGTCGCGGCCCGACGATGCGCGAGCTTTGCGCTCGCGTAAGGCGCTTCAGGGCGCCTTGCTCGCCCTCATCGAGGAAAAACCATTCGAACAAGTTTCCATCCGCGAGATCACAAGCCGCGCGGGGGTGAGCTACCCCGTCTTCTTCCGTCGTTACGAGACGAAGGAACAACTCCTCGAAGACATAGCGACCGATGAAGTACGATGCCTGCTTTCGCTAACCGGTCCGATGTTCGAGGTCGGAACGGGCGACCAGGCGCTGCAAGCGCTCTGTCAGCACATCAACGACCATCGGGCGCTCTGGGCGCGGTTGCTCACCGGCGGCGCCGCACCGGCCATGCGAGAGGAATTCAGGCGCATTGCGAAGGAGATCGGAGAGACTCGGGAGCGGCGCAATCCTTGGCTTCCGGTCGAGCTCGCCGCGTCCTTCATCGTCAGCGGCCTCTTCGAGATTCTCGCCTGGTGGATGCGCCAGCCGGCTGACTACCCGGTCGAAAACATCGTCACGATCATCGACACATTGATCGTGAGATCGACCGCGCGGCCGGTGGACGTCCAACTCGTCGATATGCCCGCTTCCAACTGATCGCTGGCCTTCCCAGACGGGAAATAAGTTCAAGCGGCGCGGCCGCCCTTGCATCCCCGGCACGCGTTTTGCCCGCGCGATCACCGTAGCTGCGACTGCGTCGGCTATCCGGCGGCAAGGCTTCTAAGAAATGCATCATCCCGACGGCGGCTGTGCGCGCCAGAGCCGATATGCGGCCGGTCCATTGACGGCGCTTCCGTATACGTAATAGCGTGTAACGTATAAAGAGCGGCTGCACTCTCATGGCCGCCTGAACGCAAAGGGACGGGGAACGCCAGAATGCATTCGATGCCGCTTGCCTTGTTGCTTACAAGCGCCGCCGCTGGAGCGATCGTCGCCCCCGCGTACGCCCAAGAGGCGCCGCGGACGCCGGCGGAAGCCGGCGCCACGACGATGAACGAAGTAGTTGTCACCGCCCGCCGGCGCGTCGAGTCGCTGCAGGACGTTCCCCAGACGGTGAACGCCGTCTCGAGCGAGACTATCCAGAAGCTGCGCATCAACAACGCCGCAGACATCGCGCAGATCGTCCCGGGCGTCAGCATCGAAGGAAGTTCTTCGGGCAGCGGCGGCTTTGGCTCGAGTTCGTCGATCCGCGGCGTGCCGACCTTCCTCACCTCCAACGCCAGCCCGGTGGTGCAGTTCTACCTGAACGACGCCCCGACCGGCCGCGGCCCGGAAGTGACGCAATCCCTGTTCGACATCGGCCAGATCGAGGTCCTCAAGGGCCCCCAAGGCACGCTGCGCGGACGATCGGCGCCGACGGGTGCGATCACCATCACCTCCCGTCGGCCCGACCTCGACGACGTCGGCGGCTATATCAACATGAGCGTCACGGCGCGCGCGAACGCCAACCTTCAGGCGGCGGTGGGCGCGCCGATCATCAAGGACATTCTGGCAGTGCGCCTGGCAGGCGTGCTGGACAGCACCGACGGCGATGGCGTGGAGAGCGCCAACTCCTCCGCCGACCCGTACGTGCGTCAGAAGGCGGTCCGCGGCACGGTGTTGTTTCAGCCCACGACCAACTTCAACGCGAGCATCATGTACCAGCGGCTCGATCGCCGGACGCGCTCGTTCTCCCAGCTCGTCGGCCCGGGCAACGGCCTGAACGGCCCGATCATCGCGGCCGGCGACCGGCTCGGCATCACCGACCGCCCCAACGACGGCAAGGGCAGGACAGACTTCGTCGTGGGCCAGGCGGAGTGGAGCTTCGCCGGCCAGAGGCTCAACTATGTCGGATCCTATCGCGACAGCCTCGCGACCTCGGCGGCGCCGCAGGATGTCGCGAACGTCCTGTCCGGTCACGAGTACTTTCAAAACGTTCGCAACCACGCCGATGAGAACTCTCAGGAACTGCGGCTGAGCTCGGAACGGCCCATCGCCGGCATTTTCGACTACGTCATCGGCGCCTTCTACGACCGAGAGACGTCGCACAACGAGGTCACCGGCGTGGCCTCCTTCCTGACGGGCGCCTTCGGCCGCCCCGGAACTGTGGCGGCGGGGGCGCCGCTCGATCGCTATACTCTGCGGACCGCGATCGTCATCGATCCGGTGGCGGTGGAGAAGTCGGCCTTCGCCAACATCACCGCGCACTTCGGCGAGAACACGGAGCTCTCCGCCGGCGGCCGCTTCATCGACTTCCGGCGGCGCGACCGGTTCAACCTCAACCTGCTGGGCGGCTTCAACGCGCTCAACAATCCCACCCGGGGTCTGCTGCCGTGCTCGGCGCTGGGCGCACTCAGCCCGCAACTCGCCGGCGCCGTCGCCAGTCCCATCTACACCGGTGCGCCGTCAGTGTGCGACCTGCCGATTCCGGGACGGACGCTCCAGGACGTCGATCGCCGGGACAAGTTCACACCGTTCCTCTACAACATCTCGCTGTCGCACAAGTTTACGGGCGACCTCATGGTCTACGGAAACGTCGGAACCGCCTTCCGCTCCGCAGGCCCGTCCATCGGCCTCACCAGCGCGCTCACCTGCTGCACTCAGGTGGGCGGGCCCGATCTCGGCAGCCTGGAAGACCTCGTGTTCCACGGCGACGAGCGCTCGAAGACTTACGAGGTCGGCTTCAAGTCGACCTTCCTGGACCGCCGCGCGCGGCTGAACGTTGCGCTGTTCCACCAGAAGTTCAGCAACTTTTTCTTTTTGACGCAATCGACGCGGTACCTCGCGGTGACGAACCCGGCGGCTCCGGCGGCGTCCGCGGTCAGCTCGTCGGAGTTCACCGCCGACGCTGACGCCAAGGTGGACGGCCTCGATCTGGAAGCCGGATTCCAGGTCACCCCGCGCTGGAACGTGAACCTCGGCTTCACCTGGTCGAAAGCCAGGCTCGCCGACGCGCAGGTCCCGTGCAACGACGGCAACTTCGACGGCGTCGTCGACAGCATCATCCCGACCGCTCAGGACTTCATCAACGCCGGCGTGCTGGTCGCTCGCTGCCCCTCGAGCGAGTCGATCTCGCGTACGCCGCGGTGGAACCTGACGCTCCAGTCGGAATACGCCGCGCCGGTCACGGATAAGCTCGACGCCTTCGTCCGCGGCAACTTCACCTACTATCCGGACAATCCGAACTCGAGCCAAGGCGTCGTCATCGACAAGTACAGCCTGCTCAACCTGTTCGCCGGTGTGCGCGACCCGGAGAATGGCTGGGAAGTCTCGCTCTTCGCCAACAATCTGCTGAACACCCGCCAGGTGCTGTCGATCAACCCGGTCGCGCCCGTCTCGTCCGGCGGTGTCGCGGCGATCTTCAATCGCCCCGCGTCGGGATATCAACAGATCGCCTATACGCCGCGGCGTGAGTTCGGCCTGCTCGTCCGGTACGCCTTCGGCTCGCGCTGATGCGGGCGCTGAGCCGGCAGGTCTGCACAGCGGCGGCCGCCGCCTTGCTAAGCTTCACGACGGCGCAAGCCGCGGCGCCCGGCTCGTCACAGGCGAGCGCGCCGATGCCCTCGGCGAACGTTTCCGTTCGTCCAGTCGACCAGGCGCTGCAAGGTCTCGAGGCGATGGCCCGCAAGGCGGCCGAGCGGGTCGATGCGGCGAACGCCACGCCTGCGCTCAAAGGGTCGGGACCATATCCGGCGATGCTCGAGGTGGACCTCGCGCTGCCGAACGCGACCCTCTATCACCCACGGGACCTGAACCGTTTCGACGGACGCAAGCTCGGCGTCGTGATCTGGGGAAACGGCGGGTGCAGCAACGACGGCGCCAGCGCGTCCGCTCATCTCGCCGAGATCGCCTCGCATGGCTACCTGGTGATCGCGCCGGGCAAGCCGCTCTCGGCGGACGTCACGGTCGGCGGGCCGGCGCCGCTGTTCATGACCACGACGATCTCGGACCTACGCGCGGCCCTCGACTGGGCCATCGCCGAGAACGGCCGGGCCGGCAGCCCTTACTACCAGCGGATCGATTCGACCGCGGTGGCCGTCTCCGGGCACAGCTGCGGCGGCATGCAGGCCATCCTGCTGGCGCAGGATCCGCGCGTCAAAGCCGTCATCATCCACAACAGCGGGATCAACGAACTGCTGCCTGACAATCCGCCGATCCTGATGCACCGCGAGCGCCTCCAGGGGATTCACACGCCGGTGCTGTTCGTTCTCGGCGGCCGGACCGATGTCGCCTGGCCCTGGGGGCAGCAGGCGTTCGACGATCTCCGGAAGTTCCCGGTCTTTCTGGCTAGCCTCGACGTCGGCCACGGCGGGACGTTCGCGGCTCCTCATGGTGGCGCCGCCGCGCAGGTCGCGACGGACTGGTTGGAATGGCGGTTGCGCGGCGACAAGCAGTCGGCGCGCACCTTCGTTGGCGCGGGCTGCAAGCTCTGCGTCGATCCCAAGTGGACCGTGCGGAAGAAGGGCGTGCCGTAGGATGCAAGGCGAAGTTAGGCGCGAGCGATGAGCGCAGCACTCTGGCGGCCCCCGTCGCAGGCGGGGCGCATCATCGTGGTGACCGGGACCGGCGGTCTTGGCTTGCAGGCGGCGCTTGCGCTCGCGCGCGCCGGAGGGTCGGTGATCTTGGCTGGGCGCAGCCCCGAGAAGGGCGCCGCCGCGGTCGGCCGGATCGCCGCCGCCGCGCCCGGCGGCCGGGCCGAGTTCGAACCTGTCGACCTCGCCAGCCTCGCATCCATCGCCGCCTTCGCCGACCGCCTGACCGGGCGCGGCCAAGCGATCGACGTGCTCGTCAACAATGCGGGCGTCATGTCGCCCCCGAAGCGGCAGGTGACTGCGGATGGCTTCGAGGTGCAGTTCGGCGTGAACTATCTCGGCCACTTTGCGCTCACCGCGCGCCTGCTGCCGCTGCTGAAGCGCAGCGCAGCGCCACGCGTCGTCAACGTCACCAGTCTCGCGCACCGGTACGGACCCATCGATTTCGACAACCTGCAGAGCGAGCGGCGCTACCGGCCGGGCGTCGCCTACTGCCAGTCGAAGCTCGCTCAGGCGATCTTCGCGACCGAGCTGCAACGACGCAGCGACAGCGCCGGCTGGGGCTTACGGAGCCTCGCCGCCCACCCGGGCTTCGCCGGCACCGATCTCTTCGCCAACGGGCCCGGCGCCGGCAGCGTCATGGGCCTGGTGAGCCGCGCCGTGATTGCGCCGCTGTTCGGCCAATCCGCCGAGGCTGGGGCCCAGCCCCTGCTCTACGCCGCCGCTGCCCCGCAGGTTACGGGCGGGACGCTCTATGGACCGACCGGGCCGATGGAGATGAAGGGCGCCCCTGGCGAGCGTCAATTCGCCAGGACGGCCGCAGATCCCGACGTCGCCGCACGCCTCTGGCGGCTGTCGGAAGACCTGACACAGCTACGCTTCGGCTGAAACGCAGCCGCAGGAGCGCCGCCCCGGCGGTCCCCCAGAGACCGTCAGGGACGGCTTCAGCCGATCACCCCTCGCAGCCGTCCTCGTTGGCCATCCAGTGGACGAAGCGGTGCAGCGGGTACATGGCGTCGTGCGGGTTGCCGACGGCGCCTGGGCCGGCCTCGCCGAGGCGGACGATGCGCTGGGCGCCGCCGCTCGCCAGCTTGTCGCGTAACTCGGCCATGCGCTCGAACGGGTAGACGCCGACCGTCTGGGTGGCGACGTTGACGTACTTCATCGCCTCGTCGAGCGAGGCCACGCAGACGACGTTCGAGGTTTTGCGCAGCGGATGGAAGTCGACGGGCCTGTCCGAGCGGATGGCGACGCCGCGCCCGTCGGACTTGCCGAAGACGGCGTAGTCGTCGTCCATCATGCGGAGCACGTCGACCTGCTCCTTCAGGTCCGACTCCAGCGGACGTGGCTGGCCCTCGCCCATGCGGTCGACGCGGATCTCCTCGGCGAGGATCCGGCAATAGCGGTCCGCCTCCTCCGGCGTCGCCTCGATGAAGGTGAAGCGGCTGCAGACGCAGGCCTCCTGGTTGGCCATGGCCACGTCGCCGGCGTTGAGTCGGGCGGCTTCGGCCATCGTCTCCTCGGACGCAAAGGCCTCCTTGCCCACCATGGAGATCGACGTCTTGGGGTCGAAGGACACCAGCTGGAAGCCGGGCCCGACGTACTTCATGACGTTGTTGATGGCGTCCCCGCCGCCCCAGGCGACCAGCTTGTCGAAATACTGCGGCCGGTAGAGCGCGCGCTCTACCTTCTCGTCGCCGCCCCGCCAGTAGATCGCCGACATCGAGCGGACGACCGGATGGTCGGGATCTATGTCGGCCATGGTGCGCAGGAAGACCACGGTCGAGAACGGATCGGCCGAGGCCATCTTGAACAGGCTGACCGACTTCACCAGCGCGCTCTGGGCGATCGAGCGGATGCCCTGCGCCGGGGCGTTGCCGGGAAGCACGTGGATCAGCCGGGGGGCGAACGCGCGGACGAAGCTGCGGCGACCCTTGTGATCGGTGTGCGGGACCCATTCGTCCAGCGCCCGCGGGTTCGGGAAGTTCTGCTCGACAACCTCGGTCAGCACCTTCTTGTCGAGGTAACCCAGCGCATCCTTGAACTGATACTGGATGGCCAGTCGCGGCTGCAGGCTGACCTTGGCCATTCGCTCGATGCAGGCCTCGATGTAGGGGTTCTTGCCGTCGCCGAGCCTCTGCCCCGTCTCGACCAGGAAGTCGATGATCTCGGCCAGGGGAACGTTCAGCAGCGGCGGCAGCTCGGTACGCGGATGCACCAGCGCGTCGAGGTCAATCGCGGGCGTCCCGAAGGCCACGCCCAGGTCGCGCGAGCGATGGATCTGATCACGCCCTTCAACCACCTTGCCGCGGATGAAGAAGGGCGCGGAATCGACCGCCTCTTTGGCGGCCGGCGGGGAGGTGTTCAGTTCGGCCGGCGTATTCACGACATGCCCCTCACGTAAGCGTCCACGGTGCCGGCGCAGCCGATCTTGTCGTCGCCTTCGAGATCGGCGTACCGGACGATGTCGTCACGGATCGAAGGGGATTTCGCGCCGCATTTGCACGGGCCGAAATCCACATGGACGTGATCGCCGGAGATCACCCCGCCCCAGCGGCCGTCGAGCGACAGATCGAAGAAGGCGGCGCGGCCTTCCACCTCGCCGTCGCCGACGCCGGGCGCCAGCGCGTCACCCTCCTTGTTCAGGGGGAGGCAGACCACCCAGGGCGCGACGTGGTAGCGCTGGCCCTCCTGGCACCGCGACGCCGCGCTGTTGAGTTCCTGCATGCCGTACATCTGGTAGATGAAGCGCGGCTGCAGATTGAAGGTCTCGTAGATGAACTCCTTGTAGTCGGCTGGAAGCTGCGCGCGCTTCAATCCGCCGCCGAGAAACACCGCATTCTCGGGATGGAAGTCCTTGGCGCTGTAGCCGCGGTTGCGGACCTCCACCGCGATCTGATGCAGCGCCGCCCACATCGAGGTGATGTAGAAGCGCTCATGCCGCTTGGCGATCATCTCGTCGGCGGCGATGACCGAGGCCTGTTCGAGCGCCTTCTGCCGCGCGGCCGAGTCCTCCTCGAAGCGGACGATCTCGCCAGGCTTCGCCGTCCCGTCGGCGATCGCCTTGCGCAGTTCGATCATCTTGGTGATGGAGCCGATGGTGATCGGCGGCACGCCGAAGTCCGGCCGGGGCTTGGAGGTGTCGACGAAGGCCTCCATCAACGCGCGTCCGGTGGCCATGTTGCGCGGCGTATAGGCCGTGGCGCCGAAGCCGACCTGGGTGCGCTGGTCACCCACCCGGATGTCCGAGCCCCATTGCACCTGGGCGACGATGTCCTGGCCGGCGAAATCGAGATCGGCCTGGGTCGCCGTCAGCATCGCCGACTTGCCGGTCGTGCCGCTTGAGCAGGAGACGAAGTGGCCGGCCTGCACCAGCCGCTGCAGCCAGTCATCGATCTCCGTGACGCCTTCTAGGTCGACGTTGTCCGTCGGCCGCGTCGACACCGTGCCCAGCCACTTGGTCAGGCGGTCCCACCGCTTCTCGGTCAAGAAGCTTTCGGGATAGCTCTTGTAGGCCGTGTGGGGCAGGAGCAGCGGGACGACGTCCTGCAGGGTGCGGATCTCCGTCACCCCTGCGTCGTCGGCCCGCATCTTCACGAGCTTGATCTGGTCAATGCGCTCCTGAAGCCGCTCGTTCAACGCCGCGAGCTGAAGCTCACGGATGTCCGCAGTGGTAAGGTGATGCCCGGACGCGTCGGGCATGTAGCCCACGAGCTTCGAAACCGCATCACCCATTTCATCTCTCCCACACGGCGCCATGCCGTGGCGCTCGCAGGCGCTCGGCATAGATACGTTACACTAAGTAACGTATCTGGCAACCCGGCGTCGTGACCCGATAAAATCGCAAATGAGAACATCTTGCGAACATAGAACAAATGGCGTACGGATGAGTCCTGGCTGCGGCGCGGCGCCTCGAAGGGGATCAGCGCGCGGCGGGCCGGCGGAATCGTGAGATAGGGAGCGCTTGAATGACTCAGTCGGCGTTGAGGCTCGTGGCAAAAGAAGACGGTGACAAGCAGCGGGCCCTCGAGGCGGCGCTGACCCAGATCGATCGGGCCTTCGGCAAGGGCTCGGTGATGAAGCTGGGCGAGAAGGGCAAGATCGTCGAGATCGAATCCGTGTCGACGGGGTCGCTCGGGCTCGATCTGGCGCTGGGCATCGGCGGCCTGCCGAAGGGCCGCGTGGTCGAGATCTACGGGCCGGAATCCTCGGGCAAGACGACGCTCGCCCTGCATGTGGTGGCCGAGGTGCAGAAGGCCGGCGGCACCGCCGCCTTCATCGACGCCGAGCACGCGCTCGACCCGTCTTACGCCCACAAGCTGGGCGTGAACCTGGACGACCTGCTGGTCTCGCAGCCGGACACCGGCGAGCAGGCGCTGGAGATCACCGACACCCTGGTGCGCTCGGGCGCCGTCGACGTGATCGTCATCGACTCGGTGGCGGCGCTGACGCCGCGGGCGGAAATCGAAGGCGAGATGGGCGACCAACTGCCGGGCCTGCAGGCGCGGCTGATGAGCCAGGCGCTGCGCAAGCTCACCGGCTCCATCTCCAAGGCCAAGACCCTGGTCATCTTCATCAACCAGATCCGCATGAAGATCGGGGTGATGTACGGCAGCCCCGAGACCACGACGGGCGGCAATGCGCTGAAGTTCTACGCCTCGGTGCGCCTCGACATCCGCCGCACCGGCTCGGTCAAGGTGCGTGACGAGATCATCGGCAACAACGTCCGGGTGAAGGTGGTCAAGAACAAGGTCGCCCCGCCGTTCCGCGAGGTCGAGTTCGACATCATGTACGGGGAGGGGATCTCCAAGCTGGGCGAGATCATCGACCTGGGCGTCAAGGCCGGCGTGATCGACAAGGCCGGTTCCTGGTTCTCCTGGAACAGCCAGCGGATCGGCCAGGGCCGCGACAACGCCCGCGAATTCCTCAAGGCCAATCCGGACATCGCCAACGAGATCGAGAAACAGGTCCGTGGCCGCAAGGAAGTCATTGAGGAGGAACTCCTCGTCGGCCCTTCGGAAGGCGACGAAGACTAGGTTTCGCCTTGCGACCGGCGCCTCGAGGCGCCGGTCGGGCGGGTTTCACGCCGGGCAACCGTGCAGCTTCATTCCGCCTGAGCCACCGCGGGTCCGGGCCTGTCGGCCCCGAAGTGGGCGCAATATGGCCGCCGACGCGCCGCTTTTCGTGAAACTGCCTTTTTTACGGCGCAATCTCAGGTGAGGCAGAGCTTCCTTCTCGCGCTATGCGCTCCTCGGCGCCCAGGTCCCCCTGCCACCCCGGGCCTGGCGCGCCGCGCCCCCCAGTGTGGGCGCTCGCGTCGAGAAGGCGTTGGGGACGCCTGGGTTCGCCCAGGCGTCCTCCTTCTTTCGCCGCGCCCTTCGCCCCTTCAGCATCGGCTTCTTTTCGGCGCCGGGGCCGGTTCCCCTGGCCGCGAGCCCTTGGCCGCTTTCCCTTTCAGGAGGGGCGCCTTAAACGGCGATCAGTCCCCACATCAGGGGACCGGCGAGCTGCTCGCCGTTTCCTGACCCTACGCGTGACGATCCATGGCGAGCCTGAACGAGATCCGCAGCCACTTCCTCGACTACTTCCGGGGCAAGGACCACGCCGTCGCCGCCTCGGCGCCGCTGGTTCCGCAGAACGACCCGACCCTGCTGTTCGTCAACGCCGGCATGGTGCCGTTCAAGAACTACTTCACCGGGGCCGAAGCCTCGCCCTGGCCGCGCGCGACCTCGTCGCAGAAGTGCGTCCGCGCCGGGGGAAAGCACAACGACCTCGACAACGTCGGCTACACCGCCCGCCACCACACCTTCTTCGAGATGCTGGGGAATTTCTCCTTCGGCGACTACTTCAAGGAGGGCGCGATCGAGGCCGCCTGGACCCTGTTGACCAAGGAGTTCAAGCTCCCGGTCGACAGGCTGCTGGTCACCGTCTACGCCGAGGACCAAGAGGCGCCGGTCCTCTGGAAGAAGATCGCGGGCCTGTCCGACGACCGGATCATCCGCATCGGCACCTCCGACAACTTCTGGTCGATGGGCGACACCGGCCCCTGCGGTCCCTGTTCGGAGATCTTCTACGACCACGGCGCCCACATCCCGGGCGGCCCGCCCGGCAGCCCGGACGAGGACGGCGACCGGTTCGTGGAGATCTGGAACCTGGTCTTCATGCAGTTCGAGCAACACGCGGGCGGCGACCGCACCAGCCTGCCCAAGCCCTCGATCGACACCGGCATGGGCCTGGAGCGGATCGCCGCGGTCCTGCAGGGCGTGCACGACAACTATGACGTCGACCTGTTCCGCGACATCATCGCCGCTTCCAAGCGCGAGATCGGCCAGCCGGAAGAGGCCACGACGCCCTCGCACCGGGTGATCGCCGACCACCTGCGCTCCACCAGCTTCCTGATCGCCGACGGCGTCACCCCCTCGAACGAGGGCCGCGGCTATGTGCTGCGCCGGATCATGCGGCGGGCCATGCGCCACGCCCACCTGCTGGGCGCGGCCGAGCCGCTGATGCACCGGCTGGCCCCGACCCTGGTGCAGCTGATGGGCGAGGCCTATCCGGAGCTGAAGCGCGCCGAGCCGGCCATCGTCGACACCCTGCGCCAGGAGGAGGAGCGCTTCCGCCGCACGCTGGGCCGCGGCATGAGCCTGCTTGACGAGGCGACGGCCCACCTGAAGGCGGGCGAGGTGCTCTCCGGCGAGACCGCCTTCAAGCTCTACGACACCTACGGCTTCCCGCTCGACCTGACCCAGGACGCGGTCCGCGCCAAGGGGCTGACCGTCGACCTGGAGGGATTCGACGCGGCGATGGGCCGCCAGCGCGACCAGGCCCGCGAGAACTGGGCCGGATCCGGCCAGGTGGCGGCCGCGGCGGAATGGTTCGCCATCCGCGACCGCCTCGGCCCGACGGACTTCGTCGGCTACGACGCCACCGAGATCGGCGCGGAGCTGCTGGTGCTGGCGGCGGACGGGGCGGAGATCGAGCGCGCGACCACCGGCCAGCGCGTCCAGGCCCTGTTCGACCGCACCACCTTCTACGCCGAAAGCGGCGGCCAGGCTGGCGACCAGGGCGAGGCCGAGTGGGCCATGGAGGGCGGCGTCGGCCGCGCCCGGGTGCGCGACGTCCTCAAACAGGCCGGCGACCTGCATGTCCACGACCTGGAGATTCTCGAGGGCGAACTCCAGCCCGGCGACCGCGTGCGCCTGGCGGTCGACCCCGAGCGTCGCCTGACCACCCGCTCCAACCACTCGGCGGCCCACCTGCTGCACGCCGCTCTGCGCAATGTCCTGGGGCCGCACGTCACGCAGAAGGGCCAGATGGTCGACGGCGAGCGGCTGCGCTTCGACTTCAGCCACGGCCAGCCGGTGACGCCGGAGGAGATCGATCGGATCGAGGCCGAGGTGAACGCCGTCGTGCGCCAGAACCTGCCCGCCGAGACCAAGCTGATGGGCGCCCAGGAGGCCATCGAGAAGGGTGCCATGGCGCTGTTCGGCGAGAAGTACGGCGACACCGTGCGCGTGCTGGCGCTCGGCCGGTCGCTGGGCGGCCAGGGCGACTATTCGGTCGAGCTGTGCGGCGGCACCCATGTCGCGCGCACCGGCGACATCGCTCTCTTTAAGATCGTCTCCGAACAGGGCGTGGCCGCGGGCGTGCGCCGCATCGAGGCGCTGACCGGCGAGGCGGCGCGTCGCTGGCTGCTGGAGCAGGCGGCCGTCGCCAAGGGACTGGCCGACCAGTTCAAGGTCCCGGTCGCCGAGGTGACGGCCCGGGTCGAGGCTCTCGAGGCTCAGCGCCGCAAGCTGGAGAAGGACCTCTCCGAGGCCAAGCGCCAGCTCGCCATGGGCGGCGGCGCGGGCGGGGCTGTGGCGGGGCCGGAGGAGATCGGCGGGGTCCAGGTCATGGCCCGGGTGATGGATGGGGTCGGCGGCAAGGACCTGCGGCCGATCACCGAGGAGTTCAAGAAGCAGATCCCCGACGGGATCATCGCCCTGGTCGGCGTGGCCGAGGGCAAGGCGGCGGTGGCCGTGGCGGTGACCGGCGCCGCTCAGGGCCGGTTCAACGCCGCCGAGCTTGCCAAGGCCGCCGTGCTGGCCATGGGCGGCCAGGGCGCCGGCGGCCGCCCGGACTTCGCCCAGGGCGGCGCCCCGGACGGAAGCAAGGCGGCCGAGGGCCTGGCGGCGGTGAAGGCGGCGATCGCCGGCTGACGGCGCCGACCGCCTCGGTGCGGGCGAGTTTGGAACCAGGGAAAACACGGAGTTCTCCGTGGGGTGGAGGGCGGACGAAACGATGCTCCCCCTCCGCCAGCCACCCTTCTCGCCCGTTCCCAACGTCCGCTCCCCGGCGAGCGGAGGAAGGTCAAGTTTTCGGCGCCGAGCCCAGGACCGCTTGCGACCCTTCTGCGCCCTTCACTCTCGCCAGGGGCAATGTCCGGGTTGGCCGGCGAGAGCGGACATTGCGTTCGGCGGTCCGTTGCGGGCAGCGCACATCGAAGCCCACGCCAAGGTAAGCCTAGCTTTACGACCGAAGATCTCGAGTTCTGAACCGACTCAGGCATCAGATCCCGCGGATGCCGACAAGGCTTTTACTTCGAACGTGAAAAGTGGCGCGCGTCGCTCGTCCTCGGCGTACACGCGAAACGTGCCCCCGCGCCAAAGTCCGCCAGCCGCGTCGCGCACGAGTTGCGACACGATTTCGGCCGCGACGTTGCGCGCGCCATCTAGATCCGTAAGCTCGGTTCCGCCTTCATCGGCGTAAAATTCGTCGAATTGCACATGGAAGAAGAACCGGGGCATACGGCCCCCTTTCCTGATGTAAACTGATGGCATTGCGCTCTAGCTGACGTCGTCAACGTCAGCTCTTCGGCCGCCGTGGTTTGCTTCGCGGGGCGCTTCTTTAGCTTGTGAGCGCGCCGAGCAGGCCTCCATCCACGAGCAGGTCCGTGCCCGAGATGAAGGAGGCGCGATCGGAGGCGAGGAACTCGATGGCGTCCGCGATCTCCAGCATCGTGCCCTCGCGGCCGAGGGGCAGCCGTTCGAAAAGCGCCATCTTGCCCGGACTGTGCACGAACTCCCGGGCGCCTTGCGGCGTGGCGATGAGGCCTGGCGACAGCGAGACGATCCGCGCGCCGCGCTCGCCCCATGGCCGCGCCTGCCGCCGGACGTAAGCCATCAGCGCCCACTTGGAGAGGACGTAGGCGAGCCCGGGCGTCACCTCGTCGCCGAGCTCGGCCGCGAGCTTTTCGATGAAGTGCCGCTCGCCCGGCTGGCGCAGCAGGCTGGTCACTGCAGGGGAGAGGTTGGCGTTGTGGCCGGCGAGCGAGGAGATCAAGACGGCGGCCCCGCCGACCGGCGCATGCGGCCGGAGGCCCTCCGCCACCGCGATGGCGCCCAGCAGGTTGACGCGCATGATGCTGCGGAAGTCTCCCATCGAGGGCGAGAGGCCTGCGACGTGCGCGAGCACCCGAAACCCGCCGAGCTGGGCGACGCGTTCGCAGAGTTGGTCCACCTCGGCGGCCTGGGTGATGTCGCACGCGAAGCTGACGGTGTCGCCGCCTTCGGCGCACAGGGTTTCCGCCGCGGAGCGCGCAAGCGCCTCGTCGACGTCGGCGACCAGCACCCGGTGACGCTGTGAAAGTCGACGCGCCGCGGCCATCCCCATGCCGCCCGCGCTGACCACGACCGCGAGCGGCCAATCCGCGCGTGCGCTAACTCCAGTTCTCGCCATTGCGTCCTCCTCTAGGCGGGTGATGCAGATCTCATCCTGGTCACGAGGCGCTCACCGCAATTCATGGCCGCAACTTGGTTCCGGAGAGGCCGGAGTGCTGAGGAGGATGAGCCTAGTGGCGTCAGCGCGGCCGCGTCGCGCCCTTCGATGCGCGGCGCCGCTGTCAGTCGATGGACAGCAGGCTTGCCGGGTTCGTGCTGACCATGCGTGTGAGTTGCGCCTCCGTCACGCCCACGTCCCAGAGCTTCTCGAGGAAATCCTTCAGCCCTTCCGCGGGCCTGGGCACCACGGGCGACCAGCCGTAGTCGCTTGAAAGCGTGCAGCGCTCGTGGCCGATCGTGCCGATCATCTCGGCCATCTTCTTCGGGCTCTTCGCCGGGCGGTTGAACACGGGCACGCAGCACTCCGCCGTGAGCTCGATCGTCGCGCCCATGTCGGCAAGTTCCTTGGCTTGGCTCGGACTGAGGTTCGGGCCGGACAGCGCCTCGCCGGCGTGGGTGACCAGGACCTTGCTGGTGCGGGCGAATGCCTTCACGACCGCATAATGCTCGTCCGCCGTGGTGTGTCCGGTGGCCAGCACCGCGTCGTGCCCACGCACAAGCTCGACGATCTCGCAAACCAGCTTGGACGGCGCTCCGTCTTCGCCGGTGACCGGAATGCCGGGGAGTCCGCGATAACGCTCGGCGGACTTGTGCTTCATATCCTCGACGCTGTTGACGGTCGGCAGCCAGACGATCTTGGCGCCGAGTTGCAGCGCGCTTTCGACCGTCTCGACGCTGAGGCCGCCGCTTGCGTAGTCCGTGCAAGTGCCGCCGAACACCTTGAGCCCAGGCGCCGCCTGTTCGACGCTGGCCGCGAGCTGGCACGAGCAGAAGCTGTGCGACTTCAGGACGATGGCCTTGTGGCCGCTATCCAAAGCCTCCTTGGCGGCTTCGAACCCCGTGACGGAGTGTTGGAGGACGTCGACGCCGTCGATAATGACCGGCCCTGTTGCTTGGCCGCCAATGGTGTCGGGGCCGAAGTGGCAATGCATGTCGATCGCGTTCTCGATTCGCAGGGGCATGCGCTTCCTCCATTGTTCTCGTCGAGCCAAGCCGCGGCACGATGACGTAGCGCGAGCTTGGCGTCGCTTATTGAGGGTACTTTAATGACGTGTACATCCGAGCGCGTCAATCGAAAGAGTTCATACAGGCAGTCTTATTGGAGCTGACGCAGCCCGGCGGTCACAGGTGGGCGTCATAGCGGGAGGGCTGACCAAAGAGATCTCTTTAAAAGCCAATTCTGCTTGCCTCACTGGTGAGGGGACCAATAAAGGGTCCTTAATAAGGGTTTGGAGGAAGCGATGCCTGGACCATGGGACATGAGCGGCAAGGTGGTCCTGATCACCGGAGGCGATGTCGGCATCGGTCTGGGCTTCGCCAGGGGGTCGCGCGGCTCGCGGCGACGTCGTGATCTGGGGCGCCGGCAGGACAGGAACGAGGAAGCTGCCCGGGAGCTGGAGGCGTTTGGCGTTCGCGTGCTTCCTCAGACCGTCGATGTTTCCGACGAGGCGCAGGTCGCCTCGGCCATGGCGGCGGCTGTCGAGAAGATCGGCTGGGTCGATGGCGTGGGCGGGCCGGGGCCGGTCGTGGAACGCGGCCGGCGACGGCTGGACGAGAGTAAGCCGCTCGAAGCCATGCACCTCGCCGAAGCCGCCCTTGCGGCGGAGCCGTCCTCGCTCGACGCCCCGCGCCTCAAGCTCGATGCGACTGTGGCTCTCCTGGCCGGAAGCACGCGGGAGAACTTCAGCGAGGTTCGGTGGCTGGAATCCGAGGTGCGCCGGTTGCGGGCCGCCGTCGAGGAGCTCGCGCGTTGACACACCCCCGCCTTTCGATCGACGCGTTGAGCTCTATCAATTGGTCTTTCGACCAGGACTTGGCGCTGTGGCGCGAGCTCGCAGTCCCCTACGCCGGGCTGTTGATCTCCAAGATCGCCGATGATCTGCCGGGCAAGATGGCGCGGTTGCGCGACGCCGGGATGCGGCCGAGCACGGTTGTCACGGGCTCGTTCGATCTCGCCTGGCCGGATACCTGGGACGAAAACCGCGCTCTGCTGAAGGCCATCATCGACGCTGTCGCAGACGCCGGCGGCGAGACAGCCTACATGACTCCTGGTCGAACGACCGGCGCGACCTGGCGCGAAGTGCTTGAACTCTTCGCGAACGCCGCGGCGCCCTCGGTGGCTTACGCCAGAGACCGCGGCGTACGGCTGGCCTTTGAGCCCTCGCCCAGGACCGATGCCTCGTTCGTCAACACACTGCGCGACGCGGTGGACGTGGCGGAGCGGACTGGACTCGGGCTTATCGTCGACTTCGGCAACTGCTGGATGGAACGCGATCTGGCCGAGCTGCTGCAGCGCGCCGCTCCGCATATAGCTCTGGTGCAGATCTGCGACGTCGTTATCGGCGGTCCTGGCCGGCCAAGCCCCGGCGGACGCGTGCACCTCGGTGATGGCGAGCTGCCGATCAAGCGGCTCATGGCCGAGGTGCTGGCGACCGGCTACCAAGGTCCTTTCGACCTCGAGGTGCTTGGACCCGTGATCGAAGCGGAAGGTTACGAGAAGGCGATCCGCCGCGGCGTGCGGCTCGCCTCGGACTTCCTCACCGAAGCTGGAGCCTGAGCCGCAGCGAGGCGTTGCGCCGGGCGTCAGCGCCTGTCCTGCGATCGTTTGTAGCTTCGGCGGCCCACGGCGATCCTCGATCCAGCCGAGCGCACCCGCATCGTCTTACGGCCTTCGAAGCAAGCTGACGTCAACGGTCGTCGGGCGCTCAGTCCGAAGGGCGCTCGGCGCCGGCCGGAGACCAGATCCGCCGGTGCCATAGGTTCCGGCTGTGCCGCGCGGCCATCGTGCCGAGCTCCGGGTCGCGGTCTAGGATGGCGTCGAGTTCCATCAGCTTGGCTTTGCGCCAAGCGTCGACGAACTCGCGATGAACCTCCGTATCGTCTGCGAGCGAAGTGGGCGCGAAGCGCTTTCGCGAGAAAGCGATGTTGATCTGGAAAATGAGCTCGATGTATCGCGCCTTGGTGAGTGCGAAGACTTCGGCCTGCACCTCCTGGTCGACCTTGAGAACCTGGGTAAAGGTGGCCGTCGGCTTCAGCGCCATGACGCGAGCCCGGAATTTCTGCGCCATCGCGCTGGCCGCCTCTGTCCCGAGGCTGGCGGCCTTCCGTACGGCCTCCACCCAGAGCACGGAGGCGATGACCGTCACGTCCTCCGCCTCCATGTCGAGCGTGTCCAGATACGCGCTGACGGCGGCCTCGACGGTCTCAAGGTTCGGCCGCCCCGCGAAATAGCCGCCGTTGATGCCGCGGCGGACCTTGAGCAGTCCCTCTCGCTCGAGCAGGCGCGCAACCTGTCGGACCGTGACTCGGGAGACGCCCAGCTTCTCAACCAAAGCCTCTTCACTGCCGAGCAGCTCGCCCTCAGGGCAACCGAGCGCGATCTCCCGCAGCCGGATGGCGGCCTTGTCGATCGCCGATAGGGTCCGATTGCTCATGCGGCCTTTCCACCACAGTCTAGTCAGTTCGTCCATGGCAGGGGGAAAGCCAAAGAGTGATCTGTATGTCACCTTTTCACGGAAAATCAGAGCCGCCCAGGTAAAGGGTCTCTTCGAACCTTGGGGGACGATCGTGAATCCCGAAACCTACAAGGCGGCGATCTTCCGCGGCGTCGGCCACTCGGGGGCACCCAGCTGATCCAGGAGCCGTGCGGTAAGGCGACCATGATCCGCGAGGTCTTCGTCCCGCCCGCGGGAATGTCCCGAAACTGGAGCGAACCCAACGTCAGCTCATGGCGCCGCCAGGAGTAAGCCGCGTGCCCAGAGCGGTGACCGCTTCGGTCCGGATTGTGATCCCAAGTCGGACGTTCGCCCTCTAACGTTGAAATGGGCGAGAACCACCCCACTGAGAAGTTCGGAACGTCCGGTTCCAGGAGCGATGGTCCCGCCGGGCTGCTGATCGATCTGGGGGGCGAGCCAGCTCCTACGCCGATCGAGAGGCATCTGGCTGGCGGCCTGCGCTTCAGCGAGATTGTTCGTTCGCTGGGTTCACGGACGAATTCCGGCCGCATCCAGCGCGATGGCCTTTCCGTGGTTCCAGCCGCGCCTGCACTGCGTTGACGGGCGCGTTGGGCTGCCGCCCCCTGGACGGAGCCCGGGAGGAACGAAAAACGCCCGCCGCGGTCTCCCGCGGCGGGCGTCTTCGTTCTGGCGGCTGTGGCGCCGCTTAGGCGTTCATGGCGACGGCGAGGTTCTCGGCGACCTTGTCGATGAAGCCCTCGGTGGTCAGCCAGCCCTGCTGGTCGCCGACGAGGAGGGCCAGGTCCTTGGTCATGAAGCCGCTTTCGACGGTGTCGACGCAGACCTTCTCCAGGGTCTTGGAGAAGTTGGCGAGCGCCTCGTTGCCGTCGAGCTTGGCCCGGTGCTCCAGGCCGCGGGTCCAGGCGAAGATCGAGGCGATCGAGTTGGTCGAGGTGCTTTCGCCGCGCTGATGCTGGCGGAAGTGGCGGGTGACGGTGCCGTGGGCGGCCTCGGCCTCCATGGTCTTGCCGTCCGGGGTGACCAGGACCGAAGTCATCAGGCCCAGCGAGCCGAAGCCCTGGGCGACCTGGTCGGACTGCACGTCGCCGTCGTAGTTCTTGCAGGCCCAGATGAAGGCGCCCGACCACTTCAGCGCCGAGGCGACCATGTCGTCGATCAGGCGGTGCTCGTAGACCAGGCCGGCGGCCTTGTAGCGGCCGACGAATTCCGCCTCGTAGACTTCCTGGAAGATGTCCTTGAAGCGGCCGTCATAGGCCTTGAGGATGGTGTTCTTGGTCGACAGATAGACTGGGTAGTTGCGGGTCAGGCCGTAGGCCAGCGAGGCGCGGGCGAACTCACGGATCGAATCGTCGAGGTTGTACATGGCCATGGCCACGCCGGCGCCCGGATAGTCGAACACCTCGTGCTCGATCTTCTGGCCGTCCTCGCCTTCCCAGGTGATCTTCATCTTGCCCTTGCCGGGGACGACGAAGTCGGTGGCGCGGTACTGGTCGCCGAAGGCGTGACGGCCGACGATGATCGGCTGGGTCCAGCCGGGGATCAGGCGCGGCACGTTCTTGCAAATGATCGGCTCGCGGAAGACCACGCCGCCCAGGATGTTGCGGATGGTGCCGTTCGGCGACTTCCACATCTTCTTGAGGTTGAATTCCTTCACCCGGGCTTCGTCCGGGGTGATGGTCGCGCACTTGATGCCGACGCCGTACTTCTTGATCGCCTCGGCGCTATCGACCGTGACCTTGTCGTCGGTGGCGTCGCGATGCTCGATCCCCAGGTCGTAATAGTCGAGCTGCAGGTCGAGGAAGGGGAAGATCAGCTTGTCCTTGATCAGCTTCCAGATGATGCGGGTCATCTCGTCGCCATCGATATCGACGACGGGATTGGCGACTTTGATCTTGGCCACGGAGCGCTCCCAGACGGAATTTTCGTTCGAGGCCGTATAGCGGCCACACCGCGGGACGCAAGCGCAGGCCGCTGATTTCGTCGGCTTTAATTCGCCCTTCAGCGGACGCCGCGGACCAGGGCGCGGGCGACGTCGGCGATCACCGCCTCGCAGGCAGCGGGCGAAAGCGTCGCGCCGGCGACGAAAACCGCCATGGAATAGCGCCGCTTGTCCGGAAGAACGGCGATCCCGACGTCGTTGACGGCCGATGTGAAGCCGACGTTGGCGCGGCCGGTGCCGGTCTTGTGGGCGAGCGTCGAGCCGCGGGGCAGGCCGGCCTTCAGCCGGGCCGCCCCCGTAGGGCTTGCCGCCATCACCTGCAGCAGCAACCGGGTCGACGCCGGCGACAGCAGCTCGCCGGCGTTCAGCATGTCGAGGAAGGACAGGATTCCGCGCGGCGTGGCGGTGTCGCGCGGATCGGACAGGTAGGTCCTCATCGCCTGGCGCTGCTGGGCCAGCGGCACGGCCGCGAGCGCCGCCTGGAAAGCCGCCTCGCCCTTCCAGGCGGGGCGGAAGGAGGCCAGCCCCATCATATCGGTCTGCAGCTCGCGCTCGTAGCGGTCGACGCGCAGATCGTCGATTCGCTTGGCGTCGAGCCAGGCGGTGACCACTCCCGGTCCGCCGATGCGCGCCATCAGCACGTCGGCGGCGGTGTTGTCGCTGCGGGAGACGGCGAGGCTCAGGAGCTGGCGGGCGGTGTAGTCGCGCCGCGTAGGCCAGGCGTCGGCCACCGGCGACCAGGGCGGCGACAGGTCCATCGGCTTGAGACTGAAGGCCTCGTCGAGCGACAGCTGGCCAGCGTCGGTCTCCGCCAGCACCGCAGCCGCCAGCGGGGCCTTGAAGACGCTCTGCAAGGGGAAGCGACGGTCGCCGTCGAAGGTGAAGACCTCGCCGGAATCGAGGTTGGTCATGCCGACGCCCAGCACGCCCGGCTGAACCCGGACGGCGATGTCGGCCACCTCGCGGTTCAGCCGCGTCATGTCGAGCGGCGGCGTGCGGGCGGCGGTCATCGAGGCCATTCGCGGCCGGCAGGCGGCGAGCGTCAGCGCGCCGGCGCCGATCAGCAGCTGGCGGCGGGGAAGGCTTGCCATGGGGGAACGAGGCTCCTCTATACGCGACATGGCCGAAACTTCCGCCCAAACACCTGCCGCGACGGCGCCTGTCGTCATCCTCAACGCGCCACAGCTCGCAGAGAACATCGGCGCGGTCGCCCGCGTGATGGCGAACTTCGGCCTGTCCGAGCTGCGCCTCGTCAATCCGCGGGACGGCTGGCCGCAGGAGCGGGCCTGGGCCTCGGCCTCGGGCGCCGACTGGCCGCTGAACGCGGCGAAGGTGTTCCAGAGCGTCTCGGAGGCCATCGCCGACCTGCGCCTGGTCTACGCCACCACCGCCCGGCCCCGGGAGCTGCAGCTGCCGATCCTGACGCCGAGGCGGGCGGCGGCGGATCTGCGGCAGGCGACGGCGGACGGCCTGCGCACCGGCCTCCTCTTCGGCGGCGAGCGGGCGGGGCTGGAGACCGCCGACGTCGCCCTCTGCCAGGCGGTCGTGACCATCCCTATCGATCCGAGGTTCCGCTCGCTCAACCTGGCCCAGGCCGTGGCCATCAACGGCTACGAGTGGTGGACCTTCGCCCTCGACGCCCCGCCGCCGGCCTTCCGCGACGGCGCGCCGCCGGCCGATTCGGCGACGCTGCTGGGCTTCTACGAGCACCTGGAGCGGGAGCTGGACGCCGCCGGCTTCTTCCACCCGCCGGAGAAGACTCCGTCGATGGTGCAGAACCTGCGCTCGGCGCTGGGCCGCGCCCGCTTCACCGACCAGGAGGTGCGCACCTTCCGCGGCGTGGTGACGGCGCTCTCCCGCGGCCGCGGCAAGGTGCTGGAGAAGCTGGCGAAGAAGAAGGCCGGAGAGGAGGCCGCCAAATGAGCCTCAAGGCGCTGCTGGACGGCCTGGAGATCCCGATCCTCCAGGCCCCGATGCTGGGGGCGTCCGGCGCCGCCCTGGCCCTGGCCGTCGGCCGGGCCGGCGGCATGGGCTCGCTGGCCGCAGGCGCCCTGGCGCCCGACGAGATCGGCCCGGCCGTGGCGGCGCATCGGGCGGCGTCCGACGCGCCCTTCGCGGTCAACCTGCTGATGGCTCCCAAGGCCTCGCCGGACGCCGCGACCGTCGACGCCGCGCTGGAGCGGCTGGCGCCCTGGTACGCCGAGCTCGGCGAGCCGCCGCCGGCCGCGCCGAACGCCTTTGCTCCGGACTTCGCCGCGCAGCTGGCCGCGTTGACCGTCGCCGCTCCGCCGATCGCCTCCTTCACCTTCGATGTCCTGACCCGAGAGCAGGTGGACGCCCTGCATCGCGCGGGAACCTATGTGCTGGGGACGGCCAATACGGTGGCCGAAGCGCGCGCCTGGGCCGAGGTCGGGGCGGACGGGATCTGCGCCCAGGGCTCGGAGGCCGGGGGGCATCGCGGCTACTTCCTGGAAGACGTCGACGACAGCCTGGTCGGGACGATGGCGCTGGTCGCCGGGGTCCGCGCCGCCGTCGACCTGCCGGTGATCGCCGCCGGCGGGATCATGGACGGGCGAGGCGTGGCCGCGGCCCTGGCGCTGGGCGCCAGCGCAGCCCAGATGGGCACCGCCTTCCTGCTCGCCGACGAAGCCCTGACCACCCCGGTCTGGCGCGACGCCATCGCGGCCGCCCCCGACGATCCGACACGGCTGACCCGGGCCTTCACCGGCCGCTACGCGCGCGGGCTCGAGAACCGCTTCATGCGCGAGATGCGCCCGGTCGAGCGCCAGGTCCCGGCCTATCCGGTGCAGAACGGCCTGACCCAGCGCCTGCGCGCCGCGGCGACCGCGGCCGGAAATCCGCAGATGACGTCGCTGTGGGCCGGGCAGGGCGTGCGGCTGGCGACGCCCGGACCCGCCGAGGCCATGGTCCGGCGTTGGTGGGACGAAGCCCGCGCGGCGGCCCAGGCCCTGGTCCGCCGGACCGGGAATTGACCGCGCGGCCTTGCGGCCGGCCGCGCAGTCGGCGATCTATCGGCGGCGGGGGCAGGAGAGATTGATGGCGTTTTCGACACGAAGCTTGGCGACGGGCGCAGCCCTGCTGATGGTGCTGGGCCTGGGGCCACAGATCCTGGCGCCGCCGCGGTCGATCGCCGAGCGCGGCGTGCGGCTGGCGCTGATCCGGCTGAACGGCCTCCTGAGCCGGCGCGACCTCTCCATTGTCGACGAGTTCGTCCACGCCGCCGACACCCTGCTGATCGGCGCAAATCCGGGCGAGCGGGCGCGGGGCCTGGCCGAGATCGAGGCCTATTACGAGCAGCTGTTCGCGCAAGCTGAAGCCTTCTCCTTCGCCTGGCGCGAGGTGGACGTGGCGGTGCGCGGCGACGTCGCCTGGATCCACGCCGAGGGCCAGCTGATCTGCAAGACCGATTCCGGCGAGGAACGCCGGCCCTACCGGCTGGCCGGCGTGCTGGAGCCGCACGGAGGCGACTGGAAGTGGCGGCTGTTCCAGGGTTCGCAGACCACCGAGACGGCCTCTTAGCCCTCTTCCCACCCGTGGGGGAGGGCTATGCCCCCAAGGTTGACTCCCGGCGGCCTCGGAGGCATAGACGCGCCCTTCCGCCGCCGGGTTCGCCCGCGTGGTCGGGAACCTATGACGGGATGATGCGAAAGCCGCCGTTGCGATTGCGCTTCTTCTTTCGAGAAGCGCCGGCCCGCGTCGAAGTGAAGAGATAGGCATGTCCAAGCGCCATAGCGCCAAGTACAAACTCGACCGCCGGATGGGCGAAAACATCTGGGGTCGCCCGAAGTCCCCGATCAATTCCCGCGCCTACGGCCCCGGCCAGCATGGTCAGCGCCGCAAGTCGAAAGTCTCGGACTTCGGCCTGCAGCTGCGCGCCAAGCAGAAGCTGAAGGGCTACTACGGCAACCTGACTGAAAAGCAGTTCAGCCGCACCTACGAGGAAGCCGCCCGCCGCAAGGGCAACACCTCGGAAAACCTGATCGCCCTGCTCGAATCGCGCCTGGACGCCATCGTCTACCGCGCCAAGTTCGTGCCGACCCCGTTCGCCGCCCGCCAGTTCGTCAACCACGGCCACGTGCTGGTGAACGGCAAGCGCGTCAACATCCCGTCCTACCGCGTGAAGGCGGGCGACGTGGTCTCGGTGCGCGAGCGTTCGCGCAGCATGGCCCTGGTGCTCGAAGCCCTGTCCTCGGGCGAGCGCGACTGGCCCGACTACGTCACCGTCGACGTCAAGGCGATGAGCGCCACCTTCGTCCGCGCCCCGGAACTGGCCGAAGTGCCGTATCCGGTGAAGATGGAGCCCAACCTCGTCGTCGAATTCTACGCGTCCTAATCGACGCCGGATCTCACGAGAGATTTGCGAAGGCCCCGGAGCGATCCGGGGCCTTTTGCATTTCGGGACCTCGCCCGGCGTCGCCGCGTCGGCTAAGCCACCGCCATGCGCGCGCCTCTCCCCCTGTCTGAACCTCCGCCGCCGACCAGCCTCGCAGACCGCGCCGCGGTCGAGGCGGCGGTCGCGAAAGGCCCAGCGCGGTTCATAGGCTGGAGCCTTGCCGCGGCCGACCTGCGCGAACTCGACCTGCACGGCTGCGAGTTCGTCAAATGCCGGGCGGCCCAGGCCGACTTTTCCTCGGCGGACCTGACCGAGGCGCGATTCCAGGACTGCGACCTCAACAACAGCAAGTGGCGCGGCGCGCGGCTGCCGGCGGCGCATTTCACCGGCTGCAAGCTGACCGGCGCGCAGTTCCGGGAGGTGGCGGCGCTGGGACTGACCTTTTCACGGTCCCTGCTGAGGGACGCCCATCTGCGCCGGCTGTCGTTCCGCCGCCATCACCTCGAGGCCGTCGATTTCTCGGGCGCCGACCTCGTCGGCTGTGATTTCCGCGAGGCGGTGCTGACCGAGTGCAGCCTGCGCGACGCCAATCTCACCGACGCCCGGTTCGAAGACGCCGATCTGCGGGAGGCGGACCTGGGCGCCCTGAAGCTCGCCGACGCCGGCCGCTTCCGCGGCGCCGCCATCTCCCGGCGCCAGGCGGCCGACCTGCTCAGCGGGCTGGGTTTGAAGGTGATGTAGGCGGGGCGACGCCCCAGTGGCGCCGGGCCTGGTCGTAGAACTGCGTCTTTTCCCAGAGGACCCGGTCGCGGAAGGTCTCCTGCGCCGCCCAGTGGCGGGCGGGGTCGGCCTGGGCCGCGGCGAGACGGGAGGCCAGGGCACCGGACAGGGCGTCTTCGCGGGTGAACTTGAAGAGGTCGGGCAGGGGAAAGTCGTCGTAGCAGTCGCCCGAGGCGTGGCGATGGATGAAGACCACGCTGCCGGAGACGGCGGCTTCGCGGGGCAGCCGGTCCTTGCCGGGAAAGTGGCCGAAGTCGACGTAGATCCGCCGCGCGCGGAAGATCGCCCGCAGCTCGCCCCGCGAATATCCGCGCAAGGGGAGCGCATCGAACTGCGGATTGGCGGCGAAGAAGTCCGCGGCGAGGTCGGAGCCCTTGGCACCGTTGTAGCTGATCGCCGGCGACGGGCTGGGCGAACGGGCCGGCGCGGCGGTGAAGGCCGTGCTGGTGTAGTCGGCAAGGTCGTAGAGCTGCTCGACGCCGCGCTCGCGCAGCCAGTCGCGGGCGTAGACGCTCTGGTGAAGGTGGATCAGGTCGGCACGGCCGAGCACGCGGCGCAGCACGACGTCAGCGTCTTCGTCGTCATCGGCGCCCAGGGCGCGGAAGAAGTTGTCGATCGACAGCCACCAGACAGCGACGCCGCAGCCGACGAACCGGTGTTGCAGCCAGGCCAGCCCCTCGGGGAAGATCAGCAGGGTGTTCGCGTCGACGGGGATCTCGGCCGGGACCTGCGGGGCGTATTCGGCATAGGCCTGCAGCACGCCGGGGTGAGGCGGCTCCATGGCGATCAGCTTGCCGCCCGCCACGCGGACGGTGTTCGTCGGGCCGATGTGGACGAGGCTGCAGCGCACGCCGATGGCGTTGAGCGCATGGCTGAGCTGGTGGATGGCCTCGGGGCCGCCGGTCACGCCGGTCGGGCAGAAGATCACCACCTGCCGATAGCGCGCGAGTGACAAGGGGCCTGGGTCCTTCGGATCGAGCGTCGTCCGATCCTGGGATTACCCCAAGGCGCCTGGCGATGAACAGGCCCGCGCCCCTCGACGCTTCCCACAGGGCGTCGCTATTGGGCGACCACGCCCTGCTGTTCGAGGAAGCCCTGCAGCTCGCCGGTCTGGAACATCTCCCGGACGATGTCGCAGCCGCCGACGAACTCGCCCTTCACATAGAGCTGGGGAATGGTCGGCCAGTCGGAAAAGGCCTTGATGCCCTGGCGCAGGGGTTCGCTCTGCAGCACGTCGACGCCGACGAAGTCGACGCCCAGCTGGTCGAGGATCTGCACGACCTGCGAGGAGAAGCCGCAGCGCGGCTGGTCCGGCACGCCTTTCATGAACAGCACCACCGGATGGTCGCTCACCGCTTTGGCGATGAAGTCGTGGACGGGATCGGTGGTCGCAGCGTCGGTCATGGATCGCCCTCTCGGCGCAGTAACTAGAGGCAAGAGCTAGGGAGCAGACCCCTCAGGGTCAAGCGGGTGCGGCGCCGCGTCAGGCCGGCGCGGAGGTTTCCAGGGCCAAGGCGTGCAACTCGCCACCCATCTTGCCCTTCAGGGCGGCGTAGACGAGCTGGTGTTGCTTCACGCGCGGCACGCCTGCGAAGGCCGCCGACACTATCTTGGCGCGGTAGTGGTCATTGTCGCCGGCCAGGTCCTCGACCTGGATCTCGGCGTCCGGAAAGCCCTCGCGCAGGGCGGCTTCCAGCTCGTGGATCGGCATCGGCATAGGCGGGCTCCGTCTTCAGGCCGCTCGATAGGCGGACGCAGGCGCCGCGGCAAGCCCCCTCCACCCCTCCTCAGGCCGGCTGCGCCACCTCGTCATAGCCCCGCCCGTGGAACTGGATGAGACAGAGGCCATGGCCGAAGGGATCGGCGAGCACGACGATCCGGCCCCAGGCCGCGCTGCGGATCTCGCCCTCCGCCACCGCCCCGGCGGCGAGCGCGCGGCTTAGCGCCGCCTCGATGTCGTCCACCACCACGTCCAGATGGATCGGCGACCAGTGCCGCTGATAGCGACGCGGCTCGTCGCCGGCGCCGATCGTGCCCTCGGCCTTCTCCAGCAGGTAGATCCGCGCGGGCCAGCCGCTCAGCTCCACGCCCGCGGTTCCGAACCGGCGGGTGGGGATCAGGCCAAACGCCTCGGTGTAGAAGCGCTCGGCCCGCGCCACGTCCGGCACGTCGATGTTGACCAGCAGGTCCACCGACCTCAGTCCACGATCGCCGAGTAGACCAGGTTCTTCAGCGGCCCGCGGAAGTCGATCACCTCGGAGGGCATCAGCTGGGTCATGAAGACGACCGAGAGGTCCTCCTTCGGATCGACCCAGAAGATGGTCGAGGCCGCGCCGCCCCAATAGTAGTCGCAGCCGCCCAGGCCGCCGCTCTGAACCTGGCCCCGGGTGACCGCGAAGCCCAGGCCGAAGCCGGTTCCTGGCGCGACCCCGACCACGTCGGCGGGATGGGCGAGCTGGGCCACGTCCGCGCCGTCCGGCAGGTGGTTCATATGCATCAGCTCGACCGTGCGGGGACCGAGGATCCGCGCGCCGTCAAGCTCGCCGCCACGGCGCAGCATCTCGCAAAACCGGAGATAGTCGGCGGTGGTGCTGACCAGGCCGCCGCCGCCGGACTTGAAGCCCGGCTCGTGGGCGTAGGAGCTGGCGGCGGGATCGTCGGCCAGGCCGGAGCCGCCGCCCGGCTCCTGGCGATAGTTGGCGGCCAGGCGGTCGAGCCTTTCGGCCGGCACCAGGAAGGCCGTGTCGTTCATGCTGAGCGGCGCGAAGATCTCCTCGCGGAAGACCTCGGCCAGCGGCCGGCCGGAGATCACCTCCACCAGGGCCCCGCAGGCGTCGCTGGCCAGGGAATACATCCAGGCGCTCCCCGGCTGGTAGGCCAGGGGGAGGCGGCCGAGCTTGTCGAGGAAGGTCTCCATGCTGTCGGTCGAACCCGGGCCGAGGACGTTCGCAGCCTTGTAGAGGGCGTCGACCGGGACTTCCGCATACGGCCCGAGCTGTCCGCCGTAGGTGAGGCCGGCGGTGTGACGCAGCAGGTCGCGGATGGTGACCGGCCGCCGCGCGGGTTCGGTGACCATGTCCGCGCCCTCGCCCGAGACCCAGACCCGCTGGCCGCGCCAGGCGGGGGCGAAACGGGCGACCGGATCGTCGAGCTGAAACAGGCCGCGCTCGTAAAGCATCATCAGCGCGACCGCGGTGATCGGCTTGGTCATCGAATAGATGCGCCAGAGGGTGTCCTCGCGCACCGGCTTCCCGCGTTCGCGGTCCATTAGGCCGAAGGACCGGGCGTAGGCGATGTGGCCATGGCGGGCGATGGCGATCTGGCAGCCGGCGAGACGACCGGTGTCGATATGCTCGCGCTGGAGATGCTCGCCGATCCGCGCCAGTCGCCCGGCGTCGAGCCCGGTCCATTCCGATCGTGCGTCCACTGCGCTGTCCTCCCGACGTCGCCGGCCCCCGGCATGATGGGGGGAGAGGGCGGGAGAAGGGAAGGGGGAGCGGAGACGCCGAACGCCCCCTCAGTCCGCTTCGCGGACAGCTCCCCCGCAAGCGGTGGAGCATCTACGGCCCAGATCCTCCACCGCGCAGCGGGGGAGGTGGATCGCGTAGCGAGACGGAGGGGGCGTTTTGCGGCCTTAGTCCATATACTCCGGCATCCAGCCCTCGTGCGCCTGGCGCAGGCGGGCGAGGGGGAGGGTGAAGAGGCCGGAGGCGGACAGCGCGTCTCCGCCGGCCTTGCCGATCACTGCGGCGGGCACGCCGGCCGCCTGGGCGGCGTTCAGCACCGCCGCCGGATCGCTGACGCCCACGAGATAGCGGGCCTGGTCCTCGGCGAAGAGCTGAGCGTGCGGCGCCTCGGCGCCGAGGGTCAGTTCGACGCCGAGGTTCGAGGCCAGCGCCATCTCGGCGGCGGCGGCGACGAGGCCGCCGTCGGAAAGGTCGTGGACCACGCGCAGGACGTCGGCCTGGATCAGCTTGCGCACCAGCTCGCCGTTGCGGCGCTCGACCGCCAGGTCGACGGGCGGCGGGGCGCCGTCCTCACGGCCGAGGATCTCGCGCAGATACATCGAGGCCCCGAGCTCGCCCTTGGTCTCGCCGAGCAGGACCAGCGCATCGCCGGCCTTCAGGCTCGAGAAGTCGGCGTGTTTGGCGTAGTCGGCGATCAGGCCGACGCCGCCGACGGCCGGGGTCGGCGGAATGGCTGCGCCATTGGTCTCGTTGTAGAGGCTGACGTTGCCGCTCACGACGGGGAAGTCGAGCGCCGCACAGGCCTCGGCCATGCCGTCGGTGGCGCGAACGATCTGGCCCATGATCTCCGGCCGCTCGGGATTGCCGAAGTTCAGGTTGTCGGTGATGGCGATCGGCTCGGCGCCCACCGCGACCAGGTTGCGCCAGGCTTCGGCGACGGCCTGCTTGCCGCCTTCGTAGGGGTCGTTCTGCACGTAGCGCGGCGTGACGTCGGAGGTCACGGCCAGGGCCTTGCGGGTCCCGTGCACGCGGACGATGCCGGCGTCCGCTCCGGTGGCCGAATCCTCCAGGGTGTCGGCCATGACGTGGCGGTCGTACTGCTCCCAGAGCCAGCGCTTCGACGCCATGTCGGGGGCGCTCATCAGCTTCACCACGGCCTCGGCGTAGTCCGAGGGCGCCGCGGCGTCGGCGCCGGTGACCCGCGGCTGCAGCGCCGGCTGGACCCAGGGGCGATCGTACAGCGGAGCGTCGTCGAACAACGGCGCGAGCGGCACGTCGGCCACCACCTCGCCCTTGTGCCGCAGCACCATCCGGCCGGTGTCGGTGGTCTGGCCGATCACCGCGGCGTCCAGGCCCCATTTCGCGAAGATGCGGTGGCCGTCGGCTTCGCGGCCAGGCTTGAGGATCGCCAGCATCCGCTCCTGGCTTTCCGACAGCATCATCTCATAGGCGCTCATGCCGTCTTCACGCTGCGGCACGCAGTCCAGGTCGAGGTCGACGCCGACCCCGCCCTTGCCGGCCATCTCCACCGAGGAGGAGGTGAGGCCGGCAGCGCCCATGTCCTGGATGGCGGCCACCGCGCCGGAGGCCATCAGCTCAAGCGTCGCCTCGATCAGCAGCTTTTCGGCGAAGGGGTCGCCGACCTGCACTGTCGGGCGCTTCTCGTCGGAGGCGTCGTCGAACTCCGCAGACGCCATCGTCGCGCCGTGAATGCCGTCGCGGCCGGTCTTGGAGCCGAAATAGACCACCGGCAGGCCGGGCGCCGGCGCCGCCGAGTAGAAGATCTTGTCCGCGTCGGCCAGGCCTACGCACATGGCGTTGACCAGGATGTTGCCGTCATAGCCGGTGTGGAAGTTGGTCTCGCCGGCGACAGTCGGCACGCCCACGCAGTTGCCGTAGCCGGCGATGCCGGCGACCACGCCGGTGACCAGCCGCTTGGTCTTCGGATGGCTGGGATCGCCGAAGCGCAGGGCGTTCAGCAGCGCCACCGGCCGCGCGCCCATGGTGAAGACGTCGCGCATGATGCCGCCCACGCCGGTCGCCGCGCCCTGGTAGGGCTCGATATAGGAGGGGTGGTTGTGGCTCTCCATCTTGAAGATGCAGGCCTGGCCGTCGCCGATGTCGATGACGCCGGCGTTCTCGCCCGGGCCGCAGATCACCCGGGGGCCCTTGGTCGGGAACTTCATGAGCTGGTTTTTGCTCGACTTGTAGGAGCAGTGCTCGCTCCACATCACCGAGAAGATCCCCAGCTCCACGAGGTTCGGCTCGCGGTTCAGCCGAAGCAGGATCAGCTGGTACTCGTCAGGCGACAGGCCGAATTCGGCGGCCGATTCAGCGATGGTCTTGGAAGGCTGGGCGCTCATGCGCGCCTAATAGCGACTCTCAGGCGCGGGCGCGATAGGGTGGAACAACTCGTCGACGCCAGCCGGTCAGTGGACGTTCCGGATGGGACCAGCGGAGGCGGGGGGACAAGCTTCGCCCTTTCTTTTTGGAAGAACGCCGTCATTTTGCTTGACGGTCACACGCATAAGGCACGCTCTATCTATTCCACTACTATGGAGGGAGTGATGGCGGATCCAACCCTGGCCAAATCGCTGGTGCTGCAAGGCGGCGGGGCCCTTGGCGCCTACGAGCTAGGCGTCGCCCGGGTCCTCTACGGCCAGCGCGGCTACAGGCCGGACCTGGTCGCCGGCGTGTCCATCGGCGCGATTACTTCGGTGCTGCTGGCCAGGCCCAAATGCGGCGATCCGCTGACGGCGCTGGAGGGCTTCTGGAAGCGGGTGACGGTGGCGGCGCCCTGGCTTCCGGACAAGCTGGAGCCCTACGCCTCGCTGTGGGGCAATCCGAACTTCTTCATGCCTCGGGGCGACGTCTGGAACCTGCCCCACTGGACCCACGTCTATTCGACCGTGCCCTTGAGGCGCACCCTGGCCGAATTCGTCGACGAAGCGGCGCTGGCCGATCCCGAGGCGATGCCGCGGTTGATCATGACCGCGACAGATGTCGTCGAAGGCCAGATCGCGCCCTTCTGGAGCGGCGACGGCGGCCTGACCCTGGACCACGTGCTGGCGAGCGGCAGCCTGCCGCCCAGCTTCCCCGCCACCACCATCGACGGCAAGCACTATTGGGACGGCGGCCTCTTCGACAACACGCCTCTGGGCGAGGTGATCGCGCGGATGAAGCCGAACAAGGCGCCGCCCGCCGAGCGCGAGGTCGTCGTCGTCAACCTCTTCCCCAATGCAGGCACACTCCCGACGACCTATGCGGAAGTCAGGCAGCGGATGATGACCCTGAGCTTCGCCAACAAGACGGCGTCGGACATCCAACTGCTCATGAGCTTCAACCGTCTGGCGCTGCTGATGCGCGAGATCCGGACCAACGACGACTGGAAGGCTCTGCGCGAACTGCCCGCCTACAAGGACCTGGACCGCGGCTATCTCGAGGTGCCGAACATCGTCGACATCACCCGCACCGGGTCGCTCGACGGCGCGCCCTGGAGCGATTTCTCGCCTCATGGCATCGAGCGCCTGGCCAAGGCCGGCGAGGAGGCGGCCCTCGAGGCCCTGGCCGAGGCGGATCGAAAGAAGAAAGCGGTGGCCAAAGCGAAACCGGAGCCTGTGCCGGCTGAGTGACCCGTCGGGGCCCTTCCACCCCTATTGCATCTCCGCCACCGGCAGCTCGATCGCCGAGGCCTGGGCGCCCGAGTGGTAGATCCGCTGGGTCGCCTTCCGGTAGTCCGCCGGCCTTGCGTCGAAGATATTCGGCACGAAGGTCTGCGGATTGCGGTCGTAGAGCGGGAACCAGCTGGACTGGATCTGCACCATGATCCGGTGGCCCGGCTGGAAGACGTGGTTCGCGTTCGGCAGCTCGAACCGGTAGGCCTGGACCTTGCCGGCGGGGATCGGCTTGGGGTCCGAGAAGCTCTGCCGGTAGCGGCCACGGAAGATGTCCATCGCCACCGGGAACTGGTAGCCGCCCATCTCGAGCTGCGACGGCACGGTGTCCGGATAGACGTCGATCAGCTTCACCACCCAGTCGGAGTCCGTGCCGCTGGTGGAGGCGAAGAGCTTGACGATGGGCGCGCCGGCGATCTGCAGCGGGGTCGTCAGCGGCTCCGAAACATAGGTCAGGACATCGGTGCGGCCGTCCACATGGCGCTGGTCGCTGGTCAGCCAGTAGCGCCACTGGTCGGGGACGTCGGTGCGCACCGGGCGCGGCACATAGGGCACGGGATTGGCGGGATCGGAGACGTATTCGTCATAGGCCCGCCCGGCCGCCGGCGCGGTGAAGCCCAGCCCCTTTTTCGGCTGGAGATGGAGCGGCTTCAGGCCCGTCTGGCAGCCGCTCTCGCAGGCCGCGGGCCACTTCTGCAACCGCTGCCAGCGGTCGGTCCCGGTCTGGTAGATCAGCACCGGCGGGGTGTCGGCCTTCGGCCCGTGGGTCTTCAGCCGCTGGTCGAGGAAGGGCTTGAGATAGTCGCGGCGGAACTGGGTGGCGGTGTCGCCCGCCAGCTTGTAGGCGCCCAGCGCCCGCTGCTCGTAGTTGACGCCGGAGTGACGCCAGGCCCCGAGCGCCAGGAAGTTCATGTCGTTGGCGGCGTCCTTCGCCTCGGCGGCGGCGTAGGCGCGCGGCGCGCCGTAGATATCCTCCTGGTCGAACAGGCTGCCGATCCAGAGCGTCGGCACCTTCAGCGGCTGGGCGGCGAGGATCTTGTCGAGCGCCTGGAGCCGCCAGAAATCGTCATAGGCCGGATGTTCGTGGATCTTGCGCCAGAAGGGGATCTGGTCGAGACCGCCGGCGCGGGCGAAGTCGCCCGCCGAGCCGGCCCGCCGGAAGTTCTCGTAGTCGTCGAGGCCTTCGCGCGCGATCGGGTCGCCGCCCTTCTTGTCGCTCATCTGCTCGGCGAAGAAGTCCAGGTTCACCTGTCGGAAGGCGCCGTGGTGGAACCAGTCGTCCCCCATCCAGCCGTCGATCATCGGGCTCTGCGGCACGGCGGCCTTCAGCGCGGGATGCGGGTTGATCAGGGCGTTGACGACCGTGAAGCCCTCGTAAGAGGAGCCGATCATGCCGACGCGGCCGTTGGATTCGCGGACGTTCTTCACCAGCCAGTCGATGGTGTCGTAGGCGTCGGTGGAGTGATCGACTGCGGTCTTGTTCAGCGGCCCGATCAGGGGGCGGGTGACGACATAGTCGCCTTCCGAGCCGTGCATGCCGCGGACGTCCTGGTAGACCCGGATGTAGCCGTCGCGGACGAAGTCCTCGTCCATCTGGGAGAGCGTCGCGTCGACGTGCGGCGAGACGTTGCGCGCGGCGCGCTTCTTGGCGTCGTAGGGCGTCCGCGTCAGCAGGATCGGCGCGTCGTGCGCGCCCTTCGGCACGACGATGACGGTGTAGAGCTTCACCCCGTCGCGCATGGGAATCATTTCGACCCGTTTGACGTAGTCGTCGGCCGCGGTCGGCGCCTCGAACTTCGCCGGGATGTCCGGCGTCATCGGGTCGGTCCCGGCCGGGCCCTGGGCGAGGGCCGGGTAGGCGACGAGCAATAGCGCCGCGCAGGCGCCGGCCGCGCGCAGCAGGAGGGACGGCAGGGTCATGGTGCTCCCGGGATGTAACATGTGACGGACCTTAGCCGTCACACGTCGCCCGGCAAGCGCGATCAGGCGCTGGCGAGCGCGCTCTGGAACAGGATGGCGCCGTCGGCCGAGCCGAGTTCGGCCTCGAAGGCCCGGTCGGGGTGGGGCATCAGGCCCAGCACATTGCCCTTGGCGTTGACAATGCCGGCGATGTCGCGCGCCGAGCCGTTCGGGTTCTCGTGGTAGCGGAAGACCACCTGGCCTTCGCCCTCGATCCGGTCGAGGGTCGGCTCGTCGGCGAAGAAGTTCCCCTCGCCGTTGCCGACGGTCATGGTGACGTCGCGACGGCCGGCGTAGCCCGCGGTGAAGCGGGTCTGGGCGTTGGTCACCTCCAGCGCCACCGGCTTGCAGACGTACTTCAGCTTCTCGTTGCGCAGCAGGGCGCCCGGCAGCAGCTGGGCTTCGCAAAGGATCTGGAAGCCGTTGCAGATGCCGACGGTCGCCACGCCGCGTTCGGCCGCGGCCTTGACCTCGCGCATGATCGGCGAGAGCGAGGCCATGGCCCCGCAGCGCAGATAGTCGCCGTAGGAAAAGCCGCCCGGCAGGACGATCAGGTCGACGCCCGCCGGCAGCTCGGTGTCGCCGTGCCAGACCATGTCGACCTTGGCGCCGGTCGAGCGCTCGACGGCCACCTTGCAGTCACGGTCGCAGTTGGAGCCGGGGAAGACGACGACGGCGGCTTTCATGCGCACTCATCCAGAACGGGGTAGGCCGGCGTGGCGTCCGGCGCAGGAAACGGATTGCGGAAGGTGAAGGCGTCCGCGGTGGGGCCGAGCGCCTCGATCGTCTTCAGACGCGCGATGCCTTCAGCCGGGCTCGGCCGGTGGCCGGCCGGAACCCACCACAGGGCCATATAGGTCTCCGTCGGCGAAAACCACTCCTTGCGACGCCGCATGACATCGCGGTGGGCGGATCGGTAGACGAAGGCGGCCAGGTGATCGAGGTTTTCCCAGACCGACATGTTGGTGATGATCGCCGGATCGTCGAAGGCCTGCAGGTTGGTGGCGTCGTCGCCGTCGCCGATCAGCCGCCAGACGAACCCCGGCGAGCCTTCGGCCAGGGCGTTGATGCGGTCGAGGTTGGCCACGAACTCGGCGGTCTCCGGCGCGTCGATCGGCGCCAGCAGCCGGGCGATATTGATCTGTGCAAGCTGGTAGCTCATCTCCGTCCCGCCTTCAGGCCTGTGAGATAGGCCATCAGCTGATCATAGGCGGCGCGGTCGCCATAGGCGCAGCCGGTGTTGGTCATCGCCCCGCCCGCGGCCTGCTGCATCAGGATGGCCGGATGCGCCGGGGCGTCGGGCTCGGTGATGAAATAGGAGGCGTGGCCGTCGGCGGTCGAATAGGCCCGGTAGGGCTCGCTCGGCTCCTGCGGCGCGGGGACGAGACCCGGCTGGGCGGTGATCTTCGACCGCAGCGCCTCGAAAGGCTGGCTGCAGTCGAGGGCCACCGCCGCAGCGGGCTTGGCCTTGGGCGCGCAGGCGCCGAGGCTTAGGATTGGGAGCAGGAGGAGGGCGCAGGCCCTCCTCACGCCAGCTCCACGCGGTAGCTTTCGATCACGGTGTTGGCCAGGAGCTTCTCGCACATGGCCTTCACCTCGGCCTCGGCCGCAGCCGTGTCGCCCGCGGCCAGGTCGAACTCGATGGTCTTGCCGACGCGGACGTGCTCGACGCCGCCCCAGCCCAGACCGTGCAGCGCCTGTTCGACGGCCTTGCCCTGCACGTCGAGAACGCCGGGCTTCAGAAACACATGAACCTTCGCCTTCACTAGTGGAGGCCTCCTTGGATGACGGTGGGCATCTCTTTCATGATGCCGAGCCGGCGAGCCACCTCGGTGTAGCTCTCGATGACATTGCCCAGGTCCCGGCGGAAGCGGTCCTTGTCCAGCTTCTCGTTGGTCTGGGTGTCCCACAGCCGGCAGCTGTCGGGGCTGATCTCGTCGGCCAGGATGATGCGGGAGAAGTCATTCTCCCAGACGCGGCCGAATTCGATCTTGAAGTCGACGAGGCTGATGCCGACGGCGCCGAACATGCCGGTGAGGAAGTCGTTCACCCTGAGAGTGAGCGCCATCATGTCGTCGATCTCCTGGGTGGTGGCCCAGTTGAAGGCGGTGATGTGCTCCTCGGACACCATCGGGTCGTGGAGCTTGTCGTCCTTCAGGTAGAACTCGATGATCGAGCGCGGCAGGGCCTGGCCCTCGGGCAGGCCGAAGCGCGTCGACAGCGAGCCGGCCGCGACGTTGCGGCAGACCACTTCGAGCGGAATGATCTCCACCTCGCGGATGAGCTGCTCACGCAGGTTCAGCCGCTTGATGAAATGATTCTGGACGCCGATCGTATTCAACCGCGTCATGATGTGCTCACTGATGCGGTTGTTGATCACGCCCTTGCCTTCGAGCACGGCCTTCTTGGTCGCATCGAACGCGGTGGTGTCATCCTTGAAGTACTGGATGAGAGTGCCGGGCTCGGGACCTTCGTAGAGGATCTTGGCCTTGCCCTCGTAGATCTTCTTACGGCGGGTCATAGTCACGCCTTCTCCGGAGAGCGGGGCTTGCCGGTCGGCGAAACGAAAAAACGCGCGCGATTGGTTCCTCGCGCGCGGATCCGACTCGGCCTCTCGCTCATATATCAGGCGAGCGGAAATTAGCGGATGCTGGGCCGCTGCGCAAACTTCAGCGAGCGCCTTGGCTTTCGATTGCGGGCGGGCTGCCGCCGGGATATGTGAGCGCGGTTTCGCGCCGCTTTGGGGACCACATGACCACCTTCGACGATCGAGAACAGGGTTTCGAGAAGAAGTTCGCGCTCGATCAGGAACAGGAATTCAAGGCCTCGGTCCGTCGCAACCGTGCGCTTGCTCAATGGGCGGCCGGTCTGATGGGCCTGCAGCCTCCGCACATCGACGAATATAGCCGCGCCGTGGTCAAATCCGACTTCGAAGCGCCCGGCGACGAGGACGTTTTGCGCAAGGTCTTCGAAGACCTGAAGGGCGCCGGCGTCCAGGTCACCGAGGCCGAGGTGCGGATGAAGATGGCCGAGCTGATGGCTCAGGCCCGCGAGAGCGTCCGCTCCGGCGAATAGGGGCGGGGGCGCCGATGCGGCGCCGTTCCCAAATCCTTGTCATCCCGGAAAGCCGCGTAGCGGCTTGTCCGGGGCCCATGCACACGGCGCTGCTCGATTCGAGGCGGCGATGCCGCGACTGGCCCGCGACGCCGTGTGCATGGGTCCCGCTCTTCGCTTCGCGAAACCGGGATGCCAGGAGAGGAAAGATGCTCCCCCGAAGGGGAGGATCTCGAGGCCTATTTCACCGCGTCCTGGCCGAACACCCGGCCGAAGATCACGTCGACGTTCTTGAAGTGGTAGCCGAGGTCGAACAGCTCGGAGAGCTCGGCGTCCGAAAGCGTCACCTCCGGATCGGCCTTCAGGAAGTCGAGGAAATTGCCCTCGCCGCGCCAGACCTTCATGGCGTTGCGCTGAACCGCCGCATAGCTGGCCTCGCGGCTCAGGCCCTTTTGCGTCAGCCCCAGCAGCACGCGCTGGCTGTGCACCAGGCCGCCCAGGCGATCCAGGTTCTTGGCCATGTTCTCCGGATAGACCAGCAGCCGGTCGACGACATTGGCCAGGCGGCGAAGCGCGAAGTCGAGGTGGACGGTGGTGTCCGGGGCGATGGCGCGCTCGACCGACGAGTGGCTGATGTCGCGCTCGTGCCACAGCGCCACGTTCTCCAGCGCCGGGGTCACCGCCGAGCGCACCAGCCGGGCCAGGCCCGTCAGGTTCTCGGTCAGGATCGGGTTGCGCTTGTGCGGCATGGCCGAGGAGCCCTTCTGGCCCTTGTCGAAGAATTCCTCGACTTCCAGCACCTCGGTGCGCTGCAGGTGGCGGATCTCGACCGCAAGGCGCTCGATGGAGGAGGCGACCACCGCGAGCGCCGCGAAATAGGCCGCATGGCGATCGCGCGGGATCACCTGGGTCGAGACGGGCTCGACCGCCAGGCCCATCTTTTCGGCCACGTACTCTTCAACCGCCGGGGCGACGTTGGCGAAGGTGCCGACCGCGCCGGACACGGCGCAGGTGGCGATCTCGAACTTGGCCATCGCCAGCCGCTCCTTGGCGCGCTGGAACTCGGCGTAGTGGCCGGCGAGCTTGATGCCGAAGGTGGTGGGCTCGGCGTGGATGCCGTGACTGCGGCCGACCGTCGGCGTCAGCTTGTGCTCGAGCGCGCGGCGCTTCAGCGCCGCCAGCACCAGGTCGACGTCTTCCAGCAACAGGTCGGTGGCCCGCACCAGCTGGACCGCCAGCGTGGTGTCGTTGACGTCGGAGGAGGTCATCCCCTGGTGCAGGAAGCGCGCTTCCGGCCCGACGATCTCGGTGACGTGGGTGAGGAAGGCGATGACGTCGTGCTTCACCTCGCGCTCGATTTCGTCGATGCGATCGGCGTCCCAGACAGCGTCGCGACCCCTCTCCCAGATGACCTGGGCGGCCTCCTTGGGAATAACGCCCAGGTCGGCCATGGCGTCGGCCGCGTGGGCCTCGATCTCGAACATGATCTTGAAGCGCGTTTGCGGCGCCCAGATCTCGGCGGCTTCCTTGCGGGTGTAACGGGGGATCATGGGCGCGGGGTGTGTGCGCGAGGGCCGGGGGAGTCAAGGCCCCCGGCGATCCGCACCGGCTCCGATGACGCGCAGGCGGCGGAGCCTCGCGCAGGGCGCTCCCCGCGGGAACCCTCGCGGAAGACCGTGCTATGCTTGGGTGAGACCGTCACGAGCGAGCCCTTGAGCGACCCGATCCAGGACAGCACCGTCAATGACCTCGCCGCGCGGGATCGGCAGGTCGCGGTCCTGGCCTTCAACTTCGTGCTCGACATGGCCGGCCAGGGAATCGCCGGGCTGAAGCCGCTCGACTCCCTGCTGATGATGGCCATCAACCAGGCCAACATCGCCCCGCTGACCCGCGATCCCGCCGCCCGCAGCCGCTATGGCGCCCTCGAATCCCCCGCGCCGGATGCGGAGCGCCGGCCGGTCAGCGTCCGGGCCGTGGCCGTCTCCATGCGGCTGCCCTACGAGACCGCGCGCCGCAAGATCAAGCGGCTGGAGGCCCAGGGCGTCGTCGTGATCAGCGAGGCGGGCGTCGTCGTGCCGGCCGCCTTCCTGCTCTCGCCGCACTACCTCGACGCCGCGAGGATCGGACACGAGCGGCTCCACGGCCTTTATCGGATGCTCTCCGGACGCGGCCTGCTCGAGCCGCTGCCGGCCGCCAACTACGACGAGGATGAACCCCCGGTTCGCGGCGCGGTGCGGCTGATGTCGGACTATCTGCTGCGCACTGCCGAGAGCGTTGGCGGCCGGACGGGGGACCTGCTGGCGACCCTGGTGATCCTTCCGCTGCTGGCCGCCGCGGCGGGCGCGGACGGCGGGGCGCTGGCGCCGATGTCGGTGGCTGCGCTCGCGCGCCGCCTGCAGATGCCGGCCGAGACCGCCCGAAGGCAGGCCGCGGCCCTGGTCGAGGCGGGGAGCTGCGTCTCCGGCCCGCGGGGCGTCGCCCTCGCCGACGCCGGCCTGACCTCGCCGGTCTGGCGCAGCCTGCTGCGCGAGAACGCGGTCGCCGTGCAGCGGATGTACGCCGGCCTTGCCGAGCGCGGCGTCGTCGCGGCCTGGGCGCAGATGGCGCTGGCCGCCCCCGCCGACGCCAAGGGCGTCGCCTGAGCCCGACGCCGGGGATCAGTCCGCGGGGTCCAGCTCCGGATAGTGGCGGAATATGCCTTCCTCGTTGAACGGAATGCGCCGAGGACTGGCGAGATAGGCGGCGATGTTCGGCAGCGCGAGGACGCGTGCGGCGAGGTCGTCGAGTCGCGGGGTTTGGGACAGCGCTTCGTGCGTCGCATGGGGAAAGGCGTATCGCAGCCCCTCGACCACCTGGAAGGCGGAGAGATCTGCATAGGTGAGGCTGGCGCCGACCAGCCATCCGGAGCCCGCGCCGTTGCGCGTCAGCACGGTCTCCAGCCAGCCGAGGAATTTCGGGATGCGGTTGCGCCGGAAGCCCTCGGACCGTCGCGCCGCTTCCGACTGCTGGTCCTCGTAAAAGAGGTCCACGTCGATGGGATGATGGGTGTCGTGGGCTTCCGCCACGAAGTCGGCCAGGGTCAGCTGGATCTGATGGGTCCAGAGCCGGCCGGCGTCGTCCGCGGGCGTCAGTCCGAGCGGCGGCCCGAGGTGGAGCAGGATGGCCGCGGTCTGGGCGACCAGGATCTGGCCATCGCGCAGGATCGGCGGTGCGAAGGGCGGATGCTCGCCGCCGCCCTCAAGCAGGGCGAGCAGGGCCTCGACCCCTCGGCCCGGGGCCTCGTCGCGGGCCACGTCGACGTAGGGCGCGCCGGCCTGCTCCAGCGCCAGGCGGACGAACTCGCCGCGTCCCTGGATCGTCGGCCAGTAGAAGAGCTCATAGGTCATGGGTGTCGCTCGCTTCTGTCAGGCTCGGGCGCGATGCTGTCGGGAATGCCCGGTCAGGTTCGTCCTAGGGGTGATCAGCTCAATCAGAGGACCAAGCCATGCCAACGATCACACCCTTCCTGTGGTTCGACGCCCAGGCAGAGGAAGCCGCCGCCCTCTACGCCACCGTCTTCCCGAACTCGCGGATCTGCGACGTGACGCGCTACGGCCCGGCCGGGCCGGGTCCCGAGGGCCAGGCGATGACCGTCGTCTTCGAGCTCGATGGACTGCGCTTCACGGCGCTGAACGGCGGACCGCATTTCCAGTTCAGCGAGGCGATCTCCTTCGTCGTCCCATGCGAGACCCAGGACGAGATCGACGCCTATTGGGAGAAGCTGACGGCGAACGGCGGCGCCCCGAGCCAGTGCGGCTGGTTGAAGGACCGGTTCGGCCTCTCGTGGCAGATCGTGCCCACGGTCCTGCCCGAGCTGATCGGTGACCGCGATCCGGACAAGGCGCGCCGCGCCACCGAGGCGATGTTGAAGATGACCAAGCTCGACATCGCCGAACTGCGCCGGGCCCACGCCGGCTAGGCGCTGGTCAGCCCGCGGTTTCGGCCGGGGGAGGGCGGCGCGAGCGACGCTTGGGCTTGGCGGCGGGCTTTGGCGGGGCCGGGGTGGCGATGACCCGCACCGGCGCCTCGACGTCGCAGATCGAGAAGTCTGCCCCGCGGATCGCCCGGACGCGCTCGGCGATGGCCCGGAACTCCGGGCTGAGGGTGTTGAGCACGGCGATCTGCGGCCGCTCGGACTCCGGCAGGTCGGCCATGATCCGCGCCTTCTGCATCCGGCTGGGCTGAATCGGCGGATCGCCAGCGGTCAGGGCGCGCACCGCATCCAGGCCCATCACCACCCGGCCGACCACCGAATAGCTGCGGTCGAGGCTGCGCGTGGCGGCGCGCATGACGAAGAACTCGCTGTTGCCGCTGCTCGGCTCGGAGTCGTGGCCCATCGCCACCACGCCGGGGCAGAAGGCGCCCCAGGCGCTGACCCGGCGGTCCGGCGACATGGCCATGCGGATCTCGTCGACCGAGACATAGGGCTGGGCGCCGATGAAGCCCTGGCTTTCGCCGAGCGGACGGGAGATCTGCACCCGCGGCGTCTCGGCGCCGAGGCGGAAGGTGAACTCCGCGGGCAGGTCCGGCTCGAGGCTCTTGCCGCCGTCGAGATTGTTGGGATTGCCGGTCTGGGCCATGAAGCCGTCGACGACCCGGTGGAACTGCAGGTTGTCATAGACGCGCGTGCGGGCCAGCCGCTTGATCCGCGCCACCGCCAACGGCGCGAACTCCGGCCGAAGCTCGATCACCACGCGGCCCTTGTCGGTGTCCAGGATCAGGGTGTTCTCGGCGTCCAGCGCCCGCCAGTCGGCGAGCGCGGCGGGCAGGCTGACGACCACGGTGGCCGGCGCGGTGGCGGCGGCAGGCGCCACGAGGGGAGGGGCGATGGTCGCCGACGCGACGGCGGAGCGCGGCGGAACAGGCGTGGGCGCTGGAGCGGGGGCGGCTGCGGCCGGCTTCGGGGCCGCCGCCTTGGGCTTCGCCGGCGCGTGATGGACGGGCTTGGGCGCAGGCTCGCCGCCGCCCTCGGCGGATGCGCCGGTCGCCGCCAGCATCGCCGCGGCCAGAGCCAGTGACACGGTCTTGATCGCCAGCCCCCCAGCCGAATCCTTCATCAAGGCGACGCTAGGAGCGACACGGTTAACGGTTCGTGGCGGGGGCGCTTGCGGCGACGCTCAGCCTCTGCGAGTGGAGCCTGCAGATGCCCTATCCCGCGCCCCCTGCTTCCGAGCCGGTCCTCGCCGCAACCGGCCTGCGCAAGACCTATGGGGCGCTGGCGGCGGTCGATGACGTGTCGCTGCAGGTGCGTCCGGGCGAGATCGTCGGCCTCGTGGGGCCGAACGGGGCGGGCAAGACCACCATCATCAACATGATCCTGGGGGTCCTCGAGCCCACCGCGGGCGAGATCCGGATCGACGGCTTCGAACTCGCCAAGGCGCGCAGCCGGGCGCTGGCGCGAACCAACTTCGCCGCCGTCTACGCGCCCTTGCCGGGCAACCTCAGCGTCGAGCAGAACCTGCGGGTGTTCGGCATGATCTATGGGGTGAAGGGCCTGACCGCGCGGATCGACGCGCTGATCGAGGAGTTCGACCTCTCGCGCCACCGCAAGGCCAAGACCGGCGTCCTGTCCTCCGGCGAACAGACCCGGGTGGCGCTCGCCAAGGCCATGCTGAACAGCCCGCGCCTGCTGCTGCTCGACGAGCCGACCGCCTCGATCGATCCGTCGACCGCGCGCGACGTCCGTGGCCACATCACCGACTTCGTTCGCCAGACCCAGGCGGGCGTGCTCTGGACCAGCCACAACATGTACGAGGTCTCAGAGGTCTGCGACCGGGTGCTGTTCCTGTCGCGCGGCAAGGTGCTGCTGTCTGGGACGCCCGAACAGTTGATCGCCGAGCACGGGGCGGCCAATCTCGAAGACCTGTTCCTCGCCGTGGCGCACCAGCATCCGGCGACCGGCGAGGCGGCGGCCTGATGCGCGCCTCTCGCGTCGCCGCCATCGTGCTGCGGCAGTTCTACCTGCTGCGCGGCAGTCCCGTGCGGCTGCTGCCGATGATCGCCTGGGTGGCCATCGACATCGTGCTCTGGGGCTTCATCAGCCGCTACCTCGACCAGGTGACCGGGCCGAGGGCCAACTTCACCGCCTCCCTGCTGGGCGCCGTGCTGCTCTGGGACTTCCTCTCACGCGTCATGCAGGGGACGACGACCGCCTTTTTCGAGGACGTCTGGTCGCGCAACTTCCTGAACCTCTTCGCCACGCCCTTGCGGATCTCGGAGTATCTCGCAGGCCTGGTGACGACGGGCGTCTGCACCAGCATCCTGGGGCTGATCGCCATGCTGGCGCTGGCGACGGGCGTCTTCGGGCTGTCCTTCCTGGGCTATGGCGTAGCCCTGGTCCCCTTCCTGCTGGTGCTGTTCATCACCGGCATCGCCCTGGGCGTTCTCGGCACGGCGATCGTGCTGCGCTTCGGGCCGGCGTCGGAGTGGCTGATCTGGCCGATCCCCTCGCTGCTTTCGCCCTTCGTCGGGGTCTTCTATCCGCTGGCCACCCTGCCGCCGTGGATGCGGATGATCGGCCACGCGATGGCGCCCTCCTATGTCTTCGAGGGCATGCGGACGATCGTGGCGGGAGGTCCGCCGCCCTGGGGCCAGCTGGCGATCGGCATGGGACTGGCGGGCCTATATCTTGTGCTGGCGGGCCTGGCCTTCGCCGCCGTCTACCGGCACGCGATCCGCACGGGCCTCATCGCGCGTTACAGCGCTGAGACCGCCAGCTAGGCGTATTTCGCCGTCGGCCTGCAGGCTGGCGCATTCGAAGGAGAGCGAGAGAATGGAACTCGTCATTGGCGACAAGGCGTGGTCGAGCTGGTCGATGCGTCCCTGGCTGGTGCTGAAGAAGGCCGGCGCGGAGTTCACGGAAATTCCGGTGGCGTTGCGCCAGGGCGATCGTACGGCCGCGGCCATCGCGCCCCTGAGCCCCAGCGGCCACGTGCCGGCGCTGAAGGACGGCGAACTCGTCATCTGGGACTCCCTCGCCATCTGCGAATACGTCGCCGAGAAGTTCCCCGAGGCGCGGCTCTGGCCGGAGGATCCGGCGGTCCGCGCCCTGGCCCGGGCGGCGGTGGCGGAGATGCACTCCGGCTTCGCCTCGCTGCGGGGCGAATGTCCGATGGACCTGAACGCCACGCCCAAGGAGGCGGAGCTCTCGGAAGCGACCCACAAGGACCTGCGTCGCATCGCCCGCCTCTGGAATGACCTGCTGCAGCGCTTCGGCGGCCCGTGGCTCGGCGGCGCCGAGTGGGGGATCGTCGACGCCTTCTACACGCCGGTCGCCAGCCGCTTCCGGACCTACGGCGTGCACCTCTCGGACTTCGGCGACGGCGGCCGGGGCGGAGAGTACGCCCAGCGCCTGCTGGAGCGGCCGGAGTTCCTCGCCTGGGACGCCGGCGCGCGATGAGCCAACGTGCGGTGGGCGTGCTGCTGCGGGCGGTGAACGTGGCCGGGCGGCGCCTGGCCATGGCCGACCTCAAGGCGGCGCTCACTGCGGCAGGTTTCGAGGGCGTCCACACCCTCGGCGCCACCGGTAATGCGGTGGTCCGGGCTCCGGCCGCGGACGCGACGCTGGAGGCGCGGCTCGAAGCGGGGCTGAAGGCCGCCTTCGGCGCGACGCCGGACGTCCTCGTGCGCGACGCCGAGCAGCTGCAGGCGGTGGTCGCGGCCAATCCCTTCACGAAGATGGCCGAGGAGGCGCCGCACCACCTGGTGGTGATGTTCCTGCGCGGCGAGCCGGCGCCCGCCCTGGTCGAAGCGCTGCGGGCGAAGATCAAGGGGCCCGAGGAGGTGGCGGCGGGGCCGGCCTGCCTCTACGCCCGCTATCCCGACGACATCGGCCATTCGAAGCTGACCGGCGCGGTGATCGAGCGAACCCTCAAGCTGTGCGGCACCGCCCGCAACTGGAACACGGTGACCAAGCTCGCGGCCTTGCTCGAAGAGGCCTGACAGCACCCAAGCGCGGCGCTGGCGGCCCTCGACAGCGGACGTCACTGCCGTGGAACCAAATTGCTAAAAAGCAATCTTCGGAACGGCCGCGGCCGCGAGTGGTTGGGGACGGGGCTGGGGGATACCGGAGACCACCACATGAAGACGAAGATCGCTTTCGCCGCCGCCGCCGGTGCAGCCCTGCTCGCCGGCGCCGCTCTGGCGCAATCCACCGCCGGCTCGAGCACCGGCTATACGGGAGCCCAGACCGGCGCCACCACGTCCGCCGGGGTCGGCGCGCCACAAGCCGGCGCCGCCGCCAACGATGCCGCGGCGTCCACCAGTTCGCCGAGCACCTACGGCGCCAGCCAGGCGACGTCGCCGTCCGCTCCGAGCCCGGCCACCGCCGGAGCCGGCGCGACCACCCCCTCCGGCGCGGACGGCTCGACGAGCTCGGCCGGTCAATATGGCGCCGACACCTCGGCCACCACCTCCGAGACCGCCCCAGGCGCCTCGACGACAAGCGGCAGCTACGGTTCGAGCACGAGCTCGACCGCTGGCGAGCGCGGCTAACTCTGACGGGCCCCGCGCCCCGTTCTGAAAAGACGGAGGCGCGGTCGGGTTGGCTGGTGGGGCTGATCGCCCTGGCCGGCGGCCTGGCCGCGCCCGTTTCCATGCCTGTGGCAGGGCCGCTGACATCCGCAGCGGCGGCCCTGCGACCGGGGCCGGTCGGTGAGATCCTCGCCAGCCGGTTGGCGACGCCGGCCGCCGACGCAGAGCTCGCCGCCTTCTATGCGGCTCGCGGAGACCGGCCCCTGTGGACCGCACGCGGGCGCCTCGGGCCTGAGGCGGATCAGCTCGTCGCGCTGCTGCGGGCCGCCGCCGACGACGGCCTCGATCCGCAGGCCTATCGTCCGGACAGGCTGCAGGCCACTGTCCGCCGCGCCGCGAGCGGTCGACCAGCCGACCTCGCCAGGGCCGAGATCGAGCTCTCCGGGGCGCTCGCCGCCTGGGGCGCCGATCTGCATCGGCCCAACCCCGCCGCCGACCTGCTCTACAGCGACCCGCAGTTGCGCCCGCCCGTCCTCGGCCGCCGCGCGGTGCTGGAGATGGTCGCCCGCGCGCCGTCGCTGCAGGCGGGCCTGGCCCAGGTCTCGCAGATGAACCCGATCTACCAGCGCCTGCGCTCGGCCCTGGCGGTGGAACGGGCCCAGGGGGGACCCAGGACGGCCCTGATCCGCGCCAACCTGGAGCGGGCGCGGGCCTTGCCGACCGATCTCGGCCGCCGCTACATCCTGGTCGACGTCGCAGCCCAGCGGCTCTGGACCTATGAGGCCGGCCGCCCGACCGACAGCATGAAGGTGGTGGTCGGCAAGCCCACCGATCCGACGCCGGCCATGGCCGCCCTGGTGCGCTACGCCGTCTTCCGCCCCTACTGGAACGTGCCGCCGGACATGGTGGCCAAGTCGATGGCGCCGAAAGTGGTGGCCGAGGGGCTGGGCTACTTCCGCGGCCAGCGGCTCGAAGCCCTCTCCGACTGGACCGATCGGGCGACGCGGCTCAACCCGGCGAAGGTGAACTGGCCCGAGGTGGCCGCCGGACGCCAGCAGTTGCGGGTGCGCCAGCTGCCCGGCCGGGCCAATATGATGGGCCAGGTCAAGTTCATGTTCCCCAACGAACTGGGGGTCTACCTCCACGACAGTCCCTTGCGCGCCCTCTTCACCGGAGAGGAACGGCTGGCCAGCGCCGGCTGCGTGCGGCTGGAAGATGCGCCCAGGCTCGCCCGCTGGCTGCTGGGCGAGGCGGTTACGGCGGCGGGGCGGCGGCCCGGACCGCCGGAGACCCGTGCCGACCTGACCGAACCCGTGCCGGTCTATCTCGTCTATTTCACCGTCGCCCCGACCGGCGAGGGGCTGAACCCGCGCCGCGACATCTATCGCCGTGATCCGGCGCTTATCGCCCAACTGGAAGCCGGCTCAACCCGGCTCGCCAGCCGTTGACGCCGCCTAGGCGCCTTCGGCCGGCGGCCTCACGTCAGGGCGGAAGGTGCGGAAGGTGACCGAGTAGCGCAGGGTCTGCAGCGGAGGGATGGAGTGCTGCCACTCGCGCCGCGCCGGGCCGCGCAGCAGATAGGCCGAGCGCGGCTCCGCGGTGAAGGCGCAGCGCTTCCAGCCAGCCTCTTCCTTCAGCCGGAAGCGAAGCCGGCAGGGCGACAGGAAGGAGACGCCGACCACGTCTTCGAACTGCGGCCGGTCGCGATGCCAGCCGATGCCGGCGCCGGGCGCATATTCGGTCAGAAGGGCGTGGGCGAAGGCCCCGGGCGCGACGCCGGCGAAGGCCGCGGCCCGCGCCGCCAGCGGCCGCAGCCAGTCGGGGAAGGGCTCGGCGCGCTTGAGCCCGCCCTCGTTGAAGTCGTAGCGCCAGCCGAAGGAGACCACCCGCCGGTTGCCCTCGAAGCCGTGGAACTGGAAGGCCTGGAACGGCAAGGCCGCCAGCCGGCCGACCAGCTCGCCCTCCTCGTCCGGGCTCAGGAATTCCGGGCGATAGACGAAACCCTCCGGCAGGCCGGGTGGCGCGGCGTCGAACAGGCTGGGCTGGGCGATGCTCATGGTGTGTGCAGGAACGTTCCGGCGGCGCGCCAGGCTCCCGGCACGGCTCCCTCGCCGTGAACCATAGTGAGGCTCGCGGGTTTCCACCCCTCGGCGGGGGCGCCGGACCGGACACCCATGACCCTGATCACTGCATTGAAAGACCTGCAGCCGCTTTTCGCCTGGGCGCCGGACTGGGTCTTCACCCTGGTCCTGATGGCCCTGGCGCTGGTTGTCGCCCTGGTCGCCCACGCGGTGCTGGTGCGCCTGGTGCGCCGCAGCCTGCGGGGCAGGTCCGACTTCTGGCGGCCGCTCCTGATGCGCACCCGTGCGCCCGGCCGGCTGGCCATGGTGATCGTCGCCCTGAGCGCGGCGCTCGCCGCCTCGCCGCTCACCAAGTCGGAGACCGCCTTCGCCCAGCACGCCTTCGCCATCGCCTTTATCGTCCTGGTGGGTTGGAGCGCGCTGGTCGCCCTCGACATCTCCGCAGCCCTGTTCCTCCGGCGCAACCGGGTCGACGTGGCCGACAATCTGCTGGCGCGCAAGCACCTGACGCAGATCCGCATCCTGCAGCGCGCGGCGGGCGTGTTGGTGGTGGTGGTGACCGCCGGCTTCGCCCTGATGACCATCTCCACGGTCCGCCAGTGGGGGGTAAGCCTGCTGGCGGCCGGCGGCGCGGCCGGCGTGCTGGTCGGCCTGGCGCTGCAGCCGCTGCTGTCCAACCTGATCGCCGGCATCCAGATCGCCACCACCCAGCCGATTCGCCTGGAGGATCAGGTGGTCGTGGAGAACGAGGTCGGATTTATCGAAGAGATCACCGCAACCTTCGTCATCGTCCGCCTCTGGGACGAGCGGCGGATGGTCCTGCCGCTCACCTACTTCCTCACCAAGCCGTTCCAGAACTGGACGCGGGAGACGGCCGCCCAGATGGGGGCCGTGATGCTTTATGTGGACTACATCACGCCCGTCGAACCTCTGCGCGCCAAGCTGATGGAGGTGCTGAAGCAGGCGCCGCTGTGGGACGGCCGCGTCGCGGCCCTGCAGGTCACTGAGGCCAAGGAGCGCAGCATGGAGATCCGCTGCCTGATGAGCGCGGGCGACGCCGGCAAGCTGTTCGACCTGCGCTGCATCGTACGAGAGACGATGATCGCCTATCTCCGCGAAGCCTATCCCGACGCCCTGCCGCGCGACCGGTTGGAGGTCGCCGCCCTGGGGGCCTGGGCGCGCGAGGCCGCGGCGCCGAACGGGGCGCGTCCGCAATAGGTCGTCCGCAGGAGGTCGGTCCGCGCTCGCGCGGCGATTGCTCCTTCCTCCGCCTGGGGTCGCCCTATAAGGGGCGCTGCGACTCAAGGAGGATGGACGGCGTGAGAATTTCGGCCCTGGTCTGTGCGCACAACGAGGCGGCGCAACTCGGCGCCTGTCTCGCCACGTTGCGCGGGTTTGACCAGATGGTGGTGGTCGCCGATCGCTGCACCGACGCCACCGTCAAGATCGCTCGCCAGGCCGGCGCGGTTGTCGTCGAGGGCGCTTTCGATCTGGAGAGCCACCGCAAGCAAGCGGGCTTTGCGGCCTGCGACGGCGAATGGGTCCTGGAGATCGACGCCGACGAGCGGGTCACGCCGGAGCTGGCGGCGGAGATCCGCCGGGCCGTGGCCGAGGCCCGGGGCGACTGGTTCAAGATCCCGATCGACAACTACGTGGGCGCGGTCCTCGTGCGCCATGGCTGGGGCGGCAGCTTCGGCAGCACCCTCGGCGCGCGCCTGGCGCGGCGGGGCTGCAAGCACTGGAAGCTCGAGCGGGTCCATCCCGGGGTCAAGTTCGACGGCGTCAGCGCGGGCGTGCTGACCTGCGCCATCCAGCACTATGTGGACGAGGACCTGAGCGACATGGTCCAGCGGCTCAACCGCTACACCCTGCTGCGCGGGCTCGACCTGGCCGATCGCGGCGACCCGGGCGAGCTCTGGGACAATGTCTTCCGCGGCTTGCGGCGGTTCTGGAAGTGCTATTTCGACCGCAAGGGACGGCTGGACGGAAACTTCGGTTTCGCGATCTCGCTGATGGCCGGGCTCTATCCTCTGCTCTCGCACATGAAGGCCAAGGAGATCCTTCATCAGCGAGCCGCGCAAATGCCCCAAAACGTTATGAAATAGCGGCGGTCGTCCGGGACGACCGCCGCATCGTTCGGCCTAGCCGCCGCTGAGCTTCGCCTGGATGGCCTTGGCCTTGTCCAGGTGAGCCTCGACCTTGGGCGCGGTCTTGGCCGCCGCGGCCTTCAGGCCGGCGTCGTCGCCGTTGTCGGCGTAGCCCTTCATCAGGTTGAGGGTCTCCTCGTGCGCCGCGACCTGCTGGTCGATGTAGGCCTTGTCGAAATCCTGCGCGCTGGCGGCGCTGAGATTGTCGAGGAAGCCTTTGCGGCGCTGGTCGAGCTCGGTCGGCGCGGTCTTGCCGGCGGCGGAGATCAGCGGCTTCATTTCGTTTTCCAGCGCCGTGTGGTCGATGACCATCATCTTGGCGTAGGCCTTGACGTCGGCCGCCTTCGACTTCTGCTCGGCGATCTTCGCCGCCCGGATCTCATAGATGTTCCCTTGGCCCGCATTGTCGACGAACGCGCCCGTGTCATGCGAGCCGAGCGTGGTCGACGAGGCGGCGCCGACGGCGGCGCCCATGGCGTCCTGAGCCGCGTTGACCGGCGCCGATTGGCCGGGGTTCATCGTGTTCCCGGCGTCTGCCGTGTTGCCCGCATTCTGCCTGTTGCAGGCGGCTAGGGACAGGGCCGCAGCCGCTGCGGCGGTCAGAAGCAGTGCGCGTTTCATGGGCGTCTCCCGAGGTTTTGACTCGCGACAGAACCCCTTGGGGAAGCGCAGGTTCCGGGCAGGATCACATTTCTGTGCAAAGAAACTGTGCAGGCCCCGGTCCCTTGGGGGCGGCGCGGCCTGCGGGTCTTCGACCCCGGCAGTGAACAGAACGTCCGCCCGCGCCCCAGGCGCGAGGGTGTGATCACCCGCGGGCGGAACCTTGGCCGCAGCCGCGCGATAAAGGGCGATCGAAAGCTCGGAGAGTTTTGTGACCGAGGTCGTCGCGCTTGGAGAGTGCATGGTCGAGGTCGGCCTGACGGCGCCCAGTCAGGCCGCGCTCGGCTATGCCGGAGACACCTTCAACACGGCGGTGTATCTGCGCCGCCTCGGCCTGTCGGTGGCCTATGGCACGGCGATCGGCGAGGGCGATCCGTTCAGCGCCGGCATTCTGCGGATGATGGCCGTCGAGGGCCTGGACGCCGCCCTGGTGCGGACCGCGCCCGGGCGGCTGCCCGGCCTCTACGCCTTCGATCGCGACGAGGCGGGAGAGCGGCGGTTCTTCTATTGGCGCGCGGAGTCGCCGGCGCGGGACTATTTCGCGCTCGCCGATCGCGACGCCCTCCGACAGGCCGTCTGCGCGGCCCGGCTGGTCTATGTCTCGGGCGTCACCCTGGCCATCGTCGGCGAGGCCGGCCGTGCGGCCCTTCTGGAGCTGTTGACCCAGGCCAAGACGTGCGGCGCGGCGATCGCCTTCGATCCCAATCATCGGCTGCAGCTGTGGACCAGCCTCGAGCAGGCGCAGGCCGCCATTGAGGCCATCGTCCCGCTCTGCCGCTACGTGTCGGCCGGACGTTCGGACCTGGACGGCCTCTACGGCGACGCCGCGGACGCGATGGCCGCGGCCTGGGCCGGCCAGGGCGCCGAGGTCGTGGTTCGCAGCCACGACCACGCCGTCATGGTCCGCGCCGGAGGGAGCATCCTGCGGGTTTCGCGCGAGCCGCCGGTGCGCGCGCTCGACACCACGGGCGCCGGCGACGCGTTCAACGCCGGCTATCTCGCGGCCCGCCTGAGGGGTGAGGATCTGCGGGCTTCGGTGACGGCGGCGCGACGTCTGGCCAATGTCGTGGTGCAGCACATCGGGGCAATCATTCCGCGCGCCGCCATGCCGGGGATCGGCTCGGCGTTCTGACGCGGCCCTCCCTGCGGGGGCGTGCGCCGCCGAGAGAGGACCGACCCGACTGGAGTGGGGGCTCGTCGTTCATCGGGTCGGTCCGTTCGACGCCCGGCGGTGACCGATGCGGAACTTCCACGTAACCTCTCGACAATAAGTCGGGTTCCCGACCCCTTGGATGAAGAGGCGCAACCTCGGCGGATCTGACCGTCGCCTAGGCAGGCGCGCCGCCCGATGAGCAGGAATTCGGCGCGCCGCCGCGGAGGGCGGCCCGCGGAGCCGCCCTTATCCGCTGTGGGAAGCCTAGGCGCGACGCTTGACGAGGCCCCAAAGGAAGAGGAGCAGCACCGCGCCGGCGGTGGACACCACGAGACTGCCGATCCAGCCGCCGAAATTGATGCCCAGAAGGCCGGCGACCAAGGCGCCGAGCAGCGAGCCCACGAGGCCGACGACCAGGTTGGTGACCAGGCCGTGGTTGCGCTTCATGATCTTTTCCGCGAGCCAGCCCGCCAGAATGCCGATGATGATCGCGCCAAGGAATCCTACGCCGCTCATGGTTCTTTCCTGTGCTGGGCCTCGGCGAAGTTCCGCGGCCTGGCAAGCTTAAGCATCATGCCGCGTCCTTGGTTCCGCCAGGGTCCTCCGCCCCGGTCGATGTCGGGACGGCCGGCGTCGCCAGCGCAGACCGCTCAGAGCAGTCCCAGAGCCTTGAAGCTGGCGATTCCGTCGCGGCCGACGACCAGGTGATCGTGGACGGAGATCCGCAGCGAGCGGCCCGCCTCGACGATCTGGCGGGTGATCTCGACGTCCGCGGAGGAAGGCGTGGGATCGCCCGACGGGTGGTTGTGCACCAGGATCAGGGCGCTGGCCGAGAGCTCCAGGGCCCGGCGCATCAGCTCGCGCGGATAGACCGGGGCGTGATCGACCGTGCCTTCGCCGGTCACCTCGTCGGCGATCAGCTGGTTCTTCTTGTCGAGGAAGAGCACGCGGACCTGTTCGCGCGGCTCGTGCGCCAGGGCGGTCTTCACATAGGCGAGCAGGGCCGACCAGGAGGAGATCACGGTGCGCCGGGCGACCTCTTCGCGCGACGCCCTGAGGGCCGCCTCCTGCACCAGCTTCAGGTCGAGCGCCAGGGCCGCGCCGACGCCGCGGACCGACTTCAACGCCTCCGTGTCGGCGCCCAGGACCGCGCCCAGCGAGCCGAACCGCGCGATCAGCTGCTTGGCCAGCGGCTTGACGTCGCCGCGCGGGATCGAGCGGAACAGCAGCAGCTCCAGCACCTCATAGTCCGGAAGGGCGGCGAGCCCGCCGGCGGAGGCCCGCTCGCGCAGCCGGTCGCGATGGCCGGCGTAGTGCGGCCTGGGGGCTGGCTCAGGCTTGGCGGCCCAGAGGTCGGGCTGGGGCGTGGCGTCCTGGAGGGCGGGGCGGCGGTCCATGGAGGACCAATGTTCCGCATTTGTTCATCTAGCGCAAGGGCTATGGCGATGGCGACCTGTCGGCCGGACCCGGCGCCTGCCGTCGGGCGCAAGAACCCAAGGGAGAGAACCATGGCCGACGCGGATGGCGTGACGATTACGTTCGAGATGGGACTGAAGCCCGAGGCCGTCGCGGTCTTCCTGCAGGCGGCGCCTGGCATGATGAAGGAAACGGCCGCCTACCCGGGGTGCCAGGCCATTCGCATCGTCCAGCACAAGGACGACCCGTCGCGCCTGCTGTTCGTCGAGCGCTGGGACAGCGAGGAAGCCTACGGCAAATATATCGCCTGGCGGATGGAGCGCGGGGACTTCGAGAGCCTCGGACCGATGCTGGTGTCGACGGAGACCAACGTCTGGCCGACCACGGTGGCCCAGGCTTGAGGCGAGCGGCCTGAGGGCTCAGGCCGCCTGCACGGGCGGCTGGAAGAGGCCGGCCGGCGAGAGGGTGAAGATCTCGACGCCGGTCTCCGTCACCCCCACCGAATGTTCGCACTGGGCGGAGAGGGACTTGTCGCGGGTGACCGCCGTCCAGCCGTCGGCCAGCAGCTTCACCGGGTGCTTGCCGAGGTTCACCATCGGCTCGATGGTGAAGAACATGCCGGGCTTCAGCTCCTCGCCCGTGCCGGGCTGGCCGAAGTGCAGGATGTTCGGGGCGTCGTGGAAGACCCGGCCCAGGCCGTGGCCGCAGAAGTCGCGCACGACAGAGCAGCGCATGCTTTCGACGTAGGTCTGGATGGCGTGGCCGATGTCGCCGGTGCGGGCGCCGGGCTTCACCGCCGCCAGGCCGCGGGCCAGGCCTTCGTAGGTGATCTCGATCAGCCGCTTGGCGCGCGGGGCCACTTCGCCCACGCCGAACATGCGCGATGAGTCGCCATACCAGCCGTCGACCACCACCGTGTGATCGACGTTGACGATGTCGCCTTCGCGCAAGGTGCGGTCGCCAGGAATGCCGTGGCAGACCACGTGGTTGGGGCTGATGCAGAGGGTCTTGGTGTAGCCGCGATAGCCCAGGCAGGCGGGCAGGCCGCCATGGTCGAGGGTGTACTCGCGGGCCAGCTTGTCGAGATCGTCGGTGAGCACGCCGGGCTTCACATAGGGCGTCAGCATGTCGAGGCATTCGGCCACCAGCCGGCCGGCCTTGCGCATGCCTTCGAAGTCTTCCGGCGTGTGCAGCTTGATCTGACCGGTGCGGTAGTCGGTGTCGAGGGCGTCGTCGTGCATCGGTCTGGCTCCGCGAACCGGGCGCCGGCTCGACATTGCGAATGAGCCTATGTCGCAATCCTGGAGCGGAAGTTCAACGGGGCGCTGCGTCGCGCGGGAGACTTCGGTCGGCCGCCGCCCCGCTAGACGCGCTCTCCGGTGAGCGGCGCGCTGCCGAACACCCCGAGCTTGGCCTTGCCGGTCATCCTATCGCCGGCCACCGTCACCTCGAAGCCGAGCTTGATGGCCGTCGGCTTGGTGACGTTGAGGGTCCAGGTAAGCGTGTCCCCGGAGACCTTGCCGTTGCTGATCGCCTCCGACCCCATCGGGCTCTCGATGCGGCCGGTGAGGGCCTCGCCCTGCCGGGCGAGCTGCAGGGCCATCTCCTGCGGCCCCATCGGCGTCTTCATCGTCAGCTTCCAGGACTCGGCGCCCGGAATCACGGCCTCAGCCGTCGGCGCCGGCGCCTGCGCCGCCTGGGTCTGCGGCGCAGCCTTGCCCCGGGCTTTCGGCGTGAAGGCCGGCAGGGTCTCCCAGCCGCGCACGGTCGAGGTGGACGACAGGTGGGCGTTCTCCAGGTCGACGTCCCACTCGGGGAAACGGTTCAAGAGTTCGTCCAGGGCCACGCGGCCTTCGACGCGGGCGAGCGCATTGCCGACGCAGACGTGGAAGCCGTGGCCGAAGGTCAGGTGCGGCTGGCGCTCGCGGTTGATGTCGAAGGACTCCGCGTTGGGGATCCGCCGCTCGTCACGGTTCGCCGCGGCGACCAGGAAGCAGATGGCGCTGCCGGCCAGCACGGTCGTCCCGTGAATCTCCACGTCCTTGGCCACATAGCGGGCGACCGACGGGCCGGGCGGCTCGAAGCGGAGGATCTCCTCTATGGCCTGGGGAATGAGGGCGCGGTTCTGGTAGATCTCGCGGCGCTGGTCGGGGTGCTCGGCCAGCACCTTGCCGGTCCAGCCGATCAGCCGGTTGGTGGTCTCGTTGCCGGCGCCGGCCAGGATGTTGCAGAAGATCAGCACCTCCTCGCGGGTCAGCCGCCGCGTCGCGCCGGTCTCGTCGACGAACTCCGCGTTCAAGAGCTCCGTCATCAGGTCGTCGGAGGGGTGTTTGGCGCGCCAGTCGACGTATTCGTCGAAGCCTTCGCCGACGAAGCTGTGGCTGGTGAGGTCCATCGGCTTGCCGACCTCCGTCGCCAGGGCCGCGTCGGCCCGCGCACGGACCGCCTGCTGATCCGCCTCGGGAATGCCCAGCAGCATGCCGATCACCCGCATCGGCATCTGGGCGCCGAGGTCGGCGATGAAGTTGAAGACTCCGCCTTCGACCAGCGGGTCGAGCGCATTGGCGCAGAACTCGCGGATCTTGGGCTCCAGCGCCGTCATCTTCTTCGGCGTGAAGATGCGGCTGACCAGGGCGCGGTGGATGGTGTGCAGCGGCGGGTCCTCGAAGATGAAGACGCCCTGCGGCACCGGCATGTTGGCCTTGATGTATTCGAGGATGCCGCCGCGGGCCGAGCTGAAGGTGTCCCGGTCGGCCAGGCCGCGCTCGACGTCCTCGTAGCGGCTGACGGCGTAGAAGTCGTACTGGGCGTTGTAATAGAGCGGCGCCTCCTCGCGCAGCCGCCGGAACGTTGGGTAGGGGTCGGCGAAATACCTGGGATCGTAGGGGTCCCAGTGGACCGGAGCCTCGCTCAGGGCGTTCATCGCGTCAGCCTCACCTATGCACGACTTCGCCCGCGGGTCGGCCTCTGGCGGGCCTTGGATCGGGCGGCTGAGCAGTTGCTTAGCGGGCCCCCGACGCGAGCGTCAAGCGAATTTGGGCGATCGCCAAAACATGTGAGCCGTCGGTCTCCGCGAGCGCGCGGGGTTCGCTCAAGACGTCAGGAGGCGTCCGGCGCCGCTATGAATCCCGGGATGGCGTCGCCCGCTTCTTCGAACCGGCGCAAGCAGGCCTCGACGAGGGCTTCGGTCTCCGCATGGGCGTTCGACATGCCGATGGCCCCTTCGAGCACCAGCACCAGGCCGACGCTCGACGCCAGCAGGGTGACGACGCCGGGCGGAATGCGCGGCTCGATCCCGCGCAGCGCGAAGTGCCGCGCCAGCGCGTCCTGCTGGAGCCGCCGTAGCCGTTCGCCATTTCGGGCCATCTCGGCGCGGATGACCTTGCGGTGGTTGGCCAGCGCCATGAACTCCAGGTTCATCGCCGCCCCGCTCGGATCGCGGCTCTGCTCCCAGAGCGCGCGCAGCGGCTGGTCGGACTCCATGGCCTTGGCCGCGAGCTGCAGCCCGCGTTCGGAGATCCGCCGCAGCACGGCCAGGAACAGGTCGTCCATGGTGCGGAAGTAGTAGTGGACGAGTTGCGGCTTCAGCCCAGCCTTGGCGCCCAGCCGGCGCGAGGTCACCGCCGCGTAGCCCTCTTCCCGCATCAGCAGCTCGGCCGCATCCAGCAGGGCGGTGCGCGTCGCGGAGTTCTCGAGGCCGACCTTCTGCCGCCGTGTCGTCTTGACCTCGTCCATCGACCCCTCGTCTGCGCGAAGGATATCTATAGGCCAGGTCCGAGCGAGGCGCCCATTGACCCGCTCAGACGGCGATCGGGCGGCGCAGGGTGACCGCCTCGGGACTCATCTCGCAGGCGTAGACCAGCACCTCGACGCCTTCGTCACGCACGCGGTCCAGGGCCGCGGCGAAGGCAGGGTCGAGGTCGCGGGCCAGGGCGAAGCGGTCGCAGTCAGAGCGCTGGACGACGAACAGCACCACGGCCCGGTCGCCCAGCCGCGCGACCTCGGCCAGCTCGGCGACGTGCCGGGCGCCCCTGGCGCTCACGCAGTCCGGCCATTCGGCGAGACCGCCGCCGCGATGCAGGGTGACGCCCTTGACCTCGACCCAGGCGGCCGGCCGGCCGGCCGCCTCCAGCAGGAAGTCCACGCGGCTGGCCCCGCCATAGCGCACCTCGCGCCGGTGGCTGGCGTAGCCGGACAGCTCCGGAATGGCGTCGGCCGCCAGCGCCTCGGCGACCAGTCGGTTGGGGTGCAGGGTGTTGACGCCCACCAGGCCGCCGTCGGCCTCCACCAGCTCCAGGGTGTGGGCGAGCTTGCGCTTGGGATCCTCCGACCGGGAGACCCAGCAGGTCAGGCCGGGGACATTGAGCCCCAGCATGGCGCCGGGGTTGGGGCAGTGGGCGGTGATCTCCGTCCCGTTCTCCAGCGCCACATCGGCGAAGAAACGCTTGTAGCGCCGGACCAGCTTGGCGCGCGTGAGCGGTTGCGGGAAGTCCATGGATGGCTTTAGTCCGTAGGGCGGAGACTGGATTTAGGCGAGGAACCGGCCGATGGCGAGCGACCAGGGAGCGCGGGTGACCGCTGCGGTGCTGATCATCGGCGACGAGATCCTGTCGGGCCGCACCCAGGACACCAATCTACGCGACATCGCCCGCTACCTCGGCGTCCACGGGGTCGACGTGGCCGAGGTGCGCATCGTGCCCGACGTCATCGACGAGATCGCCACGGCGCTGAACCACCTGCGCGGCCGCTACGACTATGTGGTGACCACCGGCGGGATCGGGCCGACGCATGACGACATCACCGCCGACGCGGTGGCTTTCGCCTTCGGGGTCGAGCTCTACGAGCACCCGGACATCCTCAAGATGATGCAGGCCAAGTACGAGCTGACCCCCGCCCGCCGGCGCATGGCGCGAATCCCGACCGGCGGCGGCCTGGTGCAGAACCCGGTGAACGGCCCGCCCGGCTTCACCATCGGCAACGTCTTCGTCCTGGCCGGCGTGCCGCAGATCATGCGCGGCATGCTGGAGGACGTCGGCCATCGGCTGAAGGGCGGGGCGGTCACCGTTTCGCGGACCGTCCGCGTCCTGGGCTCGGGCGAGGGCGTGATCGCCGCCCCGCTGGAAGCCGTCGCCAAGGCGCATCCGGGCATGTCCCTGGGCAGCTACCCCTTCTTCAGCCCCGAGAGCTTCGGCTCCAACCTGGTGCTGCGCGGGCGCGATCCCGACGAGGTGGAGGCGACGGTGGGGGAACTGATCGCCGCGCTGCAGGCGGCGGGGATTGCGAACGTGGCGGAGGTCGAGGGGTAGGGCGGCGAGCGCCGCAACGCCCCCTCCGTCGGCTTCGCCGACACCTCCCCCGCTACGCGGTGGAGGATCTGGCCTATCCGGCGCCGCGGGCGTCAGGGGAGGACTTCAGCGCCTGGTACTCGGCAGGCGTGCCGCAGAAGACCACGTCATCCGGCGCGATCAGCCGCCAGCCGATGCGGCGCCCCCTGGCGATCAGGTGGTTGTAGAGCGGCGCGACGTAGAGCTCCACCGCCTGGGGCCGCTCGCGCTCAGCCGCCAGCGCCTCGCGAAAATCGGCGGCCTGCGCGAAATGATAGAGGCCGGTGCAGCAGAGGTCCGAGATCGGCCGCTTCTCGGCGGTCTCCAGCGCCCAGGGCTCCGGGCCCGGCGCGGGCTTCACATAGGACCAGTTGGCGCCCGACCCCTTGAACACCTCCAGCCAGCCGTCGGCGCCGGCCAGCGGCTCGCCGGGGACGGCGAAGCCGGGACGGAGGGTGTCGATGTTGAAGATGGTCAGCGGCCCCGACCAATCCACGGCGTCCAGTCCGCGCTCCACCGTCTCGGCCTGGCCAGCGGTGACGGCGGTGAGGCTGACCACCTCGAACTCGGCCACGCCCAGGGCGCGCGCCTCGGCGCGGACGAAGGCTTCGGCCTCGGCGGCGGCGATGAACAGGAAGGGCGTGGTCGCGAACGCCGCCTCGAAGCTTACGACCGCATGGGCGAAGACGCTGCGGCCGTCGAGGTCCAGCCTGTACTTCGGCCGGTCGTAGCCGGCGTCGTAGAACCGCTGGGATCGCCCCGCCATGGGGATGACGATCACGCGTCGAGCTCGCACCAGAGCCTGAGCGCATTGGCGACGAAGGCCTGTTGGCGCTCGGGCCGGTCGGCGTGCAGCGGCAGCATGGACAGGAACAGGCTGACGGTCACCGCGCGCACCGGATCGGACAGGCCGCCGACGCCATCGACGACAAGATCACCTAGCGCCTCGGCCAGCCAGGGCTGGCAGGCCGCCGGATCGAAGGCCAGGTCGTAGGCCCGCCCGTCCCGGGTCGCCCGGCAGCGGCCGGCGATGATCTGGTCGTAGCGGCCGACGATGGAGTGGCCGAGCTTGCCCAGGTCGTAGCGCAGATCGCCGTAGAGCGAGGGCGTGCGATCCACCGAACCGCGTGGGTCGATGGCTTTGATGCGCCGGTTGCGGCTGTCGTAGAGCAGGTTGGAGAAGCAGAAGTCGCCATGCATGGCGCAGGCGACCCGGCCGCTGTCGAGGTCCATCGCCGGGACCAGCCGCTCGACGATCTGCAACAGCGAGGGGCAGGGCCGGCCGGCGTAGGTGAGCGGCTCGGAGATCCGCACGTCGGCCGCGCGCGCGAAGGCCTCCAGCCGGGCGATCGTCTTGTCCGCCGTCAGCGCCCTGAGCGCCAGGTCGCCGGAGCTGTCGCCGCGAGTAGCCGCCAGCGCCCGCAGGAAGTCTTCGCAGGACGCGAGGATCCGCAGCCAGGGCTTCTTCCCCACCGCGCCGTAGACGAACAGCTCGGAGAGCACCGGCAGGAACTCGTATTCGGTCTCGTAGAAGGCGCGGCCCTGCTCCAGGCCGAAGCCCAGCAGCCGCGCGCAATAGATCTGCACGCCGGGCGGGGCGGCCTGCAGCCAGTGGGCCTCGGCGCGCATCTTGGCGGTGTCGTCGCTCGACTTGCGCGCGGTCAGCCCGTCGATGCGCACGGTGTTGAAGGCCCTGGCGGTGGTGACCGCCAGGCGCGACTGGAAGTAGGTCGTCAGGTGGCCGAAATCGAGCCAGTCCTCGGCCATGACAGCGACGACCGGGCGGCCGGCGAGATAGTGGTTCACGCCGGCGATGAAGTCGCCGCGCTGGCGGGTCAGCGCCCGCAGCAGGTCCAGCCCCGAGGCGAAGGCGAAATAGCCCGCCGCGATCGGCCAGCCGTCGTGCCCGTCCTCGCCGGCAGGCGTGTTGACCAATGAGGCGGTCCGGCCGTCGGCGCCCACCTCCATCTCGGCCCAGGCGTATTCGGTCGAGCGGGCCCCGGCGACGATGACGTCGTGGACGTCGAGCGGCGGCCTGGCGATCAGGGTGTCGCCGTGCAGCAGGTGGACCGGGGCGTCGCCGGCGCCGATGGCGTTCAGCGCATAGACCACCGCCTCGCCGTGCTTCAGGCCATCCGGGGCGAGCACGATCTCGACGCCGAGCTCCGCCAGCCGCGTGGCGTCGGCCTCCGGCACGGCGAAGGCTTCCGGCAGCACCAGATGGACGGGACCCGCGCCCTCGAGCGCCTGCATCTGCAGTTCGTAGAGCCGCTGGGCGCCGACCGGGAGGAAGGACGGCGGCAGCGGGCCGAACTCGGCGGCGAGCTCCTGGCCGACCAGGGCGCCCGACATGATCAGCCGGACGGTCATGACAGATCACCCCCATCCGTCATCCCGGACGGCCGCCAGACCGATCCGGGACCCAGGGGGTTCTGCAGTGCGGCGGCCCTGGGTCCCGGCTCTCCGCTGCGCTCCGGCCGGGATGACGGGGAAGAGGGGATCATTCAGGATTCCCTGGCAAGCAGGGCCTGGATCTCGTCGTGGCCGAGCGCCAGGAATTCGCTCGGCCGGATCGCCTTGTCGTCGACGTAGAAGCCCTCGGTCCCGCACCAGGGCTTGCCGACGTGCAGCTCGTCGTAGGGGATCTCGTGGCGCGCCAGCCAGTCGAGGATGACCGGCAGCGTGTGGGCGTTGATCTTGCCGATCTGGCCGTCATAGGTGCGCATGTTGCGCGCCGAACATATGACGATCGTAAAGCCCTGGGCCTGGTAGGCGCGCAGCTTCTCGACAACCGCCACGTTCGGCCGGCGCTCGGCGTAGCCCACCGACGTATCGTCGTGGGTCAGCGTCCCGTCGAGGTCGAACACCAGCCGCTTCATCGCCGGGAAGGCTAGGGCGATTCTGCGGGAGGCCGGGACGCGGCGGGCCGCGGTTGTTTGTCCACGAACGAAGCGGCGAGCGCATTCAACTCTCAGCGCTTCGCGTCTTCCAGCACCATGGCCGCGCCCTTCTCGGCGATCATGAGGGTCGGCGAATTGGTGTTGCCGGAGGTGATGCGGGGCATGGCCGAGGCGTCGATGACGCGCAGGCCCTGGATCCCGCGCACCCGCAGCCGTTCGTCGAGCACCGAGCGCGGGTCGTCGGCGGGGCCCATGGCGGCGGTGCCGACGGGATGGAAGATGGTGGTGGCGAGCTCGGCGGCGGCCTGCAGCAGCGCCTCGTCGGTCTGCGCCTGGGGTCCGGGTCGGAATTCCAGCGGGTGGAAGCGGGCGAGGGGGTGCTGGGCGACGATCCTGCGGGCCAGCCGCACGGAGTCGATGGCCACCCGGCGGTCTTCCTCGGTGGAGAGGTAGTGGGGCGCGATCAAGGGCTTGGCCGACGGATCGGCGCTGGCCAGGCGGATGCGGCCGCGGCTGGTGGGACGCAGGTTGCAGACGCTGGCGGTGAAGGCGCCGAAGGGATGCAGGCCGTCGCCCCATTTGTCGAGCGACAGCGGCTGGAAGTGGAACTGCAGGTTGGGTGTCGCATAGGCCTCGGAAGACCGGGCGAACATGCCGAGCTGTGAGGGCGCCATGGTCAGGGCCCCCTTGCGGAAGAGGGCGTACTCCAGCCCCATGCCCGCCCGCCGGATCAGGTTGGCGTAGTCGGTGTTGAGGGTGCGAACGCCGCTCACCTTGAAGACCGGGCGGATCTGCAGATGGTCTTGCAGGTTTTCGCCGACGCCCCGCAGCACGTGGGCGAGGGGGATGCCGAAGCTGCGCAGCATCTCGGGGTCGCCGATGCCGGAGAGCTGCAGGATCTTGGGCGAGGCGACCGCGCCGGTCGCCAGGATCACCTCCCCCTGGGCGCGGACCGCGAACCGTTCGGCGCCGCGGCGGAAGATCAGGCCCGTCGCCCGCTTGCCCTCGAAGGTGACCCGTTCGACCTCGACCCCGGTCTCCAGCCGCAGATTCGGTCGTTTCAGCACGGGTTTGAGGAAGGCGCGCGCGGCGCTGACCCGGCGGCCGGCGCGCTGGTTGACCTGGAAATAGGAGGAGCCGGCGTTGTCGCCGGAGTTGAAGTCGCGGATCGGCGCGACCCCGGCCGCAGCGCCCGCCTCACGGATGGCGTCGAGGATGTCCCAGCGCACCCGCGGATGCTCCACGCGCCACTCGCCGCCGGCGCGGTGGTGCTCGCCCTCGGGCTTCATATGGTCCTCGTGCGCCAGGAAGTAGGGGAGGACGTCGTCCCAGCCCCAGCCGGTCAGCCCCAGCTGGCGCCAGCCCTCGTAGTCGGCGGCCTGGCCGCGCATGTAGATCATGGCGTTGATCGCCGAGGAGCCGCCGATCACCTTGCCGCGCGGATAGGCCAGCCTGCGGCCGGCGAGACCTTCCTCGGCCTCGGTTTCGAACATCCAGTCCGCACGCGGATTGCCGATGGCGAACAGGTAGCCGACGGGGATGTGGAACCAGATCCAGTTGTCCTGGCCGCCGGCCTCCAGCAGCAGGACGCGGGTCTTCGGGTCTGCGGACAGCCGATTGGCCAGCAGGCAGCCGGCCGAACCCGCGCCGGCGATGACGTAGTCGTAGGTCCCGAAGTCCTGCGCCTGGTCGCTCACGGCCTACCCCAAAACTATCTGCGTCATCCCGGCCGTAGCGAAGCGTAGAGCCGGGACCCAGGGCGGCGCGCACGGCCCCTGGGTCCCGGATCGGCCTGCGGCCGTCCGGGATGACGACAACTTATGCTGAAACGTCCGCCTCAGCCGGAGAAGACCACGGTCTTGGAGCCGTTCAGCAGCACCCGGTCTTCCAGCACCCCGCGCACCGCACGCGCCAGGACCCGGCGTTCGATGTCGCGGCCCTTGCGGACCAGGTCCTTGGGCGTGTCGCGATGGCTGATGCGCTCGACGTCCTGCTCGATGATCGGGCCCTCGTCGAGGTCGGCGGTGACGAAGTGGGCGGTGGCGCCGATCAGCTTCACGCCGCGGGCGTGGGCCTGGTGGTAGGGCTTGGCGCCCTTGAACCCCGGCAGGAAGGAGTGGTGGATGTTGATGCAACGCCCCGCCAACTTCTGCGTCAGGTCGTTCGACAGCACCTGCATGTAGCGGGCGAGGATGACCAGGTCGGTCCGCGTCTCCTGGATCAGGCTCCAGAGCTGGGCCTCCTGCTCGGGCTTGGTCTGCGGCGTGATCGGCAGGTGACGAAAGGCGATGCCCTTCAGGTCGGTGTGCGGGTAGGTCGTATCCGGATGGTTGGAGACCACCGCGGTGATGTCCATCGCCAGCTCGCCCTGGCGCCACCGCCAGATCAGGTCGGCCAGGCAGTGATCCTGCTGGGAGGCCAGGATCATCACCCGCCGGCGTTCCTTGCGGTCGCGCAGCCGCCAGTCCATCGAATATTGCTCGCCGACCTGGGCCAGCGCCTCGTGCAGCGCCGCACGGTCGCCCTCGCCGGGATCGAACACCACGCGCATGAAGAAACGGCCGGTCTCCTCGTCGTCATACTGCATGGCGTCGAGGATGTTGGCGCCTCGCTCGAACAGGGTGGTGGCGACGCGCGCCACGATTCCCGGCTGATCGGGGCAGGACAGGGTGAGGATCATAGGGCGGCTTCTGCCTCAAACAGCCGTTGGAACACAATCATCTGGCGCTTCAGAAGCTTCGCTGGGGCGGCATCTTTGCCATTTCGCGTAACGAACGCTTGCCGCTGGGCCAAGAGGCCAATATGCGCTGCCCCGGAAGAGATCGAAGGAGCGGGCGTGAAGCACATCCTAGCTGAACTTGAGAAGCGCCGGGCCGAGGCCCGGCTGGGCGGTGGCGAGCGTCGGATCGCGAACCAACACAAGAAGGGCAAGCTGACCGCCCGGGAGCGGATCGACCTGCTTCTGGACGAAGGCTCGTTCGAAGAGTTCGACATGTTCGTCGAACCGCGGGCGAACGACTTCGACACCGGCGAGCAGAAGATCCCCGGCGACGGTGTCGTCACCGGCTGGGGCCGAATCAACAATCGCGTCGTCTTCGTCTTCTCCAAGGACTTCACGGTGTTCGGCGGTTCGCTGTCGCACGCCCACGCCCAGAAGATCCTCAAGGTCCAGCGCCAGGCCATGAAGGTCGGCGCGCCGATCATCGGCCTGTTCGACGCCGGCGGCGCCCGCATCCAGGAAGGCGTCGACAGCCTCGCCGGCTACGCCGACATCTTCCTCGAGAACACCCTGGCCTCGGGCGTGATCCCGCAGATCAGCGTCATCATGGGCCCGTGCGCCGGCGGCGACGTCTATTCGCCGGCGATCACCGACTTCATCTTCATGGTGAAGGACACGAGCTACATGTACGTGACAGGCCCGGACGTGGTGAAGACGGTCACCCACGAGGACGTCACCCACGAAGACCTCGGCGGCTACCGCGTCCACGCCATGAAGTCCGGCGTCGTCGACGGCGCCTTCGAGAACGACCTGGAGGCGCTCACCCAGGTCCGCCGGCTGATCGACTTCCTGCCGTCGTCGAACCGCGAGAAGCCGCCAGTCCGCGAAAGCTACGACGACCCGAACCGCGACGAGGCCTCGCTCGACACCCTGGTGCCGGCGAACCCGAACAAGCCGTACGACATGAAGGAGCTGATCCTGAAGGTCGTCGACGAGGCGGACTTCTTCGAGTGCAGCCCGGACTTCGCCAAGAACATCATCTGCGGCTTCGCCCGGATGGACGGCCAGCCGGTCGGCATCGTCGCCAACCAGCCGCAGGTGCTAGCCGGCGTGCTCGACATCGACGCCAGCCGCAAGGCGGCCCGCTTCGTGCGCTTCTGCGACGCCTTCGAGATCCCGGTCATCACCTTCGTCGACGTGCCGGGCTTCATGCCGGGCACCCGCCAGGAGCAGGGCGGCCTGATCCGTCACGGCGCCAAGCTGCTGTTCGCCTTCGCCGAAGCCACCGTGCCGAAGATCACCCTGATCACCCGCAAGGCCTACGGCGGCGCCTATGACGTGATGAGCTCCAAGCACATCCGCGGCGACATCAACTATGCCTGGCCGACCTCGGAAATCGCCGTCATGGGCTCGAAGGGCGCGGTGGAGATCATCTTCCGCTCCGAGATTGGCGATCCTGACGCGATCGCCGCGCGCGAAGCCGAATACAAGACCCGCTTCGCCAACCCGTTCGTGGCCGCCTCGCGCGGCTATATCGACGACGTGATCATGCCTCACGGCACGCGCCGTCGCATCGTCCGGGCGCTGAAGAACCTCAAGGGCAAGCAGCTGACGAACCCTTGGAAGAAGCACGACAACATCCCGCTCTGAAGGCCGAGGGCGCGCCATCCTGGTGACAGGGTGCGCGCCTTCGCTGACGGGGGCTTCGAACAACTCATTTACGGCAAGGACGTCGGGCTTAAGCCATGTTCTCCAAGATCCTGATCGCCAACCGCGGGGAAATCGCGGTCCGCATCATCAAGACCTGCCGCAAGCTCGGCATCAAAACCGTCGTCGTCTATTCCGAGGCGGACGCCGACTCGATGGCTGTCGAGATGGCCGACGAGACGGTCTTCATTGGCCCGGCGCCCGCCGCCGAGAGCTATCTGGTCGCCGACAAGATCGTCGCGGCCTGCCGCGAGACCGGCGCCGAAGCGGTCCACCCGGGCTTCGGCTTCCTCTCCGAGAACGCCGGCTTCGCCGAGCGGCTGGCGGCTGAGGGCCTGGTCTTCATCGGTCCCAACCCCCACGCCATCAAGGCCATGGGCGACAAGATCGAGTCCAAGAAGTTCGCCGCCAAGGCGGGCGTCTCGACCGTCCCCGGCCACGTCGGCGAGATCGAGGACACTGCGCACGCGCTGAAGATCTCCGACGACATCGGCTATCCGGTGATGATCAAGGCCTCCGCCGGCGGCGGCGGCAAGGGCATCCGCGTCGCCTGGACCAAGCAGGACGTCGAGGAAGGCTTCCCGGCGGTGCGCGCCGAAGCCAAGGCCAGCTTCGGCGACGACCGGATCTTCATCGAGAAGTTCATCGAGAGCCCGCGCCACATCGAGATCCAGGTGCTCGGCGACAAGCACGGCAACGTCGTGCACCTGTTCGAGCGTGAGTGCTCGATCCAGCGCCGCAACCAGAAGGTCATCGAGGAGGCGCCGAGCCCGCTGCTCGACGAGCAGACTCGCGCGGCCATGGGCGCCCAGGCCGTCGCGCTCGCCCAGGCGGTCGGCTACGACAGCGCCGGCACCGTCGAGTTCGTCGCCGGCCAGGACAAGAGCTTCTTCTTCCTGGAGATGAACACCCGCCTGCAGGTCGAACACCCGGTCAGCGAGCTGATCACCGGCGTCGACCTGGTCGAGCAGATGATCCGCTCGGCGGCCGGCGAGAAGATGGCGTTCGGCCAGAGCGACCTGAAGATCAACGGCTGGTCGATCGAGAGCCGGATCTACGCCGAGGACCCCTACCGCGGCTTCCTGCCCTCCATCGGTCGTCTGGTGCGCTACTCCCCGCCGCAAGAAGGCGAGATCGGCGACATCATCGTCCGTAACGACGCAGGCGTGCGCGAGGGCGACGAGATCTCGATGTTCTACGACCCGATGATCTCGAAGCTGTCGACCTGGGCCCCGACCCGGTTGGCGGCGATCGACGCCATGGGCCGGGCTCTGGAGGATTTCCACATCGAAGGCCTGGGCCAGAACGTGCCCTTCCTGGCCGCGGTGATGGACCAGGAGCGTTTCCGCTCGGGCCTGCTGTCGACCAACTACATCAAGGACGAGTTCCCCGACGGCTTCCACGGCACGCCCGCGACCCCCTTCCAGCGCGACGTCATGGCCGCGGTGGCGCTGTCCATGCACCGCACTCTGACCCGTCGCGCCGCCCCTGAGCAGCTGCGCGACGAGTGGGTGGTGATCGAGAACGGCGAGCGCCGCGCGGTGCGCGTCGCCAACGGCGGGGATTCGTTCTCGGTGGAGTTTGTCGGCGAGAACCGCACGCTGAGGCTCGAAAAGGCCGTCTGGCGCCCCGGCAAGCCGGTGTTCGCCGGCGTACTCGACGGGACGCCCTTCACGGTGCAGGTCCAGCCGCTCGCCGAAGGCTTCCGGATCCGCCACCGGGCCGCGGCGTCCCACGTGCTGGTGCTGACCGAACGCTCGGCGGACCTCCACGGGAAGCTGCCGCCGAAGAAGGCGGCCGACACCTCGAAGATGATCCTGTCGCCGATGCCGGGCCTGGTGGTCAGCCTCGAGGCGGAAGTCGGCCGCGAGGTCCGCTCGGGCGAGGTGGTCGCCATCATCGAGGCGATGAAGATGCAGAACATCATCCGCGCCGAGCGCGACGGGGTGGTGAAGGCGGTCAACGCCAAGGGCGGCGACAGCGTCGCCGCCGACGAGGTGCTGGTCGAGTTCGTCTAAAGGTCGACGTCGGCGTCGCTGCGAAGCGCCGGGTCCTGGTCAGCCAGACCCTTCCCGGTTCAGGTGGAGTCACCTGAACCGGACAAGAAGGGTCTATCTTCAAAAGCTTAGAGCGTGACGGCCGGCGCAACCGGCATCCACTTGCGGCTGTCACGCTCTAGGGCCCGGCGTTTTCGTATCCGCCGCCGCGAGCCGTTTCGATCCACGACGCGCGCGCCAGTAGTTCCAGGCCCCGAACGCTACGACGAAATCAGCGAGCAGGTCCCAGGTGCCGTGGATGATGGCGTAGGCCTGGGGTGAGGCGTGGACGAGAAGCTGTGCGGCGACCGTCATCAGGCTCGCCACGCACACCGAGGCGACCACGAGAGGCCAGATCCGGCTGGAGCGCAGCGCCAACGGCAGCAGGATCGCCAGCACCGCCAGGTCCAGCAGGATGGGGCGGGTGATGTCGTGCCCGAATCGCACGGCGCTATGTCCGGCGAGCCCGGATGCGGCCTGGGCGAGGACGAAGATGCGCTCCTCGCGGCCTCCGAAAATGGCCGCGAACGCCAGCGCCGCCAAGCCCAGGGCCAGGAGCAGCCATCCCAAACCCATGGTGAGGGGTCCTCACACGGCAGGTCGCCGGAAGAAACCCTAGAGCAGTGTCGCGGCCGACAACATCCGAGGGCTACCCAGCGCGGGGATCGGCGAGCGGCATTTCACCAAACTGTCGCCGATCCATCGCGGACCCTTGTTGGACGCTCCCTATCGCCGCGGCTTCGGAGCCGCTCTGGAGGCGCGCCCCGATCGTCGTTGGGGGATTAGATGCCGAGTCTGAATTCGAGCTTGCGGGCGAAACTTGCGTTCACCGCCTCCGCGGTGGTGCTGAGCGCCCTTTCCGGCCTGGCGCACGCTGAGGAAAGCGTGGCGGCCGCCCAGGTTTCCGAAGTGGTGGTCACCTCCGCCCGCACCACCCGGTCCGCCGTCGCGCTCGAGTCGCGGGAGATCCAGAAGATCCTTCCGGGCGCGAGCCCGCTGAAAGCGATCCAGACCCTTCCGGGCGTGCTGTTCGTCACCGCCGACCCGTGGGGCAACAACGAGCAAAACGCGGCGCTGTTCGTGCACGGATTCTCGACCCAGCAACTCGGCTACACCTTCGACGGCGTGCCGCTCGGCGACCAGCAGTACGGCAACTACAACGGCCTAAGCCCATCGCGGGCGTTGACCAGCGAGAACGTCAGCCGGGTGGTCCTGGCGTCCGGCGCCGGCGCGCTCGGCGTGGCCTCGACCAGCAACCTCGGCGGCGCCATCGAAACCTTTTCGCGCGACCCCTCGGCCGAGCGGGGATTCAGCGTCCGTCAGACCGTCGGCAGCTACGAGACCACCCGCACCTTCCTGCGCGCTGACAGCGGCGACATCGGCGGCGGGAACAGCGGCTACATCTCCTACCTGCACCACGACGCCAAGGCTTGGGACTTCGACGGCCACCAGCGCGGCGACCAGGTGAACGCCAAGTTCGTCCACCAGGGCGACCGCGGCAAGCTGACCGCCTATTTCGACTGGAACGACAAGGTCGAGCCGAACGAGGACTCCACCGCCTTCGGCAACGCCCAGACGGCGACCTCGACCTATTTCCCCTACACGCGGCCGTTCCTCTACCCGGACCTGGCGGCCTGCTCGTCGACGCTGACGAACGGCGCCCCGCCGGCCTTCCAGGGGAACAACTTCTCGAACTGCTTCAGCGCCGCCCAGCGCGAGGACCTGCTGGGCTATGTGAAGTACGACTACAAGGTCGCCAGCAACATCAGCTGGTCGAACCAGGCCTACTACCACCACAACTACGGCCGCGGCATTGTCGCCGGGCCGATCAACCAAGCCGGCCTGCCGGCCCTGTTCGCCGCCTATTTCCCGGAACTGGTGGTGGGCTCGCCGACCAGCCCGGCCACGCTCGCGGCCATCTCGGCGAAGTTCGGCGGCACCGGCAACGAGGTGCGCACCACCGAGTACCGGATCAACCGCGGCGGCCTGATCTCGACGGTCAACGCCGAGTTCGGCGACCATAAGATCGAAGCCGGCGTCTGGTGGGAGCACAACGAGGACGCCCAGCACCGCGCCTGGTACCCGTTCGCTGCGGCGAACAACGACCTCAGCCCCTACGACATCCCGAAGCACCCGCTGTTCATCCAGTACTACGCCCAGTTCTTCGTGAACGACGTTCAGCTGCACCTGCAGGACCACTGGCGGATCCGCCCGGACCTGCGCCTGGAGTTCGGCTTCAAGTCGAGTCTGCAGAACGCGACGGGCAAGTTCCCGATCAACCAAGTGAACCTGCCGACCGTCGCGGTTCCGGTGCACTACCCGTCGGGCAGCATCACCTCGAACAAGTGGTTCCTGCCCCAGGCCGGCCTGTTGTGGGACGCGACAGAGCATGAGCAGGTCTTCGTCAACGCCCAGAAGAACATGCGCCAGTTCATCCCCTACGGTGCGGGGTCAGGCTCTCCGTGGAGCCTGGGCAGTCAGGCCGCCTTCGATCTCTTCAAGCAGACGGTGCACCCTGAGACCTCTTGGAACTACGAGATCGGGGTGCGCACCCAGCGTCAGGTCGACCTGGGCTTCCTGACGGCCTTCAGCGGTCAGGCCAGCGCCTACCACGTGAATTTCAAGAACCGGCTGCTGAACATCGCCGCCTACAACTTCATCAACCCCGGCGCCTCCGTCCTCGCCAACGTCGGCGGCGTGACGACCAATGGGGTCGACGTGGCGGGGACCCTGGAGTTCGGGCCGCACTTCCGCCTGTACAATGCGATCTCGTACAACAAGTCGACCTACGACTCCGACTACCAGACCGGCAGCGCGACAGGCGCCATCACCACCGTCCGCACGGGCGGAAAGGTGGTTCCGCTGACGCCCAAATGGCTGAACAAGACGATCCTGAGCACCAGCTGGGGCGCTTTTGACGCCCAGCTCAGCGCCGACTACGTCGGCAGCCGCTACGTCACCCACCTGAACGACCTCTCGGTGAAAGCGACCACGGTGGTCGGCCTGGAGGCGGGCTACCGGTTCGACGTCACCGGTTCGACCTGGCTGAAGGCGGCGCGGGTCAGCGCCAACATCACCAACCTGTTCGACCGCAAGGGCGTCTCGACCGCGGTGGTGACCGGAAACTCGGGCGGCTACGCCGCCTTCCCCCTGGCCCCGCGCATGGGCTTCGTGACCGTCGCCGCCGACTTCTAGGCCGAGAGAAGCCCGCCCGGAGCGATCCGGGCGGGACCCCTCCGCCGTTGACGCCCAAGGGCGCCGACCGCCAAACTGTTCGCGATCCGAAAATAAGAACAGCGGACGGGAGCGAGACGATGAACCTGCCCAGATCCCGAGCCTCCGGAGGCTCGGCGCGATGACGGTTCCGGTCCCGCGTCCCTCGACCACGGTGCTGCTGGTCCGCGACGGGGCGGACGGGCTCGAAGTGCTGATGGTGGTGCGCAACGCGCAGTCGCACTTCGCCTCGGCCCTGGTGTTTCCCGGCGGCGTGATCGACGCTGAGGACGCCGATACGGCCTGGCTCGACCTGATCGACGGCGCGGCGGACCTGGAGGAGGTCGAGCGCACCCGGCGAATCGCCGGCTTCCGCGAGCTCTACGAGGAGACCGGCGTCCTGCTGCTCGAGGCGCCGAAGCGCCGGCCGGAGGCGGGCGGGGAGGGGGCCTCGTTCCTGGAGGTGGTGCGCCAATCCGGCGGCCGGCTCGACCTGGCGGCCATGGTGACCTTCGCCCACTGGGTGACGCCGGAAAGCGCGCCGAAGCGCTACGACACCCACTTCCGGCTCTGCTGGCGGACGACGGAGATGACCGCCATCTCCGACGGCCGCGAGACCGTGGCGGCCGAGTGGCTGCGGCCGGCGGACGCCATTTCGCTGGGCGCCTCGGGTGAGCGGAACCTGCTCTTCCCGACCAAGTGCCAGCTGGACCTGCTGGCCCAGGCGGACACCGTCGAGGCGGCGGTGGCCGCAGCCCGCACGCGGCGGATCGTGCCCGTGACGCCGTCCCTCGACCGCCGGCCGGAGGGGACCTTCCTGTCGATCCCCGAGGAGACCGGCTACCCGGTGCGCGAGTTCTTCATGGGAGCGCGGCCGGCGTAGCGGGGGGTGGGGCGGCGGGAAACCCTGCGCCTCAGCGCCAAACCGCTCGCGAGTCGCCGCCGGCTATGGCACGAGCGCAGACATGCGGACGTGGCGAAACCGGTAGACGCAGCAGACTTAAAATCTGTTTCCCGAAAGGGAGTGCGGGTTCGATTCCCGCCGTCCGCACCAAGGTCACGCGCCGCCCGCCTAGCGCGGACCGCCCAGCTGGACCGAGCGGTAGCGTTCCACGCTGACGCTTCCGCTCGCCGCGTCCACGGTCACGAGGTGACCGGCGAGCGAGCTTTCACGCCTGCGGGTCGTCACGATCCAGGCGCCGCCCTGCCGGTCGGCGGCGACGATCTGCTCGTCCACGCCCGCCGATCTAAGCGTCCGTTGGGCGATCTCGCTGGCCTGCATCGGCGTGCGCACTGGCCCGGACGGCTCGCCGCGCCCGCAGGCGGTCAGCAGGGCGATCAGGGCGGCGGCGCTCAGGAGCGGCAGGCGACAGGACATCGCCGCCGATGCGAAGACCGGCCGTCCCCGCTGTCAAGCACGCTCTGCGCGCGCCCGCGGCCGGCGGACGGCGCTGGCGAGGGAAGCGCTCCGACTACTGCGCCGCCGCCTGTTCCTGGGCGTAGCCGAGGAGGGCGTTGAGGCGCTCCAGCACGGTGATGGCGGCTTCCGGGACCACGGTGCCCGGGGTGAAGATCGCCGCCACGCCCATGTCGCGCAGGGCCTGGAAGTCCTCAGGCGGGATGACCCCGCCGACCACCACCATGATGTCCGGACGGCCGAGCTTGGCGAGTTCGGACTTCAGCTCGGGCACCAGGGTCAGGTGGCCGGCCGCCAGCGAGCTTGCGCCCACCGCATGGACGTCCTGTTCGACCGCCAGGGCGGCGGCCTCGGCGGGGGTCTGGAAGAGGTCGCCGATCTCGACCTCGAAGCCGAGGTCGGTGAAGCCCGAGGCGATCACCTTCTGGCCGCGGTCGTGGCCGTCCTGGCCCATCTTGGCGACCAGGATCCGCGGCTTTCGGCCGTCGACGGCGGTGAAGTCCTTGATCATCGCCTTGGCGCGCTGGGCGATCGGGGTCTCGCCGGAGGCGCGCAGATAGACGCCCTTCACCGCGTCGGCGGTGGCCTTGTGGCGGTTGAAGACGACTTCCAGAGCGTCGGAGATCTCGCCCACGGTGGCCCAGGCGCGGGCGGCGTTGACCGACAGCTCCAGCAGGTTGCCGTTGCCGCGCGCGCCGTTGGTCAGGGCCTCCAGGGCCTGGGCCACGGCGACGGGGTCGCGCTCGGCCTTCAGGCGCTTCAGCTTTTCGAGCTGGCGCTCGCGCACCGCGCCGTTGTCGACCTTGAGCATCGGGATCTCGTCGGCGATGTCGGGCTTGTAGCGGTTGACGCCGACCAGGGTCTGCTCGCCCGAGTCGATGCGGGCCTGGGTGCGCGCCGAGGCTTCCTCGATGCGGCGCTTCGGCAGGCCTTGCTCGATGGCCTTGGTCATGCCGCCAAGCGCCTCGACCTCGGCGATGTGGTCCAGGGCGCGGGCGGCGAGGTCGGCGGTCAGCCGCTCGATGTAGTAGGAGCCGCCCCAAGGGTCGATGACCTTGGTCTGGCCGCTCTCCAGCTGGATGAACAGCTGGGTGTTGCGCGCGATCCGCGCCGAGAAGTCGGTGGGCAGCGCCAGCGCCTCGTCGAGCGCGTTGGTGTGCAGGCTCTGGGTCTGGCCGCTGGTGGCGGAGATCGCCTCGATCAGGGTCCGGGGAACGTTGTTGAAGACGTCGAGCGCCGCCAGGCTCCAGCCGGAAGTCTGGGTGTGGGCGCGCAGGCTCAGCGAGCGGCTGTCCTTGGGGTCGAACTCCTCCTTCATGAGCTTGGCCCAGAGCAGGCGGCCGGCCCGCTGCTTGGCGATCTCCATGAAGACGTTCATGCCGGCGCACCAGAAGAACGACAGGCGCGGCGCGAACTTGTCGACCGTCATGCCGGCGGCGATGCCGGCGCGGACGTAGTCGATGCCGTCAGCGATCGTATAGGCCAGCTCCAGGTCGAGCGTCGCCCCGGCCTCCTGGATGTGGTAGCCGCTGATCGAGATCGAGTTGAACTTCGGCATCTCCTTGGCCGTGTAGGCGAAGATGTCCGAGATGATCCGCATCGAGGGCGACGGCGGATAGATGTAGGTGTTCCGGACCAGGAACTCCTTCAGGATGTCGTTCTGGATCGTGCCCGAGAGCTTCTCGTGCGGCACGCCCTGTTCTTCACCCGCGACGATGTAGAGCGCCAGGATCGGCAGCACCGCGCCGTTCATGGTCATCGACACGCTCATCTTGTCGAGCGGGATGCCGTCGAACAGGGTCCGCATGTCCAAGATAGAGTCGATCGCGACCCCGGCCATGCCGACGTCGCCGGGCACCCGCGGGTGGTCCGAATCGTAGCCGCGGTGGGTCGCCAGGTCGAAGGCTACCGACAGGCCCATCTGACCGGCCGCCAGATTGCGGCGATAGAAGGCGTTGGACTCCTCGGCCGTGGAGAAGCCCGCGTACTGGCGGATGGTCCACGGGTTGGTGAGGTACATGGTCGGGTAGGGGCCGCGCAGGAACGGCGCGATGCCCGGATAGGCCCCCCGCAGCATGTCCAGGCCGTCGGTGTCCTGCGGCCCGTAGGACGGCTTCACCGAAAGCGCCTCCGGCGTCAGCCAGGGATCGCCGGTCGCCGGCGAAGGCGTCGGCAGCTTGGAGTCGAAGGACAGGGTGGAGAAATCAGGGAAGGCGCTCATTGGGCGGCCTCATAGGCTTCCGCGAGGCGGATGGCTTTCAGGGCGGGGCAGGCGCTGTCCGGGCCCGGCAGGGTGGCGGACGGCGCTTCGACGGACGTCGGCGAAGGCGTCTCGATCTCGACCGGATGCTCCTTGGCGGGCGGGAAGGCGTTGACGCCGACCAGCTTGGGTTCCGGCCGGGCGGCCTTGGCGGCCTCCACGTCGCGGGCGATCAGGCCGGAGGTCAGCGCCGCGGCGAGGCCGCCGGCGGCCTCGATCTCCTGCAGCTTGGCCCAGGCGGCGCGGGCCAGCTGTTCGGTCATCGCCTCGACATAGCCGGACCCGGCGGCCGGATCGGCCACGCGGCCGACGTGGGCCTCTTCCATCAGCACCAGCTGAGCGTTGCGGGCCTGGCGCCGTGCGAAGGCGGTGGGCAGGCCGATGGCGTCGGTGAAGGCGCCGAGCATGATGGCGTCGGCCCCGCCGACGGCAGCGCCGAAGGCCGCGGCGGTCATCCGGATCATATTGGTCCAGGCGTCCTGGCGCGCCAGCATGCGGCGCGAGGCGCGGGCCTCGATGCGCGCCGTGGGCCCGGCTTCGCAGGCGACCGCGATCCGCGCCCAGATCTCGCGCGCAGCCCGCAGCTTGGCGATGGTGATGAAGTAGTCGGCGTCGGCGGAGAGGCCGAGCGTGATCCGGCCGAAGGCCTCGGTCATCGGCAGGCCGGCCCGGACCAGGGCCTTGGCGTAGGCGATGGCGGCGGCGGCCGCGAAGGCCAGCTCCTCGGCCTCGCCGCCGCCGGCCTCATGCACCACCCGGCCGGAAGCCAGGAAGAGCTCGCCGTGCGGATAGGTCTCGGCCAGGCGCGCGCCGACGGTGGCGGCGCTGATGATGTGGCTCTCGATCGGGCCCGGGCTGGTCCCGGCCTCGGCGAAGGCGCTCAAGGGGTCCATGTGGAAGTTGAGCTTCGCGCCCGGCGAGGACTTGGCCACCGCGCCCAGCCAGTCAGCGGCCTTGGGGCCCAGGAAGCCCGCGTCGAGGCCCATCGGCGCGAGTTCGAGGATCGCGTCTTTCAGGACCTGGGCGAGGTGGTCGGCCGAGCCGACGGCGACGCCGGCCTGGCCGGTCGGGTCGATGCGCACCACCGCCGACGAGGCGCCGCCCTCCAGGTCGCCGAGGATCTCGACGTTGGCGTGGGCCGCGTCCGGATGGGCCGTGAGCACGCGCAGGTCCCATGGACGCTCGGCGTTGAACGGCCGGGTCGGAAAGGCCTGTCCGCCGGGAAGATCGCCCGGCGGATAGAGGGGCGCGATCGGCAACCCCTCGGCCGTGGTCTTCTCCAGGTCGGAAAAGGGTTTATCGCCAAGGGTCTTGGCGACCAGGGTGCGCCAGGCCTCGGCCGTGGCGGGTGAGAAATCAGCGCTGAGGCGGCTTGCGTCTGCCATGCGCGCAAATGGGCCGGAGCGCGCCGTTCCGTCAAGCTGGAGCGGGGGTCTCAAGGCGCTTCACCGCACCGGCGTACGATCGGGACGCGCCTTAGGAGGCTTCCGCCACGCTTGTGCAGGCGTCGGGCCCTTTCAAGGCGGCGGCGATCGCCTGTAACAGGTTGGCGCCGGTCACCGGCTTGGCGACATGGCCGTCTGCGCCGGCCTGTTCGCTCGCCGCGACATGTTCGGGCAGGGCGTTCGCCGTAAGCATCAGGATCGGGGTCCGCGGGCGACCGGTCCGCAGCTCGCAGTCGCGTATCGCGCGCGTCGCCCGCAAGCCGTCCATCACCGGCATCTGCATGTCCATGAGCACGACGTCGAAGTCGCCGTGCTCGAAAGCTTGGACGGCCGCGGCGCCGTCCTCGACGGACAGGGAATCCGCGCCCAGCTGTTGCAGCATGAGCTCTACGACCGTCCGATTGGTCGGATGATCGTCGGCGATCAGGACGCGCAGAGCCTGGCCGGCGCATGCGAGGTCGTCTTCGCTCGCCGGCGCCTGCGTCAGTTCAGCCGGCTCCAGCGGCAGCTCCGCCCAGAAGGTGGAGCCTTCCCCGACGACGCTCGTACAATCGATGTCGCCGCCCATCAGCAGGGTCAGCTGCTGGCTGATCGCAAGCCCAAGTCCGGTTCCCCCGTAGCGGCGGGTGATCGAGCCGTCCGCCTGCTCGAAGCGGGTGAAGATGCGTGCACGTTGCTCCGCGTTGAAACCGACGCCCGTGTCTCGCACCGCCAGCCGCGCGCGGCCTCCGCCCGTGGAGGTGGCCTGGATGGCGACGCTGCCGGCCGCCGTGAACTTCACCGCGTTGGAGACGAAGTTGGTCAGCACCTGGCGGATCCGCAGGGCGTCGCCCAGGAAAGCACGATCGAGCTCCGGCGCGATCTCCACCGTCAGCAGCACGCCGCGCTCGTCGGTGCGCAGCCGCCAGAGGCCGGCGACGCCGCGCACGAGGTCGCCGAGGTGGAACGGCGCCATCTCGATATGCAGTTGTCCCGCTTCGATGCGCGCTTCGTCCAGGATGTCGGACAGCAATCCAGCGAGCGTGTCCCCGGACGAGCGGATGATCTCCACGAGCTCGCGATCGCGCGTCGTGAGGTCGGAGCGGGCGAGGATTTCGGCCGTGCCGATGATGCCGTTGAGCGGCGTCCGGATCTCGTGGCTCATGTTCGCCAGGAATTCCGACTTGGCGCGATTCGCCCTGTCGGCCGCCTCGTGGGCGAGCTCGCGGGCGATGGCCGAGGCGATCAGGTCGGCGAAGACGCCAAGGTCGACCGCATGCTGTTCCTGGAAGGCGGCGACCTTCTCCGAGCCGATCTTGATCACGCCGAAGACGCGGTCGCCGTCGATCAGGGGCGCTGCGATCACGGAGCGGATGCCGTCGCGGATCCGCGCCGGAGGGACCCGTGGATCGGTGTAGACGTCCTCGCAAAGGAGGGTGCGCCGGCAACGTACGGCCTCGCCGGCGAAGCTGGCGGACAGCGGGATGCGCCCGCCAAGCATGTCGCGCAGTTTGACCGTGGCTGCCCGGCAGACGAGCTCCTCGCCTTCGATAAGTTCGACCACCCCGCCCTCGGCGGCGGTCAGAGAGACCATCTCCGCCACGATCAGTTCGAGGAATTCCTGCAGCGGCAGGTTGGCCGAGGTGATCCGCAGCTGGGCCGAGCGCTCGCGCGCGATCTGTTCGGCCTTTCGGCGGGCGTCCTCCGCCGTCGTGGCGCGGGCCGCGTAGTCTCTGAAGGCGTCCAGCGCCGTGCCCATCTCGTGGACTTCCGTGAATTCCCGCGTCCACGGAATCTGCGCCGACAGGTCGCCCTGGGCCATGCGCCGCATCGCGGTCGCCATCTCCGTGACCGGACGAGCGAGCTTGCGCCCCAACCGGCGCCCGAGCGCGGCCGAGACGATGCTCAGCAGGACGCCGCCCAGGACGGCGAGCGCGACCAGTCTCCAGGTCTTGGCCAGAACGGCGGTCGTGGGCTCGGCGACGAGCAGTCGCCAGGGCCGCTGTGACGAGTCGAAGGTCACAGGCAGGGAAACGAGGGCGACCTGTTCGCCGGACCAGACGCCGACCACCCCGCCCGCACCTGCCGAGGCGGCGCGCGAGAACAGGCTTTTGACGGCGGGGTCGCTCGACAGATCGTGACGGATCAACCGCCGATCGTTCGAGAGGACCGCCACGCCCTTGTCGGACAGCAGGACGAACTTTGCGCGGGCCGCATCCGGCCGGCCGGAGATCTGGTTCGAGAGTTCCTCGAGGTACAGGTCCACGCCGACGACGCCGATCAGATGATCGCCGAGCTTCGCCGGGCCGGCGATGCTGCTCATCGTCTTCCATTCGCCTGCGCCTTCGCCCATCCGCCAGACGAAGGGCTCCGTGACCACGATGCGGTTCTGCTCGACGGGCATCCGGTAGAAGGACGAGGCGCGATCCGCGGCGACGTTGTCGCGCCGGCCGGTGGTGTCCTGGACGATGTGTCCGTCAGTGCGCCGATACCAGTAGGGGTAGAATTCGCCGCTCGCGCTCGCCGCGAACGCGCCGCGATAGTTCGCGTCCCGTCCATCGAAGCCGTTCGGCTCGGCGATCAGCCAGACGCCCTGGACCTCGGTTTCGCGTACCAGGATCTCCTTGAGGCCGCCGATCACCTGTTCACGAGACGGCTGTCGACTCTCGGCGGCCAATCTCGTCAGGCGCTGGAGGTCCTGGGTGATCTGCGCGCCGTGGTTCAGCCGCTCGGCCAGTTCGCCGGCGATATAGCCGGCGTTGGCCCGCGCGCCCTCGATGGCCTCGACCTGACCGTAGCGGTAGAGCAGAGCCACGACCGCGAGTGTCGACATGAACACGCTGCCCACAGCGCAAAGCCCGATAGCCCGGCCCAGCTTCGAGGCGATCGATTCAAGTCTGTGCGGCAAGGGCGCTCCTTTCGGCCCTCAGGCTCCACGGCCGACGTAAAGATATGCTGGCGACGAATGCGGCGGACTGTCGCAGTCTTGGCCCGGCGTAGCCGCGCAGCAGGACGGTGAGCGCAGGCGCGAATTGATTGCAGGCGGCGCGGCATGTTCTTGCGCTTGCGGAAGGGCGCGCTTCTGTGCGCCCTTCCGGCCCGACCACGTCCGAGGAGCGCCTATGGCCCTGCCGCCCGTCCTGCATGAACGCCTGCGCCTGCCGGTGATCGGCAGTCCGATGTTCATCGTCTCCGGTCCGGAGCTGGTGATCGCCCAGTGCAAGGCGGGGATCATCGGCGCCTTCCCGGCGCTGAACGCCCGGCCGGCCGCCCAGCTCGACGAATGGATCTGCCAGATCGCCGAGGCGCTGGCCGCGTGGGATCGCGACCATCCGGAGGCGCCGGCCGCGCCCTTCGCGGTCAACCACATTTCGCACCGGACCAACGACCGGCTGGAGCACGATCTCGAGGTCACCTGCCGGCGCAAGGTCCCGGTGGTGATCACCTCGCTGGGCGCGCGGCGCGAAGTCTATGACGCGGTGCACGCCTCCGGCGGGGTGGTGATGCACGACGTGATCAGCGCCGCCCATGGCCGCAGCGCCGTCGAGAAGGGCGCCGACGGCCTGATCGCCGTGGCGGCCGGCGCGGGCGGCCATGCCGGGGCGCTGTCGCCCTTCGCCCTGGTGCAGGAGCTGCGCGAATTCTTCGACGGGCCGCTGGCGCTGGCGGGGGCCATCGCCACAGGGCGATCGATCTTGGCGGCCCAGGCCGCGGGCGCGGACCTGGCCTATGTCGGCTCGGCTTTCATCGCCACGCAGGAGGCCCGCGCGGCCCCGGCCTACAAGCAGATGATCGTCGACAGCTCCGGCGGCGATATCGTCTATTCGAACCTCTTCACCGGCGTGCACGGCAACTATCTGAAGTCCTCCATCGCTGCCGTGGGCCTGGATCCGAACGCCCTGCCGGAATCGGATCCGTCGCGGATGAACTTCAGCTCCGGTGCGACCAGCGACGCCAAGGCCTGGCGGGACATCTGGGGGTGCGGCCAGGGAATCGGCGCGGTCCACGAGGTGGTGGCCGCCGGCGCGCGGGTCGCCGAGCTGGCGGAGCAATATCAGCAGGCGCGGCGCGAGCTGGCGGCCAAGACCGGACTGTTCGGTCAGGGGGGCGAATAGCTCTCTTTGCGGGTGCTTTAGTTTTTCTAGGTGCCGACCGAGGATAAACCCACTGGTCCGATCGGAAATGCCGAGGTTAGTACCGTCCTCATAAGAACTGGGGGATAGACATGACTGCGCCTTCACATCGGATTTTCCGGGCCGCCGCCTTGGCCGGCCTGCTTTGCAGCGTTGCGCCCGCCGCCTTGGCGCAGACCATTTCGACCGCGCCGGCTCATGCGGCGAGCGGCATCAGCCAGGAGCAGGCGCTGGCGCTGACCGCGCGGCTCGACGCGCTCGAGGCGCAGAACGCCGCCCTGCAGGACCAGGTCTCGGACCTGAAGGCCCAAGTGGGCGCCGGCGAGCAGGCGCTCCGCCAGGACGCCGCGGCCCTGCCGAAGGTCAGCCTTTCGAACGCTCGTCCGCAGATCGCCACGGCCGACGGCGCCTTCAAGTTCGCCCTGCGCTCGGTGATTCAGTTCGACGCGGCCAACTACAGCATCAGCCCGACGCGCACGGACAACGACCTGGGGACCGGCACCAACTTCCGGCGCGCCCGGCTCGGCTTCGACGGAACCGCGTTCAAGGATTGGAACTATGCGCTTTGGGCCGAGTTCGGCGGAAGCGGCGGCGAAGCTGCCGGCCTGAACCAGGCGTACCTCGAGTACGCGGGCTTCAAGCCGTTCGGCTCCGACGTCGATTTCCGCATCCGCGGCGGCGCCTGGGCGACGCCGGCTGGCCTGGAGGACGCCACGAGCAACACCGAAAGCCTCTTCCTGGAGCGCGGCGCGGCGGCGGAGTTGGTCCGCGGCCTGGCGGGCGGCGACGGCCGCACGGGCGTCGGCGTCTTCGCGTCGGGCCAGCGCTGGTATGGCTCGGCCGTCTACACCGGCAAGGTGATCGGCACGCCCGCCACCGCCGAGTTCGACCAACAGTCGGGATATATCCTGCGGGCGGCCTTCAATCCGCTGCACGGCCAGGACTACGACGTCCACCTGGGCGGCGGCGTGACGGGGATCATCTCCGCCGCTGACACGACCGCGGGCCCGGTGCGGACCCGCACCATCCGCCTTCGCGAGCGTCCGGAAATCCGTGTCGACGGCAACCGCCTCGTCGACACCGGAAACCTGAACGCCGGCGGCCTGACGACCTATGGCCTCGAGGCGGGCGCCAGCTTCAAGAACTTCTACGCCGCCGGCGAGTGGTTCAAGATCGACGTCAACCGCAGCCCGACCTTCAACCCGTCCTTCTCGGGCTGGTACGCCCAGGGCGCCTATACGCTCACCGGCGAGCGGCATGTGTGGAGCTCGGCCAACGGCGGCTTCCGCGGCATCAAGCCGGATCGTCCGTTCAGCCGCGGGGCGGGCGGCGGCCTCGGCGCCTGGGAGATCGCGGCGCGCTACAGCGTTCTCGACCTCAACGATCATGACGGCGTGGCGGGGGTTGCGACGCCCGCCGGCGGCATCCGCGGGGGCGAGCAGAAGATCACCACCGTGGGTCTCAACTGGTACCCGAACAGCGTGCTTCGTTTCCTCCTCGACTATCAGTGGGCCAAGGTCGACCGCCTGAACGCAGCCGGCGCCGATATCGGCGAAGACGTCAACGTCGTCTCCTTCCGCTCGCAAGTCGCCTTTTAAGCCTCGTCTGGAGAGCTAATCCGATGACCGACACCCTGATCACGCGCCGCGGCCTGGTTGCGAGCGGCGGCCTCGCCGCCGCCGGCGCCGCGGCCCTTCCGCTGCTGGGCGGCCAGGCGCTGGCAGCCGCCAATCCGCTGACCCTCCTGAACGTGAGCTACGACCCGACCCGGGAGCTCTACAAGGACATCAACGCCGCCTATGCGTCCTACTGGAAAGGCAAGACCGGCCAGTCGATCACCATCAACCAGAGCCACGGCGGCTCGGGCAAACAGGCCCGCTCCGTCATCGACGGCCTGCAAGCCGACGTAGTGACCCTGGCGCTCGCCGCCGACATCGACGAAATCGCCCAGCGGGCCAAGTTGCTGCCGGCCAACTGGCAGTCGCGCCTGCCGAACAACTCCACGCCCTACACCTCGACGATCATCTTCCTGGTCCGCAAGGGGAACCCCTGGAAGATCCGCGACTGGCCGGACCTGGTGAAGCCGGGCGTGGGCGTGATCACCGCCAATCCGAAGACCTCGGGCGGCGCGCGCTGGGCCTATCTCGCGGCCTGGGCCTATGGCCTGAAGAACGGCGGCCCGGCCGCCGCCCAGGCCTATGTGACCAAGCTCTTCAAGAACGTGCCGGTCCTCGACACCGGGGCGCGGGGCTCGACCACCACCTTCGCGCAGCGCCGCCTGGGCGACGTCCTGCTGTCCTGGGAGAACGAGGCCCACCTGACGCTCGAAGAGTTCGGCCCGAACTTCGAGATCGTCTATCCGTCGAGCTCGATCCTGGCGGAGCCGCCGGTGGCCCTGGTCGACAAGAACGTCGACCGCCACAAGACCCGCACCCTGGCCGAGGGCTATCTCAACTTCCTCTACAGCCCTGTGGCCCAGGACATCATCGGCAAGCACCACTTCCGCCCGCGCAACGCGCAGGCGCTGGCCAAGTACGGCAAGGAGTTCAAGCAGATCCCGCTGGTGACCATCGACGACACCTTCGGCGGGTGGAAGAAGGCCCAGGCGGTCCACTTCGCCGACGGCGGCGTCTTCGACAAGATCTACAAGCCGTCGTGACCGACCAGCTCGCCCTTTCGCCGATCCCAAGAGCAGGCGGGGCCGCAAGGCCCCGCCTCGCGCGTTGGCGTGAGCGATCCATCCTGCCGGGCTTCGGCCTGTCGATCGGGATCACGCTCACCTACCTGGGTCTGATCGTCATCCTGCCGCTCGCCGCCCTGGCGATCCGTCCGTGGGAGCTCGGCCTCTCCGGAGTCTGGCAGACGCTGACGGAGGACCGGGTCGCTGCCGCCCTGAAACTCAGCTTCAGCCTCTCGGCCTACGCCGCGCTGTTGAACGCGCCTCTCGGCCTGCTCATCGCCTGGGTGCTGGTGCGCTACGAATTTCCCGGCCGGCGCGTGCTCGACGCCCTGGTCGACCTGCCGTTCGCCCTGCCGACGGCCGTGGCCGGCATCGCGCTCACCGCCATCTATGCCCCCAACGGTCCGATGGGCGAGCTGGCGGCCAAGGTGGGTCTCAAGACCGCCTATTCGCCGATCGGCATCTTCATCGCCCTGGTCTTCATCGGCCTGCCGTTCGTCGTGCGCGCCCTGCAGCCGGTGATGCAGGACCTCGACCGCGAGGTGGAGGAGGCGGCCCATACGCTGGGGGCCAGCGACTGGCAGCGGACCATCCATGTGATCCTGCCGACGCTCGCGCCTGCGCTGATCAGCGGCGTGACCCTGGCCTTCGCCCGCGCGGTGGGGGAGTACGGCTCGGTGGTCTTCATCGCCGGCAACATGCCGATGAAGACCGAGATCGCGCCGCTGCTGATCGTCATCAAGCTGGAGCAGTACGACTACGCCGCCGCGGCCGCCGTCGGACTGGCCATGGTCTTCATCTCCTTCGGGGCCCTGATCCTGATCAACACCGCCCAGTTGTTCCTCGCCCGGCGAGGCCGCGCATGAGCCGCAAACCGATTGTCCGCCTGCCGGGGATCGCTCCGCTGCTGGTGATCGCCGCCGTGGCGGTGATGGGCCTGCTGGTGATCCTGCCGCTGGTCACCGTCTTCCACGACGCCTTCGCCAAGGGCGTGGGGACCTTCCTGGAAAAGCTCAAGGAGCCCGACGCCCTGGCGGCCATCCGGCTGACCCTGATCGTCGCCGCCATCTCGGTGCCGCTGAACGCCGCCTTTGGCGTGGCGGCGGCCTGGGCGATCGCCAAGTTCGAGTTCAAGGGCAAGTCCCTGCTGCTCACCCTGATCGACCTGCCGTTCTCCATCTCTCCGGTGGTCTCGGGCCTGGTCTGGGTGCTGCTGTTCGGCGCCCAGGGCTGGTTCGGCGAGTGGCTGGTCGATCACGACGTGAAGATCATCTTCGCCCTGCCGGGCCTGGTGCTGGCCACCATCCTGGTCACCTTCCCCTTCGTCGCCCGTGAGCTGATCCCGCTGATGCAGGACCAGGGCGCGGACGAAGAGGTCGCCGCCCTGACCCTGGGCGCCAGCGGCTTCACCACCTTCTGGAAAATCACCATACCCAACATCCGCTGGGCGCTGCTCTACGGCGTCCTGCTCTGCAACGCGCGCGCCATGGGGGAGTTTGGCGCGGTCTCGGTCGTCTCCGGTCATATCCGCGGACTTACGACCACGCTCCCCCTGCACGTGGAGGTGCTCTACAATGACTATGACTTCGTCGGCGCCTTCGCGGCGGCCTCTATCCTCGCATCCCTCGGACTCGTCACCCTGGTCCTCAAAACCGCCCTTGAATGGCGACACGCAGGTGAACTTGCAGCCAGCCGCAGACACTAACCCCTCCCGTCATTCGCTGGAGATCCGTGGAATCTCCAAGGCTTACGGCCGCTTCCCAGCGTTGAAGAACGTCTCTTTGCAGGCGCGCGACAAGGAGTTCCTGGCGCTGCTCGGCCCCTCGGGCTCGGGCAAGACCACCCTCCTGCGCGTGCTCGCCGGGCTGGAGACGCCCGACGAGGGCGAGGTGCGATTCGACGACGAGGACTTCCTGGCGCTGCCGGTGCGGCGCCGGCGGGTGGGCATGGTGTTCCAGCACTACGCCCTGTTCCGCCACATGACGGTGGCGCAGAACATCGCCTTCGGCCTCAACGTGCGGCCCCGCGCCGAGCGTCCGGCCAAGTCGGAAATCGCCGACCGGGTCCAGCACCTGCTGTCGCTGGTCCAGCTCGAGGGGCTCGACAAGCGCTTCCCGGCCCAGCTCTCCGGCGGTCAGCGGCAGCGCGTGGCGCTCGCCCGGGCGCTGGCCATCGAGCCGCGCATGCTGCTGCTCGACGAGCCGTTCGGCGCGCTCGACGCCCAGGTGCGCCGCGATCTTCGCCGCTGGCTGCGCGAACTGCACGACCGGGCAGGGGTGACCACGGTCTTCGTCACCCATGACCAGGAGGAGGCGCTCGACCTCGCCGACCGGGTGGCGATCCTCAAGGACGGCGAGCTGGTCCAGCTGGGCGCCCCCAACGAGCTCTACGAGGCGCCGGCCAATCCCTTCGTCTACGACTTCCTCGGCGCGGCCTGCCGCCTGCCGGGCGTGGTCGAGGACGGCCGTCTGCGCGTCGCCGACTGGGAGACCGCCGCGCCGAAGGATGCGCCGCAGGGCCCGGTCGAGGTCTTCTTCCGGCCGGACGAGGTCGCCTTCGCCCCGATCGACGGGGCTGGCCTCGCCGCCGAGGTGCGCGGTGCGGCTGCGCGCGGGCCGAAGGTGCGCATCGACTGCATCATCGAAGGCCGTACGATGGAGCTGGAGGCCCACAGCCGTGACGCGCCTCCAGGGGTCGCGCCCGGCCTGGCCGTGCGGATCAAGCCGCTGCGACCGCGGGTCTACGCCGCGGAGGGGTGAATCCTTTCGCGCGTCGGCGCGTTGACCTTGGCCCAGGAGACCTTCGCCATGCTCGCCGTCGACGTCCGCCGTTTTGCGATCCACAGCCACCAAGCTGCGCCCGGCCGGGCGCAGCTGATCGACGGCGTGGGGTTCGAAGACGCGGCGTTGCGCTTCGTCGAAGAGTTCCATCCGGCGGCTGACGCCGATGACGCCGTCTCGCTGATCGTCGAGGACTGCGGCACGGGCGAGCGGCAGTGTTTCACCATCGACCTCGCCACCGGCGAGGCCGAGCCCTGCGACTAGCCTGCCTCTGGACTAGCCAGGATGGGCGGCGAGCCAGCGGTCCGCCTCGATCAGCCGCTTTTCGAATTCGCGGCGGTGGCGGATCTCGGCGGCGGCCTTGCGCGCGCCGCCGCGGCTGGAGGCCGGGAGGGTCGCGGCGAGGGCGTCCAGCTTCTTCAGCATGGCCGCATCGCGTGACCCGCGGGCCAATTTGGTGAAGAAGATCGCGCGGCTGGTCGGCTCCAGCAGCGCCTCCACCTGGGCGCGATGCGCCAGCGCGAAGTCGAAAGCCTTGTCCGGAAAGAGGACGCTGACGCTTTCGATGATGGAGGGTGCGGTGGTCGGCGGCGGCTCGCCGCTCAGCGCCAGCGCCAGGGCGCGGTCGGCGAGCGCCGGATCCTTCGCCGCGCCGAGAAGCCGATAGAGGCGGCTGCGATCGCGGGTGACCTCTTCCTTCCGCGCCAGATCGTGGAGCTCGTCCCAGACGGCGGCGTCCGCCTGGCGGGCGGCGACCGACTGAATCGTTGCTTCGAGCGCGCCGGACAGGCTGTCGGGCGCAGAGAGGGAGGCTTCGAAGCGCCGACGGGCTTCGGCCCGGACGCCTGCGTCGTCCAATTCGCCCAGGCCGCGGATCAGGTCGTCGCGCAGGCCCGGCACATTGTCCGCCTCGCCGGGACGCGGATCCCAGCCGATCCGCGCCAGGATGGGCGCCAGCCTGGCGCGGGCGTAGGCGCGGTAGGCTTCGCCGCCGTCCTGCGGATAGGCCCGGCCCAGGGTCGAGAGCTGGGTGGCGACGGCGGAGAGCACCACCGGCTCGTCGACGTCGGCCGCCGTGCGCGCCAGCGCCAGAAAGTCGCCGATCGGCGCCAGCCCGGTCTCGCCCAAGGCGCGGGCGTCGTAGAGCAGGCCGAGCTGGTCGGCCGGCTCCAGCTGGGCGAAGCGCGGCGTGATCCTCGTCCAGAGCTCGGGCGCGTAGCGGGTACGGAAGTAGCCGCCCTGGCCGGCGTTGACGATCGGCGCGGCGCCGGCCGCGGCCGGCGCCGTCTGCGGCCGCGTGCGGCTGACGAGCCCGGTCCAGTTGTCCGGCTGGCCTGGCGCGGCGACCCGCACCGGGGTCAGCCACGATCCCTTGGCCTGCAGATGGCCGGAGGCGAAGCGCGACTGGGTGAGGCGCAGCCCGGCCGCCGCCGGTTCGGCGCGGATCATCGGCACGCCGCTTTGCAGGGTGAAGTCGTGCGCCACCTGGGTAACGGGTCGCGGGGAGACCCTCTCCAGCTCCGCCCAGAGCTGGTCGGTGGTGGTGTTGCCGTAGGCGTAGCGGGTCATGTAGCTGCGGATGCCGGCGCGGAAGGCGTCCTCGCCGACGTAGCGCTCCAGCATGCGCACCACGGCTTCGCCCTTCTGGTAGGTGATGGCGTCGAAGGCGTTGGAGGCGGCGAAGACGTCGCGGATCGGCGTGATCACCGGGTGGGAGCCCGCGCCGGCGTCGATGCGCATCGCCTGCTCGCGGCTGGCCATCGCCTGCAGCGACATCTTCCATTCCGGATGGAAACGATCGGCGGCCTTGGTCTCCATCCAGGAGGCGAAGCCCTCGTTCAGCCAGAGGTCGTCCCACCAGGCCATGGTCACCAGGTCGCCGAACCACTGGTGAGCCATCTCGTGGGCGGTGACGGTGTAGACGCGCTGCCGCTCGGCCGGGGTGGAGGCGGGCTCCAGAAGCAGGTCGCGATCGAAGGCGAAGATGGCGCCCCAGTTCTCCATGGCCCCGAAGAACTGGCTCTCGCCGGGCCCGGCCACCATGTCGAGCTTGGGCAGCGGAAAGGGGACGCCGAAGTAGTCGTTGTAGTACCCGAGCAGGTCGGCGGCGGCGTCCAGGGCGAAGCGACCCTTCTCCGCCTGGCCGCGGCGGGCGACGACGCCGATGTCGACGCCGCCCACCTGGCGATGGATCCGCTCGAAGTCGCCCAGCGCCAGGAACAGCAGGTAGGAGCTCATCTTCGGGGTGTCGGCGAAGGTGACGGCGGTCCGCCCGTCCGCCAGGGGCCGTTCCCGCGCGACCGGCATGTTGGAGATCGCCATCTGGCCGGCCGGCGCCTCGACCGTCAGGGCGAAGACCGCCTTGATGCCGGGCTCGTCCCACAGCGGGGCGAATCTGCGGGCGTCCGAGTTCTCGAACTGGGTGAAGAGGCCGCGGGTCCTGCCGGCGCCGGTTCCGCTGTCGAGGGCGAAGAGGCCGGAGGCCTGCTGGTAGATCTTGCCCGTGTAGGCGACGTCCAGCGTGTAGCGGCCCGGGGCGAGCTTCTCCGGGAAGACGAAGGCGGCCGTCTGCTGCTCTTGATCGAACACCACGCGAGGCGGCGCGGCGCCGTCCGACAGGCTGGCGCTCTGGATGGCGAGGTCGGCGGTGTTGAGCACGATGCGGTCGGTCGGCCGCTTCACCACCAGGGCGATGCGGGCCTGGCCGCGGAAGACAAGGCGTTCGGCGTCGGGCGCGATGCGGATCTCGTACCGCTCCGGCGCGACCTCGGTCGGCAGCACGATCCGGTCGGAGGCGGCGGCGGCGTTCGGGGCGGCGGTCGCGGTCCAGGCGGGCGCGACGAACGCCAGGCTCGCCGCGGCGAGCAGGGAGAGGAGCTTCATCGCGGCAGGCTAGTGGCGTCGCGCCCGGGGCGCCACTCGTCAAACCATTCGCGGCGCGTGCAAGGCGTGGCCGGCGTTGCGCGGCAGGCGGACGAACCAGGCGAGCGAGATCAGGCTCACCAGCCCGACCGCCAGGAAGCCCGGACTGATCGCCTGCCAGGTCAGCTCGGGCTCGCCGCGGGAGAGCTGGACAAGGTGGACGAAGGCTGCGGCCAGGCCGACCCCCATCGACTGCACGAGCTGCTGACACATGGCCGAGGTGGTCGAGGCGCGGCTCATCCGCCCCTGGTCGATGTCGGCGAAGGCCAGGCTGCCCAGGGCGGTGAACTGCAGGGAGCGGAAGAAGCCGCCGGTCGCCAGCAGCAGCATGATCGCCCAATGCGGCATCCCAGGTGTCAGCACGGCGTAGATGACGAAGCTCAGGCCGGTGAGGGCGCCGTTGACGACCAGCACGGTGCGGAAGCCGAAGCGGCGCAGCACCGGCGGGGCGATGCTCTTCATCACCAGGGCGCCGGCCGACGAGAGGAAGGTCATCAGGCCGGCGGTCAGCGCGCTCATGCCGAAGCCGACCTGCAGCAGCATGGCCAGCAGGAAGGGCATGGCGCCGATGCTGATCCGCACGAAGCCGCCCCCGACGGTGGCCGCGTTGAAGGTCCCGATCCGGAATACCGCCAGGTCGATGATCGCGTGCCGGTTGCCCGCCGCATGGCGCCAGTAGAGGGCGAAGCAGGCGAGGCTGACGGCGAACAGGGTCGCGACCTGCCAGGCCGGCAGGAAGTCGCGTCCGAGGTTCTCGAAGCCGAACATCATCGACGCGAGCCCGACGCCGGTGAGGGCGATGCCCAGTCCGTCGATCGGCGAGACCTCGTGCTCCTTCACCTCGGGGACGAAGGCGCGAACCAGGATCACGGCGATGATCGCGATCGGCAGGTTGATGAAGAAGATCCAGCGCCAGTTGAAATAGGTGACGATGAAGCCGCCGAGGAGCGGCCCGACCACGGGGCCCACCAGGGCCGGCATGGTGAAGATCGACATCGCCGCGACCAGCTCATGCTTGGGCGTCATCCGCAGCAGGACCAGGCGGGCGACGGGGACCATCATCGCCGCCGAGGCGCCCTGGAAGATCCGCGCGAGGATCAGCTGGTAAAACGAGCCTGCGAGGCCGCAGCCCGCCGAAGAAACGGCGAACAGCACCATGGAGACCAGGAAGATCCGCTTCGCGCCGAACTTGTCGGCCACCCAGCCGCTGATCGGCAGGAAGACCGCCGCGGACAGCAGGTACATGCTGATCGCCATGTTGAGCCGCAGCGGCTCCTCGTGCAGCGCCCGCGCGATGCTCGGCAGGGCGTTGGACATCACCGTGGATTCCAGCGACGACATCAGCAGCGCCGAGCCGATGATCGCCGGCACGATCCAGCCGGGCCGCTCGGAGGCGGGCGGATCGGCCAGGGCCAGTCGCGGGTCGAACGCGTCGTCGGCCATCACTCGACGCTCGCCAGCTTCAGGAGCGCGGCGGACGCCACGGCCAGCTGCTCGCGTTCGAGAGGCTCCAGCCGGGCCAGGCGCTTGGCCAGCCAGTCGTTCCGCTGGGCGCGGATCTGTTCGAGCTTGCGCACGCCGGCCGCCGTCAGCGTCAGGCCGGAACGGCGCCCGTCCTCGGCGTCGGCGTCCCGCACCAGAAGACCCTCGGTCTCCAGCCGTTTGACATGGCCGCTCATGGTCGGGCGCGAAGTGTGCTCGGCGTCCGCCAGGCCGCTGACGCCGACCCCGGGCTTGGCCTTCACCAGCCCCAGCAGCACCGCATCCTGCGCCGACAGTCCGGCCTTCTGCGATTCGTTGCGGAGCCGGCGCGACAGGAGCAGCAGCGCCGTGCGCAGGGAATCGGCGAGGGCCACGGTTTCGCGGGCGGGCGGGGCAGGGGGTGCGGCGACGGTCATCACGACTCGGAGATAGATAGTTAGGTTGTCGAACTATCTAGTCGCGTCGGGCAGGCGCCGCAAGCTGTCGGGGCGAAAATGTCAGTGGTCGGCGGACTCTTCGTCCGCCTCCAGCGGCCGCGCATCCCAGACGGAGGGCTCTTCCGGCAAGATCCGGACGTCTTCCACCGGCGGGGCGTCAGCGGAGGCCGCAGCGGCGCCGTTCGGATCCTGGGGAGGGAGGGGGCCTCGCGGCCTGACCTCATGCCTAACGACGAAGAGTTGATCCGGATCGGGCTCGAAGTGGATCTCGTCCTGCCGGTCGCCGGTGGCGATGACGCCGCCCGAGGCGGGATCGTCCCGATCTGGGACGGTCGCTCGTGGATCGCGGGGTTCGGGGCCGCGGGACTCGGTCGAGGTCGGGATCATGCTCGCCTCCGCCGAGGAAAGCGGTCGAGCGAAGGGGCGGTTCCGTAAACCGGAGCCCTCTCCCCACGCCGTGGGGAGAGGGCCGGCGGCCTTAGAGAACGCCGAGCATCTCCGCGACCAGCGGGTGGCGGACGATGTCGCGGTCGGCGAGGCGAACGACGGCGATGTTGCTGACGGCTTCGAGCTTTTCGGCCACCGGACCGAGGCCCGACAGCTCCGGCAGCAGGTCCGACTGGTTAGGGTCGCCGGTGACCACCATCGTCGAGTGCCAGCCCAACCGGGTCAGCAGCATCTTCAGCTGGCCGTAGGTGCAGTTCTGCGCCTCGTCGATCACCACGAAGGCGTTGTTTAGGGTGCGGCCGCGCATGAAGCCCACGGGCGCGATCTCGATGGCGCCTTCGGCCATCAGCGCCCGGACACGTTTCATCGAGAGCCGGTCGGAGAGGGCGTCGTAGAGCGGGCGCAGATAGGGGGCGAGCTTGTCCTCCATCTCCCCGGGCAGGAAGCCGAGGGATTCACCCGCCTCGACTGCGGGCCGCGACAGGACGATGCGGCCGATGCTTCCGCTCTCCAGCGCCTCGACCGCCTTGGCGATCGCCAGATAGGTCTTGCCGGTGCCGGCGGGGCCGAGGGCCAGGACGAGATTCTTGTCGTCGATCGCCTTGATCATCTCCTCTTGGCCGGCGGACTTGGCCTTGATGGTCTTGAGGTAGCCTTGCTCGCGATCGTCGTTGTGATGCGCCAGGGGCGACCACCCGCGATCGATCGGCAAGCGGCGGACTTTATCGTCCCCCTCGAATTGACCGGCGTCGAACGCACCTTCGCGCAGCTGTCGCTTCATGGGTCGCTTGCTCATAAAGGCCTCCGTGGGGGCATGAAAAAAGGGCGTCTCCGTGAGTGGAGCGCCCTTTCAGACTGGTCAGAACAGGAACGGATGCGGCGTGCGGGACCGGGTGGTCCGCCGGGTTGAACGCGATCGGGTGCTTCGACCCGAAGAAAAAACCCACTCAGCGCCATCAACTCCGCCCAGCGCGAGACACGGACCGGGGACCGGTCCGCAGCGGCTTTCGAGAAGGCCTTCGCCCTCTCGAATCGCCTGACTAGAATGATCCTAACGTGCTTTCAGATCCGTTAAATCCGTACGTCAGGCCAGTTCAGGAGAGACTCCATGCCGATCTATAGTCTGGGAAGTGTGACACCTGAGCTACCAAACGATGACGAATATTGGATTGCACCCAGCGCCGCCGTGATTGGCCGAGTGATTCTGAAGAAGAACGCCTCGATCTGGTGGGGGTGCACGCTGCGCGGAGACAATGATCCGATCGTTATCGGCGAGAACTCCAACATCCAGGACGGCTCTGTGCTTCACACCGACTTGGGTACGCCCCTGACCATCGGCGCCAACGTCACCGTCGGACACCTGGCGATGCTGCATGGCTGCGACATCGGCGACAACTCGCTGATCGGAATCGGCGCCGTTGTCCTGAATGGAGCCAGGATCGGGAAAAACTGCCTGATCGGCGCAAAAGCGCTGATCCCCGAAGGCAAGGTGATTCCCGACAACTCGCTGGTCATGGGCGCGCCCGGCAAGGTGGTGCGTGAAGTGTCCGTAGCCCAGGCCGAGATGCTGGCCGCCAGCGCCGACGGCTACGTCCGCAACTGGAAGCGTTACGCCGGCGAGCTGAAGCCGGCCCGGGGGCTACCTCCTGCGCTGCGCGGCAGAGATGAGGATTAGGCGATCCGGCGGCCGTGCAGGGTCGCCAGCCGCACCGGGGCGGTCTCTTCATTCGCCGCCGCGGGACGGCGCAGCGCGCGGACCGAAAGCTCGAGCGCGGGGCGGCCCTTCAGTCGGCTGACCATGGCCAGCGGCTGGTAGAGGCCGAGGTAGCGCTCCGGCCCGCCGTCGTGGGCGGCGAGCGGGGCGAACAGCACCTCGAGGGAGAGGCTGGGCCCGTCGGTGAGGACCTCGGCCATGGCGACCAGGGGTTCGGGGCGGATGCAGATGTCCTCCAGCGCGCCCTGCAGCCGCAGCCGGTCGCGCTCGGACCACAGCATCAGGCCGTTGACGCCGCGCAGGTCGGCCTGATGCAGGTCGCCGACGAAGCCGCCGGCGAGCCGGATCTGATAATCCCCGCGGCCCTCACGGCCGAGGATGAAGGTCTGGGTCATCAGCTGGCGGAAGTCGCCAGGATTGATCGCCGCGCGGCTCGGCGCCCGGCCCGGCTGGGCCCGGGCGTTCCAGTAGTCGATCAGCCGCTGTGTGTTGGCGTGAAACATATGAGAGCCTCATGCGGCCCTTTGTGACCGCATGAGGCTTGCAGCGAGATCGGCGCCAGCGTGGTGAATGTGCCGAAACGGGACAGGCGCTCAGCCCCCTTTCGGCCGCACGATCAGACGCACCGCCTTGTCGTCGCGCAGGAACTGCCGGGCGACGGCCTGAACGTCGGTCGGGGTGACCCGGCCGGTTCCCGGCGCGATGTCCCGGGTCAGCTGGAGCCGCCTCGGATCGGCCTGGGCGCCCGAAAGTTCGGCCAGCCAGTACTGGTTGGTGACCTGCGCCCGCTGGATGCCCTGGATGCGCGGCTGCTTGGCGCGGGCCAGCTCGTCGGCGCTGACGGGCTTGGCCCGGAGGTCGGCGGTGATCTTCGCCACGTCGTCGAAGAAGGGCTTCAGCTTCTCGGGGGGGACCTCGACGCTGGCGGACATATAGCCCCAGCCGTCCCAGACCAGGCTGTGGTTGTACCCCACCGACGGACTGTAGGTGGCGCCCTCCGCCTCGCGCAGCTGGTCGGTGAGGCGGGTGCGCATCACCTCGCCCAGCACCGCGGTGGCGAAGGCGCGTTGCGGATCGGCCCAGACGTCGGTGGTCGGCCAGGCGATGTAGCCGATGGCCTGGTCGGCGCGGCCCTTGTGGACCAGGGTGACGGGCTGGGGCGTCGGCGCCGGGAAACCGACGCGGCGGTCAGCGGCGGGCGCCAGCTCGGGCGCAGGCCTGGGCGGCAGGGCGCCGAAGGTGCGGGCGACCTCGGCGATCGCCGTCTCGGGCGTCACGTCGCCCACGACCACCACCTCGATCGCCCCCGTGGCGAGCTCGGGCGCGATCTGGCCCTGCAGGTCGGCCAGCCGGGCGTCGGCGATCTCCTCGCGCGACGGGAAGGTCCAGCGCCGGTCGCCGCTGTGCAGGATGCCGCCGAGGTCGCGGGCGAGCACGCCGGAATCGGTCGCCTCATACTGGTCGTGGATGGTCTTGCCGCTGGCCTGCAGCCGCAGGAAGGCCTCCGGCCGCCAGCCCGGATCGGACACATAGCCCGCCAGCACCTCGAGCTCGGTGGGCAGATCGTTGGTTCGCGTGGCGCCCGACAGCACGAAGGCGTCGTCGGCCGCGCCGAAGCGGGCGCCGTAGACCTTCGCCGCCAGGACCCGCTCCATGTCCTCGTTGGAGATCTGCTTCAGCCCGCCCTCGATGAAGGCGTTCCCCGCCCAGGTGGCGGCCTGGCGGTCCTTGGGCAGGTCGATCAGGCCGCGCCCGACGTTGGCTCGCACCAGCACCTCGTCGTCACGGAACCTGGTCGGCTTGATCGTCAGCCGCACGCCGTTCTCGAAGCGGACGAAGGTGACGCCGAGGTCGTCGACCTTGCGCTGCTCGGCCACCTTGCCGGGCGCACCGAAGCCCGCATACGGCCAGGCGATCTGCGCCGGGGCGACGGGCGGGGTCACCGCGACCGTCTGGGACTGGGCCAGCGCCGCCAGCAGAGTGGCCACGCCGCCGTCGATCGGCTTGGGCGACGCGGCGAACAGCAGCGGGCCGGAGCCCGAGAAGGCGCTCTTCAAGGCCGCGGAGACCTCGGCGGCCTTCAGGTCCTTCACGATCTCGTCGAACAGCGCCAGGTCCTGGGCGGGACTGGTGACCACCTCGCCGTCGCCCAGGGAGCCGACGATCTCGTCGGCGATCTCCTGCGGGCGGCGGGTGGCGGCGCCTTGGGCGGCGGCCTTCAGGCGTGCGCGGATCTCGACGATCTCGCGGTCCAGCTCGTCCTGGCGCACGCCATAGAGGACGGCGCGACGCTGTTCGGCGTCCACCGACGCCAGCGCCTGGCGCCAGCCGTCGGCGTCGGCCACGACGTTCAGCAGGGTGATCTCGGCCGAGCGGTTCTGGTCGAACTTCATCGCCGCCGCGCCGATGAACGGGGGGGAGGGGGCTCGCGCGATGGCGGAGAAGCGCCGGTTCATGACCGCGAGGCCCAGCTGTTCGACGAGCTCGCGGCGCTGCCGGGCCTTGCTGTCGAGCGACAGGTCCGGCGGCGCGGTCCAGCTGAGCTGCATTCCGAGCGGCGCGCCGGGTTCGACCAGCAGCCTGGCCTCGGTTCCGCGGCGCTTCACAGGCCCCAGATCGGGATCCGGTCGGGCGGGCGCCGCGGCGCGCCAGTCGCCGAACCGGGCGTGGATCTTGGCCTCCATGGCCGCCGGGTCGAAATCGCCCACCGCCACCAGCACGGCGCGGTCGGGCCGGTAGTAGTGCTGGTAGAAGTCGGCGATCTGCGCGGCCGGCGCGGTCTTCAGCACCTCGACCTTGCCGATCGGCATTCGCTCGGGAAGCCGCTGGCCCTCGAGCAGGAAGCCCAGGCGCTGCTTGACGATCCGGTAGCCCGGGGTGTCGCGGGCGCGTTCCTCCGAGAGCACCACCCCGCGCTCGCGGTCGACCGCCTCGGGGGCGATGGTCAGATTGCCGGCGGTTTCGCGCAACAGCATCAGCGAGGTGTCGAGCGTCTCTGCATTGGTGCGCGGCAGGTCGAGCTTGTAGACGGTCTCGTCGAAGCCGGTCGAGGCGTTGGTGTCCGGTCCGAAGGCCAGGCCCAGGCGCTCGAGGATGCGGATCATCTCGCCCTCCTTGACGCCCTTGGAGCCGTTGAAGGCCATGTGCTCGAGGAAGTGGGCGAGCCCTTGCTGGGCGTCGGACTCCGCCAGCGCGCCGGCGCCGATCCAGAGCCTGAGCGCGCCCTGGCCGGCGGGAATGGTCTGGCGGCGAACCGCATAGCGCATGCCGTTCGGCAGGACGCCGAACCGGATGTCGGGATCGGCCTTGAGGTCGGAGCGCGCCTGGGCCCATTCGCTGGCCGCCAGCGGGTGAGGCGAGGCGGCCGTCGTCTGGCCGACGACGAGCAGAAGGGCGGCGGCGGCGAGCGCCGCGCCGGCCCGGAAAGTGCGGATCATTGGAAGCTTTGGCCTCATGGGCGAGTACATTCGTTGGGCAACATCGCCGCCGCGGGCGCCCCGAGCAAGGCGAGATGGCCGCGACCGCTCGCGCCGGCGGCCAAGAACACCTAAATGGTGGGGCGATGCAGGCGAGCCTCTTCCAGGACACCTCGAACGATCCCCGCCGCGGCTTTCCGCAGAGGCCGGCGCCTGATCGCGAGCCGGTGCGCGAGCCGGTGTTCAACGCGCCCTGGCCGGCGATGGCCCTGGTGGTGGTTATTCTCGGCGGTTACGCCTTGCAGGCTCAGACGCCGAGTCGTCTGGTCGACGCCTTTGTGTTCACGCCGGTGTCGTTGCGCTCCGGGGAATGGCGCGGCGTCTTCACCGCCATCTTCCTGCATGGCAACTGGCTCCACGCGATGACCAACGCCGCCATGGCGCTCGCCTTCGCGACGCCGGTGGCGCGCTATTTCGGGGAGCGCCCCCGCGGCGCCTTCGCCTTCTTTTCCTTCTACCTCCTGTGCGGCGCGCTCGGAAACCTGGGCTTCGCCGCCGTCCACCCGGGCGGGGAGGCGGGCATCGTCGGCGCCTCGGGCGCGGTCTGCGGCCTGATGGGGGCGGCGGCGCGCCTGATCGGCGGGCGCGGCCGGCTGGGCGGCGTCACTTCGTCGGCGGTGCTCGGCATGGGCGCAGCCCTGCTGGTGATCAATCTGCTGGTGGGGGTTCTCGGCGGCGCCTGGGTGCCCGGAAGCGGCGGGGCCAGCATCGCCTGGGAGGCGCATCTCGCCGGCTTCGCCGCGGGTCTGGTGCTGGTCGGACCGTTCGCCATGCTCGCCGGCCGCCGCTGAGCGCCCCGGCCCAAGTCGGTCGCCGTCACAGCGGTGTGCGTTGATCTTGCAACAAAATTGCGCAACGGTGTTCTTCCAGAAAAGACGGGAAGAAGCGCCGATGCTTGTGTCGCAAATCCTCAAGGGAAAGGGCGACCTGGTCTTCACGACCAGCCCTTCCGAGACCATCGCCGCCGTGGCCTCCCAGCTTCACGCCCGCAGGGTCGGCGCCCTGGTGGTGCTGGACGCCGGCGGCCAGGTCGCCGGCATCGTCTCCGAGCGCGACATCGTCCGTGTGGTGGCTGAAGGCGGCCCCGCGTCGCTGGCCGAGCCGGTGTCCAGCTGCATGACGCGCGACGTGCTGTTCGCCGAGCCCGGCGAAACGATCGATTCGCTGCTCGGCCGCATGACCGACCGCCGCATCCGCCACCTGCCGGTCTGCCACAAGGACCGCTTGGTCGGCCTGATCTCCATCGGCGACCTGGTGAAGTGGAAGATTTCCGAAGTCGAGGCCGAGGCGGAAGGACTGAAGTCCTATATCGCCGCCGGCTGAGGATACCCTCCGATGGAGGGCTGGACGCCGGTCGCCAGCCGGCAGGGCGGGGAAGGGGGACTTCCCCGCCCGTTCCATGTCTGGCCAGACGTGTTTCGTCGCGGATTGACGCCGCGCGGCGGACGTCAGGCGGAGACGGCGGCCTCGATCTCCTCGATCGCCCCGCCGGTCGCGGCCGCTTCGGCCAGGCTATAGGCCTCCAGCACCTCGGCGGTGGCGTCGCGCGCGCGGCGCAGCGCCTCGCGGAGCGCGCAGAGCGACGGGTCCTCGGGACAGTCGTCGCACTTGCGGAAGCCCATCCGCTTGCTGACGCAGGGCGCCAGCGCCAAGGGGCCGTCGATCACGCGAATCACCTGGGCGAAGCTGATCTGCTCGGCAGGCTGGGCCAGGACATAGCCGCCGAATTTGCCGCGGCGGCTGACCACCAGCTGGTTGCGCGAGAGCTCCAGAAGGATGGCCTCGAGAAATTTGCGCGGCGCGTCGGCGCGGAGCGAAAGCTCCCCGGAGGTGAGCTGCGCGCCATCGGCCCGGGCCAGTTCGACCAAGGCGCGCAGGGCGTAACGGGCTTTCTGCGAGAGCATCTCGATAGGTTTCCTTCCACCTCCCTTAATAGGGGGCGAACGTTCCGGATGCGAGGGGGCGGACGTCCTGCGCGGCGTCTTGGCGAGGAAAACCGCTCCGTGGACGGTTGACTCCCCCCGGGCCCGGGCCTAGAAGCCGCCTCCGCTCCGGACGACACCCGCCGGAGAGAACCAGTCGCCGAAAAGCGCTTGATTTTCTCCAGCAAATGGGTATTTTCCCCAGCCTCAATCGAATCGCGACGGACTTATGGGGGAAGCCCCTCGGCGGCCCGCTGCGATCTTTGCGCTCTAAATCCTCCCCGGAGGCCGGAGCAAAAAGTCGGAAACGAGCGATTGACACCAAAGAGGCCGGCCACTAGATAGCCGCCTCCGCCGCCCACCGGCGCAAAACAGTGGGGTCGACGGAAAGTCGATCG